>NZ_JAPPTJ010000030.1:0-620 GCF_027586995.1 Vibrio sp. La 4.2.2
TGCAGAGCGATACCATTGATGATCGCGGTCATACCGAATTCACGTACACCGTAGTGGATGTAGTTACCAGACGCATCGTCAGCCGTTAGCGACTGAGAGCCAGACCACATGGTGAGGTTTGATGGTGCTAGGTCAGCAGAGCCGCCCATGAATTCTGGAAGCATCTTACCGAACGCTTCTAGAGCATTTTGAGACGCTTTACGAGATGCAATGTTTGCTGGGTTAGCTTGAAGATCAGCAATGATCTTGCTTGCTTCTTGTTCCCACTGAGCTGGAAGCTCACCGTTCACACGACGCTTAAACTCAGCTGCTAGTTCTGGGTAAGCCGCTTCATAAGCCGCTAGCTTCTCGTTCCAAGCTGCTTCTTTTGCGCTACCCGCTTCGTTTGCATCCCACTCTGCTTTGATGTCAGCAGGGATTTCGAATGGACCGTGTTCCCAACCCAGGAATTCACGTGCTGCTGCAATTTCGTCGTGACCTAGTGGTGCACCGTGACAGTCGTGAGAGCCCGCTTTGTTTGGTGAACCAAAACCGATGATGGTTTTAGTACAGATAAGTGTTGGACGTGGATCCGCTTTTGCCGCTTCAATCGCTGCATTGATCGCGTCAGCATCGTGACC
>NZ_JAPPTJ010000031.1:0-586 GCF_027586995.1 Vibrio sp. La 4.2.2
TTTTTTTGTTTGTCATCTGAGGTGACGCTTAGCCTAGTAGGCTCAATGCTGCGTTTGGCGCTTGCTTCGCTTGCGCCAAAATCGAACTTGAAGCTTGCGATAGAATTTGATTCTTCGTCATCGCTGTCGTCTCTTTCGCAAAGTCCGTGTCTTTGATACGGCTCTTCGACGCGTTCACATTCTCATTGATGTTGTCTAGGTTGTTGATAGCGTGATTGAAGCGGTTTTGGAAAGCACCAAGCTCTGCACGGTGGCTATCCACATACTTCATCGCAGAGTCCAGAATCGCCACGGATTCTTGAGCGCCACCTACTGACGTGACATCAATATCGTTAACCGTTGCTGCTGCCGCTGCACCTGACATGTCTAGCTCACCTGAACCCGCTAGCGTGCCACCGAAGCTTAATGAAGCGCTGTCGATGTCTTTATTGTTGCTCGCGAATACTTGTAGGGCACCGTCTTCATCTACAGACGCTTGCACTAGGTCAGTTTGACCATTGATGTACGTCGCTAGCTGCTCAATGTCGTCGCCTTGTTTCGCGTTAATCGTCAGCGTTGTCATCGCGTTACCCGCGCTGTCGTTCAT
>NZ_JAPPTJ010000032.1:0-370 GCF_027586995.1 Vibrio sp. La 4.2.2
TAACTTTGAGAGAACTACTTGGTTTTCCGAGACGTCGGAAACCGCTACACCGGAAAATCAATTGGAGAAACAACATGGCAGTGAATGTAAATACTAACGTATCAGCGATGACCGCTCAGCGTTACCTAAACAGCGCAAGTCAGGCGCAAGCAACGTCAATGGAGCGTTTGTCTTCGGGTCATAAAATCAACAGTGCGAAAGACGACGCAGCGGGTCTACAAATTTCGAACCGTTTGAACGTTCAAAGCCGTGGTCTTGATGTGGCAGTGCGCAACGCGAACGATGGTATCTCTATCGCCCAAACTGCTGAAGGCGCGATGAATGAGACAACGAACATCCTGCAACGTATGCGTGACCTATCACTGCAATC
>NZ_JAPPTJ010000033.1:0-367 GCF_027586995.1 Vibrio sp. La 4.2.2
AAAAACACCAGGTCACCCAGAGTACGGCTATGCACCAGGTATCGAGACGACGACTGGTCCTCTAGGTCAAGGCATTACCAACGCGGTTGGTATGGCGATTGCTGAGAAATCTCTTGCAGCTCAGTTCAACAAAGAAGGCCACGACATCGTTGACCACTTCACTTATGTCTTCATGGGTGACGGCTGTCTGATGGAAGGTATCTCTCACGAAGCATGTTCTCTAGCAGGTACGCTAGGTCTAGGTAAGCTGATTGCTTTCTGGGATGACAACGGTATTTCTATCGATGGTGAAGTGGAAGGTTGGTTCTCTGACGATACACCTAAGCGCTTCGAAGCATACGGCTGGCACGTAATTCCTGCAGTAGAC
>NZ_JAPPTJ010000034.1:0-367 GCF_027586995.1 Vibrio sp. La 4.2.2
TAAAACGCCAGGTCACCCAGAGTACGGCTATGCACCAGGTATCGAGACTACGACTGGTCCTCTAGGTCAAGGCATTACCAACGCGGTTGGTATGGCGATTGCTGAGAAATCTCTTGCAGCACAATTCAACAAAGAAGGTCACGACATCGTTGACCACTTCACTTATGTCTTCATGGGCGACGGCTGTCTGATGGAAGGTATCTCTCACGAAGCATGTTCTCTAGCAGGCACGCTAGGTCTAGGTAAGCTGATTGCTTTCTGGGATGACAACGGTATTTCTATCGATGGTGAAGTCGAAGGTTGGTTCTCTGACGATACACCGAAGCGCTTCGAAGCATACGGCTGGCACGTAATTCCTGAAGTAGAT
>NZ_JAPPTJ010000035.1:0-336 GCF_027586995.1 Vibrio sp. La 4.2.2
GGTGTTATCTAGCGTAAAGGTCCATTGACCACCTTCTTGCACCACAAGTTTGCCGTAAGGGCTGTCGCCATTGTCCACTGAGAATTTATGCGTTGCATCTGCATCGACATCATCCGCAACTAATGTACCGGTAGCGGTAGATATGCCCGCTTGAGGGTTACCCGCATCATCGTGACCCGCTTCGGTAACGGCGCCCACTAGCTTACTGCTGGCATTAAATGTTGGCTGGTCGTTGGTACCCGTAATGGTGATGGTCACGGCTTGCTCAGTCACCGCCCCTTTATCGTCGGTCACTTTCACCGTGAAAATGACGTCTTCCGATTGGCCTTCTTTCAG
>NZ_JAPPTJ010000004.1:0-574311 GCF_027586995.1 Vibrio sp. La 4.2.2
ATATCTTAACGCAATGACCTAATCCTTTGAGCATGTATTTATTACTGGATACCTTATTTCCACAGATATAGAATAAACACAGATTTTGTAAGAGGTATCGTTATGTCAAATACATATGAAGAGCCAACCGTATGCGATGCATGTGGTGTAGCTGGTGAAATGGGCTTTATCATCAAAGAAGGCGACGACGTCGCCGAGGTACAGCTATTCAGTGATTCAAAAGCACAGTTAGAAGTTGAACTTCAAAAGTATGTTGAACTTGCTCAGGCTGTCTGTAAGAACGTTGAGTTTGAAGTTTCACCACTTGAAGAAAGCTCAAAAGAGCTCACTGCTCGATTCAAGTTTGAAGTCAGTGCTGAAAAACTGATCTTCGAACTGAAAACACGTTCTCTGGCAAGATAACTAGAGCTTACGTAACATCAAGCGAGCATTATTGCTCGCTTTTTAATTGCTTCCACTTAAGTTGACCATTCATTTCAAAGTCCTGCTCCGCCACACATTGCAATACTACACCTTCGACATTAATCACCGATCCTAATGAGTACGCTTTGTCGTTGTAATAACAGACTCGCTTACCGAGCTTGGAATCCGATAACAATACCGCAGCTCCAACATCTGCCCCAGGCGTGGTGATGGTTTTAGCCGATAAGGGCGAGGCGAAAGCACACATTATCGCCGTCACAAGGCCCAGTGATTTCCATTGTTTTCTCTTAATTTCCATTGCAAACTACCTACGTCGCTCTGATTGTATGGTATCTCGTTATTATGATTCGTTTTTTTGCTGCAATAGTTGCAGCCCTTTTGTTCACCACATACTCAGTGGCGCAAGACCTCGATCATTATAAGCTACTTAACCATCTTGATAATTATGGCAACCTTGACCTGAGAAATAAGCCGTATACGACACTCCCTGAGGGATTAATCGTAAAAGGCAACCTCAATATCGCAAAGACACCTATTAAAATGCTACCTAATAATCTTGAAATCAAAGGTAGCTTAGATGCCTCAGATAGTTTAGTGGAATTCATGCCAAGAGGAACCAAAATCACAGGATACGCTAACTTTCTCGGAAGCCAATTAAAAGCGTGGCCAGCTGGTGTTGTTCCCGGTGGCTATATCAACCTCACGGATACGCCGGTAACCAAACTACCAAATGGTATGTATGTCAAAGGCGACCTAAGTGTCATTCGCACTAAATTAACTGAACTGCCCAATGGTTTGGTCATAGAAGGCAACCTTTATCTGGGTGGTTCACAAATAACCACTTTTCCCAAAAAACTCACGGTCAAAGGAAATATCTATCTAGGCGGTAACACCATTACTCAATGGCCAGACGACTTAACCTTAGGTGGTGCCGTCGCTCGTTAATGCATTAACTTAACCACTCATTTATAAAACCGGAACAGTGTAAAAATCTGTTCCGGTTTTTCAAATTCTACCAAGTGTAAGCTTTTACTACCGAAACGACAGAGGCTTTACACTATGACATTTTTCAATTTCGTTGCTAATTACTTTCAAGCCACCTATAAATATGAGGACAACAATAGCTTACTTGGAAAGCTGTTTTACGTCTCTCCAGCAGAGCGTGCCGAGCGACTTAATGAGCTGTTTGGTACTGATGCATTTTGGGGGATATCCACATATTCAGAGCAACATAAAGACTCCATCACAGAAAAACCGGAACAACGAGATTAAATATTCAATGGCAGCAGACAGGCGTAAACTTGAGCTCTACGAAAACCTTTTTAAGCAATTAGGGCCGGGAGATCACCGTATTACTATCGGCTCGATTGCAGAACATTTTCAATGCAGCGAGCGACATGCGCGAACGTTACTTAATCAAATGGAAACTAAGCAATGGTTATCCTGGACTCCTCTCCGTGGCAGAGGAATGAAGGGCAAACTCGTCTGCCTACAAGAACCTATTGAGGCCTGCTACAAAGAGGTTGAACAGGCTACTGTAGAAGGCAACTACGATTTGGCGCATAAACTGATTGGCTTTAACAATCGTAATGTCGCTAGTGGCCTAAAACATTACCTGACGCATGCAACAACAGCCAGTGAAGATACCATTTTTGCTCCATTTCATCGCAGACTCAGTTGGCTCCACCCTCATCACACTATGGAGCGTACTGAACGCCACCTCATTCACGAGGTTTTCCAGACCCTAGTCAATGTTAAAGGGACTGAATTCAGTGGTAACCTCGCCCATGCATGGGAAAGCGATGATGAGAAAATTAGCTGGGTCTTTTATCTGCGTAGTGGCGTCGTCTTTCACGATCAGTCTCCAGTCACCACCAATGACGTAGTAGAGAGCCTAAAGTCACTAACTCTCTCACCTTACTGGTGTGCGCTATACGATCATATCGCTGATATTACTAGTCATACTGCTAACCAAATCCAGATAACACTTAAGTACCCTGACCCTCATCTACCTAAGCTGCTGAGCAGAGCCGAGGCATCCATTATGCCTAAGCATTTTATCTATCGTGCCGAGAGTCATTTCAAACCGATAGGCTCAGGCCCATTTATGGTGGGTGTGAGTTCCGAAAAACTGCTTCGCTTGAAACGCAATCCGAACTTTTGTGGTCAATCGGCTCTGGTCGAACATATCGAACTTTGGATTCACAAGGAGTGGGCAGAAGATAAGAAATGCGCTGAAAATTTCTTCTTCCTTAGTGATGAGCAAGTTCAATACACGGCGTCAACATCCGATATTGGCTACTTTTTCCTGCTCATCAATAATAAAGCCCTACAGAATTCGTCGTTTCAACACAGTTTGGAGAGGTTATTTAACGGTCGACTAGACTCACCGATCCCCTGTGATACACATGTCGACTTTTGTTTTGAAAACAACAACGAAAACCGTTGGTTTTCACGCAAACTCATTAGTGCTCTCAAACAGCAAGACGTTACGGCAAACGGTACGCAAGTCGTCTATGGTCATCCAGCACCTAAACAAGACCTAGCCATTGGTGGCATTCGCTTAGAAGGAGATAGAACCACAAGTCTAATCGCTTTTTTTATGCTCTATCCATATTGGCAAACAAACCTAACCTGGAAACAACAAGACCACTTGAAGCACACTCTATCGGCCGCACGCTCGGAGGCAGACACATCAAAGCAAAAGCAGATTCTCGACGCGTTGCTTACCTGGTTACACAAAAACCATGTACTGACGATTATTAAGTCAGAAGATCTTTCTTTGAGTATCCCTTCTCGTATTCGAGGCGTGGAAATCAACTCCATTGGCTGGTGCGACTTTTCCAAACTGTGGATCAAACAGAGAATGATACATTCTCACTAAGTCAATACTCGCTCTTACTCAGAAATAGTGAGATATCAGAAGTAGTGAGATATCGCTAAATAACGGGTTCGGATATGTTCTATCAACAGCCTCACTTTGTTTGGCGGTTGTCGAGTAAAAGGGTAAACGGCATAGATTCCCAAACGCTTACCCACTTGGTCAGGAAAAATATCCACCAGCTGACCATTGCGTATGTCATGGTATACCAAGCAGCGCGGGACATACGCGATACCATGCCCACCTAACGCCGCCTTTCGCAGTGCAGTGGCATTATCTGTAGAAAATGAGCCTGAAACGCGCACGATATAGTTACCTTTATTTGCCTTAAACTCCCACTCTGAAGCTCCGGTGGTCTGATAAGCGTATTGCAAACAATTGTGTTGCGTAAGATCTTCAGGCTTGAGAGGTTTGCTGTTTTTCGCAATGTAGGAAGGAGAAGCACAAACTACCCATTGAGAATCCAAGATATGACGCGCTATTAGGCTTGAGTCCTCTAGATATCCTGTACGAATAACAAGATCAAACCCTCCGTCCACCAAGTCTACAAATCGATTATCTAACGACATATCAACGGTGAGACCGGGGTGCATGTTACAAAATTCGGCCACAGCATCGGCTAAGATCAAATCACCGGAGATAGACGGCACGGACATTTTGATGTGACCACTAATATTCTCACCATACCCTGAAACTGATTCCATAGCCTCTTGGGTGGCTTGCTTCACATTTTTCGCACCATGAACAAGTGCTTTACCAGCCTCAGTGAGCGTTAATTTACGCGTTGTTCGATATAATAATTGGACACCCAATTCTTCTTCTAAACGCGCAATTCTTTTACTAACTACTGAATTTGTAAGGTTATTTTGCTCTGCCACTCGGCTAAAAGCACCTGTTTCTACCACCTGGTAGAACAGAATTAAGTCATCTGCTCGCATCACATTATGCCAATTTTGGAAATAATCATTTTCATTATTTCTCTATATCAACAAAAAATAAAGGGATAAATTCACCCAACCTTAACAACCCTATTACAAAAATAATAAAGACAACTTCGCCCATTCACATAGTTGGAGTGGATGAGCTAAGACAAAAGGAAGTAACCCATGTCTGAAACTCTATTAGCCCTCGTGGCATTTTCGCCTATCGTTGTCGCGGCCATCTTACTGGTCGGTCTCAATTGGCCCGCAAAAAAAGCTATGCCTGTTGCATTTGGACTTACCGTAATTATTGCCCTATTTGCTTGGGATATGTCGGTCACTCGCGTTCTCGCGTCGGTATTTCAAGGCTTTGGAATTACCGTCTCCGTACTCTGGATAGTGTTTGGTGCAATTTTCTTGCTCAACACCCTCAAACATACAGGAGCCATCACCACAATTCGTAACGGTTTCACCGACATTTCCCCCGACCGTCGAGTGCAAGCTATCATCATCGCGTGGTGTTTTGGCTCCTTCATTGAGGGCGCATCTGGGTTTGGAACCCCTGCAGCAATTGCAGCACCGCTGCTTGTCGCCATTGGCTTCCCTGCGCTAGCTGCGGTATTAATGGGTATGATGATTCAATCTACACCCGTCTCTTTTGGCGCGGTAGGTACCCCTATCATAGTCGGTGTAAACAAAGGTCTAGATACCCACAATATCACCGAGTCTTTGGTTTCTCACGGCGCTTCATGGGACATGTATTTGCAGCAAATTACGGCTAACGTTGCCATTATTCATGCCTGTGTTGGAACCCTCATGCCAGTGCTTATGGCAATGATGTTAACCCGTTTCTTTGGTAAGAATCGCAGCTGGACAGAAGGTCTAGACATCCTGCCATTTGCACTATTTTCTGGTGTTGCGTTTACTATTCCATATGCGCTTACAGGCATTCTTCTCGGCCCTGAGTTCCCATCACTCATTGGCGGGCTTGTCGGCCTAGCCATCGTCGTCAGTGCGGCAAAAAAGGGCTTCCTAGTACCGAAATCAAAATGGGATTTTGAAAGCGAAGATAAATGGCCAACTGAGTGGCTAGGTTCGTTGAAAATGGATCTTTCCGAATCAAACGGAAAGCCAATGTCGATAGCCGTCGCCTGGCTACCTTATGTGCTGTTAGCCGTCATCTTGGTGGCTAGCCGAGTCAGCTCTGAGTTTAAAGGCTTCCTGACCAGTGTGAGTCTATCGTTCAGCAATATTCTTGGAGAGACTGGTATTAGCACCGCTATTCAGCCTCTATATTTGCCGGGCGGAATCCTAGTGTTCGTTGCCTTGTTGGCAGTCATTATTCAATCACGCAGTGCGAAACCACTGGTCGCCGCTTTTGGTGAATCGAGCAAAACGCTTATAGGAGCTGGCTTTGTTCTTGTCTTTACCATCCCGATGGTTCGTATCTTCATTAACTCTGGGGTAAACGGTGCCGATCTAGCGAGCATGCCAGTAACCACGGCTAATTTAGCCTCTGCCATGGTTGGTGAAGCTTTTCCTGCGCTAAGTGCCACAATCGGTGCTTTAGGAGCATTCATTGCGGGCTCAAATACGGTGTCTAACATGATGTTCAGCCAGTTCCAGTTCGAAGTTGCACAAACTCTTACTATTTCAACCACTGCTGTGATTGCATTGCAAGCGGTAGGAGCAGCAGCCGGTAATATGATCGCTATTCATAACGTCGTCGCTGCCTCTGCTACCGTAGGACTACTGGGACGTGAAGGCCTAACGTTGCGCAGGACGGTTATACCCACATTCTATTACTTAGTCGTTACCGGTCTCATTGGATTGGCTCTGGTTTACGGCTTCCATTTCACCGATGCCTTGATGAACTGATTTAGGTTCAATTAACCACGCACTTACCTCGTTTTTTGAGTGAAGTTGTGAATTATCTCAAGAAGGTAAGTGCGCTTATTTTTCAGAATGTTACATCTAGTCTATATAAGAATATAAACCCATAAAAATGGGTCTGGTGCTGGAGCAAAGCAATGCGAATCTATCCCTCAAAACCGAGCAAAGTTTATTTTTATGCCACTTGCCTCGTCGATGTATTTGACCCTGAAGCGGGTCTTGATGCGATGACACTGCTGAAGCAACAAGGTATCGATGTAGAGTTTGTTGAAAAACAAACGTGCTGCGGTCAGCCAGCTTATACCTCAGGTTATGAAAATGAAGCTAAGCAAGTCGCGCAAAGCCAAATGGACCTGTTCACAGAAGAAATTCCTGTGATCGTATTATCCGGTTCCTGTGGAGGAATGATGCACCATCATTATCGTCGATTATTCAAAGGCGATAAGAACCAAGCCAAAGTGGATAGCTTTTGTGACCGTGTCTATGAGCTCACTGAATTCTTAGTAAATGTTTGCCGTGTGAGGCTAGATGATAAAGGTCAACCAACGAGTGTTGTCATGCATACTTCTTGCGCTGCTAGGCGAGAAATGAACGTCCACGTTACCGCCACAGACTTGCTCAGCCAACTGTCCAATGTCGAACTGAGAATGCAAGATTACGAGAGTGAGTGTTGCGGCTTTGGTGGCAGCTTTTCGGTCAGACATCCAAATATTTCCCAAGCGATGGTTGAAGACAAAACTCGACACATCGAAGCAACAGCATCAGATACTTTAGTAAGTGCTGACTGGGGTTGCTTACTCAATATTAACGGCGCTTTTGAATATCAAGGCAAAGCCATCAAAGGCCGCCATATAGCCTCATTTTTGCTAGAACGTACCCAAGGAGAATCCTAATGAGCCAGACTCCTGAACAGTTTCACGCCCTAGCAAAAGATGCTCTAGCCGATAAGCAGCTTAGAGCTAATTTCCGTGGCGCAATGGACTACCTGCGCGATAAACGTAAAACAGCTTTCTCTGATTTGGATGAAGAGAAGCAGACCCGCGACCTGGCCGAAGCCATTCGTCAGCGCTGTCTTAGTAAGTTACCGGAGCTGCTCGAACAACTGGAATTCAACTGTTATCGAAACGGTATCCAAGTCCATTGGGCAGAAAATCCAGAGCAAGCTAATGCGATTATCGCCTCTATTGCTTCCGAGCATGACGCCAAAAGCATCATCAAAGGTAAGTCTATGGTCAGTGAAGAGATTGAGATGAACCATGAGATGGCAAAACTGGGTATCGAATGTCTTGAAAGCGACATGGGCGAGTACATAGTGCAACTTGATGGTGACAAACCATCGCACATCATCATGCCGGCTATCCACAAGAATAAGCAAGAAGTCAGTGACACATTCGAAGCAAATCTTGAGGGATTTAGTCCTACCACCGACGTTGATAGCTTGATTCAGACCGGACGTACTCGCTTGAGACAAAAGTTCTTTGAAGCCGACATCGGCTTATCGGGCGTGAACTTTGCCGTAGCTGAAACGGGAACGCTGTGTTTGGTAGAAAATGAAGGCAATGGCAGGATGTCTACCACAGTACCTAACGTCCACATCGCGATTACCGGTATCGAAAAAGTCGTTGAATACCTCGCAGACGTGCCGCCTTTGTATAGCGCGTTGACTCGTTCTGCCACTGGGCAGGCAATTACGACCTACTTCAATATGATCAGCTCTCCTCGTAAAGCAGGAGAGAAAGACGGACCTCAGGAAGTCCACTTAATTCTGCTCGACAACGGCCGTAGCCAAGCCTTCCAAGACGAAGAGCTACGCAAAACGTTGCAATGTATTCGCTGTGGAGCATGCATGAATCACTGCCCTGTTTATACCAAGATTGGTGGCCACGCCTATGGCACCGTTTATCCTGGCCCAATTGGCAAGATCATTTCTCCTCACCTATTGGGAATCGATAAAACTAAAGATCTCGTGACGGCTTCAAGTCTATGTGGTGCGTGTGGTGAAGTGTGTCCAGTACGCATCCCTATTCCAGAAATGCTGTTGCGCCTGCGTAAAGAAGCGAAGAACAAAGTGAGTAAAGATAACCTAGAACTCAACGGACAGAACGCAGCACACAGCAAAATGGAGTCTGCGGCGATGAAAGGGTTTGCTTTAGCCGCAAGTTCATCCCATCTCTACCATGCAGGGACATTTATGGCGACAAAAATGCAGAGCTTAATTCCAAATAAACTGGGTGCCTGGACACAATGTCGAACCAGTCCTAAACCAGCTAAGAGAACACTGCATCAAATTATGGTTGAGAAAAATAAGACCGAGCCTAAGAAGTAACAGAGGAAATGAGCATGAATACAAGACTTGCGAAAGATAACATTCTTGGGCGCCTAAAACAGGCAAAGCGAACCCCCAAAACAGCCGAAGAGATGGCGTTTTTTCCTTGGGGTAGTCACCCAGATATTACGGCAGATGATAAAGCCCAACGCTTCTTTGACATGATGACAGCAAACCACGCCGATGTTCGAGTCACCACAAGAGCGGAATTAAGCCCTACTTTACAATCCGTTATGGAGCAATATCAATTTCAGAACATCGCAATTGGCACGGCTGGTGAATACATCAACGATTTTGAAGTCGCCACCAGCACACGAAACGTTACCACATTCAATAAAGAAATTGAGCAATGGAAATCTGAACTGTTTAACGATATTGATGTAGGTATCACACACACCCTTGGAGGTATCGCTGATACTGGTGCTTTGATACTTTGGCCTACAGAGCATGAGCCTAGAACACTATCGCTAGTGCCTCCGAGCCACATTGCTGTCGTTAAGAAATCAGCATTGTATGGTCATTTCTTGCAGGTGATGCAAGAGAACAACTGGAATCATTACATGCCGACAAACGCGCTATTAATATCTGGCCCTTCGAAAACTGCAGATATCCAACAAACGCTCGCCTATGGCGCACACGGACCAAGCCAGCTGATCGTGTTACTGCTGGAAGACGAATAAGAATAAAGGACACTGGAATGAGCCATGTAGACGCTAAGACACAACAAGAACTCAATAGCAAAGAACAACGCTACTCAGTAGTAAAACAGCAACTCGCCACCAAAATTGATAGCGAACGCATCATCACAGACGATGCACAACGTCTGGCTTATGGTACCGATGCCAGTTTCTATCGACTCATTCCTCAGATCGTTCTAAGACTCAAAGATCTCGATGAGGTGGTGTTCGCTATCCAATGCTGCAAAGAACACAACGTCCCTTTCACGTTTCGTGCGGCAGGGACTAGCCTTTCAGGGCAAGCGGTATCAGACTCCGTATTGATTGCTCTTACTGACGACTGGCGCGGTCATACCATTATCAATGATGGCGCACAAATAAAACTGCAACCTGGTGTCATTGGCGCTGATGCGAATAAATATCTACTGCCTTTCCAACGAAAAATCGGGCCAGATCCAGCGTCGATCAATACGTGTAAAATCGGCGGAATTGCAGCTAATAATGCCAGCGGCATGTGTTGTGGTACGGCACAAAACTCATATCGTACTGTTGAAAGCATGAAATTAGTGTTCGCAGATGGCTCAATTTTGGATACGGGGAGTCAACAAAGTATTGAGAGTTTTAAACAGACCAACCCGAGTTTGATTGAAGGACTCAAAACATTAGCCGAAGAAACGCAAGCCAATAACGAACTGGCTAGTAAAATTGCCCACAAGTATCGATTAAAAAACACCACTGGATACGCTTTAAACGCACTCGTCGATTATTCTGATCCTATCGAAGTCCTTGAGCACCTTATGATTGGTTCAGAAGGTACATTAGGTTTCATTGCTGAAATTACTTACAACACGGTTGTAGAACATGAGTTCAAAGCCTCTACTTTGCTGGTCTTCTCTAACATTGAAGAAGCAAGCCAAGCTGTGACAACACTATCGAGTACCCCAGTCGCTGCCGTGGAGATGATGGATGGTCGAGCGCTGCGCTCAGTAGCCGACAAACCGGGTATGCCAAGCTTTATTCAGCAACTCGACCTAGAAGCAACCGCTCTGCTTATCGAAGTCCACGCCTCAGACAAAACCACACTGGATGCTCACACTACGAACGTGATGGCATCACTTTCGGATTACACCATTATTGAGTCGGTGCCATTTACCCTTGACCCGAGTACTGTCGCAACGCTCTGGGGTATTCGCAAAGGCATGTTCCCTGCTGTTGGTGCTGTGCGTGAAGTGGGTACCACCGTCATTATTGAGGACGTTGCATTCCCAGTAGAAAATTTGGCCGCTGGAGTTCGAGATCTACAGCAACTGTTTGACAAATATCAGTACGATGAAGCCATCATCTTTGGCCATGCGCTTGAAGGCAACTTGCACTTTGTCTTCACTCAAGGTTTCGATAGTCAATCGGAAATCGAACGCTACGGTGGCTTTATGGATGATGTGGCTGATTTAGTCGCAGTAAAGTATCAAGGTTCATTAAAAGCCGAGCACGGTACAGGGCGAAACATGGCGCCTTACGTCGAGCTTGAATGGGGAGAAGAAGGCTATGCCTTAATGCAACGCATCAAGACCTTGTTCGATCCTCAAGGGTTATTGAATCCGGGCGTCATCATCAATGACAACCCACATTCGCACATCGAAAACCTCAAACCTATGCCCGCGGCCGACGATATTGTTGATCGTTGCATCGAGTGTGGCTTCTGCGAACCCGTATGCCCATCACGTACCCTCACCCTTTCTCCTAGACAACGTATTGTTCTATTCCGGGAGCTGCAACGTCGCCGAGCCAATGGCGAATCAACTCAAGCTAGCGAGCTAGAAAAGGTATTTGAGTATCAAGGCTTGGATACCTGTGCAGCAACTGGTTTATGTGCTGATCGTTGTCCCGTCGGTATCAATACAGGGGAATTGGTGAAGAAGCTGCGAGCTCCTAAGTATGAGAAGTTTCGACCCATTGCAAAATGGACAGCTGATCATTTTAGTGCGACAACCACTATCGCAAGGTTTGGCCTCAAGAGCGGTCACGTAGCCTCTAATCTCCTTGGGGCGCAACGAGTGGCGAATATCGCCAAAGGAATGCGCTCAATCACTAAAGACGCCACACCTGCATGGCTCGCAGAGACACCAAACGGAAGTAACTTCGATATTGAAAAAGCGCTCGATGACAAGCCAGCTGCAAACTCAACGATAAAGAAAGTCGTGTATCTCCCATCGTGTGCAAGTCGCAATATGCAAACTCAACCCGCAGCAAGGGATCAACGCCCCCTAGAAGAAGTGACATTGTCACTTATTTCAAAAGCTGGATTTGAATTGGTTACGCCTAAAAAACTGAGTGACCAATGTTGCGGTATGCCCTACGACAGTAAAGGCATGGTGGATATAGCAAAACAAAAGAGTCTTCAACTTGAAGATGCGTTATGGGAAGCCAGCGAAAACGGTACATACCCTATCCTCATGGACACCAGCCCATGCGCAAAACGTAGTATTGAGCAATTCACCAAACCCATGACCATTGTTGAGCCAGTCAAGTTTACCCACGATTACTTGTTAGATACTTTGGCATTGGCACCGATAGACGAAACTGTGATGCTTCATGTGACCTGCAGTTCTAGACGTATGGGTTTAGAGCAATCAATGTTAAATCTCGCTAAGGCTTGCGCCAGCGATGTGGTGTTACCCGAACACATTCAATGTTGTGGCTGGGCAGGAGACAAAGGGTTTACCACTCCAGAGCTTAATGAAGCAGCGGTTGCTCCGCTTAAGCAGCAAGTTCCAAGTGGATGCACACGAGGCTTTAGCAACAGTATTACTTGTGAAATAGGCCTGTCTCATCACAGCGGTATTCCTTACCAATCCATCCTCTATTTAGTGGATGAAGTTGCCCAAACTAAATAGCAAAACGCCCCTCACTAATGAGGGGCGTTTCTTTAATTATATCCCACATGCCAACTACGCATAGCGCATGTCCAAAGACGTCAAAGTGCATGAGCACACCTTGTTTCGCCCTGACTCTTTAGCTTCATAAAGCGCTTTATCCGCTCGCCCAACCAATGAATCCCATGATTCATCATCGACAAGCTGAGCAACACCAAAACTGCAACTAATAGAAAATTCTTCACCCTTAATGTTGCCGTACTTTTCGACTCGAAGGCGTAGTTGTTCAGCTAATGCTCGAGCTTGATGCAAATCCATGTCGTAAAGCACCACCATAATTTCATCCCCACCAAATCGAAACGTCGTATTGCCACCATTTAACGAATCTTGAATGATATCTGATACTTTGCGAATTACTTTGTCTCCAGCGATATGTCCGTATCTGTCATTGATCATCTTGAAGAAATCAATATCGAGCATAATGACACTCACATTGGTTCCTCGAGCAAGCTGCTTTGGTAAATCTTCTTCAATGTAAACTTCAAGAGCTCGTCTATTACCGAGCTGAGTTAAGGGGTCAAAATAAGAAAGCGCGTTAATAGCTTTCACTTGTCTGCCATTGATCATCCACAACATACTGAAGCTAATAGAAACGATGAGAAAAATGCTAAGTAAGAAAGCCATCGAGTGTACAAACCCAGCGTCCATAAACTGCACGATTGCCTCCCCCGAAATGGCGTAGTAACTTCGATAAACCATGAAGCTGCCATACAGCACAAACGTCAACACCATGGTTCTTACTGCAAGAGGTAAGTCTTGTTGCTTTCCGACTGACATAACTCTCGCCGACACCAGAGTAACTAAAGCTAAATAGCTCGTTATAGCCACAATTCGGTTCTCAATAGATGCTTGGTAATAGGTAAAATAAACAAAAGACAAAAACACTAAGGGAATCGTCGTCATACACCAATAAGAGTATTGCAGCTTGGATTGCCTAAACTCACATAGGCTATGCAGTATCATTTGAAATGCACAGGCAATCAGCATGTTAGCCGTAATGACCGTGAGAAACTCGGGCAAAAGCCCGCGAAAGCTTATCAAAAGCGGTCCCGTTCCCATTACCAACAAAGCCAATGAAAACATAGTCAAACCCGCAACCTTTTGCTGAGAACGTTGATAGAGCAGAAGCCCGATACAGTAGACGCAACTAAAAAGTATAATGATAAAATTAAGCGTCCTCATATCGAGAGAAAACGCATCCATAACCACCGCCCGAAGTACTATTCCTTATCAATTAACAACAATTCATTCATCAAACAAATTGAATATACTCAGGGATACTAGAATAAATAGGCCGGTTTTGTCTGTGACTCATAGGAAATGAGATCCACCTCACTAATAAAGATGTCATTAGATTGATCAAGTTATCGCTTCGACTTTCGACACGGTATCCACTTTCAGCCGAAATTGCAGAATCCTTTCACTATTCGCACGCAGTATTTACTTGGCTTGCACGTTATTGACAACCGTTTTAGGCATCTAGGGTTGAATAGGCGGCGATTAAATGAAGAGGGAACCTACCTTCTCGATATTGCAGGGGTTAAACAAATAATGAACTTTACACAACAGGATACCGAAGCACTTTATCGGGTCTGGATGTCTCAAAAGGCAAAGATGCATATCACGCAAATGGAAGTGGCTAAACGTTTGAATTTGAGTCAACTTGAACTATCCAACCGCCTTAACGGAAATGTGCCACTAGATACCACTTTTATAGACCGATTTTGTAAGCTACTGCACATTGATCCAACTTACCACTTGCCATCTCTTCGCGGCTCAGTTGAGGCAGTGTCTAGCACTGATCGCCTTTATAATACGCGCCTCACAGTAGATGGCGACATCACTAACATTCGTGTCGATGGAAATCAAGTAACGATAGAGTACCGTATCTAACTGTTATTTCAGTGTTTCCACTACACTAATGTCCAGCCGTCTTCTGGCTGGAACAAGCACCGAAGGGGATCACTCCCCTTCAACCTGCTTAGTTAGAAACCTGAATTTGCATTATGGCTCACTAAGCAGCGCTACACATTCGTTGTATTTGGGTCGAGGTGTTTTCTTTTTCTTCACTACTACTTTCTCGGGCTTCGAAGCTTTTTTCGCGGGAATATACGGTTTCCAAGAAGCTAGCTCCGCACCACAGCCATCTCCGGGTGGAGGCGCATTTTGCGCTACGCATTGCTCATCCCCTTCTGGACAATGCAACCTTACGTGAAAATGGTAATAGTGCCCCCACCATGGCCGTACCTTTCGCAGCCAGTCTCGTTCTTTCCATGACACTTCGCACAACTGCTTTTTGATTAGAGGGTGAACGAAAATTCTCGCGACACGATCGTCAACCGCCGCAACCTGAATCAGTAATGAATGATTACTGGTCCATTTGTCCTTTTTGAAACGATACTTGTCGATGTCGACCACCGGATAGGGTTCTGGGTCTTGCAATTCTTGCTTTGAAAGTGGCTCATTAGGTAGTCGTAACCAGATATCGGCGTCCAGCCCAGTTTGATGACTGGCATGTCCTGATGTGAATCGCCCCCCTCGTGGCATGGCAATATCCCCCACCAGAAGTTGCCCCATGCCCAGCCGATCGACCTTGCTAGCTAGATCGGTTAGGTAGCGGATCATATCTTGATGCCCGTAATAACGGTTACGCTGAGCACGAATGACCTGATATCCAGTGCCATCTAGAGAGAGCTCTTCTCCCCCAGCTAAACATCCGTTGGCGTAGCTGCCAATTGATGAGGAAGCGCCTTTACTAGGAACCGTAATTTCATCCCAAGAACGGTCAAGCGCATAACTGCTGATTGGTATTAGTATCGACAGCAACAGTCCATATTTCATCATCATGTTCCCCTGCATTCCATATGAAACTAGAACAGACCACTAAAAGCATAGTGTGAACCCGATACGATTGCCTGCTCACATTCGAGAATAAAGTAAATGAGAGAAAAGAGTTGGCTCGTGATCTCAATCCGAGTAGTGGAGCGAATTTGATATACAGAAGTTGAAATGTTTCACAAATGTAAAGAAAAACAGCTTTATTGTGCTGGTTATTATTGAAGCCAAAAGAGTAACGCGCTAAAAATAAGGAACTCAATTGCCCTAATGACAATTGAGTAACTGTATAAGTCGTCATTCCTTTTTTGAGGCTGCCACCTTTTTCGGGAGTGACGACTTTGCTCTTCCTACCGATGAATCCCTTTAACTAAAACGCGCCACATAATCAATAACTCTGCTGCGATACTCTCGCTTCATGGACTCATCAATAAAACTTGCGTCAATGGCGTTAATTGTCAATTGCGCCAGTTCTTGGTAGGTCATATCGTGCGCTTCACTTACCGCTTTGAAATTGTCTGTCATATAACCACCAAAATAAGCTGGGTCGTCTGAGTTAATAGTAACCGCGACACCTTTGCGAAGTAGGCTCACAATATTGTGCTGCGACATATCATCAAATACACACAGCTTGATGTTTGATAGTGGGCAGACGGTTAACGGCATTTTCGTCTCAATAAGACGCGCAACGAGTTCGTCACTTTCCACACAGCGAACACCATGGTCAACCCGGCTTACGCCTAATAGCTCTATGGCATCAACGATGTTCTGAGCAGGCCCCTCTTCTCCAGCATGAGCAACAGTCAAAAAGCCATGTTCTTTAGCCATTTTAAACACACGTGCGAACTTCTCTGGTGGATGGCCTTGCTCAGAAGAATCCAACCCCACCCCTACAATCAGATCTTTGTGTGGCAAAGCTTGTTTGAGCGTCTCGATGGCAGAATCTTCAGAAAGATGCCTTAAAAAGCACATAATGATTTGTGAGGTAATACCCAGTGTCGTTTCACCGTCTTGCAGTGCACGGTGAATACCTTTAATCACCGTCTCAAAGGCTATCCCTCTCTCTGTATGTGTTTGAGGATCAAAGAAGATCTCGGTATGAATAACATTATCTGCTTTACAGCGCTCCAAATAGGCCCATGTTAAGTCGTAAAAATCTTGCTCGCTAATAAGAGCATTCGCACCTTGATAATAGATATCGAGAAACGACTGCAAATCTTCAAAGTCGTAGGCCGTGCGCAGTGCTTCAGGTGAGGCATAAGGAAGTGAGATACCATTTCGTTGTGCTAGTTTAAACAGAAGCTCTGGCTCTAATGACCCTTCGATATGGAGGTGCAACTCTACTTTGGGAAGATCTTGAATAAATGCGTTCATATTCCACCTATTATGATTGTTGTGGGTGCACTTACTCTAAGTATAGGAATAATTTGAGGTAATTTTCGAACGCCAATACAAAGAGCAAGACACTAATGTGATCTTGACTCTTCGTAATCAGCACTTTGCGGGAGCTGGTAGAGACCCCCAAACCATATCATTGGGGTTATACGAAGCAAACGATTGGTATTGTACACGACCGTCACTTACGTTCAATAGTCGCGACGGACAAACAAAAACGGTGTCACATTGGACACCGTTTTTCATCAACTTGTTACCATTGAGCTTAGTCTTCAAAGCTGCCCGTTGTTGCCAGTTCTTTGAACCACAAACCGTGTTTTTTCGGAATTCGGTCACCCGTTTCTAAATCCAAACGATAGAAGCCATATCGACGCTTAAACGAGTTTAACCAAGACCAGTTATCGATGAATGTCCACTGATGAACACCAAAACAGTTTGAACCTTCTTGGATTGCTCTGTGCAGCTGAACTAAGTGCTCTTTCATCAACCCTGTGCGGAATGAATCGTCAATCAGTCCATCCTCACCCGGTTCACCTTCTGACTCGACGTCCATAGCAATACCGATTTCAGCTAAATACCATGGGATATTACCGTAGTTTTCCTGAATATTTTTAGCAATATCATAAACGGCAGTTGGTAAAATCTCGTTATTATCACGATAAGGATTGAATCGGCCTTCTGGATTCACATAGTTCTCAAAATAAACTTCTGGCGTAAAGTAATCCAAGTCATAGCTCGCTTCACGTGCTTTCACGCGACGTGGAACGTAGTAGTTCACACCTAAGAACTCAACTTTTGCTGACGTGATCTGTTCTATCTCTTCCGGCGTCGTTTTCGGTGTGACGCCCTGTTCCGCCAGAACTTCACAAAGCTCTTTCGGAATCTCATTTTTAACCATAGGGTCAAGGAAACTGCGGTTAAACAGTAGGTCGGCATACCATGCCGCTTTCTTGTCTTCTTCGCTGTCATTGCGCGTATAGGACGGCGTCAGGTTAAGCACGATACCAATCTTTGAGCTCTTAAGTTCCAGCGCATTGAAGCGATGAACTGCTTTTGCATGAGCAAGAATGATATTAAACGCGACTTGCACCGCCAACTTGCCATCTTTCTTACATGGATAATGGAAGTCATACAGATAGCCGCCTTCTACCGGAACAATAGGCTCATTAAACGTGATCCAGTACTTCACTTTATGACCGAACAGTTTGAACGCTGTCTCGGCATAATCGGCAAACATATCGACCACTTTTTTCGATTCAAAACCACCGAATTTCTCTTGCAGCTCAGCAGGCATATCGAAGTGATATAGGTTCATCATTGGCTCGATGCCATTAGCGATCATTTCATCTAAGTAGTTGTTATAAAATGCCACTGCGTCCTGACATACTTCGCCCGTTTCATAATCTTTGATCAGTCGAGACCACTGAATAGAAGTTCGGAACGAGTTAAAACCAACCTTCTTCATGTTCTGAACATCTTCTTGGTATCTGTGATACGTATCCGTCACAGTCTCTGAGCTAATTCCACGGTAAAAACGCTCAGGGCTCTTTTGGTGCCAAAGATCCCAAATAGAGTCGTTTGCTTTATTGGTAGAGCCTTCTGTCTGAATGCCAGACGCAGCTGCGCCCCACATAAAGTTCTGTGGAAAAGTGTACTTAGTCATGTTGCTAACCTTGTGTATTCAAAAAATGTTTCAATGCCCCAATCAAATTGGCATCGTTGCCAAATTGGGTCAATTTTGGATTTGGACGGACTTTCGCTATAGGGTGTTGCGCCAATATGGCATCCAGCTTTTGATTAAGCTTGTCGATCAAACCCGAACTACGACTGATAGCACCGCCTAAAAGGATGTATTGCGGATCTACTGAGTATTGGACATTGATAAGTACGGTTGCCAAGTCAAAATACCATTGCTCAACGGCAGCGATAACTGCCTCATCACCTTGTTCGTAAAGCTCAAAAACTATAAGGCCATCTAACTCTTTTGGTGATATCTCTTTAGCGCGAGCGGTTTGTTCAATGATGCCCCGCGTTGAGGCCAAATCAGAGTATGTTAATGGTTTCCCTTGTTCAAAACGCAAAATGCTATAGCCGAACTCTCCACCATGAAGATGATGTCCTTTTAGGATATGACCTGATTTGACAATGGCGCCGCCGACACCAGAGCCTAGTACCAATAAACAAAAGTCGTTTGACTCACTGGCTGCGCCTAACCAATCTTCTGCTAGTGCAGCGCAACAACCATCATTCTCAAGCTCTGTCGGTAGTCCAAAGCGTTCTTGGTATAGCGACTTAACATCAAAACCATGGATGTAATCGAGTGCACTTGAGCCTTCGATCACACCCGTTTCAACGTTCACAGCGCCACAAGTGCTAACAGCTATACCTGCTATCGCGTAATCGTGTTTCAGCTGTTCCAACTTCGGAGCTAAAGAGTCTAACCAAGCGTTATAAGACGCTACTTGGCTTGGCAAAGAGAAGCTTTCGAAAATCTTTGCTTCCTGATTCATTACCGCACACTTTACCGATGTGCCTCCAAAATCTAAGACCAGATAGTAACGTTCAGTCATCGACGTATTTTTCCTGTCAGACTATGATAAAGAGTGTAAGAACGCAGCGCCGCGTACACCGGAAGAGTCACCATGAACACTCTTCACTACCTTGGTTTTTACCGATTTAGTAAACGTATACTGAGATAGCTTATCTTGGACCAGAGGATAGATTTCATCGACATTAGACATTCCACCGCCTAGTACTATTACCTCGGGATCAACAAAATTCACCACGTTAGCGAGTGTCCTTGCTAACTGGTCACAGTAGAGCTCCAAGTGCGCAATGGCTCTGCTATCACCCGATGCATGTAACGCCATGATTTGCTTCGAATCTGCTGGCGAATACTTTTCTGAGAAGGTGCGACCAAACCCAGTACCGGAAACAAACGACTCAGCACAGTTCATCGACCCGCAATAACATTTAACCGGTTGACCATCAATTTCTGGACTGTAGTTAGGCAGTGGATTATGGCCGATTTCGCCACCTAATCGATTTAGCCCCGTGACAATGCCGTTATTGATAATAACGCCTGAACCGCAGCCAGTACCTATGATTACGGCAACACAAGAGTGCTTGGCCTCCTTGGCAGCCCCATCCTTAAACTCCGATAGCGCCAAACAGTCAGCGTCATTAGCAATGGCAACTGGTACATCGATTTGTCTTTGAATGTCACCGATAAAGTCATGGCCGTTTAGCACAGTGACATTCGCGCCTTGCATTAGCCCGTCATTACCGACTGAGCCACAACATCCAATACCAATAGATTCTATTTCACCCTTCTCTGATACTGTGTTAATTACTGACATCACGGAAGCGAGAAAGCCTTCATACGAACCAGTCTCTGTCGGTTCACGATGCTTCACAATGGTTTGATAACTAGCAGAATCGAGTGCAACACCTTCAATTTTAGTGCCGCCAATGTCCAGTCCTACGATCATGATGGATTCTCTCTAAAGTAGATTGCGCCGAATTAAACCCAGCGATTTACTTTACTTAATCAAATTTCATTGCGGATCTAAAGCACGTGTCTGTTAAAACCTCGGCGTCGTCACAAAAACTATATACTTTTCATTTTTAAAACTATATAGATATTACCAAGACATACTCATTCGAAGTTATTGAACGACTCTTTCATTTTTTCCCCCTCTAGATTGTTTCATTACCCGCCTATAGTTGATATCAACAAAGGAGGTCAGCGATGACACTGGTTAGAACAATTGAACAAGTCATTCCATCTCATGCCACATCAGATGGTGATGGTGTAAAAATTCGCCGAGTACACGGCTTCGATAATGCGGCATTTTCACCGTTTTTAATGATCGATGAGCTTAAGTCCGATGACAAAAAAGACTATGTGGGCGGCTTTCCTCCGCATCCACATAGAGGTATAGAAACGCTAACCTATATGATGAAAGGTCACTTTCAGCATAAAGATCACATGGGCAACGTAGGCGAATTACGCTCAGGCGGAGCACAATGGATGGCAGCAGGTCGAGGTGTTATCCATAGTGAAATGCCAATCATGGAGGAAGGTGACCTACACGGATTTCAAATTTGGATCAATCAGCCAGCCAAAAATAAAATGACACCGGCGCAATACCATGACTTTCAACCAGAGACCATTACTGAATATGAACAACAAGGGAGTGGCTTAATTCGTCTACTCTCCGGTGAAATCAGGGTAAATGGCTCCCTACTCGCTGGGCCACTGACGAAAACTGGAGTCCCTGCAACAGTGGCGGACTGGCGCAGCAATCGAGGAGATTCGGTAAGACTAAACGTCCCTTCAGAACACAATATGATGCTTTACGTTTACAAAGGAGCTGTGAGTGTTGCGGATAAAAGTTTGAAAGAAGGCGAACTTGCACTAGTTTCAAAAGGAGAAGCAATGGAGATGACAGCGAGTTCCGAGTCCGGGGTATTAGTCTTTGTTGGTGAGCCAATAAATGAACCCGTCGTTCACTACGGACCTTTTGTCATGAATAGCATGCAAGAGATTCAACAGGCGATTAATGATTATAATTCAGGCGTATTCGATACTTACTAACCAATCCGAGTTGAAGATTTTAATTTGACACCCCAATCCACTGCCTGTGTGTCACGCATCGACGAGATCGTCGATGCGTTCTTTTTTCTGACGCATTTTAATATCGAGCCAGACGCAGCGATACTGGTGCTTTACATTGTAAATCTCTATAGATATTCACACAGGTATGCAGTCGCTTGTTCCACTTTTAGATCAAAGCTAGAGTCACCAGCCACATTAAAATGTTCACCCGACGAATACCTCTTCCATTCTTCTTCTCCAGCAAGGCGCACTGTTAACGCTCCTTTCACTACCGTCATTTTTTCAGGGGCAGCCGTCCCAAACGTGTATTCACCTGCAGCCATCACACCAACACTGCTGTCGCCATCTGCTTGGGTAAAACCCAGTGATTTCACAGAGCCTTCGAAATAGGTGTTTTCTTTAATCATCTTTTTTGACTTCCTTGTTAGTTAATCATCGTAAAAGCATGGTTTTACCTCACAAATTGCCGTAAAACAAGAGAATGATCAATTGCTAAGATCAATTGGTATAAACGAGTAACATGATTTAACAAGGTTTTGATATGTCGGACAAAGCAACTCGAGTACCCACTCATCGCATAAGTCGCTTAGGCAAGTTGGCGTCTTTGGCCACACGTGTGACGGGAGCAATGGTGACGGAAGGCGCAAAACAATTAGCTCAAGGCAAGCGCCCTGTCGCAAAGGATTTATTGCTCACCCCTGGCAATATCAAGCGAGTGGCCGACCAACTAGCGCATTTGCGAGGAGCAGCAATGAAAGTAGGACAGCTCATGTCTATGGACGCAGGCGACCTCATTAGCCCTGAGCTTGCAGAAATTCTTGCTCGCTTACGATCCGACGCTTCCCCGATGCCCGCCAAGCAACTCGCAGCTGTGCTAACTCAAGAGCTAGGGAGCGACTGGAAACATAATTTTGTTGAGTTTAATTTTAAACCTATAGCCAGTGCCTCTATAGGCCAAGTTCATCAGGCTCACTCTGATGATGGCACTAAATTGGCTATCAAGGTTCAATATCCAGGCATCAAAAAGAGCATCGATAGTGATGTCGACAACGTAGGTACTCTGCTCAATGTCGTCGGTTTGATCCCGAAAGGCGTCGATTATCGTGGCTTACTTGAAGAAGCAAAAAAGCAGCTTCATGCTGAAGCAGACTATCTTCTGGAAGCTGAGCTTCTAGAGCGCTATCGCGACTATCTAGGTGACGACCCAGATTTTATCTTACCCACAGTGCAAAGAAACCTCACCACTGATAATGTACTGGCGATGACTCATGTATCAGGCATGCCCATCGAGTCTCTTATCAATGCAGACCAAAACACTCGAGACCGAGCAATGCGGCTACTGTTGCAATTGCTTTTCAAAGAGATATTTGAATTTAAATTGGTCCAAACTGACCCAAACTTTGCCAACTTTCTGTTTAATTCGGAGCAACGAAAAATCGTATTACTCGATTTTGGAGCTACTCGAAGCTACAGCGACAATATCAGCAACGGATATCGCCATGCGTTCAGTGCGATTTTAGATACCGATACAAAACGACTGGACGCTGCGTTGCAGCAGATTGGTTTCTTCAATCAAGACATTCTTCCAGAGCAGAAAAGTGCAATCTTTGACCTCGTCACCTTAGCTTGTGAACCGTTAATGACATCTGGCCTCTATGATTTTGGTTCTAGTAATTTAGCGCAGCGCTTGAGTCAAGCTGGTACAGTGCTTAGCATGGAAAGAGACTACTGGCACACACCGCCTGCTGATGCTCTATTTTTGCACCGTAAAATTGGTGGACTCTATCTGTTAGCGGCCAGATTAAAAGCAAAGGTAGACGTGCAAGACTTGTTTACGCCTTACATTCTCACCCAGCCTTAAAGTGCCAACTCACAAACAACAATGTGTTACAAACAATCGATACATTTATAAAACGACGCGTTTTATTCTTAAGTAATCGTCACAATTGCCGATACCATTTGAAAGCCCACAAGGAAGTGCTTGAATGACAAAACTAGGCAGGACATCCAGCAACAATGACTCGTTAGTATTAATTGTCATTTTGGTGATTTCGATTATGCTGGCATCTGCTTTGGGGTATGCTTTCTACACTAGCCATCAAAATCATATCTCGCCTAGCCGCGTGTATGGTAATTGGATAGAAATCGGAGCTCCCAAACAAAGCACCGAAATTTTGACCTTTACGGATTATGGAGCTTTGCGTAACCACAGATTGATAGCAACTTCTTTCGAATTTGATGGACGAGTCGTCAAGTTGAAAACAGGCAGTGGTTTATGGGTTTATGAACGAGTGGGCACTCCTAGGTCACCGCAGTTACGCAGAATCTCCCCTGCTCTACCCCCACAACGATTCATTTTTGAAGGCTATGAACACACAGTACCGATGGATGGCTATAACCCAGGGCAAAATCGACGTTCAGCGCTTAGGGAACATTTCTCCACTAAATAGCCCTTCGGCATCAGGTTCGGTAAACCTTTTTCTCCTAAACTACCTAAGCCTGTGAAAAACAATGTCTTTGCATTACATTATGACAGAACCCTGAATTACAACGCTTGATAGTTTACTATGATAGCGCCATTTACAATTGACCCAGCCTATAATATGAAGTTCACATCCATAAAAGAATCTAAGATTGCAGGCATGCTCTGTCTTGCAGCATTTGCTTCCCTAACATTCATCATTTCGCTGGTGTTTTTTCCTAGTCATCTAACATCCATTGTTACAGAGGCAATTGGAGCGCTGATGCAAAACCTTACCTATTCTGCCGGGCATCAAGGTTTTCTGATTTCATTGGCTATCTTCATGGGACTTATTGCGTGGCATCGTCGTCAAGCGACTAACAATCTACACCTATTGATTCAGTTGGGATTACTGCTTGTTCTGAGTTTCGGAGCAAAAACCTTCCTTAAAGAATTTACTCAAAGCCCGCGACCTTACACGGAAACACTCGCTGAGCTTCATGTCATCGACTCACCACAGAGCTTCTACAATCTCACCGTTGATGAGAAAAATGACAGGATTCATCAAGTGGAAGAACAGGTTAGTGAATGGCGTACTAAGCACTGGATTGGAGAGACTGACTATTCGTTTCCATCAGGTCATACTATTTTCGTTTCTGTATGTGTGCTGTTTTTTGGGGGGCTTTTCGCAAGCCAAGGCCGTTATGTACTCGCTTCATCGGTCATAGTATGGGGCGTAGGCGTGGCAGCAAGCCGTTTGTGGTTAGGTATGCATAGACCTGTCGACCTTTTTGCTTCGATGTTCTTTGGGCTTATCCTCTATATCATCATACCTTCTCACTACCCCATACTCGACAAGGTGCTGTTCAAGATCAAAAATCGCTAGAGACTGCAATAAATTTCCATTATTATCGAAATACTGATTTTGGAGAGTGTTGTATGCAAATAGAAGTCGCTGCGAAAGCCCTAAAAGAACTTGGCCATGTTACTCGCTTGGCGATATACAGACAGGTTGTGAGAGCTGGACACAAAGGGACGCCTGTCGGTGAGATTCAAGATCGATTGAATATCCCAGGGTCTACGTTGTCACACCATATCTCAAGCCTAGCATCGGCAAACCTTATTCAACAGCGCCGAGAAGGAAGAACGTTATATTGCGTTGCCAACTATGAACACTTAGAAGGTGTGATTAGCTTCTTACAAGATGAATGTTGTATCGACGAATCTTGCTAAACCCTAACTCAAGGCCTTACGTTTACGTAAGGCCTTTCTTCTTATAATTAAGACTTCGCATCATTAGTCCTGACTTTACTTAGCGGTAATCCCCTTAGGTTCGTACAGTTTTACTACTACCACAGGGAGATGTGTCCATGCGAGCCTCAAAAGTGGCCGATTATTCCGGTCGAACACTTCTTATTCTGTTTATGGTGATAACGTTCAGTATCACTGCGATTGCTGTGTTATTAGTGGTCGATCATGAAGCAGAGAAAACCATTGCTAAACTTCAGTCCAATAGTGCAAAGACTGAAATCCAAGCGGCTAAGAACTTTATGGATCAGTTTTTTATCGCGACCGATATGCATATATCTCACCTAGTTGAAGAACCTGCCATTATCGCTGCAGTTAGCGGTGACGAATATCTAGGTGACCACCAGCATCACTCTCATAATGGCCATTCTCATGGCACTAACACGACTCCGACTGGACCAGATGTATTCAAGCACCTCCATCAATTTCATCTCTCCAATGTTGAAGTAAAATTCTGTTTGTTTAACTCATCAGGAAGTGTTGTTTTTAACACACTTCCTCAAGAAGGACCGATTGAACAGCGACTAAAACTGCTAGAGGTTATCAAGTCTAATGCAACTAGAGAAACGGTTTACCTGCTGAAAGAACACAACAATCAGAAAATCATTAAGTTCTATAAGCCTATTTACGTTGACACCCAACTTCGAGGCGTTGTAGTAGGGGCGTTTCCGTACTTCAACGAAAGCTTTTTCAGTAAGCTAAGTAGTAACAACTCCCGTTGGTTTTCTTTGACACAACCCGGTTCTAATTGGCTAGAGACACCACCAGAGGGGAATTGGAAAACGGAGAGTATTCGGTTAGCGAAGTCCAATATCTCGTTAGTCTTTGGGATTAATAATGCAGCATCAGATTTACAGCGAGACGAACTACTTAGTAGCCTTGCTATTGCATTAGTCATAGCCCTTTTTACCAGTTCAATTATTGTCTACATGTTCGGACGTAGGATGATAATTAATCCGTTCCAAAAGCTTGAGCAATCTCGAGCGAAGTTAACACAGCAGACTGAATTACTAGCAATAAAAGAACGCGAGGCAAGACGTTTAGCCAACGTTGTTAAACACACGCGTGACGCGGTGTTGATTACCGATAAGCAAGGTCGTATCGAATGGGTTAACCAAGCTTTTGAAACCATGACGGGGTTCATAAAGGAAGAAATTATAGGCATAAAACCCGGCACTCTTTTACAAGGTGAAGGTTCAAATACAGAAGCCATCGAGCAATTAAGAAAAGCGGTGCAAACTCACCGACCGACTAGAGTGGAGATCCTTAATTTCTCAAGAACAAAGCAACCTTACTGGGTCGATATAGAGCTTTCGCCAGTATTTGACTCTCAAGGAGAGCTAGATAAGTTTATTGCGGTCGAACGCGACATCACCGCCACCAAACAGCTGCAAGAAAAGCTCGAAAATGCCGTCGTGGCCGCTGACTCGGCAAATATCGCCAAAACGCAGTTTCTCGCCACAATGAGTCATGAAATTCGTACGCCAATGAATGGAGTACTAGGCATGGTGCAAGTTATGCTGTCAGAGACAAATGATCAGCAACAAAAGGAAAATTTGTCACTTATTCTGGAGTCCGGCAATCACTTGATATCCATACTTAACGATATTCTAGATCTCACCAAAGTGGAACAAAACAAAATCGAGCTAGAAAACCGTCCTTTCACTATCGAACAAATAATTGCCCCATTACGTTCTACTTATCAAGCCGTATGCCAGGAGAAAGGAATTGACCTCAATATTGATTGCCATGTTGACTCTAAGATAACGTATCTTGGAGACCGTAGTCGCGTAAGACAGGTTTTATACAATTTACTTAACAATGCCATCAAATTTACCGAGCAAGGAGGAATAACTGTCAAAGTCACTCACAATGTTTCCCACCCTTCACTATTACACTTTTCCGTGCAAGATAGCGGCATCGGAATTGAGCCAAATGCGCTAGAGAGAATTTTCGAACCCTTTGTCCAAGCTGATGCTTCCACGACTCGACGATATGGTGGTACAGGACTCGGCCTAGCGATTGTTAAACAACTTATAGAGAAGATGGGCGGCACGATCCATGCGACCAGCAAAGTTGGTCAAGGAACGCGGTTTGACTTCCAGTTTGAACTTCCAATAACGTATGGTGAGCGCATTACATTAGTAGGCCACAAGGCACACCAAAGCCCCCCTCTCACAACGCAAAATATTCTCATTGTTGAAGACAATCATGTTAATGCTCTTGTCGCCCGTAAGTTGTTAGAGTCAGAAGGACATACAACCAGCACCGTCACCAATGGTGCGATGGCATTGGAGGCGCTAAGTGAAAACAAATATGACCTTGTATTGATGGACAACCATATGCCAGTTATGGACGGTGTAGAAGCCTGTTCACGTATTCGAAGACAATTTGGAACTGATTTACTAATCTTTGGATGGACTGCTGATGTTTTCGCTGATTCAAAACAGGCGTTTATCGACGCTGGTGCTAATTGTGTTCTGCACAAACCACTTAAGAAAGACGAACTGTTTGATGCCATTATGCAATTTTCTGATACTCAAGAGCATAATCGCTATAAAGAATAACCGCGACAGATTGTAAATTGGACGAGTCTGAATGTTATGTAACGCCAGATATTCATTGATATAGGCTAATAGCAAAGGACTCATTCTATCAATAATCCACATATAGCATGACATTCTGTCCTATTTATTACCTTTCAATATAAAAACAATATTATCAACAGGTGCATTTACCTCTCAAATCATGTGGTTATATTCACCTATAGAAAATTTAATTTGCATCACAAATATAACTCACCATTGGCTAAAAATAACGCAACTAGCACGTAAGGCATTATATTTAATGAGAAATATATCTATTAGTTCGTTAAGATGCATCTAAATAATATTAATAACCTGCTTTCATTCGTCAGCCAAATGGAATTTGGTCTAATTATAAGTTGGAGAGGAAACCTTCAGTGAAACTGAACAATCTGTCTATTCGTACTAAGCTGCAAGCTATTGTCATCTTCGCAGTTTTAATTCTATTTTCTCTTGGTACATTTAATCTATTAATACAAAAAGATGCGAGCTACGAGCAAAGAAAAGAGCAAGTCCGTTCAAATGTGCAAATCACCTACGAGATTGCGAAACATTATCAAAAACTCGAATCTACGCTTGGCAAACAAGCTGCACAACAAGCTGCGATAGATGCAATTAGCCAAATTAGATACGACGGCAGTAACTATTTCTGGATAGCGAGTGCTTCTAATACAATTGTAATGCACCCTACTCAGCCACAGCTTAACGGCACTAGTACAAACACCTTAACAGATTCCAGAGGAAATCATTTTTGGCAAGAAATGTCATCCATTGCTAAAACCACAGGCAGTGGTTTTCTTACCTACTACTGGCTAGGTCCGGATGGTGAGGAGTCCGAAAAGATTTCATTCGTAAACTATATCCCGGAATGGGACTGGATTATTGGTTCAGGCGTCCAAACCTCTGATATTGATAAAGCGTTTCAGAGCCAACTTATAAAAGAGCTTATCGTAGACTCCGTAGCAGCACTTGTACTTATCGTCATTTGTTTGGTTGTTGCACGCAATATCATCAAACCCATTGAATCACTTGTAACGCAGGTTCATAAAGTCGCAGATGGCGATCTCACGGTCGATATGAAAACAGAACGACGCGACGAAATTGGTTATTTGAGTAACGAACTGAGTCGAATGATGGACAAACTCAAAGAGACCATTAGTGCTGCCAAACGTTCAGCGGACTACTCTGGTCAATTATCCAGTAGCATTGCAGCAGCAAGTGAAGAGACGTCAACGAGTATAGACTCACAAAGCCAACAACTTGAGCAACTTGCTACCGCGATGAATGAAATGTCATCAACCATTCAAGATATCGCGGGTAACTCTGAAAGAACATCAGCGACCACAGAGGAAAGCAAAGACTTTGCTGCTCAAGGTAGCCGAAGCATGGGGTATACACTTAACAACATAGCTGGTATCTCCGATGACATCTCCAGTACCTACCAGTTAATGGAAGCGTTGAAACAAGGCGTCAATGATATTAGCAATGTCGTCAATGTTATTCATGAGGTCTCGGAGCAAACCAATTTACTCGCGCTTAACGCAGCGATTGAAGCAGCACGAGCTGGTGAACAAGGGCGCGGCTTTGCTGTGGTGGCAGACGAAGTCAGAAACTTGGCAAGCAGAACCCAAGAGTCAACAGCTCAAGTACAAACTACCATCGACAAACTCAATGAACGTACCGAAAGCGTGCTGTCTGTTATGGCTTCAAACCAAACTAAAGTGACAGAGAGCGTGGATCTTGCTTCGCAAACTCAAGACAAACTTGATACTGCTGTCGCTAAGCTCAACGATACTTATGACATGGTGGCACAAATTGCGGCAGCAGCAGAACAGCAAGGAACGGTTGCAAATGAAGTGAATGAAAATGTCAGCATCGTGCATATGTCGATTAGCGAAATACGTCAGGCGAGTCAGAGCCTTGCGGAGCAATCTCAATCTATGGCAGCAGCATCTGACGAGCTGAATCACAAACTCTCTTACTTCCGGGTCTAAAACCCAAAAAACGCTCCATCTAAGATGGAGCGTTTTTCATTATCAATTGTTAAGCTCAGTTATTTTTGGTTATACACCATGATAAAAGTGATGGGCACTGACGTGGCTATTGACGGCAATCCTGCCACCTCACGTAACTTTTCAATGCCAGCTTCTAGTCCAAAATCTGATGCTTGCACAATCACAGGATCCGTCGAGACAATGGCGATCTTGTTTTCAGTCAATCGCATCACCGTTAGTTTGGCTGCGTAAGTTTTCTGCACGCCATGTAGATCCAAAGTAAGATCATTAACAACTGAGTACACTCCACCAATTTGGCTATTGTCCAGTTGACTCATATCGACCACAGTGGTGATCGTCGCTTTGGCAAACTCTGCGACATTAAACAACATCGTTTGCATGCGTTCGTTACGAATAGGAATATTGGTCTCAACACTGGATAGGTCAATGACTACCGTAGCTTTACCATCATCGCTGATTGTCCCCGTCATTGAGGAAAAGTGATGCACTTCACTTACACTGTTTTTCTTGGTCGACACAAATTTTAATGACGAGTTATTGCCATCTAACATCCATTCGGCCTGCACTGGAAGCACGACTATGAAGGCCAACAACATGGTTACCATTCTGACTATCATTTTTTTCTCCTAACTGATCACTGACCTAGTTAGGTTTAGTCTAACCTACCAAAAAACGCCATTTTGCTCACCGCTAGCCTAGATAATCGACACAATCTGTCACTGTCCCATCGCTTTCACTATTCCCATAATGGTTCTCACATTGCGAACATCGTAAGAATTAATTCTATTGTATTGAAATATATAGAATTATTACTAGGCATCGAATTTGCTTACCTGTGAAGAACTCGCCTTTAAACGTCAAAATAGAGGAATAAGCGATGAGTACAAGGAACGTCATCACAATAGCCAGTTTACTCCTATCATGGCAAGTCTATGCTCTTTCTGTAGCAGATTTAACCTTCGAGTCTGGCGCGGAGGCATCAAATTATTCAGCTAAAGGAAAGCCGAGTAACTTATATTCTGTCGCAGACACTTTGCCCCAAGATGTATTAACCAATGTCTACTCTATGCTTCCAGAAGGTAGTGTCGTCAACAGCGCTTTCATTGCGCCAGATAAATATTCAAGCATCGATATTGATGATGAATTAAATGGAGCAGAATATGCGACTGCCCGTATTACATTCCTTAACGAAGGTGCTGGATATCGAAACACTCTTGGCTATTTTGTTTTCGACACTAACAATCCCCCTACCGATAAAGACGATATCGACGCTCATATTGTTGTCTTTCCTAATGCCTCAAAACCTGGAGAAGGAGAAATGCAAGAAGGCGATACGATTGACCTTGGCGTACAACTGACTGCTAATCAAACGCTCGCTTTCTTCTTGATTCCGAATGGTTGGGGCTGGGAGGGAAGCTACAACAATATTGCGAACTTTGGGAATTGGGGAACACCTTTTTATAGTTACCCAGCTTTGAATCCAGAAACTACCATGGAACATAGAAGGCATAACGTTGCTTTCCTTGATGTTCAAAATGAGTTTTTGGTATTGAGTTTTGAAGATATAAAACGTCCATCTGGCGATAACGACTTCAACGATCTCATTTTTACCGTTGCGGTCACTCCTTTTGAAGCCATTGATGGCGTAAACAGTGATGGTACAACCGACTCCAAATATGAAACTCTTGTTCAAGAAAACGATCCTGACATCTCTGTCACTTCTGTCTACCCTAGCTCAGACTCTATGGCCACTATCGCTTTTGAAGATCGCTGGCCATTAATGGGGGATTACGATTTCAATGACGTAGTATGGAGTTATAAGATTACCGAGCAAATCAATGGACAGCGCGAGCTGACCAACATCACCATCGACTACACACTGCAAGCTATGGGCGCCGGGTACTCTAATGGGTTTGCGCTCCAATTACCTAACGTCGATCCAAATAACCTTGCTTCGGTTGCCTTGACAAAAAATGGACAAAGCGTCACCCATACTGTTCAACAAGCGTCCAACGACGAAACTATCTTCATCATAGCCGAAGACTTACGAGCAGAGTTATCCGCGTTAGGGGGATTGCCTCTCGGTTGTCATTTCTACAAAACGGATGACACGTGCCTGGCGATGCAACAGGGCATCAGTTTGTCTTATCAACTTACTGTTGAATTAACCAATCCTGTATCGCGCGACCTAATTGGTTACCCGCCCTATGATCCTTTCATATTTGCCTCTGAAGGAGAATATCATGGTGATTTTGTTCAGACACCACCAGGTATGTCTTGGCAAACACACATGAAAGCATTCGGTGGTACAAGTTTTATGGATAATGCATTATTCGGACTTCATGATGACCGCTCTGGCGGAGCACAATCGTTTCTATCAGAAAACAATATGCCTTGGGTGATTAATATTCGTGACCAATGGGAACACCCAAAAGAGCTGGTTGATATTACCGTCGCCTACCCTAACTTTCCTAACTGGGTCACGAGTGCTGGAGAACAAGATAGCGATTGGTACAACTACGCTAGCGCAAACCAAGTAATCTCAAGTTCGGAACAGTAAGGAGTATCCCATGATAAACCCAATAAAACCTCTCACTCTTTTTGCTGCCCTAGCCTCAGTTGTTGCTTGTGGAGGCGGTGGCGGTGGCGGTGGCGGTCAAGATACTGCGAACACAACTCCAGCAAAACCCGTTGAAGCCCCAACTGAAACACCAATTGAACGAACTGCAGATCTTGTTGCAGATAGAACATTTTCATTCGATGTTGGTCAGCTAATCACACTGTCAATTGATAAAGGTAATGCCGGAAAAGGCGCGTTGCATGTCTATAGTCAAGCCGCACACACTTTTGAAAATGGAGATATCGCTGCGGATCCAACTTCACGAGTAACGACCATCTATCCAGCAGAAACCGATGAAGTCACACTGCAAGTTAACAACAACTGGACCAAGATTTACGCTCAATGGGTGCCAATGACAAGTAATGAACAAGAGCAAACCTGGACTATTGACTTGAACCAAACCCAGAACGCTTACCATCTCGCTTTTTGACTAGGCTTGTATTGGGCTCAGCTGAATTTCTGAGCCCATATAACGTTTGGTTCGGTTTAACACTTCATTCATCACCACAGGCTATCGATAATAGTATTGATAACCATTATTGTTTGAGATACGATTGCGCTCTTTTGTTTCTCCCTTTCAGAATGAGCCAATCAATGAAATCACTACTCGCTAAAGGATTAAGCACGGTTTTTCTACTTTCGTTCGCTCTTATGGGTGCATCTGCACATGCACATGCACAGAGCCAACGCGTCATAACCGACCAACAAGGCAGTATCACCATCAAAGGCACGCCAACCCGAGTCATCGCTCTTGAATACTCGTTTGTGGACGCTTTAGCTGCTGTTGGTGTTTCACCGGTGGGCGTCGCTGACGACAAGAACATCGAGCGAATTCTTCCAGAGATACGCGAACTGATTAAACCTTGGCAATCAGTAGGAGTTAGGCCTCAACCAAGCCTAGAAGCAATCTCACAGTTAAAGCCAGATCTCATCATTGCCGATGCTGAGCGCCATAGCACGATTTACAACGATCTTATGGCCATCGCACCGACGATATTGTTGAAAAGTCGCGGCGAAACTTACGAAGAGAACTTACAGTCTGCAATGAAAATTGGTGTTGCGGTCAATAAAGCCGATGAAATGGCAGCACGTATCGAAAAACACCATAAAATCATGGATCAATACAAAGCCAAGCTTTCTTCGAACGAGTCGTTTCAGTTTGCTGTGGTAACCGATAAAGGTATGTGGCTTCATGGTCCAAACTCATATGCTGGGGGTGTGATTACTGCGCTTGGATTACATGGTCCAGCGGTGCCAAAAACCGACAAAGCCTACATTGAAGTCAGCTTTGAGCAACTACTCAAGATTAACCCTGATTGGTTATTGCTTGGTCCCTATAAGCCCCACACTGTTTATGATGACTGGCAATCAAATCCATTAAGCAAAATGCTGAAGGTAGAGAAAACAGAGCACGCCGTTAAGGTTTCTCCACAGCTCTGGTCATTAAACCGAGGTATTTTGGCAGCTGAAGGCATCGCCAAAAACCTCTCTGATATTATTAATCAACAGCACTAATTCAATATGCTTCAATCAACACAGTGCAAGCTCTGGCTTGCACTTATTGCTGGTACGTTGCTGAGCCTAAATCTCTCTTTAGTGGCGTGGTCTAGCTTTGACCTATCTTTTCAATCATTGCAGGGCTTCTGGCTACACTTTGACTCAGCTAGCATGGAGCATCAAATCATCGCAACGCTAAGAATGCCTCGTGTACTCAGCGGTGCATTAATTGGAGCTAACCTCGCTGTTGCAGGCGCTCTCATGCAAGGATTGACTCGTAACCCCCTCGCTTCACCATCCGTGCTTGCTATCAATTCTGGAGCAGCACTATTTATCGTGTTGAGTAGCTTTGGCTTCCTATCTTTATCCTTGCCAACCGCGGTAATGGGTGCGGTTGGCAGCGCGTTAAGTGGTCTGTTGGTTATGTTTCTTGGTGGCGCTTTTGATGATCGTCCACACCCTGTGAAACTGGTACTAGCGGGCATCGCTATCAACGCTTTGTTGCTAGGACTCACACGCGCAACGATTATTCTTGCTGACGATCAAGCCTATAGCGTGCAATCTTGGCTCATTGGCTCAATTAGTAACTTAGATTGGTCTGCCCTGCACCAGTTATTGCCAATTAGTGTTGTGGGGTTAGCGTTAGCGTGGGCGCTTGCTCATCCTCTCAACCTGCTAGTTCTTGGTAACGATGTCGCTACAGGCTTAGGCGTAAACACCAGCATGATTCGATTACTGGCTTTCGTGGCTATTATTTTACTAACCAGTATCAGTGTTTCCATTGCAGGCCCTATTGGCTTTGTCGGTCTGTTAATTCCTCATATTGCACGCAAACTTGTTGGACACAGTTTCTTCGCTCTCATTCCCGCGAGTGCATTATTGGGGGCAATCTTAGTCATGTGTTCAGATGTACTTGCCAGGGGTATAGCCTTTCCCACAGAAACACCGGTTGGTATCGTTACTGCGCTGATAGGCACGCCCTTTTTCATTTTTCTTTCTATAAAAAGTCGGTTTAGCTCATGAGTAGAACTTGGCTAGTCCTTATCTCGACGACCCTCGCACTGTCTGTTTTCAGTTTGTTAGTAGGAGTCGCTGACTTATCATTGTCGCAAATAACCTTAACAGCCTTTAAAGGTGGCGAGTACGATTTCGTTGTCAATCACTATCGACTTCCACGTCTCTTCCTCGCCATTGGTGTTGGTGCTGGATTAGGAATCTCTGGAGCGTTGGTCCAAGGCGTGATCCGCAACCCTCTCGCCTCACCAGATTTAATCGGCGTAAGTGCTGGTGCTGGGTTTGTTGCCACACTTTTATTGACAGTATTCCCCAATGCACCAGTTTGGATGCTGCCAGTTGCCGCAATGATTGGTGGCGTATCTGTGGGGTTATTGCTGATCATCATCGCGCGCTCAGTTCAACTACCACCAGCCAGAATGGCACTCACTGGAATTGCTATCAGTGCCTTTCTTGCTAGCGGCATCGATTATTTGCTAGTGGTGCACCCAATCGAGATCAATACTGCAATGATTTGGCTCACCGGCAGTCTATGGGGACGAGGCTGGGAGCAAATGCCTTATATCTGGATGGGGCTTGCTATCTTACTGCCTCTTTCATTGTGGCTCGCATGGCGACTAGACATTGTTGGTCTCGGCGATGAATCCGCCATCTCCCTTGGTGTAGAGCTTGATAAAGTGCAAGCCATGGCACTGATTTGCGCCGTCATGCTTGCCAGTTTGAGTGTGTCTATCGCCGGAACGATAAGCTTTGTTGGTCTTCTCGCACCGCATCTCGCTAGGCTACTGTTCGGACATAATCATAAAGCTTTGCTGACGGGCTCCGCTGTGATTGGTGCTCTTCTTGTCCTTACTGCCGATACCATCGCTCGAGGGATCTCGCCGCCGATCGAACTTCCTGCCGGCGTTCTAACCTCTGTTATTGGCGCACCCTATTTCATCTTCCTACTCAAACGTTACAAGGGCTGGTAATGCTGTCTGTCGAGAAATTGAACGTTGCCTATGGCAATAACACCATTATTGAAAATCTGAATTTGACGATTCCGAAAGGCAAAATTACTGCGCTTATTGGTCCTAATGGATGTGGAAAGTCCACGTTATTGAAAACGTTAGCTCGGATAAACAAGCCTAAATCTGGAAGAGTCCTACTTGATTCTACGCCCTTAGATGAGTACGGCTCCAAGTCTTTGGCCAGACGCCTTTCTATGCTCCCACAAACCCATACCAGCCCGGAAGGAATCACGATTCAAAAACTGGTGGAGTATGGTCGCGCGCCTTATACCTCTCACTGGGGCAAATTGTCCCCTGAAGATAAAGCGATTGTAGCGAATGCAATGCAAGCAACTGGTGTAGATACACTTGCACAAAGCCCAATTGATGCGCTCTCTGGAGGTCAAAGACAACGTGCTTGGATCGCAATGATCGTCGCTCAGGATACTGAAATTGTGATGCTTGATGAGCCAACGACTTATTTGGATCTATCTCATCAAATTGAGCTCATGCGGATGATGCAAGAGATGCATACACAAGGAAAAACGGTCATTGTGGTACTGCACGATTTAAATCAAGCCTGTCGTTACTGTGATCATTTGGTGGTGCTAAAGCAAGGGCAACTCGTAACCCATGGCACTCCAAAAGACGTGTTTACCCAATCGTTATTAAAAGAAGTCTTTGACCTTGATGCGTTGGTGATTGAAGACCCTATTTCTGGTTCACCTATGTGTGTAGCACGATAATTATATCAATAGGTTATAGATCGCCTTTTGTTAATAATAATAACGTTATTGATAACTATTATCAGAAGCATTAATATCACCACCCTAATGAGAAACACAGTGGTAATCAGGACACATGGCAAATCAAACTGGGAAGAAAGTCGTCTCCCTTTCGCTTCTCGCTCTGTCAATCGGACAAGCATTTGCGACAGAAGAAGTAAACGAATCACAGCCAACAAACAAACAGAAAACTGACGAAAATATGGTCGTTACTGCGACCCGCTACAGTCAAGATACAGATAAAATTCCGGGCTCAGTTCATGTCATTTCAGAAAAAGAACTGGAACAACAAACTGCGGTATCCGATGACCTAACCAGTGTTATCGCCAACCTAGTTCCGGGCATGACGCCAAGTCGACAAAAGCTCTCTACCCAAGGCGAAAACCTTCGTGGACGTACCGCACTTATCATGGTCGACGGTGTTCCGCAAAATAACCCACTTCGCAATGGTAACCGTAACGGTTACACCGTAGATTCTTCAATGCTAGAGCGTGTGGAAGTGGTTCAAGGGGCAAGTGCCGTACAAGGTAACGGCGCCACTGGCGGTATCATTAACTACGTGACAAAAAGTGCTAAACCAGGCGACCATTGGAAGCAGACCGTTGGAACACGCGTAACCTCAAACCTAAAGGAAGATGGTACAGGTGGTAAAGTCTATTACAATCTGAGTCAGTATGACGAAGATTACGATCTCTTTATTGGCGGTGCGTGGGAGCAACAAGGGCTGTATTACGATGGTAATGGCAACCCGATCGGCATGAACTCCATCCAAGGTGAAACGCAAGATTCCAATGCCACAAACTTTCTCGCTAAAGGCGGCTATAACTTTGATGGCGGCAATCAACGCGTCAGCTTCAGTGCTAGTCGCTACCAACTAAAAGGCAACCAGAACTACGTTAGTGTTCCTGGCGACTGGCAAAATGGCGTTCCGGGAACCGTAGTTCCGGGCACACCTTCTGGCGATCCTACGTCAAACTATGCGGAACTGTATAACTTTGGTTATGACCATTATGACTTCTTTGGTGGCGAGCTGAAATTCCAAGCCTTTTACCAAGACTTTGAAGCGGTATTTGGTGAAGCATCATGGTGGCCAACAGCAAACAAACAATATGATCAAGGCGCTATCGTATCGACCAAAAAAGGCTTTAAGCTAAGTTATGTCAAAACCGATCTTCTTGGCTGGGATGATAGCTGGGTCATTGGTCTAGACGGTCTGGAAGACACCACAAAGCAAACACTCACTCAATCTGGTAAAGATGTAACTCCAGATATGATGTACCAGAGCTTAGCTCCCTTTATTCAGGGCGATATGCTAGTCACCAATTCTCTACGCCTTTCAGGTGGTGTTCGCTTTGAAAATACCAAAGTAACGGTTGCAGATGGTCAAACCTTGTGGGGCTATGGTAACGCAGGGCATCGTCAGGTTGATATTATTGGCGGCGAACAAAACTTTTCTCAGGCCGTCTTTAATGCCGGCGCCGTTTATGACTTTACCCCAAGTATCAGTTCATTCGTTGGCTTTAGCCAAGGCTTCGGTTTACCAGACATTGGACGTGTGCTGCGTGGTAACTGGATCGGTGGTCCAGCCGTCGTTGCTCCTGTAGGCGGTGCACCTATCGACTTCAACACCATGCCGGCGGTGAAACCTGTTGTAACGGATAACTACGAAGTGGGGCTAAGCTACAGCGATGACAAATGGTTTGTCAGTGGTAGTACTTACATGTCCATCGCTAAAGATGGTGCGAACCTAAGCCTTAACAGCGGCGGTACTTATGATGTTGTACGCCAACGCACCGATATTAAAGGTTACGAGTTCACCGCGACCTACAATATTTTGCCTACTACACAGATTCAGGCACTATATGCTCACGTAGAAGGTCAAGTAGATACCAATCAAGATGGCTCGGTGGATAGTGATATGGATCTTAAGAACCTATCTCCTGATCGCCTATTGATGGCAGTCAACCACAGCTTCTCTGACCGTTGGAATGGTCGTCTACAATACAACCATATGTTTTCTCGCAGTAAAGAGAAAAACGATGCCGGTAGTGCACAGCAGTTTGACGGCTATGGCTTAATGGATGTATCTATGTTCTACGATATGCAGCGTTACGGTCGTATCAGTGTCGGTATTGAAAACCTATTGAACGAGCAGTACATCAACTACTTTAGCCAGATACGCCACCACAATGCGTATTACTTCTCTGGCCGTGGTCGAACATTCAGTCTCGGTTACGAAATCGATTTTTGATTGCTGACAACACTGAACAATAAAAAAGCCCGCTTCAATGAAGCGGGCTTTTTACATTCGAACCAGCAACTGCTATACAGCTAATAGCTGTTGCTTAATCGCATCGTCAGTAAAAGCAGCATTAACGCTATTGCGATAGATATGCATATAGTCTTCTTCGGATAATCCAAACTGCTCAATCACCAACTGAACTTCTTTCGTCATTGTCGTATTCGATACAGTGCGATTATCAGTATTGATGGTAACTGGAATACCACGCTGACGGAAATCCTCAATCGGGTGTACAGTCATGCTTTCCACCGCTTTTGTCTGTACATTACTGCTCGGACACGTTTCTAACGCCACTTGTTTTTCATGCACTAAGTCAAACGCTTGTTGATGAGTGGCGATATGAATGCCATGTCCCACACGCTCTGCACCTAACATGGTAATGGCATCGTAAACGTTCTGCCCTTCGCCTTGTTCACCAGCGTGAATCGTGACGTTCAAACCCTGCTCTTTTGCATATTTCGCAAACGGAACAAATTTCTCACAAAATCCAAGCTCTTCTCCACCCGCGAGGTCAAATGCTGCTACACCTTTACCTAGGTACGCAGCACCAACATCAATAACATCATTAATCTCATCGGTTGGCATATGGCGTAGCAAAGACAGAATAATGTTGCCTTTAATGCCGTGTACTTCTTCTGCTCGTTTCATGCCAGCCACTACTGAGCTGATGATTTCTTCAATATTCAGACCTTGCTCTCTGTGTAAGAGAGGGCCAAAACGAACTTCCATATACTTAACATTTTCAAGTGCCGCATCTTCATAGACTTCAAAGGCGATACGTTCCAAGGCTTCTTTGGTCTGCATCACAGATAAAGGTAGATCAAAACGCTTTAAATACTCGAGTAGGTTTGAGCACGTCTCAGGGGCAATCATCAAGTCACGAATAACTTCAATATCCTGAGAGGGAATATCAACACCTTGGATAGAGGCAAGTTCGATGATGGTTTCAGGTCGCACGCTGCCATCTAAGTGACAGTGAAGGTCGATTTTTGGTAGTTGTTTATAGTTCATCGTTACCTCTCTTGGAATAGTTGATAAGCCTCATTCTTCCATTTACTCACTCCGGGTCCATGCAGAAAGGCGACAAGTGTATGCACTTGTTACATAAACATACATGACCCGCGTCGAAGAGCTCAAGGAAATGGAGAGCATTTATACTGATTAATCTAATATAAAGCCACCTCAACTGCCTATTTTTTAGTGAGATAGTTTACTTTTTTTAGGTTAAACGTTTGCTTTTGAAAAGTGGAGTTCACAGATATTAACTCCACACACATCCAGACAGTTCCCACACAATTCACGACATTTCCTCACAGACATCAGATTCGAAAATCTTTAGAGTACGCCCCGAAACAATTTACAAGACTATTTAATAGGTATCAGAATGAAAAAAGCAGTGGCACTCGTTTTAACAGGTCTATTCGCAACTAGCGCATTTGCAGGCGCGGCAGATCCAGGTTTTTACGTGGGTGGTGGTTATGGCCTAGTTAAAAGCAAGCTTAAAAACCTCGACAATGATAGCAGCGAAACTTTAGACGCAGGTCACTCACTAAGAGTTTACGGCGGCTACGCATTTAACCGTATCGTTTCTTTAGAAGGTTCATACACTAAATACGGAAAAACAGATTTAAGCCCACAGTATTCTTGGGATCCAAGTGCACTTGCACTCACCGCGAACCTAGGTTACACATTTGATAGCGGTTTCCGCCCATTTGCTACTGTTGGTCTATCTTACCTAGATCTAAACGAATCAGGCGCTAAAGTTTTTAGTAGCGATTCGGGTACAGCATTCCGTTACGGTGTTGGTGTAGAGTACATGCCAGCACAAGTTGAGGGCTTAGGTATTCGCTTAGCATATGAAGCCGACGCATTCCGAATTGAAAGTGCTCGTGGTAATGACAGTGATACGATTAACGCAGGTTCTCTTTACCTAGGCGCATCGTACAAATTCTAAGCTATCTCAAGCACGTCAGTTAGCTTAACAAAGCCACTTCTCTGAAGTGGCTTTTTTTTTATATCGACCTAAAAAGACCAACCTGCTTTATAGATAAATGCTGTCTCGCGGTCGCCAAACAAAAGAATCTAACTAACGACAACACTCTCCATTCAACCTTCATTTTCGGCAACAAAATAGACGTAGGGAGTCGTGCCTATGTAGCGAGACCGAGTATTTGTGAAGAAGAAGCAGTCACAGCTCCCTATTGATAAACAAGCCATTAATGTAGTGTGCTCATTATGAGCTCACCTAAGTCTTTCTTCGCTCGTTCATTTCCAAAACCTGTACTTATCATCTAATGAGAATGAGCCGCAAGATTTTTGTTTCCTTTCTTATTCAGTAGGAATATAAATTGCGTAATTGGTTTTGATAATAGATAACACAGATATGGGAAATACACAGCAACCCACTACTCAGGTTAATGAAAAGCCACTGCAACTTTTAATGCAAGTTGCCGTGTCTGATACGCCTGTTTCAGCAAAAGATTTAAGCATTCAACTCGGCGTTCCTCTCAGCAGTCTTTATCGTCATATAAAGCTGCTTAAAGAGTGGAACCTTATTGAAGAGAGTCCACACGACAAAACACTGATTGTTGGTCCAGCTGCTCTGATGTTGATGCACAGCTATCAATCGAGTACACACAACCTGGAAGCAATAGAGAGCATATTGTTCCGACTACAAAAGCAGACTGGTGAGATGTCAGCTTACATGGTACCAGTTGGCTATCGTGCTCTATGTGTAAGCTTGCAAGAGAGTGCGCAAGCACTTCGCTGCAGCTATGTAAGAGGACAGAGCCAACCTTTGCTTCGCGGGGCTTCATCTAAAGTGATGCTGGCTTATTTACCAGAATCTCGTTGCGAAAAAATACTGCGTCATTTCGGTGAACACGAAAACGTCACTGATTGGAATAAGGAGCTGGAGCAGATTCGTCGTCAGGGATTTGCCATCAGTACGTCTGAGTTCGACCCGGGTGTAACGGGCATCAGTGCGCCAGTAATGAAAGGCTCGAAATTAATTGGTGCTGTTTCCATTATGGCTCCTGCCTATCGTGTAGAAGCCAACAAGGACAGATTCATTCTACATGTATTGCAGGCAGCAAGGGCGCTGCCACCAGAAAGGTAATTCATCATGCTCAACGTCTTCAAACAAATCTGGAAACGTCGTTATCATCCTGCTTTAGAGAGCCAACTTTCCGTATTCACGGTATCGGAAGCCATCAAGCCTATGAATAATGCCCAGTTTGAAGACGCTGACTCCCTCCTAGAAACCGCCTACGACTGGCTAAGCTCACAACAAAATTCTCATTCAATGAGAAAAATTGGCCATTATCCAATTCTGGGTGGTTACTGCTCCGAAAGACCTTACTTCGAAAGCCCGGTTGCAAAACGCGACTTCACCGGTCAGCTCAACCAACAACTTGCGGTTGGTGCAATGCCGCTCGTCATTACCAATTGCCACGAAACCTTGCTCGACATTATTCCCAATCTACTGATCGACAAAGATGAAATTGGTATTGTAAACATCAACGCAGAATTGCTACTCGATCAATGTCTTGATGTCACAGTCGGTTCAATGCTGCATTTCGCACTTAACAGATATAATGAGTGCCGCGCCTTTCATATCGGCATCGACAATAATCGCTGCAACAAAAAACAGTTAGAGTACGCGGAAGATATGGGATGTGATTGGCTTCTTTCAAATGAGGTGGTGTACAGAAATCGAGCAATGATCAAAGAGCAGCTTGCGCGATTTATCAGTCACTGCGACAGACTGGTTGTAACCATCGATCTACCTTCTATTTCGAGACACAACTCAAACCTAGAGAAGCACAAGCTCGATGTGGCTATGGTATTGCGAGTGCTACGTCAGTGTTTAGCTTCAGATAAGGTGCTATTAGTTCAGCTTGTGGGTGCTAAGGAACAACACATTTACTCTAAACCAACCCAGCTTCTTGTCCAAGAAACAGGGCTATTCTTTTCCTAGATAAATCAATCGTTACACCTGATAGCGAGCCAAGAAGAGCTCGGCAGTAGACAGCGCAAGTTGCTGAGCAACTTCGTCGGGCAATGTATCCGTCATTCCCATCAATTGTGGCCAAAAGCAACTACCTTTAATTAGGCTATGCAACTGAACGCTTGCCACACTAATATCTGGAATAGTCAGTTGTTGTTGATCATTCTTGTGCTCTAACCATTTGTATAAGGCAGTTTCTTGCTTCGACATTTTATCCGCTTGGGCTTTCAGTTCCTCTGGTCGATAAAAGTAATGTCCAAACGCAACCTTCGACAAATCAATATAAGCAGGATTGTTCAAGATACCTATCTCATGCGACAGTAAATAGACTAGTTGTTGTTTGAGATCCATCGACGCCAAAGGTTGCAAGTCAACATCCATCATAGATTGTCGCCACAAATCGGATAGCAAACTCATAACTAATACTTCTTTTGACTCGAAGTGATTATATACCGTTCGTTTCGATACACCGGCCATCGCCGCGAGTTTATCCATACTAGTATTATGTACGCCAAACTCGTGAAACGCGTGTTTAGCCGCCTCAACAATTGCCTCGCGCTTCATCTCGCTTCGCGTTTTTTTCTTTTCTGTCATTGGGTTACTCGACAACTCAAATTTTTCTTCCCGTATTTTACACTAATCAGTTTACTTTTCACATTTTAAAAGTAAACTACACTGGTTAGTTTACAAAAGACTTCAGCTATCGATCTCATTACAGCCAGTCTTTTAATCGCGATAGGAAACATCATGAGAAAGTCACTAATCGCCTCAATAGGAGTTCTAGCAATGAGTACCACTGCCTTAACCGCTTGCAGCAACACAGAGAAAGACCCCGAGCGTTATCCAGATAAATACGTCAATACTGAGTTGGAATACCAATCGAGCTTTAGCGACATCGTTAAGATCATGAAGTCTTATTTCACCACTGAGCGCGATGCCCCAACTCCGACCTTCGACTTACCTGTACATGTGATGACATCAGAACAATTGTTGAGTGAGCAACAAGATGTGGTTTATCGGCTTGGACATTCTAGCGTTATTATGAAGCTAGATGGCCAGTTGGTCATGGCAGATCCAGTTTTCAGCGATAGAGCATCTCCGGTGCAATGGGCTGGGCCTAAACGCTTTCATAAGACGCCAATATCCCTAGAAGATTTACCGCAGATAGATGTGGTTATCATCAGTCACGACCATTACGACCACTTAGACAAAGCCTCAGTCAAAGCACTGGTAGATAAAGTTAATCACTTTGTTGTGCCACTAAAAGTAGGTGATTATCTTGTCAAATGGGGAGTACCTAAAAACAAGATTACCGAACTTGCATGGTGGGAATCGCATGAGGTCAACGGTATCACATATACCCTGACACCGACTCAGCATTTCTCTGGTCGTGGCTTAACGGACCGTGATTCTACCCTTTGGGGTAGCTGGGTCATTAACAGTCAACAAGCCAACGTGTTCTTTTCTGGAGACTCTGGTTACTTTGGAGGATTTGCTGAAATTGGCGAGAAATATGGGCCTTTTGATTTTACTATGATTGAAACTGGCGCCTACAACAAGTTGTGGTCACAAATCCACATGTTCCCTGAAGAAAGCGTGCAAGCCCATATCGACGTCAAAGGTAAGGTCATGATGCCTATTCACAACAGCACTTTTGATTTGTCCATGCACGATTGGCATGAACCGATGAACAGAGCTCTTGAGATAAGTCAGGAGCGTGGCGTAACTATGGTCTCGCCAGAGATTGGACAGCGTTTAGAAATTCACAATCCAACGCCAGTTAAGCAATGGTGGAATCAATGAAGCTAATTCATTTACTTCTGATAGGTGGACTACTGATAGGCTCCAACGCCTTCGCCAATACTGAGGAAGATGTACGATATCTGATCAATCAAATGCGACAATCTGATTGCGACTTCATACGTAACGGTGATAGCCATAATGGTAAAGAAGCAGCAGAACACTTAACCCGAAAATGGAACTACGCTAAGGATGATGTAGCCTCCATTCAGGTGTTTGTTGAAGAAGTAGCGTCGAAAAGTTGGTTCACCGGAACACCCTACTACGTTATCTGCCAAGGTAAACAAACTACAAGTGCTGACTGGTTAACTCAGCAATTGAAACTGAAGTAATATTCTTTTGATTACTAGGCGTTTGGTTGAAAGCCAAGCGCTTTTCTTATACCCACTAGCCCTAAGATCCACCCTGACCCACACAATAGAGATGTCTACTTTTCAACCATAAATCGATACATAATTTTAACAATTAAAATTTTTATACATTTTTATTGCATAAATAACACTTCTGATAGTATAGTTCACACAATGATTTTTAATGCAGTAAATCAGCATGGGTATTCAAGCAAACAACCTCAATAAGTTCTACGGCACGACTCAAGTTTTGCACGATGTCAGCTTTCATTGCGGCAAGGGTGAAACCTTGGTTCTCTTAGGTCCGAGTGGTGCTGGTAAAAGCTCTCTACTTCGCTTGTTAAATTTGCTGGAAATGGCAGATGGCGGGGCGCTCAGTATTGCGAATAATGACTACGACTTCGATCAACAAGTATCTGAAAAACAAGGTTTAGCACTTCGTAAACAAGTCGGGATGGTTTTCCAACAGTATAACCTTTGGCCTCATATGACGGTAATGGAGAACTTAATTGAAGCGCCCACTAAGGTAGCAGGCGTCTCGAAAGAGCAAGCCACACAAGAAGCCTTAAAAATGCTTTCTACACTTCAACTCGCTGATAAAGCCGATGCGTGGCCACTACAACTATCAGGTGGTCAGCAACAGCGCGTTGCTATTGCAAGAGCATTGATGATGAAACCTGAAGTCTTGCTCTTTGACGAACCAACAGCAGCGCTTGATCCTGAAATCACAACTCAGATCGTCAATATTATCAACGAATTGAGTGAAACAGGCATCACTCAAGTGGTTGTTACACATGAAGTTGATTTTGCGAAGAAAATTGCCAGTCATGTTCTTTATCTCGAAAAAGGCCGAGTCATCGAACATGGCACAAAAGACGCATTTAAAAACCCAACTACTCAAGCTTTTGCTGACTACTTAACACACTAAATAACAATGGAGATTGCCTTCATCGCAATCTGACAAGGAGAATTATTATGAAAAAGATGTTACTTGCTTCACTGATTGGTCTAGCTTCTTACGGCGCAATGGCACAACAAGAAATTAAATTTGCAATGGAAGCGACTTACGCACCATTCGAATATGTCGATGAAAATAACCAGATCCAAGGTTTTGATGTCGACCTTGCTAACGCGCTATGTAAACAGATTGAAGCCAAATGTAGTTTCCATAACCAAGCATTTGATAGCTTAATTCCTGCACTTAAGTTCAAACGCTACGACGCAGCGATTTCTGGTATCGATATTACTGAGGCCCGTCAGCAGCAGGTTAGCTTTACCAATGCTTATTACGACAACTCAGCGGCTTTCGTAGCGATGACAGGTAAGGTTGCGTCACAAGCAGCACTAGAAGGTAAGCGTGTAGGTGTTCAAAACGGTTCAACGCACCAAAGCTACCTATTAGAGCAAATGCCAGGCGTAACAGCCGTACCTTATGGCAGTTACCAAGATGCGTTTATCGATATGCAAAATGGTCGTATTGACTCTGTATTCGGTGACACGGCAGTTGTCGCAGAGTGGTTTAAGAAAGACGATAAACTGGCTTACGTTGGTGACCAAATTACTAACCAAAAATATTTTGGTAACGGCTTCGGCATCGCCGTAAACAAAGACAACCAAGCATTGGTTGACCAGCTAAATACAGCACTTAAAACAGTAAAAGAAAACGGCGAATACCAAGCTATTTTCGATAAGTACTTCGGTAATTAATATGGGTTTAACGGGTTACTCGGCGTCACTCGTACAAGCAAGTTGGGTAACCATCCAACTTGCTTTCGTCAGCCTTTTGGTTGGCTTAGTACTGGCGATCATTTTTGCTGGTGGCGAGATGTCTCGCCACAAAATCATCTCTTGGCCAACCACGGCAATCGTCACCATTATTCGTGGCTTGCCAGAACTTCTAGTCGTTCTGTTTATCTTCTTTGGTTCTACACAAGTCTTGTTTCTGATTACGGGAGATTTCATTGAGGTTAGCCCGTTCTTAGCTGGTGTCATCGCACTCTCGTTAATTTTTGCCTCTTATGCAGCACAAACCATTCGTGGAGCACTAAAAGCGGTACCCAGTGGTCAGCGTGAAGCTGGCAGTGCATTAGGCCTAAGTCGTGCACGTGTTTTCTTTAGAATAGTACTGCCACAAGCGGTTAAGCATGCCCTACCCGGACTTACCAACCAATGGCTCGTACTATTAAAAGATACTGCTTTAGTCTCACTAATTGGCGTTACAGACTTAATGAAACAAGCACAATTAACCTCTGCGGCGACACATGAAGCGTTTACTTGGTATGCGACCGCAGCGGCGATTTATCTTGTCATCACATTGATTACTCAAAAAGCAGTAAAAGTACTAGATAAAAAGTTCTCCTCAAAAGAAATGGCCGTCGGTAGCAAAGGAGTCACAGCATGAATCAACAACATGTTTGGCAAATGGTCGATGGCTTGCAAACAAGCCTACAGCTCACTGTAGTAGCACTGATCGTAGGCTGCCTGCTTGCGTTGCTGATGACGCTTAGCTTGATCCTTCGAACACCAGTAGTTCACTGGCTAACGCGTGGAATCATCACTCTTTTTACTGGTACACCATTATTGGTTCAGATCTTTCTGGTCTACTACGGGCCGGGGCAGTTTGAAGTCATTAGAGAAAGTTTTTTGTGGACATGGCTAAGCCAACCTTGGTTCTGTGCCATGCTTGCCCTTGCACTTAATACAGCGGCGTATAGTACTCAGCTATTTAAAGGTGCGTTCAATGCTATTCCATCAGGTCAATGGCAGGCATGTCGTGCGCTAGGGATGGATATGAAAGCAACGCTGCGTGTCTTGCTTCCGTTTGCGATTCGCAGAGCGATACCAGCTTACTCTAATGAAGTGATCTTAGTATTTAAGGGCACATCGCTGGCCAGTACCATCACCATTATGGATATTATGGGCTACGCACAGCGTATCAATGCTCAAACTTACGACACACTCGTCATCTTCAGCGTGGCAGGGCTTTTCTATCTTGGGGTCAATGGCATTCTTACTTTGATATTCAGACAAGTTGAGAAAAAAGCTCTGGCTTTTGAAGCAGCACGCTAAATCCACTGGCGCTGAAAAAGATTAGCAGCTAAAAAAGTGGAGCAAGCGCTCCACTTTAAATCATTACTTTCATTGAGAATACCAACACATCAGTAAACAGGGCTGTCTCAAACCCCAGATGTTTATAATGTAATGTTAGAGTCGGAGCAAACACTGGCGTGATACCACCAAGCTGTACGCTGTTCTGCTCTTTTGTATATCCGGTAATTCCCCCTATTCTTAAGCCAACTTTTGCCCAAGGGGTCCAGTCGAACTGAGGGTGGTAAGACAAGATGTACGAACGCGTATCAAAACTGTTTAGTAGCGTAAATGCTTCCCATCTCTTGTAACGAACACCAACGATATAGTTATCCTGGTTTCTGCCCGTTGAGGTTAAGTGCTCAGTCCACCCTGCAAACGTGACGTCAACATTGCCTTTCCATTCATCAACTTGATGATTCTCTTCTTTGACAGAGTCTTCTGTCGCAAACACAGTAGAGCTAGTTGCGATAAGAACAATGAGTAAAGCGATGCGGCTTACCATACCAGTTTTTCCGAATACTATGTGGAGGGGTGCTATGCTACAAAAAGTCTGCTCGATTTATTGTCCGTTATTGTATGTTAATGTCGCCATTCTCAGTACTGACACAGACTATTTACATGTTTTGTTAGGCACCATCTCAATAAAGCATTTTCCTTCGCTGTTAATACATAGGATTTGTGCTTTATCTTGAACCACTTTTACGTCTGTCGGCATTAAGATAGGCTTCTTGAATACAAAGCCCACATGATGAAGAGCAGTTGAGTCAGATCCAAAGTTCAAAAGTTTTGCCACCATATACATCCCATGAATAATAGGCCTGTTAAATCCAAACAATTTAGCTGACCATCGAGCCAGGTGGATTGGATTATAGTCTCCCGATAATTTTGCGTACCCGCGTGCTTGGCTGACACTAACAGTAAACGTGGATAGCTCAGGCAACGGAGTCGACAGCACAGGATGAGTATTTTTGGATCTCACGTTTTTTCGTTTAGTCGGCATCAAGTAACCAGACCGATACCTCGCAATCATCTGCCCTGAGCGGTAAAAAACTCCATGTACTTCAAAACTCAATCCACGGTCAGTTTTTTGCTCTGCCTGTAACTCCAATTGAAACTCGTAACTTTGTTCGCCGTCAAGCTCATCAAACTGCTCAAACTCTATAGAGGTATGAACTAACCCTAGAGGGCGAATAGAGGTATTTGGATGAGTGAACAGTTGCAATTGCTCATTTTGAGTGGCAACAAATAGAAACGGTAATGGTACGGAGCCTTTGCTAAAGCCGAAATAGTCCTTATAACGCTGAAGCTTTTCTGTATCAAAATGGAAATTTGAATTGGTTAGCGATAGCGGCCCAATACAAGTAATAGCATCGACATCGATCCTTTTCAGTAAGGCTTTGAATAGTAAAGTGGAATATCGACTGGAGCGAGAAGCATCAATGTGCATTGAAAATACCGTAAACGTGGCTGTTACTGATTAGGCCTAGTTTACCTTGTCTTGCTCCAATGAAATAGCGCCTCTCAAATGAGAGGCGCTAGATTATTTATCTGAATTCAGGTCGATTATTTCGGCTCATTCATCTTGATAACCAGCTTACCGAAGTTCTTACCTTCCAATAGGCCCATGAAAGCTTCTGGTGTATTTTCAAAACCATCAACTAGGTGTTCTTTGTACTTGATTTTACCTTCTGCAAGCCATTGTCCCATCTGAGTTGCAAACTCATCATAACGGTTTGCGTAGTCATCAAAAATGATGAAGCCTTGCATCTTGATCCGCTTAATAAGCAAAGTTGCTACCAACATTGACATACGATCAGGTCCTTCAGGTAGTGACGTTGCATTGTATTGAGAAATCAAACCACATACAGGGATGCGCGCACCCGTATTTAACAATGGCAACACCGCATCGAATACTTTACCACCAACGTTTTCGAAGTAGACATCGATGCCATTACCACAAGCTTCAGCAAGTTGCTGCGCCAGGTCATCTGATTTATGGTCTAAACACTCATCAAAACCTAGTACCTCTTTTGCGTGCTGACACTTCTCGGCACCGCCCGCAATACCGACGACTTTGCAACCTTTAAGTTTCGCGATTTGACCTACCGTTGCACCAACTGGCCCAGTTGCGGCAGCCACAACCACAGTATCACCCGCTTTAGGTTGACCAATATCCAAAAGGCCCATGTAAGCGGTAAAACCAGGCATACCCATTATACCAAGTGCAAATGAAGGATGACTTGGGTTCTTACCCAGTTTCACTAGCCCTTCACCATTAGAGATGGCGTAATCTTGCCATCCTGTATAAGCCAGAACCCAATCGCCTTGCTCAAAGTTTTCATTGTTTGATTGCTCAACCTGACAAACCGTTGCGCCGACCATGACCTCATCCAAGGCAACCGGATCCGCATAGGACTCTGCAGCACTCATTCGACCTCGCATGTAAGGGTCAAGAGACAGATAAATCGCTCTCAATAGCATTTCCCCATCTTTTGGCTCAGGAACTACCGCCGACTCCAAACGGAAGTTCTCATTTACCGGTGCACCCACAGGGCGTGAAGCTAAGACAATTCTTCGGTTATTTTCTTGTGACATCTTGATTCCCTTTTGTTCCTTTGCTTTTAATATTAGACCAGTCGTCTAGTTTTGTTTGATAAAAAAACCTGTTGTATAAACAGGTTATAAATTAATTATTTATGCTTTAACAGCTGCTCGGTCATTGATAGAGCTACCCTTAACTGTGCCGTGTCTTGGCTGAGCTTACTCAGCAGACTTGCACCTAACCATTGTTGGTAGACGGTACTGGCAGTGCTTAAGCTATCTTGAACAGTAATAGAGCCATCCTCGATACCTAACTCAATACACTTTGCAATTGCTGCAACGATTCGCTCCGCTCCAGTCAGTAGCTCCGAACGCATGGTTTCAGACAAATCAGAGACTTCAGCACCTAACTTAACTACTAAGCATTTATGTGCATTGCAGCGTCCCGATTCAACATCAAGCCAGCGATTGAAATAGCTCATTAAACGTTCATAACCGGTGCCGTTTTCACTACAGAACAGAGCTTCAATACGTTCCATATAGCCTTCAAAATAACAGGCAATCAAAACTTCTCCGAAGTGCTCTTTAGACTTAAAGTAATGATAAAACGACCCTTTCGGTACATCTGCTGCTCTCAATAACTCCGACAAACCCACCGCAGTAAAGCCTTTCGATAGTATTAACTGATACCCCACATCAAGGATATGCTGTCTTGTTTCGTTTGTTTTTGCATTCATGCCGCTACCATACAAACAATTAGACCAGTCGTCTAGTAATTTGTAATATCTTCATCTTCCACAGTTCGGTACAAACGTATTGTTACTGCAACCACAGTGACCCAAGCATGACTTACATTTGTTTTTTGAGTTACAATCCCTTTCAATCTGACATCTTCAGAAAAACGAGGGAATGATGAAGAAAATTGTATTGATGTTTTTGCTCACTTTACCACTGATGGCTTGTACTGAAGTCGGCAGCGAAGCGTGGTGTAAAGACATGAAAGAGAAACCCAAAGGCGACTGGACAGCGAACGAAGCAAGCGATTACGCTAAACATTGTATCTTTTAGTCAAGCTAACTGAACCAAAGTAGCCTTAGATAGTCCCATTAAAAAAACAATGGGACTTCAAAATGATACGTTCACTTATTGTCACCTTAGCGTGGCTCTCCTTCTCTACTCATGCCGCAGTTAAGTATCAAATAACTACTCACGACGCCGACCCAAAGCAAATCACAATTCAGGCGGATACCTCTGACATTGGAACATTCCAACTTTCCAAGCCACGAACCACCAGCTCGTCAGATCTCTCTGACATCCGTTGCCTCTCCAACAATGAACAAAGTACAACCGTCAGTTTTGACTCTCCTATTTCCTGTCGCCAAATATCCTGGATTGTCAGATTTGAAGCAAAAACATCTGACGAATTCGAACCTGCACAACAAGTTAATACCTATGAGCCAAATGAAGGCTGGCACTTTTTGAGCGAATGGAACTCACTGCCCACCATTCAAGGGCAAGACATTGAAGTTTGCGACCCAAACAACGTCTGCAGCACAATGCCCAACTCAGATCAGCCGCCTCTTTTTGTGGTTTGGGGTATGCCTTATGAGCGTATGAATATCGGTTCTTCTACCGTCGTAGTGAAAAGTAATGCCTTGCCACTACTCAAATCTAACAGTTCATGGTTTCAAAACTTAACGCAACAGTTAGATTATCTAAGCACCGTCTTTAACGACAAACAACCGCATCAGTGGCAGCTCATCTATTTCTCTAAAGACAAAAGCCAACGCAATGTTTCAGGTGCGGCTGGATACAATATCCTCTTAAGCAATGTGCTCACTGACAAGGGAGCTTTTGCCAAGGACAGTATGTTTCACCTTGCAAAAGTGACAGCCCATGAGTCCGTACATTTCATGGGGTCTCGCTCATTACCCGCATGGGCAGAAGAGGGATTAGCTGAATATTACGCTATCAAATCCCTACAATTTACCGACTTGAGCAACAAACCTTCGCCCGTCGAAAATTGGGAAAAGGCATCGAAAGAGTTTCAGCACCTTGGAAATGTAGGGTTGATAGAAGCGGGTAAAAAAGTATCCATCGAGAACGACATGCAATATTACCCGTTGTTTTATGTTAAAGGTCCCGCGTTCTGGCAAACGCTCGACGAGCAACTACAAGCGAATCAAAGCTCTCTCGATACACTCGTCCCATTGTTACAAACAGGCAACGAATTCAACCTTCCCGATGCCTTTGTAAACCATGTCATCGGTATTATTGGAAATGATAAGTGGCAGGAAATTAGCTTAGCCTACTTGTAACTTTAAAGTACAATACAACGTCTTTTTGATATGAGAAAAAACCATGACAATCAATAGAATAAACCCAAGTAAACGTTGGTCTGATATCACTGTATTTAATGGAATCGGTCACTTTGTGGAAGTCGCAGAAGCGGACACCTCTGCCGACGTTAAAGGTCAGACACAACAGATTTTCGAACAAGCAGAACAGATGTTGACGCAGATGAACAGCGATAAATCACGCATTCTATCCGCTACCATCTTTCTTACTGACTTTGCCAATTTTGATGCATTTAACGAAGTATGGGATGAATGGTTTGCTGAAGGCACTGCCCCAAGTCGAGCATGTGTGAAAGTTGAGCTCGCAGACCCTAACTTGCTGGTTGAGATTGCGTTTGTTGCAGCTGAGCGTCAGTAACTTGGCTCGAAATTGAATGCTCAAATAAACATAGTTGGCAAAAACGCCTGATGACGTTCATCAGGCGTTTTTAGTTTAGTCGTATGCCAAGCTGATTATTGAATCAAGTTAACGTAATCCAATGTATAAAACGGAACAGCAATCATAACCAACGACCAGACGACAAGGATGACATGAAGCACATCATTCTCAGAGAACCAGATTTTCTTCTGTTTCCAAAGAACCTCACCGATACCCATTTTCCAGTACTTATCATAGAAGTAGTAAGAGGCATAAATGAGTGCCCATGAAATCATGCATAACAAATCGTAAGTCGCGCCCGTTTTGATGTAGCTAACAGTATTGATGAAAATGAAAGCGATGAAGCTTGGCAAAGATGCGAACATCATAAACTCAAACGTGATGACCGACTTAGTTGCCGTAAACGCTCCCCAGAACGTAATAATGGTGTAGCCAACTGTCATTAATGCGGCATACCAAATGAAGATATCGAACCAAATTGACTCGGGAGGTATTGAGGAGTAGGCAATCGCAACTGTCATTGCATTCATACTAACTTGTTGGAAGATAAGATAGATCACTTCCCACCATGTCGTCCATGAACACTCTTCTCTGTGTTTGGCCTTAAGCTCATAACCGAATGCCTGATAACTGGTACCAGCGATGATCGCGCCAACACCCCAAAGGATCATCGAAATCCCCCACCAAATACGGGACATTTGACCATCTTGCATAACAAGGAATTGAACACCAACTAGCGTAACGATCACACCAAGTAAATATACCCAGAATGTTGATGAAGGCTGACTAATATCCAGCTCTTTACCAAGAAAATTGAATCGCACAAGCGGCTGCTCTTCCCCCCAGTTCTCCTTAGTCAAAGTTGGGTGTTTGAGCTCGTGAACTTTCTCAAAAATAGACATCTTAATTTCCTCTCAAAAAGGCCGAAGCATTGAGAGCCCCGGCCAGAATAAATTAATCTTCGTGGTCAGGGATAAGGACAAGCTTACCTACATGTTTGCGACTCTGAAGTTCCTCTTGAGCTTCAACGATGTGAGAAAGCGGGAATGTTTTAGAGAGCGCAGGTTTGATCTCGCCTTTTTCAATCGCTTCAATCAAACTTGGGAACACTGGTTCATCCCAACCAGTACAACCGATAAGCGTTAGATCTCGTAGATACATGGTGCGAAAATCAAGTTCTACTAAAGGTCCAGCAATCGCACCTGAAGATGCATAGCGGCCACCACGTTTCAGCATTTTTAGATTGTTTGCGAAGTTTTCGCCTGCAACGTTATCTATGATGATGTCTACCGACATTTCACCAAGAACCTCAAGTGCATGTCGGCCAAAATCAATCACTTCATCCGCACCATATGAACGTACACGTTCAATTTTATCTTCGCCTTCTGCAGCACCAATGACATACGCACCACGACGTTTCGCAAGTTGCACTACAGCAGAACCAACACCACCTGATGCGCCCGCCACATAAACGCGGTCACCTGCTTTCACACCAGAACGTTGCACCATGTTTTCAGACGTGCCATACGCACACGGAATTGTGCCTAACTCAGCATCACTCCAGTCGCATTCCACAGGGAAGACTTCCGTTGCCGTTATTTTCACGTACTGAGCAAACGCGCCATCAAAATCAGAAGCCATCCAGATATTTTCTTTAGAATCGAAGCCTTCGTGACGAATACATGCGCGAATAAGTACACGTTTCCCGACCAAGTGTTGGTCAGCTTCATCCTTGGCTTCTACGACCAGACCTGCGCAGTCCGTGCCTTGAATAAATGGGAATGGCGTTTCTGCGTTCCAGCCACCGTCTTTCTCTTCAGCCGCATCACCAATCTCATGCTCATCGTCAGATAGGTTGTTCGTGCCTTGTGTCACCTTCTGTGAATACCAACCCAGTCGCGTGTTGATTTCGGTATTATTCACGCCAGCTGCAAGTACTTTAATAAGCACTTCGCCTTCACTGATAACCGGCATAGGAACATCTTTGTATTCCAGCATCTCGTAGCCACCATTGCCCATAGTGACCACTGCCTTCATTGTTTTGTCGCCTTCTTTAACTTCAAAACGATTCTTGTCTTTATTGATATGTAAATTAACTTTCATGTGTTTTCTCTCTAATCATGATGATGGCAGCTCAACGCTGCGAGCTTGTGTAGTTTTGGATTGGACTTCTGCTTTCTTAGTCATGTTATTGAACGCAATTGCGATGACAGCGCCAATAACGCCAAAGATCACAGTGACCACAAAGTAAGCGCGATAGCCGCCTTCGTTGCCGAACATGCTCCATAGGACACTGTTCATTTGAGGAATAAAAATGTCTGGTAGATAGCCAATTAGGCTGATAACACCGATTGCGGTACCAGTAAGTGCTGTTGGGATTTTTGCCTGACCAAGTAAAGACCAGTATGTGCCGCGAATAACATAGACAAACACCGCCGTTAGAAGCACTAGGCCGCCGATAACTGTAGTGCCCGCAGAGTTGGGAACCATGGCTAGCGAAAATAAACATATACAGGCTAGAATTGAGCTAGACGCAACCGTTGTAGCTTTGCCAATTTTATCTGCTAGGTAACCGCCTAAGAAGCCGCCAATTGGACGCATCCAAAGCACACCTACCATCATTGAACCTACCGTAACGGCACTCATTCCGAGGTTTGTCTGAAGGTGACCACCGTAGTAATAAGTTGACCAGAAAACCGTGTAGCCACAGAAAATAATCAGACCTTGGAGCCAGACGAACTTATTGCGGATGATTTTAGATACATCAGCCATACGGAATTTTTCGTCTTCCCCAGCTTCTACATTGCGATCTTCCGCTGGCTTTACAAACAAAGCCACCAGCACTGCAATAGCGACTAGCGCAATCACATACATGTAGATAACAGACTTCAGAGCTGTCTCTTTATCTGCCAGCGCAACACTTTCACCAAGTGTCGTCGTGAACAGAGCTAGAGCGATACTACCCAGAGCTGCCTCGACTAGACCGCGCCCTCCATCCAAGAAGCCAAAGAAACGACCTTCTTCTTCAGGTGTTGACAGCATTTTGGTGAGCTTCATATGAGCTGACCAAAAAGTAAGTACCGCGAAGATACCCCAAACAATAAAGCACCCTACTACGCCACCAAATTCAGGTGTTTGAGCAAACCAAAAACCACCTGCCGCAGTACCTAAGCAACTTACGACCAATAATGATTTAGCACTGAACTTATCGCTCAATACACCACTAGGGAAATAACCTGCGATAAATACCAAACCAAGAATGGAGTAAATATTGTTTAGGTCGGTAACACTCATTTGGAACACTTCAAGAATTGTTTCTTGATATTGCGCTTTTAAATAAACCAAGGGAAATACTGCCCCGGCGGCTAATATTACGAGCGCGAATTGGAAATATCGCGCCAAATTGGACTTATTCATATTATTACCTTTTGTTCATCGGTTATGAGCGTCAATTAGTCAGCACTAATTGACGCGTTTATTATTGGATTGGAGTTAACTTATTATTAGAATTGGTTAAATACTGTTTCGACCGCAAATGCGCCAGGATCTTTGGTTCCTGATAAGCTGTCGCTATTCAGATATGAAGAACGGCCAGCGTTAGCATTTGTCATATTAGCGGTCGCTTCTGCGCCCGCTTTTGCTGCTTTAATTGCTGCATCGAACCCTTGCTCTACCCACTGATTTAAAGCGGGGTAAAGGGCATCAATCATGGTGCGGTCGCCTGGTTTGGCTCCGCCATATTTCATCATCTGATCAAGACCCGCTTGCAAAGCTTTTGGTAATGAGCCATTAAGGTCGTAGTCACGACCAGCTGAAGTAAACAGAATAGAGAGCAACACGCCAGAAGAACCGCCCATCACAGACGTTAAGCAATCGGCAATCGCTGTCATCAATTTAGCGATGTCTTGAAGAGGTAGCTCCTTGGCCTCCAGTTTAGCCAGCACTTTGCTCGCACCAGCAGAGAAGGTGGAACCTGTATCGCCATCACCAACGATCGAGTCTAGATGATTCAACTGTGACTCAATGTTGATAATAGAATGGCAGACTTTTCTCAGCACCAACGCAGTTTCTTCATCGTAGGAAGCGGTATATTCCTTCTTAGTCACTCTGTTTTCGCAAGCCAAAGTTGGCAACTCACGATGTGCAACCATACCTGGCCAGGACTCTGTCTCTACATCAGCAATAAGTGCTGGCTCAATAGTTTCTGAAAGTTGAATCGTTGAAATCGAAAAACCTTTCATATCAACCGCAGTCATTAGCGCACCACTTACAATAAACTTGGCTTTCTGACCGACTTCAGACTCCATCAGCGCTTTCGCAACAACATTCATTTCTATCGGCGACAATCCACCTAAGTTATTAAGAAGTAGCGCATTTTCCGTCGTAGGTTTCGCTTGATTTAACTTGTTAGCCATCAAAGCAACAAGCTCATTTGCTGTCGGTAGCTCAATCGTTTCAATACCCGACTCGCCGTGAATACCCAGACCTAACTCTGCTTTACCGAGCTCAATTCTGTTTTTGCTTTCTCCTGGAAGCGAGCAGCTCGTCAGAGCGACTCCAATCGATGCCGTGTTCTCATGCGCATCCATCGCCGCTTGCTTCACCTGCTCTAACGAACCCCCACTCTCCGCAACGAATCCCGCGACTTTCTGTACGAATAGGGTTCCAGCGATGCCACGTGGCTGAGGGTTTTCTGGAATAGAGATATCATCACCAACGACAATCAGGTCAACCTTGTACCCCATCTCTTTTGCTTTCTCTACAGCAAGCCCGAAATTTAAACGGTCACCAGTATAATTCTTGATAATGACAAGGCAGCCCGAGTCTCCTGTTACATGAAGGATGGCATTAAGCACAGCGTCAACACTCGGTGCTGCAAACAAATCACCACAAACCGCAGCCGTAAGCATACCTTTGCCAACAAACCCCGCATGCGCAGGCTCATGCCCAGAACCACCACCACAGATAAGAGCAACCTTGTCTTTTTGCCAATCGCTACGAGCAACGACTTTAATATCGTTATTGAAATCTAATAAGGTCAAGTTATTGTTTTTCGCCGCGTAAAGCGAACCAGAAATAGAATCTAAAACAAATGATTGCTTTGTGTTCAAAATAAGATCTGACATTTTAATCCCTTGGTTAATTGACGGCGTTACGTATTGGTAAATTTCCAAGTGCCGTTTAGCGTTGGAGTCATAATAAATAGCCAGATTGGAAATTAAGAAGTAATAGCGTTGAGATTGGTTTTGAATTTTGATTGTTGTTTCAATTATCCACTCATTGCTATTTTCTTATTGGGGTGACTTTTAATGTCGTCACGTTTTTTTGATGTCCGCAACCCTGTCGTTTCAACTTGAAACTCAAGTAAAAAAACAGCCGTTTCATTTAGGAACAAATCAAAATCATTGCCACTATTCCTAGCTAGACATAAGATGGTCTCAGTCCCTACAAATAGAGCGTTTAGATAAAAAACATGAAACAACTAATAAATGACGTCGAACAAGTGGTGCTCGATCAAGTGGCTGGACTCACTGCCTCTCGCCCAGAAATCAAAGTTAATGAGAGTCCTCTTTATGTTTGGCATGACCTCTCACCTAACCAGGTTGCTTTAGTATCAGGCGGCGCTTCTGGACATGAACCCATGCACGTTGGGTTTGTAGGTAAAGGTATGGTAACAGGAGCATGTCCCGGCGAGATTTTCACTCGAGCGACACCTGATCAAATTTACGAATGTGCAAGTCGCGTCAGTACTGACAAAGGTGTGCTGTTTTTGATTAAGAACTACACCGGAGATGTACTTAATTTCAAACTGGCCGTAGAACTGCTGCAGGCAGATGGCATTAAAGTCGGGTCAGTTTTAATTGATGATGATATTGCAGTGCAGAATAGCTTATATACCACGGGACGCCGTGGAGGTGCTGGCACCGTTTTACTTGAAAAAATAGTTGGTGCAGCAGCCGAGCGTGGCTATTCGCTGGAACAGTGCGAAACACTAGGCCGTCGAGTGATCAATAACTGTCGAACTTTGGGGATCGCACTCAATGCTCCTATCGTGCCTGAAGCAGATAATCCATGCTTCGAACTTGCTGACAACGAAGTCGAGTTTGGAGTTGGTATTCATGGGGAACCTGGTATGAGACGCATCGAATACACCAATGCGAATGAGCTAGTCACTCAAATGTTCACAACTTTAGTACAAGACGCTCCCTATTCGCGCTTCATCAACGTCTGGGATCGTGAAGAGAGTCACTGGAACGAAACCGAGTTCACCACTGAACAATTTGAACCAGACCATGACTATATCGTTATCGTTAATGGCTTTGGCGGCACTCCAGTTTCGCAACTATACGTAGCGTATCAACAGCTTGCCAAGTGTTGCCAGCAGGAAAATTTCAACATTGTAAGAAATATGGTCGGAAGCTACTGTACTGCTCTCGATATGGAAGGTCTCTCCATTACGCTTCTGAAAGCCGACAAGGAGATGATCGAACTATTTGATGCCCCCGTAGATACACCAGCTCTTAGATGGTAACGAGCAGTAAGGATACACAACTCATGCAAATCGAAAAACAGCACATTGTTAATTGGCTTGCTTTATGTGCGGAAGCTTATAGCGAACATCAATTATTTCTCAACAACTTAGATCGTGATATTGGTGATGCTGATCATGGCAAACACCTCAATAGAGGCTTTCGAGTGGTCGCTGAAAACCTACCTTCGGTTGAGAAACAGAACATAGCTACGATATTGAAGAATACGGGAATGGCTCTAATGTCTAATGTAGGTGGTGCCAGTGGCCCATTGTATGGCACGCTGTTCGTTCGTGCTGCTGCAACCATTGGCAGCCGTGAGCAACTATCCTTTCAAGAGCTCCTCAATGGCCTAACCAAAGGCGTAGATGGGATGCTTAGCAGAGGAAAGGCCCGCCTAGGCGACAAGACATTATGCGATGTTTGGGTACCAACGATAGAGCGCGCTCAAATGCACGTGGCTAACGGGCTACCGATAGATGAGTTGCTGGATGATATGCTGTCTACCGCGGAAAGAAGTGCTGTATCGACGATAGAAATGCAGGCTAAGAAGGGACTTGCTAGCCATCTAGGACAAGCTAGTGTCGGCCACCAAGATCCCGGTGCCACATCATCACTAATGATGATTCAGGCTCTGGTTCAAGCTATAAAAGAAGGTTAACCAACCGCAAACGAGGTTGGCTAACCACTCAACCTCGTTCCATCATACTGCTGATCTCATACTTTTTCACTTTGCGCCACAAGGTGGTACGGCCAATGTTTAGCGCTCTGGCGATGTCTTGCATGCATCCTTCATATGCTTTCCAAGCTTGAATGATCGTCTGCTTTTCTACTTCTTCGAGAGTAAGAATTGGCGCAGCTACCTCTTCATAAGTAATAGAACGCACCTTAATCTCATCCGGAATGTCGCTCAGTTTTACTAGATTTGAACTTCGATTCAGCAGTATTCGCTCTATCTGATTGCGTAACTGCGAATTGTTGCCAGGCCAAGGAAAATCAAGGAGCACTGGCATGACATTTTTGTCGATATTGACCGCTATGTTATGGCGCTGCTCGTAAGTGCTGACCAACTTTAAGATCATATGCTCTAGATCGTCTTTTCGTTTTCTTAAAGGAGGTATCGTCAATTCATTTGCAGAAATATCATAGAAAAGCTGTCTCAAGAAACCGCCTTGAGACACATATTCAGCCACGTTTGATGTTGTACTGGTGATTAGCTGGAACTTTGCCGTGATAAGTCGTTGGCTATCACTACGGCTGGTCAGTCCCGTTTTTAATAGCTTCAGGAATGCTGCTTGCAATTCACTTCCAAGGTATTCGATGTTCTCTACATACAAAGTGCCGTTTTGAGCCAATTCGAATTTCGAAAGTTGTCCTTCTCCTTCATCGAATCCAAGAACATCTCTTAATTGCTGATGTGCGTTCGTCGAACGGCAATTAAACGTAATGAATGGTCCTTCTCTATAATCACTTTCGTTATGAATGGCTTTGGCAAGATCAATCTTCCCTACACCTTCTTCACCAGATATCAGTATCGGCATATCAGAGTTGATAGCGCGCTTAGCCACTCTCAGCACATGTTTCATCTTTTTGGAGACAAATGGCAAACTGCTAAATGAATATTTAGCATTATCGCCTACCTGCTGCTGAATCATATCTTTGAACTTATCTATGGGGTGGATAAAGAGTAAATTGGTCCCATCCGACATGCAGCGAAAAGTAACAATCGCTTCAATAAAGCGCCCATCGACTTCAAAAGTGGTTTTCTTACGCAGTACTGTTTCGCCTTTCTCGATTGAAGACATGATGTTTGGAGCAAAACGAATAACGTCAAATACATCTCGCTCAAGTAAGTCGTTGTTATTGATACTCAGCAGCTTCTCTGCTTGCTGGCTAGTGTAAGAAATTAAGTTATCACCATCCCAAGATAAGATTCCGTCATCAATATAATCCAATGCAGCACTATGAGCAGACTGGAGCCGATTCATGCTTTCCTGTTCATTCTGAATATGCAGTTGAAGACTCACCTCTCTAGCACATGAGGATGCAATGACCAGATTCTCCTTATTATAGTCTTGCGCATTTCTCACCAACATTATGGTTCCACAAAGCTTGCCATATGCGTCTATGATGGGTGCTGCTGCGGTGCCTATTTCGTGCAAATCTCGTTTAAAGTGCTCGCTTGCAAAGACCTCGCTTGGCATGTTTGTTTCCATAACAAAACTAACCGCATTGGTACCAATTTTATCTTCACTTAAAAAACAGCCGACCTTAATGCCGAGCGCCTCCATCTTCGCTTCAAGCTCTTCATGCCCAATCGTGAACATTACGCAGCCGTTGTCATCGGTCACTAGCAATAGCAATTTTTCTTCGCGCAATAGATCATAAGTATCTTCAACTACCGTCGCTGCACAGTTAATAATGCGCTCTGTACGTCGTTTCAAAGAAGCTAAGGTATAGCCCGAAGCAATGTGAGGACGAGACCATTTATAGGCGCTCATCTGCTTTACGCACTTCTCCCATGATAGGAAGATAGGTGATGTAGCAAACTCAGGGGAGACCCATAAATGCTTCTGGAAAAATTCCCAGCGCTTTTTGCAATTTTCAATAGACTGCATTGAATGAGATGTCATAGGAGAAAGACCGTATTGCCGACAGTATATAAGGTTAGTGTTCTGTTTTTAGGTGTCTCAATCACAGTTAAGATACCCTATTTCCTAATGCTCAGAATTTATGCAAAAGGTACTATGTCGCTAGATTCATACATTAACAATCTACGATATCAGGGACTGGTCGACCTTTGAGGATTCATGGAGCTTGATGTCGAAAAATGGTCTTTGTAGCTCTTCCACAGCCACACTAACAAAGACGCATTCATCCCAATCACAACAAATAAAGCCGGCAAACCTCCTAAATTAGACATCATTTTTATGCCATCTACGCCGGAAAATGCCGTCATTGACCAAGCAACTAAAGCAATCACACTTCCCCATAGCACCTTTAGTTGAGCCTTCGCTTTCTTAGCTCGTTCATTGTCTTCATCATTCGATTCGATACATAAAGAAGAGATTGCCTCTGTATTCGAATCCGCAGCCGTCACATAAGCTAGGAAAGAAATAAAGATAAATAGGCAGATAAACAACATCGGCAGAGGTAACTGGTCAAGCAAGCCGTAAATTACTGCTCCGGGTCCATTCTCGTTCAGCAGAGCAAAGTAAGCGCCATTGCTGCTCATATCGAGCTCTAGAATCATTCCTGAGAATATCGCCATCCACATCATTGAGAATGTTGCGGGAATAACCAGGTTCACAATCAAAAATGTGCGAACCGAATGTCCCCTGGCTATTTTGCCTAGGAATAATGCCACGACCGGAGCCCACGCTAACCAATTTGCCCAATAAAATACCGTCCAGCTCTTAGCCCAGTTATCTCCATCTTGAAGGTTTAGTGAGAAGCTTCGGCTTACAAACTCAGACAGATAATTGGCTAACGCTTGGCTGCCATTGTGAAAAATGACGTCAGTTGGTCCAAAGAAAAACGCGGTTAAAGCTATCACTACGAAGATGCAAGTATTCACAGAAGATAGGCGTGCGATTCCTTTGTGTAACCCTGAAACAGAAGAGGCAACAAAACACACCACAATGGTTGCAATAACAAAGCCCAATAGCAATGCGCTATTTTCCCAACCGGTGACCTTTTCAATACCACTAGAAAGCACTAAAGCTCCTGTTCCCAAAGAAGAAGCCATTCCAGCTACCAGAGCAAACATGGATATTGAATCAACAACGCCACCTACTTTGACCGAATATCGCTTACCTAATATTGGTTGCAGTGCCGCACTAATGGAAAATCGACTGCTTAGGTTATAGAACGCCAATGCAAACGCCAGAGCTGGAATTGCATAGATTGCAAATGGTGTAAATGACCAATGCATATACATGGTAGAAAGAGCAAAATCCGCGGCTTGCGCTGAACCTGGAAGTAGGGAAAGTGACTTCGGAGGAGCATAGAGGTGGTACAACGGCTCTGCCGTAGCCCAAAACAACATACCTGCCGCAGTGGTGGTACAAATCGTAATCGCTCCCCAACGCCATTTACTTAGTATCGGTTTTGCACCCTCGCCACCTATAGTGACACGACCTAAAGGAGAAAAGAACACCACAATACACGTCAAGACCATCACAAATGCCCCAGCTGAAAACAGCCAATCAAATGTGTTTAAAATCCAAGCGTTGATTCTGGTTGTGATTTCTAGAAAAGCCGGTAGGTCAACAAGACTAACAAGTACCGCAACGATAAGAAAAAAGAGTGGCGGCAAAAAGATCTTAAGCCTTAATATGTTGCTCATGAATCAATCCTTTATTTTAGGATCTTCGCTGCAGGCGATTAATAATAAATGCAATTGCAATTCTATAATTAATCACGCTCTCTACCCCTCATGAATAAAGGCGTGACATAACCTGGCATATCGAGCGAGAAACCCTTTAAATTAACTATTCGTTGATTTTTAAAGCAGGAAACCAATATGAATCTTGGTTTATATGTTGTGATTTATAATATTGTCTAGCTGTGCCTAAACTACGTCCAATATTACGTTCATATTATGAACCATCTACCCGCGAATAATTCTAATCGAGAGCTATCCTATTCATGAAAGCTCTATAAAAAAAGAAACTATCGACTATTTACAGCTAAAGTTTGATGGTTATGTCAATTTACCCAACAATCGGGTTACCTCTTTTGGAAACTACCAAGACGATCACTAAATTGCGCACTTCCGCCCCCATCCGTTTCAGATTGAAACACACCTCTTGTTTGATAATTCCATTTTGAAACACCCTCTAGATACGCTTACTTAAAGTAAAACCTCCGCTTTGGCAGCTTCCAAAGAATAAATAGCCCCCAAACTGTGAAAAAGGCTTCTGCAAGTAGGTAAAGTAGCATGGTATCGTTGGGTTGAGACTCGATTGCGATACCAACCGTGCGAGCTAGTGCCATAAAGCCCGCCAACAGCGTGGATGCGACCACCGACACTTTCAGTGTTTCATTTTTTATGACGAGCAGAATGAGAATGATACCGACTGCGACAGACATACCTCCGTATGTTGCGCGAACATCAATGCTGGCAGAATAAGAAAATAGAGCGCTATCGGTGACGCGTTCGAATAGAGTATTGGGAGAGAGTGTAAACAAGACACCGTAACCGAAAAAAATCAGAGCCGTAATCCAGACCATCAATTTTGCTTGTATCATAAAAGTCCCGCTAGAGAAGCTAACTATCAGAAGTGTAAGTCACAACTCTCAATAATGCGGGATTTTCGTTTTGCTCTTGGTTATTAAGAGAGCGGATTCTTAACTATGAAACTCAAGCATACCTTGTGTCAAAATGAAATCGATGATGGTATCTAGCCCCTTGCTCTCTTTAAGGTTAGTGAACACATAAGGCTTCACAGGACGCATTCTTTGCGTATCTTGTTCCATCACTTCAAGTGAAGCTCCAACATAAGGGGCAAGGTCAATCTTATTGATAACCAATAGATCTGAACGGGTAATACCGGGGCCACCTTTACGGGGAATTTTTTCACCCTCCGCCACATCAATAACGTAGATGGTAAGGTCTGCAAGCTCTGGGCTAAAGGTCGCACTCAAGTTGTCGCCACCACTTTCAACAAAGACCACATCGAGATTTTTGTGGCGCTTTGCTAACTCCTCTACCGCTGCAAGGTTCATCGACGCATCTTCACGAATTGCCGTATGGGGGCAACCACCTGTCTCTACACCAATAATTCTATCGGGTTCCAATGCTTCTGCTCGTGTCAGGATTTTGGCATCTTCTTGGGTATAAATGTCATTGGTTACTACGGCGATATGTAACTTATCGCGAATCGCCTTACAGAGTACTTCTAGTAGTGCTGTTTTGCCCGAGCCAACAGGACCGCCAATGCCAATTCGTAATGGTTGTTTGTAACTTTCCATAGTCTTTCCTATCTCCTCCGCTGTTTCGTCTAAGAACGAAACAGTCTGGTATATTGTGTTTCGTGTAGGCTGCTGGCGATGGAAACCGCAGGAGTGAAGCTGCCAATCATCCACTCTTCGGTCGCCTGTGCAATTGCTAATGTTTCAGCAAAATGGTTTGATAAATTGATAAGTGCCAACTGTCCATCGGTCTGACCTAGTGGCACCAGTTTAACGCCAGCCATCACCAAGTTTTCGGCCCAGCTCCATAGGTAGCCTTTCTTCAATTCGGCTAACTCGATATTCCAGTACACTGCAGCGACGCATAGTCCGAGAAGCTGTGTCGCTGGGTAGTCACTGAGTTCAATGTCTGGTAGTTCAACGTCCAGACGCTTGAGTAGCGTATTCAAAGCAAGGCCACGCTGCTTCTCTTCTGCCCGTAACTCTTTGGTTTCTCGACTGCTGTAGATGCGTTCCGTAAGCCGCTGTATTTGTTCGCTATCTTTTGACTCTACTGCCGCATACAAACGTTCAATGATGGGCAGTTCTAACGTAGCAACACTGTTAAACAGCATGTTGGCTAACCAGGTTTCCATTGACTCGCGATTAGTCACCCAGCACGCCTCTACAGCCCACTCTAATCCTTGCGAGTATGTAAACCCGCCAATCGGCAGTGATGGGCTTATCAGCTGAAAAAGTCGATAACTAGAGACATCACTGCTCACATTGACGGCATTTGGTGTGCCTCTGTCTGACACCGTAGCGTCGTCTTCTGCTGCGTTTGAGGTCATAAACTAAGATGCCATTAAGAACGCAGAACTCAGCCCCGCAACACCAACCGCCATCCAACGTGAAGCGACTAAATGGCCAATTTGAATTCCGACAGCCATTAACACCGTCGCACCCATCGCCATTCCCACAGAAAACTGAACAAGTGTACCTTGCGCTTCAACGCCGTGAGCGTAGCCGTGAAAGAACATCATGCCGATACACAAACCGACAGCCAGCTTCACCATTTGCTGCGATGCGCTAAATACTTGCCAGATGGCCGCACTAACGACAAACAGAGAGGCGACAATGGCCATCTCCACACCAGAGACTAGACCAAACCATTTCCCGGCGAGTAAACCAGCCATAAGAGTTATCAGTGCTCCCACAAGTAAGCCAATCTTCTGAGCTTTATTTACCGTTAAACAGCCAACCAACAAACCGAAAGCAACAAGCATAATAAGGTGGTCAACACCAGTGATGGGGTGTAGCAAACCGCTGGTGAATGCCATTGAGTCGTGACCCGGATGAGCAAAAGCAAACGCTGGGGTTAAAAACGATAGCGCTGTTGTTGTCTTGAAAACTGATTTGGCGAACTTTGATTTCATTGAATATTCCTTTTCTTGTTATTGGGCTTAATAGGTATTAATTAGTGATGATGGCGATGACCGCCACTCTTGCCGCCGTAGGCCCCACCTTCTGGCTCGAACGGAGCAAGCTCTACTGAGACAGTTGCGCCTAACCCTTCGACCATTTCATCCAGTACATGATCATGTTGGTAACGAACCCAACCAAACTCGACTTGTAGTGGGACATGTCGGTTGCCTAGGTGATAAGCGACGCGGGTTAGCAGATGTAGGTCACTACAATAGATTGAAGAGACTTTTTCCGGCGCTGCTTTAACCTCTACCACTAAGCCGCAGCGGCTTTTTAATTGCTCACCACCCCGCAGAATATGACCTCTGGGCAAAAACAATCCTGCATCACGACCGTCATCGAGAATCACTTTCAAACGGCTCTTGATTCGACTGTCTATCGGCAAGCTTAAGAAGGCATGGGGCCGAGTCGTGGGTTTTTGGGTAATTTCTACTAGCTCTATCACTGTGTTGTCCTCAATGCTTAACTATCTGTTTTTATTAAAATAAGAAGTAGCGCTGCGCCATTGGCAGTACATCCGCTGGTTCACAGACCAACAATTCGCCATCCGCTCGGACTTGATAAGTCTGGGAGTCCACTTCAATATTTGGCTGCCAATCATTCAGCTTCATGTCCGCCTTACTGATGGTGCGACACTGTTTAGCTACACCGATGACGCTACCCAATCCGAGTTCCTCAGCTATTCCAGCGTTTTGTGCCGCTTGAGATACAAACAACATCGACGTGTGCTGAGAAGCCTTTCCATAGCTACCAAACATCGAACGATAATGAACAGGTTGAGGGGTAGGAATCGAGGCGTTAGGGTCTCCCATTGGCGCCATAGCAATCATGCCACCTTTAAGAATGACACTTGGTTTTACGCCAAAGAAAGCCGGTTTCCAAAGTACCAAATCAGCCAACTTCCCTACTTCAATTGAACCAATTTCATGAGCCATACCATGGGTAATAGCAGGGTTAATGGTGTATTTGGCGATATAACGTTTCAGTCGGAAGTTATCGCTATAGCTTGAGTCTTGCGGCAAACTTCCACGTTGTACTTTCATCTTATGCGCAGTCTGCCATGTGCGAGTAACCACCTCGCCAACTCGTCCCATCGCTTGCGAATCTGAAGCGATCATAGAGAACGCCCCAAGATCGTGAAGAATGTCTTCAGCGGCGATCGTTTCGCGTCGGATACGCGACTCAGCGAAGGCAACATCTTCTGCGATCGAAGGGGAAAGATGATGGCACACCATCAACATGTCCAGATGTTCATCCACCGTATTTACGGTATAAGGCCTAGTTGGATTGGTAGAAGAAGGCAACACGTTAGACTCCCCTGCCGCCTTAATGATATCTGGTGCATGACCACCACCCGCCCCTTCAGTGTGATAGGTATGAATAACTCGGTCACCAATCGCCCTCAATGTCGATTCAACAAAGCCCGATTCATTCAATGTGTCGGTGTGAATCGCCACTTGCACGTCCATCTCATCCGCGACGGTCAAACAAGTATCAATAGAAGCAGGTGTGGTTCCCCAGTCTTCATGCAATTTTAAACCAACCGCACCTGCGGCTACCTGCTCACGTAATGCCTCTGGCTGACTGGCATTGCCTTTCCCTAGCAAACCAAAATTCATTGGGAATTGGTCGAGGGACTCCAACATACGATGCATATTCCAAGGGCCCGGAGTACAAGTTGTCGCGTTAGTACCAGTATTCGGCCCGGTACCACCACCGATCATGGTAGTAACACCAGATGCAAGCGCTTCTTCGATTTGTTGCGGACAGATAAAGTGGATATGTGAATCAATGCCCCCAGCGGTAAGGATTGCGCCTTCTCCTGCCAACACTTCGGTTCCGGGGCCAACAATAATATCGACACCGGGTTGAATATCGGGATTCCCCGCTTTACCAATCGCTGCGATACGGCCGTTTTTCACCGCCACATCGGCTTTAACGATTCCCCAATAGTCGAGGATCAGCGCGTTTGTGATAACGAGATCTGGCGTTTGACTGCTAGGCAATTGACTTTGCCCCATGCCATCACGAATGACTTTGCCACCGCCAAACTTAACTTCATCACCGTATACCGTGAGATCTTTTTCAACTTCTAACCAGAGCTCAGTATCCGCTAAACGAACTCGGTCACCCACTGTAGGACCAAACATCTCTGCATAGGCTTGCCTAGAAATACTCGCCATTATTCTTCCTTGTTGTTTTGAGTTAGGCGTCTTATAAACTGCCCATGACCTTACCTTGAAATCCGTAGACTTCGCGTTTACCCGCAAAGGCAACCAGCTCCACTGTACGTGATTGTCCGGGCTCAAAACGCGTTGCTGTACCGGCGGCAATGTTTAAACGAAATCCTCGCGTCACTTCACGATCAAAGCTGAGTGCATTGTTAACTTCGTAGAAATGGTAGTGAGAGCCTATCTGAATCGGACGGTCACCAAGGTTTTCAACGGTCACCGTTACTGTATCTCGCCCCGCATTGAGCTTAATATCGCCTTTTGCGGTTTCAATTTGTCCCGGGACAAAGCCCGAGTACTTTGCTGTCGACACTGCCATAACTCCCCCGCTAAACAATTGGTTCGTGGACAGTGACGAGCTTGGTCCCATCGGGGAACGTGGCTTCAACTTGCACATCAGGAATCATCGAAGGTACTCCTTCCATAACTTGGTCAGATGTGAGTAAAGTACGTCCGAAGTCCATTAATTCTGAGACAGTTTTTCCTTCACGTGCTCCTTCTAAAATGGCACTTGAAATAAACGCTACCGATTCAGGATAGTTAAGCTTTAGCCCTTTCTCTTTACGCTGTTTTGCCAACATCCCGGCGCAAAAAATCAGCAGTTTGTCCTTCTCTCTTGGGGTTAATTCCATTTAATAACCTTATGTCGTGAATATTGAATTTAGATCAAGTTGCCCAGATTCTTGGAGGCTGAGGACAGTCGCCAGTCCAATGCTCGCGAACCAACTGCCAGATCTTTTGGAAGCACGCCAAGATCACTTCGCTCCAGTTTCCCAATGCACGAATAACCAGTAAATTTTCCAACTGGCTCGCAGCAATCAACACTGCACCTTCGTTGTGTTCTTGTTGCATGTTATTGAGCAAGGTCTGTACCAATTGGTAAAAATCCTCATCATCAATTGAAACGTAAACCGTCCCCATCATTTGATAATTCAATAAGCCTCTACTTTTCAATAATTTATCATTACCACGAACATTCAAACCTTCAGTCAGTAGCAACTGCTTATCAAGATAAACCTCTGTTTTTCCAAGCAAATGACCTGCACTATATCCCTCATTTAGTGCAGGCCGCCCAAAACAGTGCATTTCCCAGCCCAAAAACTGTGCACCACGCTCCAAATGGATTTCGGTATCAAGACGGACGTGTGCATCAGGAAAAAAGATGTTCTCTTGCGGTAGCCACTCCAAGCGAGAGCCGCTAGCAACATGCAATGTCTGCTTTTGCTTGGCGTATTTAGATTCCGAACGATAAAATTTGGTCGCTCCTGGGGTTGTAATAAGTGATTTGGCTCCTTGAATGGCATGCACACTGATCTGTAGAGTGTCTCCACCAACGACTCCTCCGGGAGGATGGAGCAAGTAGGTATGACAAGGGTTGCCCTCTGGATACAGAGGGCGCTGAATGGCGAGTGGACCTTGTTGAGAGCGGTGTTTTAGTACCGTTTTATCGCCGCGATCAATAAAGGTTAAGTCGAGACTTGCTTTCCAACCAAATTGAGTGTGAGCGTCTATTACTTGTCCAAGCGAACCCTGAAGTGCCGTACTTGAATTGACGTCCATTTCTTTCTGATTTGTCGCTGGTGAACTCATACTGTGAGGTACTCCTTAATTAACGCATCGTCTAGGGTCGACATCTCACCCGCCGCAACTTGCCTGCCACGATCCAGAATGCAGAATTGGTCTCCTACTTTTCTGGCAAAAGGCAGTTTTTGCTCCACCAGCAATACTGTTAGGCCAAGCTTTTCATTCAACATTCTAATGATGTCACCAATCTCCTGGACGATATTGGGCTGTATGCCTTCGGTAGGTTCATCGAGAATCAACAGTTTTGGATTAACGACCAAAGCTCTACCAATAGCTAGCTGTTGCTGCTGACCGCCCGACAAATCGCCACCGCGACGATATAACATCTCTTTCAAGACTGGGAATAAATCGAAGATAAATTCAGGAATGCGTCTATCGCCTTTGTCACGAATCGGCAGACCAACTTCGAGGTTTTCTTGAACGGTCAACATGGGAAATATCTGTCGACCTTGAGGAACGTAACCAATACCCATACGAGGTCGAGATTCTGCGTCATGCTTAAGTAGCGACTCTCCGTTTAATTGAATATCTCCGCTTGAGACTTTCACAAGCCCCATAACACACTGAAGTAGCGTGGTTTTGCCCACGCCATTTCGTCCCATCAGTACGGTGCACTTACCCTTCGGAATCGACATGTCCAAATCCCACAAGGTATGACTTTCACCATAAAACTGGTTCAATGACTGGATCTGCAACATATTATTCCCCTAAATACACTTGTTTTACTTCTGGATGAGATTGCACTTGATCCATGGTTCCTTCAGCCAAGACATGTCCTTGATGGAGCACAGTTACGTGACTGGCAATAGAACGAATAAAATCCATATCATGCTCTACCACGACCACCGAGTGTTTACCCGCCAGCGAGTTCAATAGCTCCGAGGTGCGATCCATTTCTTGATGAGTCATGCCTGCTACAGGCTCATCCACCAGTAACAACTTGGGGTTTTGCATCAGCAACATGCCGATCTCTAACCATTGCTTTTGTCCATGCGATAAGTTGCCAGCCGTTAACGTGGCATGATCTTGCAAATGAATCAGCGTCAAGACTGACTCTAACTTGTCCTTTTGCTCGCCAGACAGTTTGGCAACAAACGTCCCCCAAACCCCGCGAACGCCGGACATAGCCAACTCTAAGTTCTGCCAGACGGTTAGACATTCAATAACGGTCGGTTTTTGGAACTTTCTACCAACGCCTGCATTGGCAATTTCAGACTCGTTCATTTTTAACAAGTTAATATTAGAGCCCAACCAGACTTGCCCTGTGTCTGGCTTCGTTTTGCCCGTGATGATGTCCATCATGGTGGTTTTTCCCGCACCATTGGGACCAATGATGCAACGTAACTCTCCCTCTTTGATATATAGGTTGAGATCGTTGATGGCCTTAAACCCGTCAAAGCTTTTGTTGACCCCTTCCACGTACAGAAGGACGTTATGACGAGTATCAATTAGGGGGTGATGATCCGGTTTTAAAAAAGAGAACACTTCGTCTCGACGAGTCAATTCTTGAACTGAGCTTTTCAGTTGTTGGGCTCGATGCAGCGTCGTCATACTGTGACCTCCTCAGCCTTAGTTTTCGGGTTAGATGCCTTTTTGCGGATTTGTTGAACTTTGTCGGAGAAGAAGCCAATCAAGCCTTTAGGGAAATACATCGTTGAGAGGACAAACAACCCACCCAACGCAAACAACCACACTTCTGGAAACTCGACCGTAAACCAACTCTTTGCATAGTTGATCACCAATGCCCCTACAATGGCACCGAACAAGGTAGCGCGACCGCCAAGGGCAACCCAGACAACCACTTCAATGGAGTTGAGAGGTGCAAACTCACCAGGGTTAATGATGCCCACCTGTGGGACATATAAAGCGCCCGCAACACCTGCTATGACTGCCGATAACACAAAGATCCAAAGCTTGATACCATCAACGTCATAGCCCATAAATCGGGTTCGTGACTCAGTATCACGAATCGCCATCGAAACACGCCCTAATCGGCTACTAATGATGGTTCGACAGACCACATAACTCACCACCAAAGCGATGCCAGTAATCATAAATAGCGCAATTTTGGTGGCATCCTGCTGTAAGCTAAAGCCCAAGATGTCTTTAAAGTCAGTGAGACCATTGTTGCCACCAAACCCCATCTCGTTACGGAAAAAAGCCAGCATTAATGCGTAGGTCAAAGCCTGAGTCATTATGGATAAATACACGCCCGACACACGAGAGCGGAAAGCGAGATATCCAAATACGTAAGCCAAAGCACCAGGCACCAACACTACCATCAAACAAGCAAACCAGAATTGGTCAAAGCCCTGCCAAAACCAAGGGAGAGCTTGCCAGTCTAGAAACACCATAAAGTCCGGTAAAATAGGATTACCATAGACACCCCGATCACCAATTTGACGCATCAAGTACATGCCCATGGCATAACCACCTAAAGCAAAAAAAGCCCCGTGCCCAAGACTTAAAATCCCTAGATAACCCCAGACTAAATCCACAGCGAGTGCCAACATGGCGTAACTGAGATACTTGCCCATAAGTGAAATGGTGAAGGTTTCAACATGAAGTGGGTGACCTACTGGCAACAAGGTGTTCGCCAGTGGCACGACAACAACAGCAACTAGGAGAGCCAAAATGGTAAGCTGACCACCCCTATCTCCCCTTAATGCCGATAGAACAAAAGATTTAGATTGCATAGTGTCAGTTATCCTTAACCTTCAGCCGCTCGCCCGCGCTGTGGAAATAAACCACGTGGACGTTTTTGAATGAACAAAATGATGAATACCAATACCAAGATTTTGGCCAATACCGCCCCAGCCCAAGGTTCAAGGATCTTATTGAATAGGCCAAGGCTTAATCCCGCAACGAGCGTTCCCCACAAGTTACCAACGCCACCGAACACCACCACCATAAACGAGTCTATGATGTAGGCTTGTCCCATATTCGGGCCCACATTGGTGAGCTGGGATAACGCCACTCCTGCCACTCCTGCTACTCCAGACCCTAGCCCGAACGTCAAGGCATCCACTCTCTCGGAGCGAATGCCCATTGCTCTCGCCATAGCTCTATTTTGTGATACGGCCCGAACCTGCAAACCCAGTGGGGTTTTCTTAAGCACCATCACCAAGCCGATAAACACCATGATGCAGAACAAAATGATGTAAAGACGGTTATAGGTAAGTGACAACATTGGGTTGACTTGCAGCGCACCTGACATCCAATCAGGTGTGCTCACTGAGCGATTAAGTGGAGAGAAAATGGAGCGCACAGCTTGCTGCAGGATCAAACTGATCCCGAAAGTCGCTAACAAGGTTTCTAGTGGTCGACCGTAAAGATGACGAATGACGCTTCGCTCAATGGCAATACCTACTAGTCCAGAGACAATAAACGCCATAGGGATAGAAAGAATCAGCGCTAGACCAATTTGGTTTGGCATTAACTGCTGCATGACATAGGTGGTGTACGCGCCAATCATAATCAGCTCACCATGCGCCATATTAATCACCCCCATTACACCAAAGGTGATGGCTAACCCGATCCCAGCAAGTACCAAAACCGAGCCTAAGCTGAGCCCGAAAAATACCGTCTCAACCCCTGAGTAGAATTTTTGACTCTGTTGATAGCGGTCTAATGCGCGCTCTGCTGCACTGCGCACGAGTTCGTCAGTCTCCGTTTTCAGCACTTGATTAAGCGTTGATAACACTACCGATTGTTTGTAGTCAGATAGAACATCAATGGCGGCAATCCGCTGCTCAGTGGTGTTGCCTGTTAGAGCTTCATCAATGGATAGTGCGAGACGCAACAGGCTTGCAATCTCTTGCTCCGTTTCAATACTGGCTCTTTGTTTAAGACGGGAGATAACTGCATCGTCGGTTTGCCCCACTAATGCCGTTACTGCATTTAAACGAATCGTCGCATCGGCATGATCCAATCCGAGCGAGGCAATTTCTAGACGAATTAAACTTCGTAGCTTGTTGTTTACTCGAATTTTTTTGAACTGACGAGAAGACTCGACATCGAGAGTAGTATCGCTCCATGCACTGACGACTTGAGCCGCATTGCGGATATCGCTTGATAGAAATAATTGTTGGTATTGGTCACTCGATTTGTCATTGAAATAATACAGATTGCCATGTAGCCAAGCGGTTAACACAGATTTAGCGACGTCGTTGGGTTCGTGGTCCACGAGCCAAGACATCGCCGCTTGTTTTTGAGGGGTGCTTTTTCCTATGAGCACTTTTGAGAAAGACTCTCGGTCACTTACGTTTGCCAACGCGACATTCGTACTCAAAATTAAGAACACGACCACTTTCAATAATTGAGTTATGTTTTTCATGAAATGCGTCCTTTGCGTTGCCCTCTCTTGAAATACATTGAGGACAAGATCTAAAAGGTGCTTTCACGAGAAACCGTGAAAGCACCATACTGTCTAGCAACTAGTTTGCGCTTCCTGAGCACTTACCAGTTTCGACGTTGAACGCACCACAAGAAAATGGTTTAGACCAACTAGAATAGAGCTTTGCAGATTCTGGCAAGAAGTTTGACCATGCATCACCAGCCACTAAGCCCGTAGTTTCCCAAACGATATCAAACTGCCCGTCGTCTTGAATCTCACCGATCAAAACAGGTTTGGTAATGTGGTGATTAGGTAGCATAGTCGAGTAGCCCCCAGACAGATTCGGCACCGAAACACCAATTAGCGCATCTTGAACTTGTTCTGCATCCGTCGTACCCGCATTGGTTACCGCTTGAGTCCACATATTGAAACCAATGTAGTGTGCTTCCATTGGATCATTCGTCACTCGTTTGTCACTCGCGATAAACTTCTGCCAAGTTTCTACAAATTCTTCATTTGCCTGCGTGTCGACACTCATAAAGTAGTTCCAGGCTGCCAGATGCCCGACTAACGCCGACGTATCCATCCCAGATAGCTCTTCTTCACCCACTGAGAATGCGACTACGGGAATATCCTCCGAAGAGACACCTTGCGCGCCTAACTCTTTATAAAAGGGGACATTCGCATCGCCATTAATCGTAGAAACCACCGCCGTTTTTTTACCCTCAGAGCCAAACTTCTTAATGTCTGAAACAATCGACTGCCAATCAGAATGACCAAATGGCGTGTAACTGATCATGATGTCTTTCTCACTGACACCTTTGTCTTTTAAGTAAGCTTCTAAGATCTTATTCGTCGTGCGTGGATAAACATAGTCCGTCCCTGCCAGCACCCAACGCTCGACGTCCAGTTCGGTCATCAGGTAGTCAACGGCAGGAACGGCTTGCTGGTTTGGCGCGGCACCAGTGTAGAACACATTCTTCGAAGACTCTTCACCTTCGTACTGCACTGGATAAAATAAGATGCTGTTTAACTCTTCAAAAACGGGCAACATCGACTTACGAGAGACCGATGTCCACCCACCAAACACCACATCCACTTTTTCTTTTTCCACTAATTCGCGAGCTTTCTCCGCAAACAATGGCCAGTTGGAAGCAGGATCGACAACCACAGCTTCTAGCTGCTTCCCGAGTAAACCGCCCTTTTTATTTTGCTCTTCCACCAGCATTAAGATGGTATCTTTTAGTGTGGTTTCACTGATGGCCATGGTGCCAGATAAGGAGTGCAATACTCCGACTTTAATCGTTTCTTCCTCAGCCACTGCTATACCCGATACAAGCGCCATTGAAGCACTCACTGCAGCAAGTTTAAGTTTGAACGTCATGTTCATGTTGGATATCTCCTTATTATGAATAGTTATGTTTAACTTTCATATTTCAAGAAGAATGCCAGATATGATAAGAATAATTACACAACCTCAACCAACTGAATATTAAAGCTTTTATCTCAACCAACTCCAGATTGAAGCTTAATACTCATTCTAGTGCGCTGCATATTGGTGCAATCATAGGTAGAATTTCACCAAGTTAGCGATATCTCTCGCAATATTTATCACCTGTCTTTGTTCTTTAGCCTCAAGCTAGAAAAAGCCTCCTTGGTTAACGCTTCCATATAAGAAAAATTGCGACTAACTCGACATCTCATCTAAGGTAACTGATTGCATACCATGTTGATTCTTATTAATTTAATAAGACAGACAGCAGGGAGAAAGCGATGCAACAACAAACCTTTAGCGAATTTATCAAACGTGTTTTGGTGCTCGGCGTGCCTATCGCTTTGCAAAGCTTACTGATGAGCAGCTTGGGGTTTGTTGATAGTTTAATGATCAGTCAATTAGGTACTCAGGAAGTCGCTGCTGCAGGTATTGGTGCGAGGATATTTTGGGTTTCTATCGTTTTTATCTGGGGATTAAGCTCCGGAATGGGGATTTTACTTGCTCAATATTGGGGCGCACAAGATGAGCATGGCCTAAAGAACAGCCTTGCATTAGGCACTATTGTGACCCAAATATTTGCCTTTCTTTGCTTCTCTATCTGCTTTTTTACGCCGCAGTTACTGCCTCAACTGTTTAATCCAAGTCGCGAAGTACTTACACTCTCTAGCCAATATATACAGCTACTGGGCATCGCAACCCTGCTATCAGGATTAGCCATTGCCGCGGATACGGCACTGCGCTCCATTGGACAAACGCACATCAATCTTTATTTGTCCATCATGGAGATTGGCCTGAACGTTACGTTGAACTACGTACTCATCTTCGGCCACTTTGGTGCCCCAGAACTTGGTTTACTTGGCGCAGGCATTGGCAGTGTGATCGCGCGTAGTATTCGTCTTATTGCCGTCATTACGATTATCTATTATCGATACCCAGTACTTGCCATTCGCCTTGAGCATATATCCAATGCCTTTAAACCGGTGCTGGTTGGTAAGTTTTTCGCGATTACCTACCCTATTGTTGTCGGAACCTTTATTTGGTGCGCGGGGATCTTTACCTTCCACTTGATTCTTGGCCGTATGGGCGAAACTGAACTGGCGACTATAGCTGTGATTACGCCGTTAGAGTCTATTGGACTTTCTGTGGCTCATGGTTTGTCTAGCGCTGTGGGTATTATGATTGGCAACAGTTTGGGTGCGAATCAGTTTGGACTCAGCACCATTTACGCACGCTGGGCATTCAAATCCGCCATTCTTCTGGGCGCTGTACTCGGCGCACTATTACTGATAATGCAAACTGCCATATTGCAACTCTATGGAGCGCTATCGTTAGACGTTATCGACTTGATGACACTAAGCTTCCCAGTTGTCGCGTTGAGTATCTTGATGCGCAGCATCAACATCACCTTGATTGTAGGGATTTTGCGTAGCGGCGGAGACAACAAATTCTGTATGAATATGGACTTTGTTTGCCAGTGGGTATGGGCAGTTCCACTCAGCGCTTTGGGTGCGATGTTCTTTGACTGGTCGTTTCCGGTAGTGTTGTTAATGATGACATCAGAAGAGATCGTCAAAGCTTTCCCCGCTACTTGGCGTGTTTTCAGCCATCGATGGGTCAACAATCTGACTGATAGCGAAGCACGACCCACCGCTTAACATGAGCTTTCAGGCAACTAACCAATTTCAAAAGAAGTCACACCAAAGGTTCTACCAAGTGCAATATCAGGACTGCCCTTGGTATACATGCGCGCCGTCTCAAAACAGGCGGTCATTTGATGATTTGATGCCAACTCTAGCGCTGCTTTATTGGTTTCAGGGACATCTAGAAAAACCGGCTGATCTGGATTAACACTCGAAGTAAGTCCAGTATAGAGCATGTTTGCAATACTCATTGAGTCAGCAAATAACGGTCCTATTTTATACCCGTCTTTGCAAGGCCGAATAACCCCAATACCTTTAATATCAGAAGGTGTACCAGCATACAAAGCCACACTGTTTGGTTGAAACAGCCATGATTGATAGAACGCCTCTCGATGTGACGGGAAAAATGGGAGCAAGTACTGTTGAGCTAAATCCAAACTTACACTATGCAAAGGCTTGATAGTCTCTTGATTATATGGCGATGATGCGGTCAGGCTTTGATAGCGAATATTACGGTGTGACAAGACAAATCCAGAGCGCTTGTAGTTGTCCTGTTGGTCTACGACGCCATCCAAAGCAACATTGCAACCCTCTAAATAAGCCATACCTTTACGCCAAATTTGTATTCCATACCCTTTCCCCCGATGCTCTGGTTTGACGATATAAAACCCCAAGAACCCAAAGCTATGATCATATTTGATTACAGAAATACATGCTATCGGCTCACCGTCTAAACTCCCTATCAAAAAGCCGGACGGATCAGCAAGGAAATACTGATGCGCATCATTGAGCCCTGGGTTCCAACCCTCTTTCGCCGCCCAATCCACCGCTAACTGCACCTCTTCCAAATTCATTTGTCTAATATGAAATCCCTTCATATTGGCACCTTTCATTGCGTCTACTGTTATAAGTAACTTAGTGGGCAATACAAACTTCTACAACAAGCTCATTGGAAGCGACTAAAGGTCGTGCTAGATTTTGTGAGTCATTACCAAAAAGAACGAAAGACATGAATACATTTCCTAACTGGCTTCAAGGTGAAGTCATCAAAGACAAGGTTACTAACCCTAATATTCAGGTTGGCGACTACTCCTATTACTCTGGCTTTTACCACGGCAAGAGCTTCGAAGATATCGCAGTTCGCTACCTACTGGGCGATAAACCCACGAGAGAATTTTGGGAAAGCGGTGCTTATACCGATATCGATAAACTGATCATCGGTAAGTTTTGCTCTTTTGCTTCAGGGGCAACGTTTATGCTCGCGGGCAACCAAGGGCATCGACTTGATTGGATTTCTACCTTCCCATTCTCACAAGAAACCTTCGGTACTGATGTCAAAGATGGCTTTCAGAAAGCGGGCGATACCGTCATTGGCAACGATGTGTGGATTGGCAGTGAAGCGATGATTATGCCTGGTGTCAAAATCGGCGATGGCGCTGTCATTGGCGCTCGTTCGGTTATCACCAAAGACGTAGAGCCCTATGCCATTGTGGTTGGACATAATACGGTGATCAAAAAACGTTTCAGCGAAGATCAGATCAATAAATTGCTTGAGATGCAATGGTGGAACTGGCCTCTAGATACACTAAAGCAAGTTATGTCCGTAATGTGTAGCCCTGATATTGATGCGTTGTATCAATACTACCAATCACATCCAGACTTAACGCATTCATGATAACTATTTAAGTAAGTTAACTTATTGTCGCTTCATGTAAAACCTACCAGCTGCTGACAGGCCGTTAACTCGACAATCGTGAATACATAGACAATGACCTGAGAACACACATCTCTTAGGTCATTCATGAACAAAAAATTCTCCCAAAAAGCGCTATTACTCATCTTATTCTTGAGCGTTTTGTCCTCCCCTACCTTTGCTGATCCTTGGCATAAACACTTCGACAAACCGAGGAAAAAGCACAAACATCATAAGAAAGAAGTTCACATTGTACACCACTATGAGCCACATAGATTGCCGGACTCCGCCGTTATGCTAGCCATCGCAGGCGTTACCTATGCGTTGATTGATGGTCACTACTACAAAAAAGAGAAGCACAAATACATTATCGTAGAGAAGTCACCAAAGAGGCGTTATCGACTAGGGCAAATGGTGAAAAAGCTCCCTGAAGGGGCGACAGCAGTAAATAAAAGAGGACAACAGTACTTTGTTTCGAGAGGAAATTGGTTTCTTGCGGTGAGCAATGGTAAGTACGTTGTGGTTGAGCCGTAGCTCTTAAAGAAGGAGGACTTAGGCGATACTCACATGAACTGCTTTAGGGAGTATCGCTTACTTTTCAAATCCTTGAAAGGCTGGTTACATAACCCAAGTTAGGCTAAGTAACAAAACTACAGCTGAAGTCGCAAGGTACATAGTTAGGATAGTTGCGATCTCACCTAGAGTAGAAGTTGAAGATTTTGATGCTTTTTCTACTTCTGTAGTTTTCTCAGTGTCCAATGTTGATAGAAGTGCTGCGTTCATTTTCTCTACCTCATGTAATAACATTTCAAAAGACAGAGCGAATTTTACTCATTTCGTGACGAAGGTCAAATGTTTTAAGTAATTTAATTACAAATAATTTTATGAATTGTCGATTAGTTTATCTAATCCAATCCGGCTTAATCATCGCCACCTCGTTGGATGATTAAAAGCGTCGGGTTAGACTCGAAACAAACTGACGCTTTTTACTTCCATTCTGTCCATACTCCATAGAAAGAGACCAATCTCGATTGAAGTTATAGTTGGCACCCACTAGCCCTAACCACTTATCGATATTCTCTTGCTCAACCTTGTAATCAATAGACTCACTGGTTCCTGGGATAGGTTGTGATCCTGAAATGGTCAAACGGCTATCCAGATAGGTTGCCCCAGCATAAATGGCAATGGATTGAGTGCCTTTAAGTGGAATTTGCTTACCAACACGAGGGGAAATATTAAGAACAAACCCTTCAGCATCACTGCGACGCATATCCGCATAAGAGGCCGAAATTGGCACCGTAAAGAAGTAGTCTTTCCATCCTGAAGCTAGGATAGTACCAACAGTGTAGTTGGTACCACTTAGATCGGCGACTACGGGCACTGTAAGTGCCTTGTCTTCTACCCTGTTACAGATTGGCTTATTCACCAGCTTGGAACAATCTATACCTGCTTGATTGATAAAGTCGTTCCCATCAATAGTAAATTGAATATCGGCTTCACCACTGATTTTACCAACTGTTGCGAAGACATTCATAAACGGGAATACCCAAGCATCTAACTTTAACTGTGGAGTTTGTGTATGGCTGGTATTGTTATCAAACGACACGAAGTCAATCGGTACTTTGTTAGAACCTCGAAAGCCTACTTCTAAATCATTAAGCTGCATTTGTTGGAATGTATCGGCATAAATCACACTAATACCAAATGGCTTAGGCAAGCTAAATCCTTTATCAATAACATTCTGAGCATAGAAAGGTAGTGCTCGGTCCCACTTTTTAGGTGGTACATCGCTGGTAGGAACAGGCTCTTTATTTGGTACTCGATTTTCTCCAAGCCCTGTCTCTGTTAGGTCATAGTTGACCGAAACCGACACAACTTTGGCACTACCGACAGCGCCGCCACCTGAACTAGAAATAAGATAGATAGGTACGTCTTCGTCTCTACCAGCTAAACTCATACTGCTAAACTGGCCATCTTCACCTAAAAACCACTCTGCTCCGACTGAAGGTTCCCAAGATCCACTACGATATTCCTTTAATGTTGAAGCATCATTGAAGATGGCCAACGCTTGAGTCGTGCCCAGTGAAAGGCCAGCCCCCACTTCGTATCGATTAACGTCGATATAGGTGACTGAGCCATCTCGTTGGTCATAGATTGCACCAACTCCTGTACCACCACCTAAAACTGGGATCTTTACGTTAGACATAGAGACAGCAGCATAACCATCAGCATAAGCAAGTTGCTCAGGTAAGTCAGGGTAACGTTCACTGAGCTGGTTGATCAGCGTATCTGATGTGGCATTAATCTCTTCGCGGACCGCTTGGCGCTCTTCTGGAGGAATGGAAGAACTGCAACCTGCCAGTGTCAATAGACTCAATGCAACAATGTATGGATGTTTGCTGTGCATAGCGGACCCCAAGTCAAAAGGAGGGCAGCCTACTTTATTGTGCGCTACGTCTCATCATAAGACACCGATTCAATCAATTGTTAGCATATATTAATAGCTTTGATTCAATCCTGTAGCCGTTTAGCGGCTGAAACAAATCCTTCTCGAGCGTCTTCTATAATTGGAAAGCCATGTGCTGGTAGCAAAGCATCATAGTTCAACATCGCCTTCTCCATTAGCTCTTTGGTCGTTGGTTTAGCCATTTTCAACCATCCAGGGCCAAAGTTACTTGAAGAAATGAAACCCATTTTGGGCATCATCCACTTTGCAAACCAATTGAAATATTCATCAGGTCGGGACCAATTCTGCATACTGTCGCCAGATACCAAAATGCCTTTCCCCCTTTGCAGCAAAATCAAGCCTTCCTTTGGGGTACTGGTGGAAAACTCATGGTAGGACGCACCATGAATAGGAAGATCATCACTCGATTTTAGAATTCGATCAGCACGATAGTATTCTGCACTTTCTTCACTTGAAAACCCTCGTATATAAGGCGCATCCACTGACCATAAGGTTGCTCCAAACGTTTCTTTGTAAAAAGGGTCATCAAAACCATGGAAGGCCGCCAATCGAATAACGTGTTTGACGTCGCCTAACTCATCTAACTCAGCGATGCCTTTGTCACTCAATCTCACCGAGTTTATTAAAATAAGGTCTCCTCCTTGTCTAATCACAATCATATTTCGACTAAAGACGAGATTAAACGGTCCCCATTTAGGGTGTGGCGCTTTCATGGAAACAGACCCTGTGACTAAATAAATATTTTCTAGTACCTGAGTCAATTCACCATGGGGTAACGCTTCTGGGTAGTTCATTAGGTCACCTAAATGTACAAACTTGATTTGATTATAGACAACCTCCGACAAATCACTACGTTACGTGACATCAAGTCAATCGATAGATCTTTATAATTTCATAACCAGTCGGTATTAAACATTCAATATAGAGAATAGTAACTACCAATCAATGGAACGCGCTCTCATCAAGAAATATTAGTAGTACTGACGGTATTCAATGCTTCTCCGAGTCATTTCTTCACTGAACTGCTCGATTTTATATTCATTATAGATTGCCCAAATTACCAATAGGGATCATTGGCAACTAAACGCGAATACTCAAACTATGAATATTGTACCAAGACCGTTATTTTCAGTGCGAATGCTAGCCCCTAAATACTGGGGAATCTGGTGCGCCTTTGGATTTCTCGCTTTCATCGTCAACGTCCTTCCTTACTCCTTTTTGCGCGGACTAGGCACTGGAACTGGATTATTGGCGATGAAAATACTCAAGAAACGGTCCCAAGTTGCCGCCCAAAATCTAGCACTTTGTTTTCCTCATTACACAGCTCAACAACGCGATTTAATACTGAGAAACACCTTTAAACGCACTGGCATCGCCCTGTTTGAAACGGGTATGGCTTGGTTTTGGCCTGAATGGCGACTACGCAGAATCTCTTCCGTTGTCGACAGGGAAGTCCTTTTAGAACAAGAGGCGGCGGGGCGAGGAACCTTGGTAGTGTGCAGTCATCACCTAAATCTAGAAATGACCGCTTCAATATTCGGTCAGTTTGCTCAAGGTTTTGGCGTTTATCGACCTCATTCAAACCTGGTTTACGAGTTCGTCCAACATCGAGGTCGCACCCGAAGTGGCCATCAAATGATTGACCGAACAGATGTTAGAACCATGCTTAGAGCGCTTAAAAAGGGATGCCGACTCTGGTATTTACCAGACCATGATTATGGTCATCACAACTCAGTATTTGCACCGTTTTTCGCAGTGAAGCAAGCCGCTGTAACCGCTGGCCCTAGCGTCCTCATTGATGCCACAAACTGTGCCGTAATTTCAGGGGTTACTGTCGTACAAGACAATCATTATACGTTGCATATTGGCGAGGATTTGAGTGAGCAAATCCCAAGACGTGACCCTGAAACTGCAGCCAAGGTACTAAACAAGGAACTAGAAGGAATGATTGAGCGCGATATTCCCGGTTGGATGTGGCTGCACAAACGGTTTAAGACTCGTCCAGAAGGTGAGAGCAGTCTGTACTCTTCATGATCGATTCCCTAAGAAAACAATATCTAAAGTGAAAGGACATTTGTTGTATGTTTCGCCCCCTACTCCTACTATTAAGCATCGCCTTAACCTCACCAGTTAGGTCGATGGAGTATGAGACATTAAGTATCGATCAGCCAGCGATACACTATTCCGAGTTGGCGTTTCCAAATAACGATAACATCCAACCTAATCGCAGTGACTTCTCTGTCAATAACTATGTTCTCATGAGCAGCGAGTCAGGTGAGCGGTGGGCGGTCATTACTGTTACCAATACGTCCTCAGCTAAACGTACTATCAATCAAACACAGTTAGTTGCTATCTTGGCTAATGGCGAACGTATATTTGCTGAAGACTTCCATGAGTCAGTCAGTCCGAACAAAACCACTTCTCTCACTATTAACTTTGGTTGGAACAAATTTCCAATTTTATCGATCTATTCAAGACACTAAGCGTCAATTAGCCGCTTGCCTTTTCTAAAAATAAAAAACCAGTCAATACGACTGGTTTTTTTTAACTTTGAGCTCGTGCCCTACAACAAAAATTAAGCGGAGAGTTTCTCGCGCTCTTTAATGATGTTTTTTACCGGGTTCGCATAGCTATCAATTAAGAACGGGTGAGCACCCTCTGGTAAAGCATCCAATTTATCTTGAAGCGTCGCGCGAGTCGTTCCAGTGATAAACTCATCTTCCAAACCTGCAGCCAACTTATTGATTGGAAACAATGTGTAGTTTTCGTGAATCTGACGATCAATCTCTTCTGCAAGCGCTTCTGGCGTATCAAAATCTTGATCGATTACGTCACCAAACACAACGTGAACACTATCTTTACGGCCTACAATACCTTGAACGATACTCTCGATATCTTCAAATTCTCCTTTCTCGTAGTTACCATGCGTCGCTTTCTCGTAAAGCTCGTTAGCTTTCGCGATGTCACATGGATCGTTTTCATACGAAATCGAAACAGGAACAATCTTTAAAGAACGGATGTACTCAGCAAAAGGTATCTTTTGCTTACGCCCTTCTACGTGGAACATTTTAAGAATAGCCGGATCAGTAAAATCGTTACCATCTTTTGCTCGGCCTTCTTTTTGGGCGATCCAAATGGAATTGCCTGTGTCCAGTGAGTGCTTAATGTATGACGACAAAGTACCCAACGCCTTCATCATTTCACGAGGGCCTTTCAAGGAGCGCTTTACAATGAAGCTCTTGTTTAGACGCATCAGTTCTGTAGCGCAAGGCTTCTTCAACAGGTTGTCACCAATCGCGATACGAACTGTTCTATGGTTCCCTTCATGCAGACCATAGTTGACTAGAGCCGGATCCATCGCAATGTCTCGGTGATTGGAGACAAATAGATACGACGTATTTTTGTCTAGTTTGTCGAGACCTTTGTACACCACGCCTTTCGTCGTCGTATCCAAGGTTTGCTCTAGGTATTTTTTTACCTCTAGTTGAATAGCTTCAACGCTATCCAGTTTCGCCCACTTGAACTTTAAGTACACTTTTACCATTGGGCTCATAAGAGCTTTGAACCAAGGGGCATGATTTGAAAAGCGATGTTGCAAAATTGCATCTATAAACTCTGCATCATTAATCAAACGATCAATCGCTGCAGGAATCTCTTCGTCGTTGTACGGACGAATATCAATATATGGGTCGTTTTGTGTTGTCATGTTTGTTACATCAAATTAAAAGCTGCACTATTCTACGCTTAGTGTATAAAGACCGCAGCTAACTTAAGTCTATTTTTGTTAAGGTCAGACCACACTTTTGCATGATTGTTCAGCACAGCGCACATAAAAGTGCGATCTTTGGTTGGATTTGGGATTCACTCACGGTAATCTACGCGCAGTTTAACTACCAAAGATCATCATGAACCACGCCATAGACTTTCAATCCATCAGCTACGACTTGCTGACCATTACATCTCGTAAAAAGACACTACATAATCAGCTGTTCAGAGTTGAAAGTGGAAAGGTATTGTTGAAGCTTGGAAAAAATGAATATGTCTTTAACGCCGGTGATGCTTTTTGGCTGCCTATCGAGTGTTTGATGAGCTTAACCATCCTTCCAAACAGTCAACTAAGCTTGGTTAAATTATCGGTAAGACTTGCAGATCAGTTTCCTAAGAAAGCAGGCAAGGTTCATTTGAGCCCACTTTCTAAAGCACTGCTAGATAAACTACTTCATGAAAGCGATTTAGCGACCGTTAAAGACTTACTGCAAGTCGTGCGACGTGAGATTATTGAACTGCAACCTAAGCTCGCTCAAACGCCAGAATGCTTGGCGATAAGCAAATGGCAGCCTAAGAACGATAGTATTTCTGGTGAGTTATCACTTGTGCTATTGGTGAGAGAAGCTCGCAAACAACGATTGTCAGGTACGAAGTTAGACGTCATCTGTGACAATCTTTTTGCAGGAAATAGAGAACAATTGCAGCTGCTTTCTCTAAATCTACTAGGCAATACCGAACTAGACTAACCGATATTACCACCCACAAAATTTATGTTCATAAGACAGTAACCAAAACCGCGAATATTAACGACGTCAAACTCGGTTTTGGACTCCCTTAGAACATTACGGCATTTGTGAATCGTATGCGTTAAGTTATTATCCGTCACCGGACGTTGCCAAACATAGTCTTTGATGTTGTATTTCGAAACTATGTGGTTTTCTCCATAACGAGAAAAAACACATAAAGTACGAACTGTAAGCATCGACATATTGGTGAGGGAGTTCATCTCAACGACTTTTTCCTCATCAATTTTTAGTTTCAGCCCTAAATACATTTGAAGCTTATTTAGTTGCTCACACCCAGTGCAAGAACTCAAATCACACACATGTTCACATTTCACCGAAATATAACCTTAAGCTGACTATTAGCTACCATTTTTATCTTGGTTTTATGATAGCTAATAGTCGATATGCATATCATAGGAGTTATGCTACCTCGCTGTAAGAAAGCTCTCACAAGCATTCACTTTCGGTACAAGATCCATGATATTGGATACGTCAAATTTCTCTAACACTCGCTTTTTATAGGTTGAGACAGTTTTATCACTGATATTCAGTCGACGAGCTACCTCTTTATTTCTATGGCCTTCAGTAAGTAATTTAAGTACTGTTAATTCTCGGTCTGAGAGTTGAACTTCATTAACTTGCTCATGGTTCTGATGTTTTTTAAATGCATAGCCATTGGCCGCAGCCATTAGACAAGCTTCTAGGGTTTCGATTGAATCTAGACGAGATACGACGCCCATAATCCCCATAGTGTTAAATAGTCGCATGTAAGACATAGACGTATTCATACTATAAGCAATGGTATAAATATGAGGTCGTGATTCTGACAGAAAGGTCATCAACTCAGACGCAGCAGATAGGTCACTCATTGGATCAAACAGGATACAGTGCACCGATTTAGTTTGAGTGATGGTATGAACATCAGAATAATCTCGAAGACTATAGATGTTACCTGCGAATGACTGATTGGTAATAAGCTCGGTTAATGACTGACGTAATAATGGTTGGGGTTCGACAACAATAAAGTTGATAGAATTTTCTTGTAACATGACTACCTCGTAGATTAATTAACTTGAGTAATCCATTACCGAGGCGCCATAGTATTTAAATTTGTTTCACTGCGGGGAAAAGCTAGTTTTCCTAAAAAGAAATCACTTTAAGATATAGCTCGAGTTTTTGACTAGCATAAACACAGAACGCACATCGTATTTATCCAGAATTCGACGTTTGTAAGTACTAACCGTCTTCTCACTAATGTTCATCCTTCGGGCAATTTCTTTGTTTGTATGCCCATCCAGTAACAGTCGAAGCACAGCACTCTCACGAGTAGATAGCTTGATTGTTCCGCTGCCGTGAGAAGTGGTCGTATTAATTTGGCGAAAATAGGTGTAACCACTATTTACTGCTTTAATCGCATCAGCAACTCGAGAAACACTTTCTTTTTTGTCCAAGTAACCGGAAGCTCCTGCACTGACTGCTAAATCAGAACACAATTTTTCATCTTTACTCGAAATAACAATGACTTTACCATCAAAGCCAAACCGTTTTGCTTTGTGAAGTAAATCGAAACCATCATCATCACCCAACTCAATATCTAATACGAGGATATCAATCTTATTCTCAGCCAAAAAAGACAACGCTTTTTTGGCATTAAACGCTTGTTCAACAACAACATTTTCAAAGTTCTCTTCAATTACATTTTCGAGCGCCGCACACACTAGCGGATGATCATCAACGATCAAAATATTCATTCATTAAACCTCTATACTTTTGGGCTTGGTTTACCCAACAAAAAACCCTGACATATATCAAACCTTAGCTCTTGGGCTAATTGAAGCAGGTCATGATTTTCTACTCCTTCTGCCACCGTTTGGATATTCAGTTCTCGACAAACTGAGACTATATTTTTTATCAACGCGTACGTTTTTTCATTTTCATTTCCTGCCAACAAAAGCTGCCTAGATATCTTTAGCTCATGAAACGAAAGATTCGCTAGCTTTCTAAAAGTCGCATGGTCGTCACCAAAATCATCGATTGAGAACTTCACACCCACTAGAGATAACTTGTTGAATGCGTATAGAAATGCACTATCCAACAAGTAACTTCTCCCCTCCGTAATTTCGATAATGATTTTGTTAAAATCAAAACCAAACGATTCGACTAAATCAATGATGGAGCTCACCATTCCTGGATTAGAGAAAATATCCGGCGGTGCATTAATAGAAAACGTCACATCGACATTATTTGATTTCCAGTAACGAATCGCCTTCTCCAAACTGAGTAAAAAGAGTTGGCAATAGAAACTTGTTGGTAGGTCATCCGTTAAGAATCGTGCCGCGGGTATTGTGCCTTGAATAGGATGCTCGAAACGAGAAAGTACCTCATACCCAACGACTTGTTGTGAATCCAGCGCAACCTTTTTTTGGTAGTAATTCACTATCTGGTTTCGGTATAACGCCGTAAGTAACTCATGCAGTTGAAAGTCGTCATCGAGTCCATTAGGCCGGATACTTTCGCTCAACATCAGTGACTGCAGAGTCTCTTCTAACGTATCAATACAAAATGGCTTCTGTAGAAAGTTTACGTGCTTAAACCCTAACTGATTCGCCATTAGTACCACCGATTGAGAAAAACCTTGAGCAATAGAGCTGATCATCAAAATCGGGACAGATTTATCAATCGAAGCCAGTCTTTTTATGAAGTCTAGGCCATCACAAACAGGCATATCGACATCACAAATGATCAGTTCAAATGTCTCGGTTGCTAAGATTCTAGACGCAACTTCTCCATTTGCTGCGTGCTGTATCGTGTCGGCTCCTAGATCGTTTAAATAAACGCTGGTTACTTCTCTATCGATGTTACTATCGTCAATCAACAAAACGCTGTTATACATTACTACTTCCAACTTCTCTCAATTTATTTGATAGAACCTCGATCAAGACCTTTTTACCCTCAAGAATCTCCTCAATATTTCTCGATTCTAAACACTGACTCTCTAATTGCCCTGCCACATCGCCCACTTCAAACTCCCCTATTGAGTTAGCTCCACCCTTTATTTTATGAGCGACTTTTCTAATTATCTCTTCATCAACTGCCGACTTTAGAAGATATAAGTCGTTGGTCATTGTTTCTCTAAATACTTGGACCAATCGTTTTCTTTTATCATCAGATAACGTGGACATATAACTGGATATTTTCTGGTTTTTCCCAGATGAAGTTTTGTACTTCGCCTTGTTACTTGATATTACTTCGAATAGCCTTTTAACTTCGAAAGGCTTTAAAATAATGTCATCAAAATCGAGCATTTTTCTGCGCAATGACTTCGAATGCTCCGCAGTACAGCCGACGATAGGCTTGTACTTGAATGACGATAAATTCTCTCTCACCCATCTAACTAACGATATTCCATCCATCTTCGGCATGTGGACATCCGTAATCAACATATCGTAGTGCTCTCCATTTACTTGCAACTCCTTTTTTGCCTCAAGGCCATCTGACACAATCACCGCATTAATGCCCAACAGGTCCATTTGCTCACTCAACATATATTGGTTAATAGGATTATCTTCCGCGATTAATACCTTTAGCCCTGCCAAGTTGTTGACACCACCACTAGTAAAGCCTCGATTTTTGGTACCGATTTTCTCTTTACACTTGTAAAACAGATCTGGATAGAAAGGTTCAGTACTAATTTCCCAGATTCCGTACTTTTCGTTGAATCCCATTCCTAAACGTTTGTCATTGATCAGGATGTAGCTGTCTCTGTCATCTTTACTCTTCAATTCATCGATAGAGTCGATTATTTTTATGCATTTATCTTTTTCTTCGCATGAAGAGAACCAGTTACTAATATGGGTATTTTGTCCTGTGTAGTTAAAGCATATTTTCGTTTTCTTATACTCGTAACTTTTCAGTGGCAAAGAGATCATGACACTCGTGCCCTCACCCTCTGTTGAATTAATCGAGATATAGCCTGACATCAACGTGGTGAGCTTTTTAACGATCGCTAAGCCAAGACCTGTGCCGCCATATTTTCGCTCAATTGAATCATCTGCCTGACGAAATGGGTCGAATATCGATTCCAATTTATCTGGACTGATCCCGATACCCGTATCATCAACGATAATACTGATGTTCTGTTTAGTAGCTCGTACCGTTACTTTTATCTTTCCTTGTTCTGTAAACTTAACTGCATTAGAAAGGACGTTGTTGACTATCTGGCTAAGCCTTAAGGCATCCGTTAGGATAAATTCGATCTCACTACTATCCCATTGAGTTTCAAATACAAGACCCCTTTCTCTCGCTGAAGCTTCATGCAATCGAACCAAGTCCCCAAGAAGATCAGTATATGAAACAAACTCCTCGACTAAAGAAATGCCTTGGCTATCTAACTTACTGTAGTCAAGAATATCGTTAACCAATAATTGTAAGTTCTTTGCCGAGGACATAAGGCTTTTGAGCTTATAGTCATCAGCAATGTTTCGATTTTCATAAGACAACAATTCCAATAAACCAATCATTGATGCTATTGGCGTTCTTAGCTCATGACTCATTGTCGCCAGAAAACGCTCACGACTTTGCACAGCTTGCTCTGCAAGCCAGTGTGCTTTTTCAAGTGCCGAGCGCTGCTGGTACTCAGAGGTAACATCGTCAACTACCGTCAGCATTTTTTCACTGTTTGGTATCGTCCGCTTAGTCACGCGGATTTTGTCGATAAAACCAAATTCACATCGTTTTTTATATTGGGCATTTTTAAGATTGTGAATACTGTCTTCCTGTCCATCTATCTGTTGGTGAATGCCACAACCACCAGACTTTAGACATGAATCATAGTAAGGGCAGTTACACCCCTCTAAACCTTTGTCACTTTCTAGGAATATTAAGCTAGGAAGCTGGGAAATAATATTTTCCGTCCAAGACGGTATTTCATTACGGCCAGTGTCTAATTTCGAACGATTTCTTACCGAGAATACCAATACTGATAGTGCCGAAATTGCTAAACCCAGTGTAATAAGTAGGTACATTCTTACTTCCTCCCGGAGTGAGGACCTTAGACTAAGAAAGTCTTGCCCCAAGAAGCGAATGTAATTTGATTGGCTGAGTCCACTATCACTAGGTTTATCATCTATAGTTAAAGAAAAATCACCAAATGCATATCCTAATGATGGGATAAGACAGACAGCTATAAAAGCTATAGTCTTAAATGAACCGCATGGCTTTCGCATTACATAACGCCTACAAGAAATAATATTCCTTAATCTTATCTTGTTGTGCTAAATTTCGATGTAAGACTGGATGACTCGTCAAGTACGAAATATACTACATAACACTATGTTTTATTATTTGAGAACTCTTAACCTATGAAACAGGTGGAAAACCTTCAGTTACTATATACGCTACTTGAAGTATATTACACGCAGAGTTTATCCGAGGCGGGGCGAAAGCTTGGTAAAACGACGAGTTCTGTGAGTAAGGATATTTCTAAGCTCAGAGAGCAATTAGATGATCCTCTTTTTGTACGCTCGAATAATCGGATGCTTCCTACCGAATATGTCAAAAATATTGCTCCCGAGATAGAGCAAATGCTAAGTGACATACGTCACACTTTAACGTCTAGAAATACTATTTCAAATGAAAATTATCGTAAACCTATAAAAGTAGCTATTACACACATACTAATGGAGCTATATGGTGACGAGATATCACTGCAGTTGTCAAAACAATTCCCCAGTGCAAAGATCGAACTAATGACATGGGATTCTCAAACAAATCAACACCTTCAAGATGAGAAAATAGATTTTGGCATTCACTTGAATCTTGTTTACCACCCGGGAAAAATCCGATACAAGCGCATTACTGCAACTAAACTGGTTGTGATTTGTCCTCGAGAAGATACTAACAAACCTTTGGAGCAACTATCACAAGAACGTGAATTTATGTTTCTTCGACTCAAAGACTGGAATGATGTTGAGTCCAACTTTTTCGATATAGCAGAAAAGAATGGTATTCCAATAAAACATTCTTTCGTCGTAGATAATTTAAGTACTGCGATGAAATTAGTTAACCAACAGAAGCTGTGTTTTATAGTACCAAAAATCATCGCCGACTATTACCGTTCACCACATATATTATGGCAACTTCCTACAAGAGGTATAATCATTGGCCTCTACCATCATGCTCAACAGAATGAAATGTTAACCAATATTTTTTATGACAGCATATCACAGATTCTTAAGTCTCCTCCTGCCACTTGTAGTTTGTTTGATAGTATTTATGAGTAGTATAAGAGTAACGTCATTGAATTTTCTTTAGCGTGTGTCCAAAAGGAAGCTATTGGTAAAAACTCTCTGATATAAACCACACTATTTCTTATCTATTCTAAAGTAAACTCTCCGAGTTTCAATCAATTATACATCCCCAAAAAACACTGCACACAGTTATCTGACACCTGTGTGAGAATAATACTACACCCAGACACGTCAATTCTCATTAATATCTTTAAACCGTTAAGTAAAATAGAACATGCCTTTGTTATGGGAGGCAGAAAACTATATCAGTGTTATTAGGTATTATTGTAAATTTCAAATTCCAAAAGGATATATCGAATGAAAAAAAGTGTTCTGATTAAAAGTGTTTTAGCTAGCAGCATATTACTAGTTAGTGCAGGTTCTTACGCCGCTGATGGCACTATTACTTTCAACGGTAAAGTAACTGCTGCTTCATGTACCGTTACTGGTGGTGCAACCGGTGGTGGTAGCGCATCTACTAATCTAAACGTGACACTACCGAGCATTACTACAGGAAGTATTGGCACAACTAAAGGTGACTTAGCTGGTATGACAGCATTTACCATCACGCTAACCGATTGTAAGAGCCAATCAACCACAGCTGAAAAAATGCGTGTTGCTTTTTCCGGTGTTGGTGACCCAGCAAACCAATACGTACTAAAAAACACAGCTAGCACTACTCCTGCTGGTGGTGTGGGTATCCAACTACTCAAGGAAGATGGCGTTAGCATCATCGACATTAACGGTGGTAGCAATAAAGCTGACGAAACAACGCTTCCAACAAGTGCAGAAACTGCAGAATCTTACATCCTCAATTTCAACGCAGCTTATGTCAATGTAAGTGGCTCTGCACCTACTGCAGGTACCGTAACTTCAGTCGCAAACTACACCATCGAATATAACTAAAGCTTACGCGTTCGCATACCACCCGGAGTCAGTTCCTCTTCGGAGCTGACTCCCTGATTTCTGTCGGTACAGCATGAAGAATCATCAATTTTTAAGCTTCATCCCACTATTGTTTTCATATCAAGTATTCGGTTCAGACTTCGACTTGAGCTTTATGAATAGCGATATTTCTGGTGAAAAACTTGATACACGCTGGTTTGAACAAGCTATTGCACCTGGTGAGCACATGATCGATGTTGAGCTCAATGGGCTTAGTTCTCAACGTATGCTTGTCGAGTTCAAACAATCTGCTGCCAACGATATCCAACCTTGTCTTTCGAAAATTCAACTGCTGGATTTAAATATTAAACTGCCGGAAGTTGGAAAAAGCTGCTATACCCTCACAGACATCAGCCCGATGGCGACGGCTAACTATATTTCTTCACAATCGCTGCTCGTGCTTACTGTACCCGACATTAACATCGAGAAGAAAGACGGTAAATTGAAGACACCTCCATCTAAATGGGATCAGGGTGTCAACAGCGTTAAGCTGAATTACAACTCTTATATTAGCGGAACAAGCAATTCATCCGCCGTTAATGGCTACCTCGGTGTTCAAGGGTTGGCAACATTTGGCATGTGGCGACTCAAAGGCGGCGGTAACCTCTATAAGAATGGCGATGCATTTAGCTCGAACTTGAGTGATTTCTTTGTATATAGAGATATAGATAGCATTACTTCTAGAGCCAATTTCGGTGAAATTCGTTCAAGCAACATCTCCGCAATTAACGGCTCACTACCACTAACGGGCCTTAGTCTTGCTAAAGCAACCGGAATGTATAAATCTCACTGGAATAATTACGTTCCCGTTCTTAAAGATGTCGCCTTAAGTTCGGCCAAAGTTACCGTGCTCCAAAACGGACTCGTACTATACAGTCGCGTTGTGCCACCTGGTGAGTTTGAAATTGATGATCTTGACGTTTCAAGTACAGGTGCCGATTTAGAGCTCGTCATCGAAGAAAGTAACGGTCAAATTCGACGCAGAACTATTCCATTTACTAAGCTACCATCCCTACTTCGTGAGGGCAGCTTTAATTACTCCGTCTCAGCAGGTCAATACCGCAATTCGAACTCTTCTGTTCAGCCAGCGGTATTAACAGGCGGTCTAGAGTATGGACTGGGCGTGATTACGCCTAAATTCTCATCATTACTTTCCGAGCAATATTATTACGGCGAACTGGGCGTGACCTATGACTTAGGCCAATTTGGAGCTATGTCTTTTGAAAGTGGCGCAACACGTTATACGAGTTTTGAGGATAACCAACAACACAGCGGATTTATCTTAAAGAGCTTGTATGCGAAACAATTCTACCGTTCAGCAACCAGTTTACAGTTGGTTGGTTATCAATACCGATCGCCCGATTTTCTAAGCTTCGAAGAGTTTGTCTCTACAGCAAGTGACATGGACAGTAATGAACAGACTCGACTTGGACTGCGTAACCGATTTGAGGTATCGGTGAACCAACCCATTAGTGAAGCAACATTGTACTTATCATATAAGTATGACACCTACCACAATTCATCCTTGAGTGGCACATCACTGTACTCATCTTTGAATTTTAATCTTGGTCGTGTTTCCGTTGGTATGAATTACACGATTAGTGACACTGTGCAAACCAATTATGGTGTGACTAGTGATAAGAGAATTGGTTTATCTCTATCGTTACCATTTGGGGAAAACAACGACTCTAGTGTGGTGTTCTCATCAACACACGAGCAAAACACTGGTGCACTTAATAATCAGTTGTCGTACAACGGTAGAACCGGAAATTACGACTACAGCACGACAGTCAGTCAAACCTCAAATGATACAAAAACTGGCAATACTTCCGTCTCGGCCATGGTAAGAAACTCGACACCTTACGGTCAGTTTTCTGCAAATGTCGAATCTAATGGAGAGACAACGTCAGGGAGTCTCAGCGCCAACGGTGGTTTACTCATCTATGACGGGGGAATTGTTGCAGCTCAGTATCTAGGGGAAACCACCGCAGTTGTAAAGGTGGATGATGCGGAGAATCTGATTGTTAATCACAACCCAACACTCAGGACAAACAAGGACGGTATTGCTGTTATTCCTTACTCAAATGATTACGGCTCTAATAAAGTCTACATCAATGCAGAAGAGAACTCAGACGTTCAATTAGTGGAGTTCAGCAAAAACTACGTTCCAAGACGAGGCTCTACGGTCCTTATAGATCTGAAAGCTCGTGTAGGTAAACGTGTACTGGTGAAACTTAATACAGACGCAAACCTATTTGGAGAACCTGTTGTTTCACTCGATAACCAATCAGATGAGATGTCATTTGTTGGTACTGACAATATTGTTTATCTGTCAGGGATTAAACCTGACCAATCAGCAACTTTTGTTGTTGGTTCTGGTCTTTGTGAATTTTCAATCAGTGTAAGTCCTGACTCTAAAAGTTTGCAGGACATCGTTGAGCGAAGCTGTAATTAGGTACAAATATGTTATTGAGATCGTTATTAGTCATTGTTGTTAGTCTATTTCCAATTATTGAAGCGCACGCGGGAGTGCGCCCTATTAATACTAGGGAGATAATTGCAACAACCAAAGAACATCAAGTTGACATCATCAATGATTCTGCAAGTGAATATCTGGTGCAATCTTGGATTGAGGATAGCGATGGCAACACTCGGGACCTGCCGCTAGTACTTACGCCACCTATCTTTAAGCTAGGCGCTAATGAACAAGGTTTTGTGAGAATTCTACCGATTGAAAACAAACTAGCCAAAGATAGAGAGAGCATTTTCTTCCTTTCGGTACAAGAGATCCCTAAGAAAGCGGAAACTGACCAGAACCAGCTAAATATTGCCGTCAGAACTCGGATCAAGGTCATCGTTCGTCCCGACCAATTGGATATGACCGGGCTTCTTGATGCAGCTAAACAGCTGTCTTGGAACATCATTGAAGAAGACGGGAAAAAATACCTTCAATCAACGAACAATACCCCTTATTACCTAAGCCTTGGTCACCTAAAGGTCATTAATGGCAGTGTATCTAAAATACTCGATGATAGGTTCAAAATGACGCCACCTTTTGGTCAACAAAAGTATGCGGTACCTAAGGGAATGGACATTAAAAATATGTCCTTGGAATACGGCATTATCAATGATTATGGTGGTTTAAGTGAAATTCAAACTGTTAACTTTTAGTATCTGTTTAACACTCTCTCCGGGAGCATGGACTGCTCCCGATACCGTTTCTCCCATCAATGACGAGAACGACTATCTTGGGTTTGCCGCGGGCTATCAGCCTACTAATGATTATTTTTCTCCTAACATCATATATGGAGTAAACATAACACCAGACTTGGTAGTTGAATCACGTCTTGGTTATAACAACACACAACTCGATAACAAACACCTGTTAGCTCGAATCTCCTTGTTTGGTCGCTCTCAACTCGATTCTGGCACTGCCCTACTATACGGACCATTCATTCAATATGAAGATGAAACGCATCCATTTAGAACCGGCTTTTCCAGTGTTATTAAACATCATTTAGACAGCGATGTGGCACTGTTTGGCGGTGTATCTGCGGTTATCAAAAAAGAATCGGATGTCAAAGTTCTTCCAGAATTTATATTGGGCATTACTTGGGCAATTCCTGGACCAGAGCCAACTCGCGCTAGACCTCTAGATCCCCGACCTGCTGTAATACAGCAAACATCTGAGAAAGTGGCAGTACAATCAACGCTCCCACCAGAAAGAGCCATTGTCGAAGCAACACATGTGTTCAAAGTAAACTCAAGCTATATAAGCAATGAAAAAGTGCTTAAAGAAAGTATCCTGTATCTTCACCAACATCCAGATATGAGTATTCGAATTGTCAACAAGCACTCGATAGGCGGAACCGCGGCTTATAATAAATGGTTGGGACAAAGAAGAGTAGAAAGATTGCGTGTTTTTTATACCGAAAATGGTATTGATAAACAAAGGATGGATATTAAGTCTTCATTTAAAGATCAAGATAAACTTGGCCAACCATTGGTACAGTTCTCGTATTTCGAAACAACCAAAGATAATTAGTACACTCTTCACTACCTCTATTCATACGTAACGTTAAAAGCCTACTTGATAGTAGGCTTTTAATTTCTCCTATGATGTTGGATTCCAAATGTCTTCACGTCAATTACCTGCTATCAGCCAATAATATCGTTGATTGTTTTAGAGGATAGTATAAGCCAGACGTAATATGAGAATTAAATTCGATGTAGCCTAAGGATCATAATGACAGAAGATGTGATGATTGAAGCTCTAAAGACCATCAACAATCACTATCCGTGACTGTTGATGTAAGAAAGAAGAAACTAGTTATATCTAACCGTAATTTGCGTTTGAAAGCTAAAATTCCCGTATCCCGATGACGATCCCAATTGGAATTTAGCACGCATTGGAATAGTGAAGCTGCTTCCTTGAGCATCGTTACTAAACTCGTACATTGTAGAGAACAACATCTGCGATTCCGAACCCAGATTATTGAAAATGTTCATTAATACGATCTGACCGTTACCATTATATAGAAGTGAACTTTTGTCCAAGCTTAAAGACACATTAGTCATATTGACTGGAGTAACAGTTAACTGAACGTTATTTTGCATCACAGACTTATCTGCACAGTTTAACGCTATGTTGAAGTAGCTACTAACTTCATCCCTCACACCTTTTACTAACGCAGGGACTTCGACGTTAGTTGGATGGGTAACATTGCAAGAAGCATTATATACCGGGATTTGTTGAGAGTTAGGGACACTAGATGGGCTAACATATGCACTACCACCGGTATTATAAATAAAACTTGCTAGATTATATTGAGTAGCAAGATTTAGTGTTACTGAACTGGCGTTCTGAATCTCACCAGACTTAATGACGTTGAACATTGGTTGATTGAACGTGCCACTGATATTTTGGTTGTTTCCATATGTTGGTTTTTTGAACTGATTAAAGATTATTTCGTTATTAACACCTGCAACACCTCCAACCATAAAAGTGCCTTCTAATACGATACCTTCTACATTACTTCGAAACTTCTTTTCTCCAATATAGCTTCCAGCTGCCCCTCGGGTACCAACCTGTAGTACCACGCCATTGTTAGTAAAACTTTGAGTTTTGCAGGAGTAATTCGTCGAAAGGATTAATTGACCTAACACCTCGCCATCTTTATAGACTTCATTCGAACTAGGTAGGTTAACACCGGAGTATGTTAGCTTTTGATTTGTAAAAGTGCACTCGCCGCTATTTAAGGCTAAGACTGCTTTGCTAGCGAAGACCAACAGTAGAATTAAAAATCTAGATAGGTTCATTAAATGTCATGCTCAGTTCTATAAAACGCATGCCATTATATATTCGAAATCAACACTTCAAAGTACGATTATTCTTACTTCAATGTAGGCAGAAGGATAATTAGTTATACCTAACAGCAACCTGAGTCTGAAAACTAAAATTTCCATAACCTGATGAAGAACCTAATTGGAACTTTGCTCGCATAGGGATTGTAAAGCTACTTCCCTGACTACTGTTACTGAATGGGTACATTGTTGAAAATTGCATCATCGCTTCTGTACTATTAACACTATTAAAGATGTTCATTAAAACCATCTGATTGCGGTCATTAAAAACCAATGTCGTCTTGTCTCCAGTCATTGTTACGTTCGTCATATTTACTGGAGTGACAGTTAGCTGCACGTTATTTTGCATGACGGATTTATCGACACAATTGAGGACTATGTTAAAGTAACTGCTTACTTCATCTCTAATACCTTTAACCAGAGCGGGGACTTGAACGTTTGTAGGATGTGTCACACTGCATGATGCATTATAAACTGGAATGGGAGCGGTATCTGGAACATTGGTTGGACTAAAGTAGACGCCACCAGTTGTCGCCGTATTGTAGATAAAACTGACTAACCTAAATGGATTTTGAAGATTTAGTGTTACCGATGTAGCACTGCTTATTTCACCAGATTTAATGACATCAAATAATGGTTGGTTGAACGTTCCACTTACATTTTGATTGTTAGAATATTGCGGCTTTTTGAACTGTTTGAATATAACCTCATTACTAAAGCTTGCCGCCTGTGCTACTGTGAATTTTGCCTCAAGAACAATCCCAGCAACATTACTGTTATACCGCTTAGCACTTATGTGACTGTTTCCTGCTCCTCTAGTTCCAACTTGGAGTACCACACTATTATTTGTTATCGAGTTTGTCTTACAAGAATAGTTGGTTGACAATATAAGTTGCCCCAAAACCTCACCATCTTTATACACGTCATTTGAACTAGGAAGGTTAACCCCTGAGTATGTTAGTTTTTGATTAGAGTATGTACATTCACCACTATTTAGTGCATAAGTATAGTAAGAAAAAAATAACGACAACGAAAATAGTACGAATTTAATTAATTTCATTGATTGTCAATCGCTTCTGGTCTAAGAATACATGTCTATTATATATTCTGTGCAATTATCTTTAAGTAAGATTTTTCCCACCTGAATGCCGGCATTTTCCTTCACTAAATCATATCGTACGCTTAGTATTACTAAATAAAAGGCTCCTTAATAGGAACCTTTTAAATGTTTAAGCTAGGTAAATCTTGAATCAATCCCCAAACTTGAGTTGTAAACCACTTACCAACCAACCATTGGACCAAACGTTCAAACCTTTGACCTCCTGCCCCGCAGGCACAGCCGCACTTTGCTCTGTACGATTAGTCGCATAGCGCTTAGAACCGATCAACTTTTGACTACCATTCTGATAGTGAAATGTTAGAGCAACTAACTGACGGCCACCCCATCGAAAATCACCTCTTGTCGCCGTAACCGATTTTAGACCCGTTAGGCTAACTTGATACAAGCCGCCACCTGAGCCACCATGAAGGTTACTACGAGAGGTTCCTATGGCATCAATGGCAGCTCCCGCTCGAATATATAGCACTTTCGAAGAGGAAACTGACTGCGTAGCTGCGTTGTTACTTTTTACGCCTAAAACCGAACTCCAAGTAACCTCGCTACCGCTTTTATCACCACTTAACACCCACTGATTATTGATATAGGTAACGACTAAGGTTTCACCACGTTTAGGTGTGTAAGTTGTATCACCATTAACCACATTAAAGTGGTATGTAGATTTACGCTCAAACTTCAAACGGGTGAATTCTGGAACGCCCTCAGGAAGTACAAAGTTTCTAGTCCAATGCCCATCAGACGTGACCAGGTGTAGATCGCCCTTCTCAGTGATGAGGTTTTTTAAAGCCAGGCTACTGTTTTCGAGACTGCGTAACAGCGTATTACCGTTGACTAGGTAAAAACTGTAGTTTTTATCTACGGAAATACTAAACGACTTCGCGCGATCATTTGGATAGCCAGAGCCAGTCCAAAATCGTGCTTGGTTGTAAGTTCCGAGCTTACTGTTACCACCAAGGTCAGAATATAAAGTAATGGTAAGACCCGGATGCATTGTGATGGTAGAGAGCGTACGCTGAAGTCCAGATTTCAGCGGGGTAAGTTGCTCGATTTTCTCTCCAACTTCTACACACTGGCTGATTGCCCGTTCGAATTCACCATAATGCAATGCATGGTGCTGAAAGAAACAACCATAAGTGTCATCTCTCTCAAGAAAAACGTGTTTACCCTTATCCCCAACTGTATTACCTAGGTAAGTAGCGGATTTATTCCATGTGTCGTTAATCGTTGAGTTATGGCCAGAAAAATTACCGACCGTTGCTCGGTACCCTGATTTGATAGTAAGGCTGCTCGAATCTACCAATCCATAATTTGCCATTGAGTGTGGAAACTTCGGCGAGGTCATGTCCTTAGAGTGGTTTATCTCTTCTTCATCAAAGCACTTCTTGTTGCCCTTATAGTTGGGGTGCTGATACAAGCATAGAACAGATTCTTCAGGCTCCGGTTCTACTGGAGAACTATCAATTTCATAACTTGGTGTGCATGATTCAATGTAAGTCGGCTCATCTAAATAGAAACCACCGACCGAACACGCTTTAATGGTCTTCATATTAGACTCAATAGACGGCAGCGTGAGGAAAATTGAAGGTTGGCTGTAGCTGATCATATTCATTACCACATGACCATGTTGATCGAGTTGTTCGGTATAGTGAAAACCAAACCTTCCACTAATAATGTCGAAGTTACTAATCGAGGTAGCAGGTTCCTCATATTTTAACGAATCATTATCGAGTACGCGCACTGTTAGATTAGCGGTATTTCCCGCTGTGAACTTAGGCGACGAAGCTGACCTTAACGCATGGCTAGTCGACCATGATGTCGAACAGGTTGCTGTCTGTTCACTTGACACACAAAAACGTATATCTTTCATCGAACTGTTGGGAATTAAATAAGGTTTAGTGGAAATCGTTTTTCCTTCTTTCGTCACCCATTTAAGTTCAATGAGCTTATCGCCGACATAGTTTGTTGCAAGCTCATTATTTATTCTACCTAACAATATTTCACTGTCTTCAACTTTACTTTCAATATCAACTGACATTGCGTAAGCGCTTCCTAAAGGGCCAATTGCACCCAAGAGGAACAATAACGATGTTTTATTCATCATTAACTCCAATTTTGGTTTTATTATTTCCAAAGCTCTTTTAAATGAGACATAAAGCTTTTATTTAGACTCATCTTTAACAATACAACTTAGATATCCGTTATAGACTTCGCTTGGGGCAATTTGGGTTGTATTCGTGCCTGAGATAGATACTGTTTCAGCCCAAGTAATTCCAGCAAAGGTAAACGGACCATTAGTCGTTGTAGTATTGGTCCAATAGTTGGTCATTCCAGGCCAGCTATCATCAAATATCGATGTGTTTTGAGCTAAAGACTTAAGCTCACTACTTGTTGGTGGAGTGGCGCGTGGCGAAATGTATTTACAGTAGCTTTCAACAAGGTTGATACCTGTATTGGTCAAACGTGGTGATGCTACATACGTTTTACTGCCGACGGTTTCCTGCAGATAGCTCTGACCAGGGAACAACAGAGTGAATTGCTCTTTTGTTGGCGGCTGTACCCAATTACCAAGGTTTTCCGGTCTTTCTGTTACGAGTCTAGTGCTGCAAGACGAAGGTTCGATTGTAGGACTCGCCCCATGTGAGGATAAGCCAAAAGTGCAAAGACTAACCAAAGGTACCGATGAAAGGTTCAACTGTGAGATTGTTGTGTTATAACTTGTAGATTGATTGGAGGTATTATGAGTAAAACCTGGCAAACGAGAGGTTGACTGAAGTACTGTAGTATCAGACTTCAGTGTATAAAATAGATCTGTGACATATGGAGAGCCAGATGGTAATTCATCTATACTTGCTGCTCCAATGTAATCCACACTTAATTTGATTTTTACAGAGGTATCTTCGTCATTGATAATCTCTTCATTGGTTATCGTATTATTCACCTCCCAGTAATCATTAATATCAGTATTAGGTGCTCTGCTGTTTCGAAGCTGAGCATCGTTATTACCAAATTTAGTAATTATCTTTAATGTATTTGAACAGTTAAAATCACCTTTTTCAATTAAACAGAGTTTTATGTCTTTATTTGTATCACTCTCACTTGGAGTATAAACCACTCCCTTCGATATGATTTTATCATCGACCATCCAAACATAGTCATTAACACTACCATCTTCTTTATAATGATAGATTAAGTCTGAATTATCTGACGCAATAATAGGAAATCCTACAGTAGTAAACTCATCCCCTCTTGTTACTGATTCAATTTCAAGCCCATAAACTAAAGACGAACTTACTAAACTACCAAATACTAATATGTAGTTTTTCATACTTACCTCATATTTAAGATTCAATGTAAATCGAAACGACTTACATATCCAAGCTTAAACACAAGAAAATAACAAACCATCCTATTATTCGGTGTTAATTATTATTAATCCAAAACAGAGATCAACATCACTCAATTGACTTCAATATTTAAGTAGTAGCTCTATTTATCAGATATAACTAACGATTAGAACAGAAGCACTTTCGACTGTTCTCTCATTAAATACCTCGATTTTTTCAGCTGTATACTCAACACAGTTATTTGTTTTCTTTTGTATCTTGGTTGAGAAATCCCTTACATTTAACGCACAAGGTTCCTGCATGATCTTTCCTTTAAAGGTAATTTGGCCACTAACAGGGTTGCTGTTCACCTTCGAAGCCTCGTTAACTGGCTTATTTAACATACTTTCTGATAGTACAGATGTAGAGGTTAAAAGCAAAAATAATGACAAATACTTCATTTCTTACACACCTTATATTTTTCCTACATCTATTATTTAGCAAATATTCTCACGTAAGCAAGTTATTTCTTACATATAAATAGATTAATAAATATTATTTTTCTCACGATTCAATAAGTGATTATTTAATATGGGTATTTTTTAGAGAGAATTAGTACTTATGTAGGAAGCAGATTACTGAAGTAATCTGCTTTAAAGAGATTGGATAGTAATGAAGAGAGTTACCTTCTTAGATACTAAAACGGCACTTCCACCTGCATCATCATATCGCCTTGGTAGTCTTGATGCCAACGGTAGTCCAAGCGTAAACGTGGTTCTTTACCTTTTTCACCAAAGCCAACGCCGAAATGAAGCCCTTGTGCCATCAGCCATTCTTGCATCGACATTTCGTCTTTATGACGAGCGATTTCCTCAGGTACCCATAAACCAATACCAACAAAACTATTTTCTATGTTACCTGTTAGCACAGGTTCGGATTCTTGCGTAAGAAGCCATTGATCCCAATAAGAATCTTGTAGAGAGTTGATAGGAGGTTCGTCTTCTATTAAACCACCAAGCGTAATAACTTGGTTGCCAATATAGTTGAAGGGTTTAGAAATAAGCGAGCAAAACGACTCTTCCTCCGTCGCTTTTAAAACAACAGATTTGTTCGTATTGCTCTCACAAAATGCGAATGCGAGAGGACTATTCACCACTACTACTAAAGCAATACAACTCCACCTTGCTTTCATTTTTATTTTTCGTCCTTGTTATAATCTTTATCAATATAGCTTATGTGCGACCAAATGTTGAGCGACGCTAAGCGTCGTTAAGTGATCTACATTCAAACCTTGTGACAAACTATATCGTATCGTCGTCGAGCGGATCTTCACTTTTTCAGGGCAAGCGAGAATGGACCACCGCTCAACAATATCTTGCGCTTTATAAAACTTGCTAAAGCTGAAGAAATTGTCGGGACCAACAACAAAAGTTAGTTCAGCTTCTGGGTATCTTTTTTCTAACGCCTCCAATACAGCAAAAGTTGTCACAGAGGTTCCTGGTTCGTAAAGAGACTCTTCAATGTTGGAACGTTCAACATTGGCTTGTCCAATGTCAGAGATAAACATGTCCACTAACTGGCAACGTATGCTGTAATCGAGCATACTTTTTCCCCATGCATGAGAGATACTAGGAACTAATAGTACTTTGTCAAAATGATTCAGAGATTGAATAACACTCTTATGCCCAAAGCTAGGAGGATTAAAAGCGCTACCAAATATCGCTATTTTTGTCATATGTATCTCAATAAATCGTCTCTCTGCATAGATTGACCCTAACTGTAACTTTTTTTCAGCGATTTTCGTAGGTATCATACGAGAAAATATTTTTTGCTTGCAGGAAAAGGGATCCCACATGGAACAACTAATTCGAGACGAAATGCGCGTGCTTCCGTCTATTGACCCACGCTTTGAGATTGAACGCCGCGTTGCTTTTATCAAGTCAAAACTTCAGCAATCTGGCTGCAAATCTATCGTCCTGGGTATCAGTGGTGGTGTTGACTCAACAACTTGTGGTCGCCTTGCTCAACTTGCAGTGAATGAACTGAATGAAGAAAGTAATTCTAGCGACTATCAGTTTATCGCTGTTCGCCTACCTTATGGTGAACAAAAAGATGAAGACGAAGCACAACTAGCCTTGTCTTTCATTGAACCAACTCATTCTGTTTCTGTGAACATTAAAGTGGGCGTTGACGGTTTGCACGCCGCTTCACATATAGCTCTAGAAGGCACAGGTCTACTACCAGAAGACAGCGCAAAGGTCGACTTTGTAAAAGGTAACGTAAAAGCTCGTGCTCGCATGGTTGCTCAGTATGAAATCGCGGGATACGTGGGAGGGTTAGTGCTAGGTACGGACCACTCGGCAGAAAACATTACTGGTTTCTACACCAAATTTGGAGACGGTGCTTGTGACCTTGCCCCGTTATTTGGCCTGAGCAAACGCCAAGTTCGTGAAGTAGCAGATACCCTTGGCGCGCCAGAGCAACTCGTTAAGAAAACACCGACTGCAGATCTGGAAGAACTCGCACCACAAAAAGCGGACGAAGATGCGCTCAACCTGACTTATGATCAGATTGACGATTTCCTCGAAGGTAAGCCTGTATCTCAAGAAGTCAGTGATCGCCTCGTTGCCATTTATAAAGCAACACAACATAAACGCGAGCCAATCCCAACGATCTACGACTAAGTTGATTTCCTTCATAGAGCCAGCAATTATTTGCTGGCTTTTTTTAACCCTGTGATTTACCTCTCTGAAATCAGATCTTGCCATCGCTCAACTTTTAATCAGCTTAAAGATGTGCCATTGTTATAACAGCACTAGTGATCACAAGTGCCGTTGGCGCCCAGAGTCACTTGTGCGAATGCCCAAGCGAAAACTATTGTTCACCAATAAAAGGGGTTGCTATGTTAGGCGAAGATCACTCTCTTCTGAAGGAATTTCCAGAGCATCAAGACGTTATTCATGCCCTTGCGGCAAGCGATGAAGGCTTTGCAGCTGACACGAAAAACTACAACGCGCTGGATAAAGAAATTCGTGTGTTAGAACTGAACGGTTCTCCCATCGAAGATACCGAAATGCATCAACTGAAACACAATAGAGCGGTACTAAAAGATTCGTTGCATCAACGTATAGTGAGTGCTTCAAAGTAGGCAATAAATAGAAAGTCGGTGCCAGTTGGACACTGGCACCAAACAGCCTCGCAATTCTCTATTTAACTGACAATATCCACATCTGTCTGTGGTACCGCGCAACAAGCTAAAACCTTTCCTTCTGCAATTTCACTGTCTTGAATCGCCGGTACGTCAGGTTGATGAACTAGGCCCGACTCTACCGTAACCTTACACGCGCCACAAAACCCCGCACGGCAACTATGAGCAACTGCAAGACCGGCTTTTTCTGCTTGCTCTAGAATCGTTTGCTGATTGTCCCCCTCAAACACCGTACCATCTAAACTAATTTGTACGGTTTTAACCACTTGTTCCGTTGCAGTAGCGACCCCAAAAGCCTCTTGGTGGTAGTGATCTTCAGGTAGTCCTTTCTTCAACATCAAGTTCTTTGCTTTTTGCATAAAGCCGTCAGGTCCACAAACGAAGACTTGTCTCTCAGTAAGGTCGGCAATTTGTTTTAGATGGGACAAACTAAAACGTCCTTTTAATCCCTGCCAATCCTCTGATGGTTGCGTCAGTGCCAATATCACCGTGAGATTGTTATTTTGCTTCTCTAGGTTTTTCAACTCATTCGCAAATGGGATATCAGCGTAAGTCGAACATTGATGGTAGAACACCACATCTCGTATATCGTTTTGGTCGGTAAGGTCGCGCAACATCGACATCATCGGAGTTACACCACTTCCTGCAGATAATAATAACAGCGGCTCATGTTCAGAGTTGGCAATATGGAATGAACCGTTAGGCTTATCGGCAATCAAGGTGTCACCTACTTGAAAATGATCAAACAGCCAATTCGATACTTCTCCACCATCAACTCGTTTCACCGATATCGCTAAGCGTCCAGGACGACTTGGACTTGATGATAAGGTATACAAGCGCTTGACCGCTTTACCATCCATATTGAGTTCTATCGGTAAATGCTGGCCTGCTTTGTAGCTTGGCATTGCACCTTTCTGAGGTTCTAACCAAAAAGTTTCAAAATTCCTCGCGACATGCTCTCGCTCGACACAAACAAATTCTTGTTTATTCGCATCCAGATCCTCGTAGTACTCTTTGTCTTTGTATTCCAGTACTTCGATAGCATCACCAGTGCGAATCATACCCTCATTCTTTGCCACAAGGTTTTGACCAAAGAACACGCCACCGCGTTCATTGGCACGGAAGCGTGAGAAGGTCGTTAGCGGTTCTTTGCTGGCTCTGAATTCCGCTTTTTCGACATCAACTGTTGTCAGAATGCAACGCTCACATGGCTTTACAGCTTCAAACTCTACATCACCGATCTTAATTCTCTTCCATGAGTCCTCGATAAATGGCTCGTCCGAGTCAACCACTAAGTTGGTTCTGAATTGCTCCATACTATGTACTTCACTGCTTCGCTTATTCAATTCCGCTAGTGAACCGGAGCTAATGATAAGTAAAGGATAGCCGTCTGCAAAGCTCACATTATGACCCAGTTTTTCTCTTACCCGGTTTGATTGCTCGCCAGTGAAAAGTAGCTCAACCCTTTGATTCAATACTTCACTGAACCAATCATCCGCTTCATCTGTTGTCGTGTAAGCAGAAAAACTGTCTGCCCATACTGTAGCGGTCGTATCCTGCATTTTAAATGTACTGTATTGCAGCTTTAAAGGAGGCAGTCCAGGGTAAGTGAAGATAATACCTGTCGGTAGAAGGCTGGATGACACTTTTACCATGTTAGGGTATTTGCGTGCGGTCACCATTGAACCATCGGCCAATGCCACCATAAAACGACGGTCAAAACAAAGCCCTTGTTTTTCAACCCATGAAGAGGAAAGAGAAATACCTCCAACTGACTTAACTGGATAGATATTGATTTGGGAAAGCAGAGTAGATTTTGCCACGACTGAGCCCTTTTTGTTGTTATGTCCATTTGCAGAGCACAATGTTAACGCCTTTTTGCACATTGTCCCAGAAACATAGTGAAATCTAAGTCGTTTTCCTCTATCATCCTGTCGCCTAAACGTAAGCGATTGCATTCACATTTTTCGCGGCCGTTTAGGCTCCGTTTCAAGAAGAATCTAACTTGGTGGGAGCCCAAATGACTACATTGACTATTACTCGTCCTGACGACTGGCACGTTCACCTTCGCGATGGCGAAGTACTAAAAGATACCGTTCGTGACATCAGTCGCTACAACGGCCGCGCATTGATCATGCCTAACACTATCCCACCTGTCACTGACACTGAAATGGCACTTGCGTATAAAGCGCGCATCATGGCCGAAAAACCATCTGAGCAGTTTGAGCCTCTTATGGCGCTGTACCTAACCGACAACACCTCTCAAGAAGAAATTCGTAAAGCCAAATCGGCAGGTGTGGTAGCGGCAAAACTGTACCCAGCAGGTGCAACAACGAACTCAGATTCTGGCGTGACTTCAGCAAAGAACATCTACTCTGTATTAGAGACAATGGAAGAAGTTGGAATGCTACTTTTGGTTCACGGTGAAGTGACTACTCACGACGTTGACATCTTCGACCGTGAAAAAGAGTTCCTCGATACGGTACTGGCTCCAATCGTTAACGACTTCCCTAACCTTAAGATTGTTCTTGAGCATATTACGACAGCCGATGCAGCTCAGTTTGTTAAAAATGCCAACGACAACGTAGCAGCAACAATTACCGCACACCACTTGATGTATAACCGCAACCATATGCTCGTTGGCGGTATCAAGCCACACTTCTACTGCCTACCAATTCTAAAACGCGGTACGCATCAACAAGCATTAGTAGAAGCGGCAACTAGCGGAAGTAAGAAGTTCTTCATAGGTACTGACTCTGCACCACACGCTAAAGGCAAAAAAGAAGCCGCTTGTGGCTGTGCTGGCTCATACACTGCTCACGCAGCAGTAGAGTTATACGCAGAAGTATTCGAGCAAGAAGGCAAGCTAGAGAATTTAGAGGCATTCGCAAGCCACAACGGCCCAGACTTCTATGGACTACCACGTAACACAGATACTATCACGCTAGAGAAATCTGAATGGAACGTGCCAGAAACCATGCCATTCGGTAATGACATTGTTGTACCTATCCGTGGCGGAGAAACGGTCAACTGGCAAGTGAAGTAATTTTTACTGATGTACTTATCGTCAAGGCTCCCATTCTCAATGGGAGCCTTTTTTATTGATTAGGGAACGTTACTGAATCGGCAGCGACGTCATCCCAAAATGAATCGCAACTGGCAAAATTAAAGCTTGAATGAACAAGATAAAACTAATATTGCGGCTTTTTACTCGCACCAAAATTGGCGACAGTGCAAACAGCAGCAAACAGATTGCCGTTAGGGTGGAGTTATCCAAATAGAGCCACAACACTAAATATCCACTTAACAAAGCGAGCGCTATGTTGGAGAATGCAAGCTTGCGAGCTAAGGCGAGAATAAACATCACGCCAATAATTAAAAAGAGTGTCGTCATTTATTTTTGCAAATGATAATTATTACCATTTAATTCTAACGCTCTAGAACAAACTGTGCAACCTATTGATTTAAATCTATGACTAAAACTATTGCTATCGCCACTCCCTGTAAAGCCGCCTGTAAAAACGAAGGTGGCATTTGTTCTGGTTGCTTTCGTACCATGGACGAATTGTCTGCATGGCGTTTAATGAAAGAAGAAGAACGCGATGACAAAATGGAGCAGTTAGCAGGTTCTGCAACTACACACGTTTGCCCCAAATGTGGAGAAGCCGCCTATTGTGACATCTCTGCGGGCCACGATACCTGTTGGTGTTTTGAACTGGACAAGCGCGATACGTCTTCTATCGAAAAATCCGATCTGTGTTTGTGCCGAAAATGCCTCTCAACCCTACCTATTGAATAAACCCCCAAACGGGGTACTCAACTTCGCACCGTTGATGTTGCATTATTGTTAATTCCAAAATAGAGTAAATGCACAAACTTAATAAGGGATAACAATATGGAATCGTTACTTAAGGACTACTCTGTCGTTACAGAGATCCCTGTCGCTTGGGGCGAAATGGATGCACTTAATCACGTCAATAACGCAGTGTATTTTCGATACTTTGAAACCGCGCGACTCGACTACTTCAGTCACATTAATCTAATGGAAGACATGGCAGTCACGAATATAGGCCCAGTACTTGGGGAAACCTATTGCCGCTATAAACTGCCTGTCACCTACCCCGATACATTACTTGTCGGCTCTCGAATTACTGAGGTACAAGAAGACCGCTTTAAGATGGAATATCAAGTGGTCAGCAAGAAGCTTGGCAAAGTCACCACGACGGGGACAGCCACGATCGTCATGTTTGATTTCACCACCAATCAAAAAGCCCTGATTTCTGACAAACTCATGTCAGCGATTGAACAAGCAAACCGCGATTAAACGCGATCAAACGAGCCGTTTGAACCGCTAGCTCAGTGGTCCGAAAATGATTTGTCACAATCTTCACACCATGCTCGTTGCACGTTAAACCTTGCAAAGCTATTCTTGCAGCACAAACAATATCGAGAATGGAAACCATGAAAAACCAGTTTCACTACCCTATCGGTACCCCAGGACAGAAGTGGACTGAGGAAAACGTTATCCAATGGCGCGAATCGACTACTGTTAAGCGTCTGTACAGCGAAGATGTACTCCCAAAGATCGCAGCGTTAAAAGATACCTTCAATATTGAGCAATATGGTGCGCTTTCATATGATGTTGATCGATTCCCACTCTTCGTATTAAAAACCAAATCTTGGGATTCACAGAAGCCAACGGTTCTTGTTACTGGTGGTGTTCATGGTTATGAGACTTCTGGCGTCCACGGTGCGCTTCAGTTCGCCAGAGAAAACGCCTCTCACTACGAGTCTCTGTTCAACATCGTTATCGCACCATGTGTCAGTCCTTGGGGTTATGAAACGATCAATCGTTGGAACCCGAATGCTGTCGACCCTAATCGCTCTTTCTATACAGATTCACCAGCAGAAGAGTCTGCGAACCTCATGGCGATGGTTGCATCGTTAGATACCACTGTTTGGGCACATATCGATTTACATGAAACAACGGATACAGATGAAAGCGAGTTTCGACCAGCACTAGCGGCACGCGATGGTCTCGACTACATCGAGGACAATGTTCCTGACGGTTTCTATCTTGTCGGCAATACCGAGAATCCCGCAGATGAATTTCAAGCGACGATTATCCAACATGTAGAAAAAGTGACTCATATTGCCCCGCCAGACCAAAATGGCAATATTATCGGTTCTAAAGTCGTTCAGAATGGCGTCATCAATTACCCACTGAAAAAGCTCAGCCTTTGCACCGGCATGACGGATTGTGAGTACTCAACCACAACTGAAGTTTATCCAGACAGTCCAAAAGTCACCTCACAAGAGTGTAACGATGCTCAAGTAGCGTCTGTGGTTGGGGCTTTGGAATATTTAAAGGCGCGTATGTAGTAATCTTCACTCGCGACTCTATAACCCAAGCCACGGCTTGGGTTTTCTATATTTGCACGTATAACCACTAAATTTACAAAACCATTGTTAAAAAGCCGCCAAAATAACCACTTAGTGTTTTCTATCTCCTAAAATAACGTTAGGCTATTTATCGTTACACCATAATAAGAATGAAAAATCTCACAAGGAAGTCTAACTCGTATGACATATCGCCGTATTATAAGTGTCATCGCTGCTATATCGTGCTCACTCACTGCAGTGGTGGCGCAAGGAGCGACACCAACTAACGTCAAGTCGCGTATTGACCGACAGGAAACGCCAGACAGAATTAGAGAATCCATGGTACTGCCTTACCTATTTAGTACAGAGACCATGGGGCTTAATGTCGGTGTTGGCGGCATGATAAAAGGTATCTACCAAGACCAGATGACCATAGGTGGCACTGTCTTTGGAGGTGAAACCAGTTATGCACTAGCTGGAGGTGTTTGGAACTACATGATTCCAGGAACCGAACGCGTGTTCTTGAGTGCATACGGCATGTTTGGGTATTACCCAAAACAACGTGCTTATACTTCAGGTAATGCCTATTACACCCCACCTCGTCCCGGTAGCAATGGCTCATCTAATCTAGATTATTTGGAAGCGGATGGCGCATCTAACTGGTTTGATATCAAGATGGAGTATGTACTTCCTATTGGTGTAACCAGAGACAAAGGACTCGTTGACTATCAGATCCGCAACGGTTTGTTAGTCTCAGAGCCTTCCGGAGGTAAAGAGTGGAATCCGTTGACCAGCGGCTCAACTATCTTTGTAGCTCGCCAATTTAATCGATACCAATCTTTTGAGTTTCAACAAGGGGACGTCGACGGCGCGATTCATGCGATGGAGTTTGGCATACTCTACGATAATACCGACTTTGCCCCCAACCCTTCCTACGGTAGCCGACAATACATCGCAACTTCTCACGATTGGGGCTGGTTTGAGTCTAAAAAGCAGTGGTCGTTCAACGAACTTGATATGAGCAAATACTTTTCGCTCGGCAAGTCGGATTGGGCATCACAACGAATTATCGCGATGAACTTCTGGACCGGTTATTCACCTACTTGGGAAGTAACGGATAACCCTAATGGCACTCAGTCTATAAACGGAAATGCACCTTATAATGAGGGGGCAACTTTAGGTGGCTTTACTCGTATGCGTGGCTACGACAATAACCGATTCCACGACAAAGCCGTGATTTATGGCTCTGCAGAATATCGTTATACGTTGGCCTATAACCCTATTAAAGATATCTCTTGGTTGAATTTCTTGAGAGTAGACTGGATCCAACTTGTAGGCTTTGTTGAGGTAGGTCGCGTAGGTTCTGCCTACACGGCGAACGAACTTCTTACCGATCTCAAGTACGATGGCGGCGCATCAGTTCGTGCATTGATGGCCGGATTGGTCGTTCGTGCCGATTTAGCTAAGTCTCCAGAAAGCACTAACTTCTGGATTATGGTTGATCATCCATTCTAAATTTTCGTTCCGATAGCCAACACTATAGTTGGCTATCGATCCAATGAATAAATGTCCGGATTTTTGGTCTTTCTTCATGACCATTTAGACATACCAAATCATAAGTTTGGCTAGTGCTCATTGAAGGGTAAGGGCAAACCAACTCGCCTCTCTCAATATAGTCTTTAACAAAATAATACCTCCCCATCGCTAAGCCAAGTGAGTTCAGGGCTCCGGTCAGATCTAACCCTCGATGCCCAACACAATAAAAGTGTCTAAAGATATTGAGATCATAGTCGTGATATTTAATCCAGCGCTCCCAGACATTTGACCCTAATGCATGTATAAGATTGACCTCTTTCAGTCCATCTAGGCCACGTTCAAAGAGCTTAAGTCGTTGAGCGTATTCAGGCGAACAAATAGGAATATAGCGCTCACCAAAGAGAGGTTTAACGAAGCAGTCCTTTGGTTTGTCATCGCCATAGTAAAACGCGATATCAACTTGGTCGTTCTCGAAGTTCTGTTGCTCTTCGTGGACAAGAATATTTACATTAAAGTTGGGGTAGCGCTGATTAAAATCTTTGAGTCTTGGTACTAACCAAGACGAGGCAAAATTTGGCGAACTGGCTATCGTGATCTCCCCACTCATATCCGTCGATTTAATTTCTTCGATCTCACCAAAAATGGAGTACAACGATTTTGAAAGCGTTTGATGAAACCGTTCGCCCTCCTCTGTAAGCCCCAGCTTCCTTGTTCCTCGGGTGAATAGATTAAAACCAAGCGACTTCTCAAGCACCTTAATTCGATGGCTCACCGCACCCTGAGTCAAGTGCAATTCCTTCGCTGCAAGGGTAAAACTCAGTACTTTTGCTGCGACATGGAAGGTATGCAGATTCCTCAATAAGGTTTGTTCATTCGCCATAACACGGCCTCTACTTATTAAAAATTTTAATCCATAGTACCCGAAAATTAGTTTGTTCGCATCGATAAATAAGTTTCAAATAGCAACTAGAAAACGAATAAACACCCTGTCGTTGCAAGCAAGTACAGGGCGCAAGTTCCGTGGATAATAAACACAAAGAGGTTTGAATGAACATACTCGGCTATATGCAAAAAGTAGGTAAGGCGTTAATGGTTCCAGTGGCCACCCTGCCTGCCGCTGCGATTTTAATGGGGGTTGGATATTGGTTGGATCCAACAGGTTGGGGAGCAGACAGTACCCTTGCTGCGTTTTTAATTAAGTCCGGCGGTGCAATCATCGATAACATGGCAGTGTTGTTTGCCGTTGGTGTTGCATTTGGTTTAAGCAAGGACAAGAATGGCTCTGCTGCATTGTCTGGTTTTATCTGCTTCTTAGTACTGACAACTCTTCTTTCTCCAGAAACCGTGCAACAACTTAAAGGTATTAGTGCTGACGAAGTTCCGGCAGCCTTTGGCAAAATCTCCAACCAATTTGTTGGTATTATTGTCGGTATAGTCTCTGCTGAAATCTACAATCGCTACTCAGGTGTAACGCTACCTAAAGCGCTGGCATTCTTCAGTGGAAAGCGCCTAGTCCCTATTCTGACTTCTATTGCGGGTATGCTGTTAGCCTTCGTGCTTCTATATGTCTGGCCTGTAGTGTATGACGCTCTTATCGTGTTCGGCGTTAAACTTCAATCTATGGGTGCATTAGGAGCAGGTCTATTTGGCTTCTTTAACCGATTAATGTTGACCGTTGGCATGCACCACGCCCTGTACCCTGTTTTCTGGTTTGATGTCGTTGGCATTAATGACATTCCTAATTTCTTAGGCGGTGCTCAGTCTATTGCTAACGGAACGGCTACGGTTGGTGTGACTGGCATGTATCAAGCGGGCTTCTTCCCAATCATGATGTTTGGTCTTCCTGGTGCAGCATTGGCGATTTACCACTGTGCAGATAAAAAGAACAAATCAGCCGTGTTCTCTATCATGCTTGCTGCTGCGATGGCCTCTTTCTTTACAGGAATTACTGAGCCACTAGAGTTTAGCTTTATGTTCCTAGCTCCAGGTCTGTACTTACTTCACGCCGTACTGACTGGTATTTCACTATATATTGCTGCAAGTATGCAGTGGATCGCAGGATTTGGTTTCTCCGCCGGTTTTGTCGACCTAGTCCTGTCTAGTCAAAACCCGCTTGCTGTTCAGTGGTATATGCTTATTGTGCAGGGCTTAGTTTTCTTCGCCATTTACTACTGCGTGTTCCGTTTCGCTATTTTGAAATTCAACTTAAAAACGCCAGGTCGTGGTGAAGACATGGCTCCAGAGCAAGAAACAGCGGTAGACGGTGATCAAGGTATCGAAGGCTTAACTCACCAGTATATTGAAGCCCTAGGTGGTAGTGACAATATTACTGAAGTAGACAATTGTATTACTCGCCTACGCCTATCAGTAAAAGACTCTGGCATTGTAGACAAAGAAAAACTCAAACAACTTGGTGCCGCAGGCGTTGTTCCAGTTGGTAAGAACGGTATTCAAGTCATCATAGGACTAGGAAAGGTCGACAAAGTCGCCGAACAGATGAAAGTCGCTTTAGCGCAATGATAACGGACTCGTGATGTAAACCCTTTCTCAATTTGTTGAATCACCTTCAACAGAGAAAAATCGGCGGTATCACCTTACCGCCTCCCCCTCGAAGTGCAGAGTCGCTTAGTCACCGACTTTGCACTTCTTTTTAATCCGCTAACCTACTAATTTATAATATGAATATTCTCATAACATTCAGGCTAATCAAATTTCGACTATTTCTATAAAATCTGCGCTAGTTTGCTATTCAAACCTACTGTTACTCTTCAATCAACGATAAAAAGCACCTCTAAAGTGGTAGTACGAGTGCATTACTGCCCCCGCGGTAATGCCACTGTTTCTTGAGATGTGCGGTCAAAAATATTATTAAACATTGAACGAGGTAGAGCATGTCTAACGCTTTCTATATTCCATCATTAAACCTAATGGGTGTCGGCTGTCTTGAAGAAGCGGTAAACGCTATCAAATCACATGGCTTTACTAAAGCTCTTATCGTTACCGACAAGGTTTTAAACGAGCTGGGCGCAGTAAGTAAACTCACTAGTTTGCTTGATAGTGCAAACGTAGCAGCGGTTGTGTTTGACGAGACTAAACCAAACCCAACTATCGAGAACGTGAACGATGGCTTAGCGCTACTAAAAGGCAATCAGTGTGATTGTGTGATTTCATTCGGTGGCGGCTCCCCTCATGATTGCGCAAAAGGTATCGCATTGCTTGCGACTAACGGCGGAGAAATCAAAGACTACGAAGGTGTTGATGTATCAGCGAAGCCTCAGTTACCGCTGATCTCAATCAATACAACGGCAGGCACTGCTTCTGAAATGACACGTTTCTGCATCATCACAGATGAGGCTCGCCACATCAAAATGGCAATTGTAGACAAGAATGTGACGCCAATTATCTCTGTAAACGACCCTGAGTTGATGCTGGCTAAGCCTGCGTCTCTTACAGCGGCAACTGGGATGGACGCACTTACGCACGCGATTGAAGCTTATGTGTCTATCGCAGCTACACCAGTCACGGATGCCGTTGCGATCAAAGCTATCGAAATGGTGCAAGCAAACCTTCGTGAGGCGGTGCAAAACGGTGACAATCTAACTGCACGTGACAACATGGCTTATGCGCAGTTTATGGCAGGTATGGCGTTTAACAATGCTTCACTGGGCTATGTTCACGCTATCGCTCACCAACTTGGTGGCTTCTACGATCTTCCTCATGGTGTATGTAACGCAATCTTGCTACCACACGTTCAGCAATATAACGCTAAGGTAGTACCTGCACGCTTAGCTGACGTCGCGCGCGCCATGGGTGTTGATACTAATGGCATGACTGATGAGCAAGCCGCGAATGCAGGTCTTGATGCTATTCGTCAGCTATCTAAAGATGTGAACATTCCGGCTGGTCTTGAACAGCTTGGTGTAAAACGCGACGACTTCGATGTACTTGCAGAGAACGCGCTAAAAGACGCTTGTGGTTTCACCAACCCTAAACAAGCAAGCCACGAAGAAATCGTAGCCATCTTAGATTCAGCGCTGTAATTATTCGACACGTTTAACGTGCAACATCACAAAAATGCAGGCCAACCGATTGCCTGCATTTTTGCGTTTAAAAAGCTCCCGCCTTTCCTAACTCAGATCAATGTTACCTTCTTGCCATCTCCCTACTATTAGCTTTCAGGCGATGAAAACAGAAAGACGCATTATTTATGCATAAACTAAACAGCTTTAGTCGAGTGGCAGAACGTGAGTACGCACTATCTACCGGTAGCTTAAACTTACTCTATTACGATCTTCCAAAAGACTTTCACGATGAGTACCGCTCTTACGATGCTCCTCGCCTGTGTACCATTTTAAAAGGCACCAAATCGGTGAGTGTCAATCAGTCGCAGAGCTTCCAATACAACCGTGACCAATTTGTTCTGTTACCACCTAATTCGAACATCTACATGAAGATGCCTGAGTACACCAAAGCACTGGTGTATGAATTCGATGAACAAATGATTGAAGGCGTCAGTCAACGTGTTGCTGATACTCTAGAAGTCGATTCACCAACAGCATTAGAATCACAAAGTTTCGCAGTCAATTCCATCGACAAAAGAATCGACAAACTACACACTCGAATGCAAGAGATCCTTCGAGAACATGAAGCCTGCATGGACTTTCTGATCGACCTGACCGGACAAGAATTGGTGTTTGAGTTGCTGCGCAATAATACTTGCCAAAGTATTATCTCGAACCATCGCTCTCATCCAATCAGTAAAGCGATTAGGATTATGAATTCACCGATGGGACTAAAGATGACGTTAGCTCAGGTAGCAGAAGAAGTGGGATTGTCTCAGTCGAGTTTTTCACAAAAGTTTAAAGCAGCAACACAGCTAAGCCCTAAGCAATACCTCACTCAGCTTAGACTGCAGTCCTCAAAACAAAGTCTCAACAAATTGAGTGTTACTGATGCTGCCTATGAAGCCGGATATGACAATATTTCTCACTATATAAGACTGTTTAAGAATGCTTACGGCCTAACTCCAAAGCAATACCAACGTTCGCTAATTCATGGCAGTCATTAAAAATGGTGCCTTAATTAAAAGGCACCTCCTGTTCTAATCGTCGCTAGAACACTATTCAGCGTTACTCTTGTCTGAACTCCAGCGACGAAGTTCAAACCAAAACATCATAAAGGCCGCACCAATTAGAAACGCCAAAATAAAACTGCGATCATCCATGACACACATGGCAACAATGTCTAGTGTGTCTTCCACAGGTTTACCTCAACTAAAAGTAATAGCTGGCTTGTAGCCAACTGACCGTGTCTTTCTTGCTCACTTTATTGTCCGCGGTATGCTCAACTTTGAAACCAATGGACGCATAATCAGTCACCATATAGCCGCCGCCAATTTCTATTTGTGGAACAAACTCTTTGGCGCGAGTAATGTATGTCGCTTTAGGGTTGGCATAGAGCCAGTGACCAGCATCAAACCCATACATCGCATAAAGACCGCCTTGAACTAACGCGGAGTTTTTAAAGGACGATTTACCTTCTACCGCGATGTCGTGTTTGCTATCCATATAGCCACCATAGAGCATTGGAAACACAGAGATATTAGGGGTAAGTTCGATCTTATAGATAGCACCCGCTAGCGTCGTCGTGGTATTTCGATTTCCGATGACATCCAAGGAATAACCTAGGCCGTCGTTAACCTTAAAATAGCGAACGCGGTAATCTATATCTGTCTTGCCTTCAATATCTTTCTTGTCACCGATACCTAAATCAGCGAAGACCATATGCCCTTGCCCCCAACCAAACACACTGTTGAGTTGAGTACGATCGTTTGATCTAGACAGTCCAACCATTGAGAATAGAGCCGTCGGATCGCCATAATTAATATCTTGAACCGAAGCTTCTGGAGCGACATCTTTTTGGTGAGTCGATGTCACTTCATTTGCCCAAACGCCCGCAGTAATCAAACTTAGAGCCATGGCAGTTATAGTGTTTTTCATATTTATACCTAATTAAACAAAAATCCCTTTAATTAGGTCATCCGTGGATTTCACAAGGCATTGCCAGAGTGATAAGAAGGGTTAACTACACGTAGAGAAGGTAGCGATATTTGATAGCTCAGCTTGTTCTACTAAATCAGCGCACGATACGGTTTTGATGTCGTTAAGCTGATTGAGGTCGATGCGAATCTCACTGTACGTATCAAAGTTGCGCATCTTGAATGAGCCATTTTCGAAGTTGTAGGTATATTGAATCCAGCTGGCATATGTTTCACCGTTTGCTGGGTCAATAATGTCTTGGGGCACCAGATTCCCTGAATCGAATGTGGATTGGAGCTTACCTTCTGTCTGTGCCCATGAAGCCTGTGGGTCAAACTTAACATGAGCAGAGTTGTACAAGCCTCGTAGCATTCTTTCTGGGGATGAGATGGTAGAACCGATGTTATGACCATTTTCGACATGATTAAAGTCACCTACTTTTGTCGCATTCTCATCGTGATATTGCTGCAAAGGGGCGTTAGCCATTACTCGCAGTTTGTCGTTCACAGAACCGCGATGCACCATCATTTTGCCGCCTTCATTGAGCTCAAACAAAGCAATGTCACCAGATTTGTCCTGTACTGAAATATGCAAGCCATGCTGGGTACCATGAATACCATCGGCCCAAGCAAACTGGAATTCATTTGCTTCAAACGCAGTGACCGCTTCTTCTACCGTTTTAAAGTTTTGCGCCATAAAAGCTGCGGCATCACCCCAGTTAACTGCCGGTGCACCGGTGTCCTTGTAATCCTTGATGAATGCTTGCGAATCGTACATATATAAAGTTGAAGCAGATAAACCTTGATTGTTGATAGCCTCACCCGATGTATCAACAAACACGGCACGTTCTTCTAAGTTCAATGTCGGATACTTCACCGTCCATTTCGCCGCAGTTTTGTACGATGGAACCGCTTTAGTTGCCACCTCAACACCCGCTGGTGACATAATCGCATACGTACCAAGTTTCTGTCCCCAATCAAGTGTTCTAACTTGAGATACACCATATGGCGTATCAAGCGTGATGCGAGAACATGCGTTGGCGGTTCCAACGAGTACACTTGATGCTGTAGCAGCTAATGTAAGCGCGATAATTGTCTTCTTCATTTTCAACCCTCTAATATGTTCACGGTAGCAAAACCGTGTTTTGTCACCTGTTGATAGAGCGAACTTTAATCGCTGAGTAGAAGTACATCAAAGTGATTAGTATATAAATATCGAATAGGTCAATCAGAAAGAGGAAGTAGTAAGGTAGGAAACATCAATCCTTTCCCTCTGGCATACAGCACCAAAGGGAAAGGTTAGTTTTAATGATTACAATGAATTAAAATCGAAAACCATCACAACAATCATACTGCTGTTGTGTTTTGATTATCTTTAACTGGAAAGTACACTCGTTTCAGTTTGCTAAAAGCTTTGCCTATATCCTCAAGAATCACATATAAGCACGGAACGGCAATGAGAGTTACCACGGTGGCGTACATCACAGCAAAGCCTAAAGCAACGGCCATAGGTTTAACAAACGCCGCCTGAAGACTGGTCTCGAACATGATGGGCAACACTCCAAAGAACGTAGTGATAGAGGTCAGCGTTATCGCCCTAAACCTCGCACAGCCAGCTTCAACCACGGCTTGCTTCGCACAATCACACCGCGCTTTGATTTGGTTGACATAATCAGTCATCACTAACGAGTCATTAATCACAACCCCCGCCGCCGCAATCAAACCAAATGTGGACATCATGCTCATATCAAGGCCATAGAAATAGTGCCCCCATATCGCACCCGTTAGGCTAAACGGAATAACAGACATAATGATAAACGGCTGGGCATAACTTTTTAATGGCACAGCTAATAGAATGTAAACCGTTATCATCCCTGCAATAAAGAACACTATCTGCTCTGCTTTTTGCTTTTGTTGTTCTTCAATCGTGCCACCTAACTCAGTTTTCACTTCAGGGAATTGAGCGCGTAGTTCCGGAAGCACATTATCTTCAATATTCTTCACTGCTCTATCGGGTTCAATCACCGCTTCGTCAATAGAACCATAGATATAAACCGTTCTAAAACCATTCTCACGTCGTATTTGGTTGATGCCCGGCTTACTGGTGATGTTAACCACATCGCCCAACATCACTTTTTTGCCTGATGGGGTATTAATCAAGGCATAGCGTAGTGAAGAGAACGCTTCTCGGGTCAACTTAGGGTAGCGAACCATTACCCTGACTTCTTCAGTATTCCGAAGTACTCGCTGCGCCTCTCCACCATAAAAGCTGCCTCCAACCTGCGACGCTACATTAGCGAGATCCAGTCCGAGATCATAAGCCACAGGTTTCAGCGAAAGTTGTACTTCGCGACTGCCCGTATCCATCGAAGAACTGATATCAAACAACCCCGTCTGGAGCTGAAGCTTTGAAATCAGCTCACGTCCAGCGGCATTCAGCACTTCCATATCAGGGCCATACAGCAAATAACCAAACTCGTCGCCCTCTTCGCCACCAGCCACATTATCGTTAATAACAATGGATTTCAGACCAACAATCGTCGGCATTTTTTCGCGCCAACGACGAGACAGCTCAAACGCATCAACTGGACGCACGTCTTCATCAACAAGAGGAAGGATGATCATGCCTTCGGTGCGACTCGTGTTAATCGTCATCATGTCGCGAATAACAGGCTGCCCGTACTCTTGCTCTATATCCTTGTCGACCTCACTCACCACTTTTTCAAGAGTGAGTAAGGCATCAATCGTTTGTTCATCGGACGCATTGCTGTTCATCTCAATTTTGATCATTGGAAAGTCAGACGGAACTTTAGGGCTAGGGATCATACGTACATGCCCTGACGTCAGCATTGCCGCACTGATAACCAAAATTGCGATAAAGCCAGCCATCACAGACCAACGCCACTCCACACACCACGACACGGTGCGCTTGTATGGCCCATTAACAAAGCGGAAAAATGAGCGATTGAAACGGGCACGATAACTGTTCTCTTTGACTGGGGTAAATTTGGTATGAGCCAAATGCGCTGGCAGGATGAGTTTCGACTCTATCAAGCTGAAAATCAGACAGAAAATAACAACGATAGAAAGACCATAGAAAAAAGCCTTCTCTGGTCCTGTCGAGAATAAGAACGGAACAAACACAGCAATAGTTGTCAGTACCCCAAATGTTGCAGGGGTTGCGACACGCTGAGCGCCACGCACGACATTAGTGACCCCTCCACCTTCTTTTTCAACCTCGGTGTAGACACTTTCTCCTATGACGATGGCGTCATCTACCACAATACCGAGCACCATAATAAACGCGAACAGTGTGATGATATTGATACTGACATCAAACAGCGGCATCAGCATAACCGCTCCTAAGAAACAGACCGGTAAACCAACCATAACCCACATAGCTAAGCGGAATCGCAGGAAAATAGTCAGCAAAACCGCTACCAGAACCGCACCTTGTAACAGGTTCTTAAGCATCATATCCAGTCGAGCATTCAAATAGAACGTCATATCCATCAAAGTGTTGAGTTGAATACCATGAGGTAACGTTTGATTTCTTGCGTCAATAAAGCGCTTCACCGTCTCGGCCACAGGCACCATATTTTGGGTTTTGGTTGCCTTAACCGTCAAATAGATACCGTTCTCACCTGAATACTTAAAGTAGTGTTGCCCTTCAGTAAACTCGTCTTTTATTTTGGCAATATCACCCAATAAGACCTTGGAGCCATTGGCGCCAACTTTGACGGGTATCTGCCGAAATTCAAAACCATCGTAGTACTGGTTCTCAATTCGAATCGACACTAAACCCGTACTAGTCCTGACTTGTCCTGCGGAAAAATTTGCCGAGTATTTTTGAATCGCCGCTACTACGTCGTCAAGCGTTAGATCATAGGTTCGTAGCTCATCTGGGTGAATTTCAATACCGATTTCATCGGGTGGAGAGCTGACTTCAACCAAAGAAACGTCATTAAGCTGTAATAGTTCTTTCTCTACCTGCTTCGCAATGGTTTTCAGCTCTGATAACGACGTATTGCCTGACAGCACCATACCAATAACGTCTTGCTTAAACTCTATCTGCGTGACCTTAATCGGCTCCATAGCCTTGGGGAAACTAGCTATGGCATCGACTCGCTGCTTTACCTTATCCAGTACTTCCATAAGGTTTGCCTTGGTATCAATTTCCAAAGTTACCGCACCGCCACCTCGATAAGCGTCAGTCACCGCTTTTTTAATCTCGGTGACATCTTTCAGCGACTCTTCCACTTTGATTAGGATCGTCTCTTCAATTTCCTGAGCAGAAACCCCTGGGTAAGACGCTGTCACATTAATGTAGTTGATTTCAAAATTTGGGAACATCTGGCGCTGAATCAGAAAGTAGCTGACGGTTCCCATGATCAAGATAAACGCCATCAAAAGGTTGGCGGCTACCGAGTTATTGGCAAAAAGGGCGATAATGCCGCGTTGAGTGGACTTACTCACTGGCTTCTCCTTGGTTCACCAATACCTCTGAATTACTATTCGAGCGAATCACCGACATTCCAATTTGCGGGAACTCGGGCACAGTTAATACCAGCTCATCGCCTGTTTTCACACCAGAATCGATAAAGAAGTTTGCCTGCTCTTCACGCAAAACATGGACACTTTTAGGGACGAGCTTGTCTTCTTGATCGACAACCCAGACTCGCTCATCAGTGACCAACTCTTGCGGCACTTTAAACAGGTTTGGGATCTGTTTACCGTTGAAGACCACTTCAACATATGAACCAAAAGGTAATGGTTTGGCATCCGTTGTCAGCGCATAAGGATCCTTGATTCGAATCACTAGGTTTGCCATACGCGTAGCACTGTCTACTACTCCTAGATCTCGCATAATCACACCATCTCGAACCGAGTTAGTGCGACCTTTAGAAATGACGTCGGCTTTCACTCCTACAATATTGTCAGGTAAGAAAGGCGCGTCGAAGCCTGCAATGGGTACCATTACCTCTGCTGATTCAATGTTATTCAGCTCCGCAACTTGTGCGCCTGAAGTAATGTACTGGCCAACACCGATGCTTCTGGAGACCACCAACGCATCATAAGGCGCTTCAACTTCACAGTTGGCAAGATCACGATTGGCTCTGCGCAATGCAGCCTGCGCCGATTTAACGCTGGCCTCTGCGCTTAGCACTTGAGGAATACGCAGATAGAGGTCCGAGACTTGGGTATCTTTGATTTTCTTTGCCTGTCTTTCGGCAACTTTCGCCTTAGCACGCTCTTCAATTAAGGCCGCTTGCGCCTGCGCGAGTTGTGCTTGGGCTTGCAGCACCGCTGCTTGATAGTTATCTTTTTCGATGGTGAAAAGTATTTCGCCGCGTTTTACCACGCCGCCTGCCACAAAGTTCGGATGCCAACTGGTAACTTCACCGGAAACTTGTGTTGATAACGCAGTGCGCTCAAGTGGCACTACCTCACCAAAACTTGAGATTTGCACCTGATGATTTTCGGCTTTTAGGATTTGGGTTTTAACTCTTGGGACGGTATCGACTTGTTTTTGGTCTTCAATTTCTGGAGCCGTTTGCTCCACTAGCATAAAGCCACCAGCGGCCACACCTAAAATCGCGAATGGTAGAATCCATTTAATACTGCGCTTGAACATAGCTTCCCTTGATTTATATTCTTCTGCTTTGATTATTGTACGTAATTTCAGCTAGAGAAACTGTAAGGAAACCTCATCTTTTTCTGTGTTTGTGTGAAGAGCAGCAATAAGAACAAGAAGGTATGCATCACAACATACCTTCTACACTAGATTCATTCGATGGGATTATGATTGCGACAGCGAATCACATTTAGCCGCGCAGATAAAATCGTTTTGGTGTAATCCTTTTATTGAGTGGCTCCACCAAGTCACGGTGACCTTCCCCCACTCCAAAAGAATTGCAGGGTGATGAAACTCATCTTCTGCTAGCTCAGCAATCTTATTAGAAAAGGCCCAAGCCAACTTAAAGTTCTTAAAACTAAACTGTTTTTCTAACTGAGGAATCCCATCTCTCTCGATAATGCTCCAGCCGTTCAGTTCTGTCAGTAGTTGTTGCTGTTCTTCCTTCGTTAATGCCAGTGCATCGCTACTACACGCTTCACAGCGCAGTTCATTAAGCATGAGTCTTATCCTTTGGTTCAAATAGTGGTGGCAACAATCCAGCGTTCATCGCTCGATTAACGTATTCGGTGAGACCGCCCGATCGTAGTTGGTATAGTTGGTCAATATCGTCCAGTACAAAGTAGGTCGGCTGCATGATATCAATGCGGTACGGAGTTCTTAACACGGTATCTAAGTCGAAAGCTTGGCGCAGTGCTCGTTCATCATCTAACGCATAGAGAGTTTCTCCCGGTGAAGAGAGAATTCCACCGCCGTAAATTTTAGTTAGACCGTTTTGTTCCACTAAACCAAACTCAACGGTAAACCAGTACAGTCGAGCCAAATATACTCGCTGTTTGGCGTCAGCATCACTGCCTAGCTTGCCGTAGATTCGAGTAAATTCGGCAAATTGCGGATTGGTCAACATGGCACAATGACCAAATACCTCATGAAAGAAGTCGGGCTCTTGTAAGTAGTCAAACTCTTCTCTCGACCGCAAAAACGTTGCAACAGGAAACTTGCGGTCGGCCAATAACGCGAAAAATCGGTCAAAATCAATAAGCGCCGGTACTGGCTCCACTTGCCACCCCGTTTCTCTATGTAGCACTCGGTTAATTTCAGGTAGCTGCGGAACACGATCAAGGGGTAGATCTAACAAGTCTAGGCCGTGCAAATACTCCTTACACGCTCTCTCTTTCACCAAATCGAGCTGTCGAACAACCAAGTCATGCCATATCTGATCTTCCTCGCTGCTCCACTCCACAAAACCGAGCTCGTTCACAGGTTTTGATACGTACTGAGTCATCTCGTCACCATTAACAACTTTGTTACATTAAGCCTATGTGCGGAGAAATTTGCTGACAATAATTCAATCAGACTCTAATGCGCATCGCGGTGTAACAATTTATTTACATTTGAACGAATTCTTTCGACTTATCAATATATTGTTTTCAGCTCCCCCAATTTGACGTATTGAGGATTCGCACCAAAACTTAATCACAATTCATCGCATTAAGTACACAGGAAGCGCATGCCAAATAACGACATGGATCACATCCCACTCTGGTCGCCTTCTCTCGAGCGAGTCGAGGGTTCTCATCTCAAAGCCTTTATGCAAGTACTGGAACAACAAGGGCTCAGCTTTAGTGATTATGCTCATTTGCATCAGTGGTCTATCAGCCAGCCAGAGTCCTTTTGGAATGAAGTATGGGATTATTGTGGTGTAGTTGGAGACAGGCATGCGCCGAGTTGCCAGTTAGGTTCGCCAAAATGGGACAAACCTGTCGTCGCTAGAGACACGCTCTGGTTCCCCAATGCGACATTAAATTATGCCGAAAATCTCCTAGCCTACGGCAAGGCTCACCCTTCTGAACTTGCTATTTACTTTCAGAACGAAAATCATCAGTCGTCTTACCTTACTTGGCAGCAGTTAATTGAGCAGGTCTCCATCGTCCAACAATGGCTTATTGAGTTGGGTATTGCTGAAGGCGATGTCGTAGCGGGCTATTTGCCACATATTCCTCATACAGTTATCGCCATGCTCGCAGCAACCAGTTTAGGTGCGATATGGACTTCCACCTCTCCCGATTTCGGCGTGGACAGTGTCATCGAACGGTTTGGGCAAGTTGAACCTAAAATCCTATTCTGTTGCGACGGTTACCATTTCAATGGCAAGGCTTTCGGAATGATTGAGAAAAACCAAAGCCTTATCGACGCTCTGCCTTCGATTAAACAACCTTGCCTGATTCGCTATTCTGACCAGCACGATGCCCAAATGGAAAATGCCGTGGATTGGGACTCCCTAGCACAGCGTTTTTCGCCTATGCCAGTCACCTTCCATCGCGTTAAGTTTAATGCACCTTTGTTCGTTCTCTACTCTTCGGGAACAACAGGCAAGCCAAAATGTATTGTGCATTCTGTCGGTGGCACTACTATCAACCACTTGAAAGAGCATCAACTCCATTGTGATATCAAGCCCCAAGACCGCGTGTTCTATTACACCACTTGTGGTTGGATGATGTGGAACTGGCAAGTCTCTGCCTTGGCATCGGGGGCAACATTGGTGATATTTGATGGCAGCCCTGTCTATCCCAAAGTAAACACCCTTTGGCAACTCGCTCATAAAACTGAGGTCACTCTGTTTGGCACATCTGCAAAGTACCTTGAGACTTTACAAAAGCTCCATTACCAACCCAACGAACACTTCGCTTTACCACAACTCAAAACACTGTGTTCAACAGGCTCCGTCCTTTATCCGCAACAGTTTGATTTCGTCTATGACGCGATAAAACCAGACTTGCATCTGGCTTCTATATCAGGGGGAACCGATATTTGTGGCTGTTTTGTCTTGGGTAACCCTGTGTCCCCAGTCTACAGAGGAGAATGCCAAGCTCCGGGACTAGGGCTGGATGTAAAAGTATTCAATGAACAGGGTAATAGCGTGATTGAACAGCGTGGAGAGCTGGTATGTCGCAACAGTTTTCCCAATCAGCCTATCGGTTTTTGGAGCGATAAGGGCGAACGCTATCACAATGCGTATTGGGCTGAATTCCCAGGAGTTTGGAATCATGGCGACGATGTAATGCAAAGTCCTACTGGCGGTATGACCTTTTTTGGTCGAAGTGACGCTACTCTTAATCCAGGGGGCGTAAGGATCGGCACAGCTGAAATCTATCAGCAAGTGAATCAACTTGCGCAGGTGATCGATTCAATTGCCGTTGGTAGAAACCGAGATGGGAACGAAACCGTGGTGTTGTTTGTGCAACTCAAAGATACTGAGACATTAGACGGCAACCTTAAACAACAGATTAAACAACGTTTAAAAGCACATTGCTCCCCTCGCCATGTTCCTTCTGAAATTTATACCATTAGTGAAGTACCACGCACCAAATCAGGCAAATTGGTGGAGTTGGCGGTGAAACAAACACTTCATGGGCAGCACGTGAAAAACAAAGGGGCGATAGCAAACCCATGGGTGTTGGATGAGGTAAAATCTCTCTCACTTCCTTAGGTCTTATAAAAGCCCTTTTTTATGAGTTCTTCCATTTTTTACAACGAACCCAAACGAAACATAAAAAAGAAAAAAGGACAGATAACAGGAAAATTTCAACTATTCCTCTGAAAATTAACCGAATATGAATTGCCTTCTCATCAAAGGTTAAGCACAGCCACCTCATAATCCAATCATCAACAAACACCTAATGAACAAAGGGACTGGATTATGAAACCACTAAGCATTGTTATTATCACTCTTAACGAAGAGAAAAGAATCGCTCGTCTACTCAGTGACTTAAGCTGTCAAACCTACCAAAACTTCGAAGTGATTGTCGTTGACTCCAACAGTGATGACCGCACTTGTGAAGTGGCCGAAAAATATCGTCCAGCCCTTCCTGAACTGACTGTTCACACAATGGAAACACGTGGTGTCAGCTTAGGACGCAATACCGGCGCTAAGTTAGCCAAACATGAACGACTATTATTCTTAGATGCAGATGTCCGCTTAGACAAAGACTTTATAGAGAAAGCAATGACCAAGCTTGAAGAAGAGAAGCTTGAAGTTGCGGGCATTTATATGGGTTCGCGTAAGCTTGCTCCCGCCTACAAAGCAGGTTACGGACTCTTCAATGCAGGGTTATTTACCACACAGTTCTTTTTCCCAACCGCCGTGGGTGCATGTATTTTCTCTACCAAACGTGCTCATGAGGAAATCGGCGGATTTGATGAAAGTATCGTGCTATGCGAAGACTGTAACTACGTCAAAAAAGCCGCTAAGACATGGCGCTTTAGATTCTTACCGCTGAGCTTCCAGTTTGACCCACGCCGTCTTGAGCAAGATGGTTTCTTCAAAATGGGATTCACTTATTTCAAAGCCAATGTTCGCCGATTTTTCTTTGGCGAAATGCGCAACAACGAGATGGAATACAAGTTCGGTCACTACCAACAGCAGTAACCAATCATACAAATCCAATCAAAACGACAAAAACTAAGGACGTAAGGAATCGTTATGTTTGAGACATTGGGACTGTTTCTCGGCTCTTTCTTTGACGCAGTCATTGGCCCTAACCTCGTGGTTCCGGGAGAACCCTTTATGATTGCCGCGGGATATCAACTTTATAGCGGTGGATATCTCGCTGTTATCGCGGTACTAATTGGCGGCTTACTCGGTGATCAACTGAGCTTCTTCATTGGTCGTCATTACGGTTTTAGCGCACAAAAGAAGCTCCTTCGCTGGCAACCAAAAATACGCAGACCGCTAGCTCGATGCCGCCTTCTTATGAACCGCAATTCATTCTGGGTGATTGCCTTTGCAAGGCTACTAGGCCCTATCGCTTGGGTTGTGCCATTTATGGCAGGGACCAACCATATTCGCTGGCGTAAATTTTCTCTGTATGCCTTGATAGGTTTATTGTTGGGTGTGGGGCAATTTGTTGTTTGGGGCTACCTGTTAGCCGCTGGTGTGGACAATGTGCCAGTGTTAGGTGAGATGGCGACCTTCATCTCAGAACACAAATACACGTTAGGACTAAGCATAGCGTCCTTAACTCTATTCTATTTTGGTCTTAAAAAGCAGTGGCGTTATGCTTGGCTAAAAGCGAGCAGCTTTCTGCTAGTAGGCATGTTAGCACTCAACTACTCGCACTTTTTTTGGTTCAGCGACGATACCGTCGTCACCACCACTACCGACACTCAAAATAAAGAGGTTGATGTCAAAGGACTCAACTTTAAGGTTTTCGCGGGTCAGTCGTCGATATACTCAGCTCAAGCAGTAAACGTGGTCTATTTGGGTGAAACTCCCAAGAGCCTAATGAAGCAGCTAGGGTGGATTGAAAATAAAACATTCTCGCGCAGCGAACTTGAATTCTCCGACTACGTCAATTTGCTGAAAACTAAAACACCACCGGTCTCCGATTTGATGTGGAACGGGCAGCCACAAGATCTTGCGTTTCAATTACCGGGAACGCTAACTAAACGCTCGCATATTCGATGGTGGAATGCAGGTATAGACAAGCAAACCAGAGAAACTGTATGGGTAGGAGCACTTAGCTATGATAACGGCCTAACAATCACACCATATGGCGGTATTATCACCATCTTGCACAGCGTGGCTCCTGACGTCGACTCCGAGCGTGACAAGCTCAAGCAAAATGTATTTCGACTAAACGCTCAGTGGAATGCTGAGAATCTTAAGCTTGCTACTGTGACAGCAAAAAACGACAGTCACGATTATTATACCGATGGCAAAGTGCTTGTTGTGTCTCAACAAATGCCTGTTAAGAGTTTTACGAATGTCTTTTAATGTGCAGGGAATCTACAACAAACTCATACTCCTTCGAAGTCACTCGAAACGCTTCAAGTGGGGCATAAGATTTCTGTAAATCTCTTGTCCTATTTCGAGCTCAATGTTCATACCAAAACCTGTGTTCCCTTAAGAACGCAGCTACACAACTTCTTTAGGATTAAGTCATTCCTGCAGAGGCAGGAATCTAACTACAAGCCCCCGCTGAACCATATGCTCCACCTCAGTTAGTTTTTAAGCAAGATTCCGGCATGGTATTACGGTGCTTACCTAATGTAATCAACCAGTTCGTAATTTCCTGATTCAGTTCCATAGAACTCCACAACAAAGCTAACATTGGCAGCCGCACTCTACGACTAATGTCTAACTGTCTGAGACTATTTGTTTTTTTTCGATTGGTATAAGGTACTAACAACTGATTTTCAGGCGTCACAAAAAGAGTCCTCGAGTCTTTGCCGCAGAAAATATATAGACAACTACTCGCGTAGTCTTCGTACAGTGAATAAATAACGTTGGTTGGAAAAACACACCTTAGAGTGTGAACGAAAGGAATCAAAATGAGCAGTACTATAGAGTCCGTGCATATACGAACAGATAAGCCTCAGGTCAACGAGGATGAACTAACTTATGAACAACAGCATAAACCAAGATCGAAGTTTGATAGCCGAGAACAATATTTAGAGCATGAATTACAAATCATGGCACCCAAACGCTGGCGTGCCAATCTGCCGTTTAAGGATTATCGATTTGAGCTCGAAGATACCATCCCAGCTATGGCGGCGACCATTGGTAAAGTGGTTATGGTGGGCGCCATTGCAGCCACCTTTGCCGGAGCGCTTGGGCTAAATGAAGGCTTTGTTTTGGAAAATGTTCGTTATGAATTACTCATTGCATCAGTTTTCATTATTCTTTTCTCAGGATTCTTATTACCGACTGCTAATCTCGCAGGCACACACGGTCCACTAATCCCTTTAATTCCTATTGTCGTCGCAGCAGGCGGGCATCCCATGGCTTTTGGGTTGCTGATTGGCGCTTTTGGCTTAATCTTAGCCATCAGTAAAGGCGGCAGCATGCTAGCAAGTCTCACTAGTAAAGGCGTTTGTGGTGGTCTATTACTCTACCTTGGCTTTGTTGGAACCGTTTCTCAAGTTAAAAAACTGTTCGCTTGGGCTGAGGGAATAGGCATGAGTCATATTGCGTTTGTCGTGATCTTTTGCACTATTATTTTGTATGCTTTGTTGGAACATTTTCGCAAGCGTTGGCTAGCCGTTCCTCTTAGTTGCTTGTTAGGTGGTTCGTTAGCTTTTGCCATGGGTGCCCCGTTTTCTTTTCAAACCGAGCCTGGGTTACCCAATATGAACCCTATGTATTGGTGGGGAGAAGATACTGGCTGGATGCTCGGCTTACCAACGATTGAACATTTCATGGTGGTACTGCCCTTTGCTATTTTAGCAGTGGCCATGTGGTCGCCAGATTTTTTAGGACATCAAGTGTTTCAAAAAATCAGCTATCCCGAACGTACAGAAAAAGTACACATGAACATTGACGATACCATGACCACGGCTTCAATTCGTCAAACATTCGGCTCTCTGCTCGGTGGTACTAATTTTACTTCTTCATGGGGCACTTATATCGTGCCAGCCGCTATAGCTAAACGCCCTATTCCTGCCGGCGCCTTGCTGACAGCACTGTTCTGTATCATAGCGGCTGTTTGGGGCTACCCTATGGACTTAGCTATATGGCAACCTGTACTTTGTGTTGCGTTAGTTGTTGGAGTATTTGTTCCATTGCTAGAAGCAGGAATGGAAATGACGCGCGAAGGGAAAACCACACAATCAGCGGCTATCGTTGTCTTTTCTTCCGCACTAGTTAACCCAGCATTTGGCTGGTCTCTAACCATGTTGTTAGATAACTTAGGCTTAGTCGGTTGTAAAGAACGTAGCGGTGAGCTGAGTAAAATGAGCAGATGGGTATTGCCCGGAGTTATGTTTATAGTGCTAAGTAGTGTGATGGCGTTGGTTGGTCTTCTACCAGGGATACCAGCGATTATCCCAAGTTTTCGTTAACCTTTAGACAATCTCATTATACGAGATAATAGTTTTTCTAACCTGATAGAAACGGTTTAGTTCAGTGGTTCTGAATCGTTTCGGCTTCTTTGATGTTACCTACCAGTAAGCTTTCAAGTCTAAGTGTTGGCGATGTAATGCCACTACTATCCCCACCACCTCAACCGAACAGAGCAAAGGTGGCGGTTATCAAAACAATGATAGTTTTCATTTAACTTCCTTGAAATAGAGCCAAAATAGATGATTTGGCTCCTTTATCTCTAACTATAGTTTTTGAGCATCGGTGCTAATGTATTTTAATTGTACCGGAGTTTTTCTAAATCAATTATTAGCTTCTAACTCTTTTAATCCATTCCATGATAGCCACCCCATCATTAAACTGGATGGTATCGCTACGACAGAAGGAGATACCATCCATCCAAAAATAAACGTCACAATCAAGATTGAGATTAATCGGCCTAGATAAACTAAATTTCTTTTAGCCAAACTTAATACATGCGCCTGAAATAATCCTATTGATAAAAGCATTGCAATTATCAACAAGTACAATTCTCTTTTTTCGTAATATAGGATCCCAAATGGGATAGACAATACGCTTACTGCTTGTAAAGCTGCTTTCTGGTATATCGCCTTAACTTTAATCATTAGTTCCCTCATAATTGTTTGCCGCTTCAGAGAACATAAATCCTGTAAACTTACCATAAGAATCCATGATTATTAGAGTTGGTAATTCAAACTTATTAGGTAACGCTTCGACTGCATATTTAGGCAAAAGTACCCCGGAAACCACACTATTCATGTAACTCACACCCTCGACCAAATTCGCATCATCAAGTTCTACATCTATGAGCAATGCAGTGCCCGATGAGACTAACGACGTTGCACCAAACACTGTAGCACAAGGTATATTTGCTACCATAAGACAAGCCGTAGCTATACCATCTGTAGTGTTACTGATATTTGAAATTCCCCCTCTAATTTCCCTTAAAGTTGTTGGTCCGGAGCGCCTGTTCATTTCTTTCATACGAGCGATATCATTGTATAGGTACACTGTGATAACACTTATAGCAGAACCCAGTATTGCATCACGACTACTCGCCCATCAATGTGCGCAGAATCAAATAATATTTATATTGCTTAATATGAGATTGACTTCATATTAAATATCCAAATAAAAACACTTTATAAAGCTAATACTCTAAGCAATACTCGCATCACCATTCGAACTTCACTCCTTGGATCTTATTGGAAATGCAGCGAATTTTGATATTTATAGTTGACCATATGACAACTGAAGTACGCAGATTCGACGTTTTTCAATTGGTGCTAGGTGTATATTTTTCTCGTTATGGCCAGTATTGACTGAGGGATTATAAATCACTTGATTTAGATAGTGAGGAAAATTGAGTCTGCGGACTGTTCCTGCTAGATCTACTTTGATACATCGTTACTGGAGATTTTGATGATCTGGATATCTGTAAAGATACTGCAGATAGGAATTGTCTACGGATACAGGAAGTATCATAAATCAAAAAGAGCCTCATCATGAGGCTCTTTTTGTTTGTAATCAATTGTATTATATATGGTTATTCAAATTTAGTTATTAGCGTGATGCGTAAGCTGCTTTAGCTTTCTCACGCGTCCAACCATTCTTAGTTCGACGCTCTTGGCGAATGTCACTACGAGACCCATCGGCATTGTTTCGTGCAGCGTCACGGATACCTTTACTATAACGTAGAGATTGGAACTTGTTGTACATAGTCTTCTGTTCAGGAGTTCCTTTACCGAAACCATTAACTAACTGGTCAAGCAGTGAAACATAGTCAGTATGGTTAACATTGATGTTGTTAATTGCTGCCATAGCGAGTACTTTTTGGACAGGTTGAAGAGCATCAATGTTAGTGAACAAATCTTTTACAGCTTTATCGAACTCTTCTGGAGTAGTCTCGGTACAATCCTTACAGGTAGCCCAACGCTCCATATACTGCATCATTGTCTGGATAGAAGAGCGAGTCTCATCATTCTGAGCCAATGCATAAAGTTTGTTCCAACCAGCTTGGTCGCGAGGGTCTAAGATCTTAAGAGGACTCTTCCAACTCATATCCAAGTCATGCTCATCCTTGATTGGATTAACCTTGATAGGCTCATCCACTGGCTCACCAGGCATAACTTCAATTGGGTCTACACCGAAACCAGGGTCAATGGGAGTAATCACCACATCAATAGGTTCGATTATTACATCTTCAGGTGGAAGAGGATTAACAACAATTGGTTCCTCTATTGGGTCAGTACCAGTATCACCATTGTTGTTAGCAATATAAGCGACAGCCAATACCTTGAACTTCTGCTCATCAGTTAGCTTTGGTTCACGAGGAGGAACTACTGGTTCAGGAACGATAATAGGTTCAATGTCTTTAGTGTAGACATATGTAGAACCGCCTTCTTCCATCAAACAGATGCCTCCTGAAGCGTATGTAGCAACAGGACATAGCTCAGTACCTTTTTCTTTTGTTAATTCAGTAGCACTTGTACCGAAAGAAGTCGCTACCATGAATACTGAAGTTAGAATTACTTGTTTCATACACACACCCATAAACGTACTAGTACGCATTAAATTTTAAAAAAAACGAAGAAGGACATTCCTGCTCCGTATTGATGAGACCAATTCTAATTGGTACCAGTACGCATTACAAGCGGTTTTTTATAAAAATAATCAGTGAACATGTGCTTTTATTCTTAACGTTTTGTTTTATATCTGCATTTTTAGGTAAATTATTTCACCAAAGACTATTTTTATTGCCATCTTTGCATCATCTTCACCGATATTTTGTGCCAGTATTTGCTGTAGTCGAAGTACTGAACCTCTAGAGTGAGGGCTTGTCCCATCTTTCAAGATATTGTCGAATAGCATCTCCACGACTTCTTTGAATAAATGCTGCTCTTCATCTTTGTAAGCTTTTAGCCATGAATCGATGAACCCTTGCTTTGTAGAAAAATCTAAAAGAGGGATAACTAATGGAAACACTTTTCCTTGGAGAGCCGTAGCGAACATAATGCTGCTTGGGTAGTAGGCTTGGATACTACTCTTTCGTACACTAAACTCTTTTGCTAATCGATCATAAGTGACTGATCCCCAACCTTCATTAATAAAGATTGAGAAAATCTTATCATCCATGCTTTGTTTCTTTTTTGCTTTTTCTTCAGCGGATATCTTGGCCATATAGAATACTTGTTTGTTACTGTTATCGTATGATGATAACAGATACAAACCATTAATACGTGCTAGTACTTAAAAATTAACAGTTCTCTGATATAGCAAATAGGATTTGGAATTAGAAGAAGTATCTGATTGGGAGTAAAGACGCTGAAAGTCAATAGCCCCCCGTATAGCACGCAGCACAGGGTTCTCAGATCAGTGCTACGTAACCAGTTATGGTGATATCAAGTATGCGCGTTCAGACAACACTTCATTCTACTCGACCTTGACGCTTTTCATTATCTGAAGTCAACCAAGATTTACGAGATTAGAAAGTTCAATGGCAGACTTTTATCCATAGATAAACAGATAGGGCACTATAGTGCCCTAGTGCAAGCTCGCGTTTTTTCTTATTACTTTAAAGATAAGCAACTGATCTAATTACCTAATCTGCGTTATGAAGAAAAAGCAAAGTGGGTAACCAAGTATGCACAACACCGTTCACCTCAAATAAACCGCATCATTGTGCTTTAGCTATGGAACCTAGAACGCTCAACTAAAATAGTCTCGAAACTCCAATATAAACGCGTCAATATCTTGATAGTCACTTGGCGACAACCCATAGTTTGGCTTACGACAATAACTCGACTCAATTAACCCGCGTTTTTGCAGTATCACTTTCTCAACTTCAATGATGTATTCACAGTGAGTCATCCATTTAGAGATATACTCAAGCAGTTTACTATGCAGCTGCTTAGCCTGCTGTTGCTGACCCGATTGCCACAGGTCGTAAATAGCGATGTAGACTTCATTGAAAGAGCAGCCTGGCATTACACCTTTCCCCCCAATAGAGAGCATATCCAGCATGTAAAGTCCGGCATAGCCATTCATCACCACAGCATCAGGCCTTAGCGCTAGCAAATGCGCCGTATAGTCCATTGGAGGATTACATTCGATCTTAAAAACCGCATTGTCATGCTCATCTGTAATCGCCTTCATTACTTGCGGCTCAATTGGTACACCAGTTTCCGACGGCGCATATTGAATCAATACTGGAATAGAAACCGCACTCAATACCGCCTTAACATGAGCGATAATTTTGTCGTTATCTGGTTTCAGGAAATGCGGTGGAAGCAACATGAGGCTTTGCGCACCCAATTGTTGATATCGTTGCGCACGTTTCACTGCAAGCTCAGTTGAATGCTCCGTAACCGAAATAGAGCTAAACACAGAACTGCTGTTGGTCAATTGGCAAAAACACTCGGCGAGTTCATCTTTTTCAACGTCACTAAGTTTGTAAAACTCACTTGCGATGCCAAATAAAGTTACTCCTTGGCAGCCACTTAACAGTAAGTGCATGACCAGTTTCGTAAAACTTGGCATATCAACTTCACCGTTATCATCAAATGGCATCGCGACTATCGGGTTAACACCATAAATATCTTGTGGTTTGATCATCGTAGTAGTGCCCCCGTTGCCGCAGACGAAACACGGTCACGATAGAGACCAAGAATCCCATTTGGCATAGTTTTCTCTACCGGTTCCCATTGCTGACGACGCTTGTTAATCTCTTCCTCTGCGACATCAAGCGTAATAGTGCGAGCACTAATATCAAGCGAGACTTGGTCGCCATTTTCAATCAGCCCAATCACACCGCCTTCGTACGCTTCTGGTGATATATGACCAACAAACAAACCTCGATTAGAGCCAGAAAATCGACCATCGGTGATCAGAGCGCAAGACTCAGAGAGGCCCATCCCTTCGAGTAGTTTCATTGGTTTGTACATCTCAGGTAATCCTGCTCCACCCTTAGGCCCTTCATAACGAATCACAATCACAGAACCAGATACAATCTGATTGGCTACGATCGCATCAATAGCCGCTTGCTCAGAGTCAAAAACCACCGCTTTGCCGCTAAACTGAAACATATGCTTAGGTACTGCCGCAGGCTTAATCACTGAGCCCTCATACGCCACATTACCGCGCATGACCCCGACACCGGACTGATGCATAAATGGCTTATCTAGAGGCTTGATGATATTGCGGTTGGTGGTGGTTGGGGTCTGCTCCAATACATCACCTTTTCGCCCCGCTACAGTGAGCGTGTCGAGGTCAAGTAACGTGCTCATCTCTCGCTCCACCGCAGCAACGCCACCAGCGAGATGGAAATCAATCATGTCATACTCTGACGCAGGATAAATAGAAGCAAGTAGTGGCACCTTGTCACTCAGCTGAGCAAACCTATCTAACGGCAAAGGTCCAAGCCCCGCTTCATAGTGAATCGCTTGTAGGTGGATAATGGCATTGGTTGAACCACCCGTTGCAAGCAAGGTGCAGATTGCATTATCAATCGATTGTTTGGTAATGATCTGCCTAGCGGTAACATCATTTTCCACCAAAGTCATGATTTGCTGACCACTTTGATAAGCCACCTGTAAACGTTCGGGGTCAATAGCGGGAATCGTCGCACTGCCGGGTAGCGACATACCTAAAGACTCCGCAAGACAACACATAGTATTGGCTGTACCAAACATGGTACATGAACCGATTGTTGGTTCTGCGAGGTCTTCGATCTTACGAAACTCCTCCTCGTCAATTTCACCTTTGGCCTTCCAGCCGATGGCTTCCGTGACAATGTTGCCGTCCCAATGCTTGCCTTTATACTCCGCAGGATACATTGGCCCTGCATTGACCAAAATTGCTGGGATATCGAGTCGCGCGGCAGCCATTAGCATCCCTGGGACAATTTTGTCGCACGAGCCAAGCAGTACCATAGCATCGAAGCGGTGTGCTCTGACCATCACTTCAATAGAGGCAGCAATGATCTCTCTCGCGGCCAGGATATAACGCATCCCTAGGTGACCTTCTGCAATACCATCACACGGTGCAATGGTGCCAAACGTCATCGCTGTACCACCAGCCTCTTCTATGCCCTTAATCACTTGCTGTCCAATCACATCAAGGTTGGCATGGCCAGCGGTTGCATTGGTATAACTGTTCACAACCGCGATGATCGGCTGCCTTAAATCTTCATCAGAGTGATCCATCGACTTGTATAGTGCGCGTTTAAGCGCACCATCATCACCCTGTAAGATTCGATTATGGTGTGCTGTTCCACACCCTTTACAAGAATTACAGGTCATAGTTTACCACTCTGCAAATGAACCATCTTCGTTAGTCCAGTGTGGATTGCGCCACGCTGGTAAGGATTGCGCTTTTTGGTTTTGTTCACGCATAAACTCTTCATCAATCTCGATCCCCAAACCGTCGCCTTCAAGATTGAGGCAGTAACCGTTATCAAACTGGAACACGTCTTTGTTCTTGATATAATCCAGCACATCATTGCCCTGGTTGTAATGAATACCCACGCTCTGCTCTTGAATAATGGCGTTTTGACAGGTGGTATCGATATGCACTGACGAAGCTAACGCGATCGCCCCTAACGGACAATGCGGCGCTAATGCCACATCGTATGCTTCTGCCATCGAGGCAATCTTCTTCAATTCAGTAATGCCGCCACAATGACACACATCTGGCTGAATAATATCTACACCACCATGTTTGAGTAACTCCTTAAACTCCCAACGAGAATGCAAACGCTCACCTGTTGCGATTGGGATTGCACCATATTGGGCAATCTCGTGAATTGATTCACTAAAGTGCTCAGGTAGGACAGGTTCTTCAACAAACATAGGTTTCATCGGCTCAAGCTCACGCATTAAGATTTTCGCCATCGGCTTATGCACTCGGCCGTGGAAATCGATACCGATACCAAAATCTTTGCCCATCGCATCACGCAGGCTCTGAACACGTTCGAGTAGTGCATCCACTTTGCTGTAGTTATCGATAAAGTTAAGCTCATCGGTACCATTCATCTTGATAGCGGTAAAACCTTGTTCAGCACGATCTTTCGCCATATTGACCACATCGTCAGGGCGATCTCCACCAATCCAAGAGTACGTTTTGATCTTGTCGCGGCACTTACCTCCCGTCAGTTCATAGACAGGTACACCCAAGGCTTTGCCCTTAATATCCCACAGTGCTTGATCAATACCTGACAACGCAGACATCATCACCGGACCACCTCGATAGAATGTCGAGCGATGTAAGTAGTTCCAATGCAACTCCATATCAAAGGGGTCTTTACCAATAAGATATTCCATCATCTCATCGACACAAGTGTGCACTGTATGTGTTCGACCTTCCAAACAAGGTTCCCCCCAACCAACAATACCTTCGTCTGTAATGATCTTTAGAAAGCCCCATCGAGGCGCGACGATAAATGTTTCATAACCAATAATCTTCATATTTCACCTTACTTAAATAAATCTGGGAGGAAAGTAATAACACCAGGCATAAATACCAACGCGATCTGAACCAGAAGCATGCTGATCAGGAATGGAATAACGGCGCGGGTTAACTGAACCATAGAGGAGCCAGTAATACCTTTAGCAACAAATAAGTTAACACCAACAGGAGGAGTAATAAGTGCAAGCTCAGTACCGACAATCAAAATAATACCAAAGTGGAATGGGCTGATGCCGAGCTGAACCAGTATCGGCAAAAAAAGCGGTGTATATATTAATATCTGTGCTGCGGTTTCAATAAACAAACCTGTAAACATAATAAGCGCAACAAATATCAATAAAATAATTGTTGGGTTATCAGTAATCTGTAGAATTGCTTCACCTATCATTTGTGGAATCATACTAATAGTAAGATAACGTGCAAATGCTGTAGCAAAGCCTAGAATAATAATGACACAACCTGTAGTTAATGCTGCGCGAGAAATAGTAGGTATTAAATCAGCGTAGGTCATTTCCTTATGTATAAAGAAACTAACTATAAGAGTATAAATAACAGTAATACACGCGGCTTCTGTTGCAGTGAATATCCCTGAGTAGATACCACCAAGAATAATGATCGGTGTCAATAGTGCCCATTTAGCTTCCCAAAAGGTAGTCTTGACTCGCTCTAGATTAAAGCCTTCATCCTGACCTTTATAACCACGCTTTTTCGCTATGATGTAAACCGCAAGGATCAAACCTAAGCCAATCATACCGCCAGGTACAAAGCCCGCTAGGAACATATCGCCAATCGAGATCTCAGCCGTCACCGCATAAATGATCATCGGAATAGATGGCGGTATTAGAATGCCCAATGAGCCCGCTGATGCGGTCAGTGCACCGGCAAAGTGACGGTTGTAGCCCTTTTCAATCATGGACGGTACCATCATTGATCCGATTGCCGCCACGGTAGCTGGCGAAGAGCCAGAAATTGCCGCAAAGAACATACAAGCAACGACAGTTACAATACCAAGGCCACCAGATGCTCGACCAACTAAACTAGAGGCAAAGTTGACTATCCTAGCCGACAAACCCCCTTTCTCCATTACGAAACCAGCTAAAATAAACATCGGTATCGCGAGATAAGTAAAGGAGTCTAATGAGGTAAAAGCAGTCTGTGCAATAAATGACATTGGGATATCTGCGATAACCAAGGCAAAAGCGGTACACATACCAATACTGATCGCAATTGGCATCCCGATAAACAACAGGATGACAAACACCAGCATAGTTAATAGAAACGCGTCCATTATTTATCACCTCGCTCTTGTTGTACTTTTTGCAGCGCTTCTTCGGCTTCAGAAAGTGCATACTCATGTTCTAACTTGCCCGTTGCACGGCGATATACACGCTGAATCAGGCGTAGAGAAATCAAATAAAAGCAAACTGGAATAATTGCGTACACCCATCCTGCGTGCCATTCCAGCGCAGGTGTTGTTTGCTCAATATTGAGCGCATCAACCGATATTTCCAATCCATAGTAACCAATCCATGCCATAAAGGTTGCAAATGAAAGGTCAATAATAGAATCTAGGATTTTTTTGTTTCTACCTTTCACTATTCCGTCAATAACCTCGACACGTACATGTGCACCTCTTACTACGGCTAAGCTAGCGGCAAAATAAACTAGTGCGATAAATACATAGCGAGATAATTCCTCTGTCCAAGACAAAGAGAAGTTAAAAACAAAGCGAAATAAAATCTGTAGGAAACATAGAACAATAAGAGAAATAAAAAGTAAGGTACTAATATATTCTTCTATATTGTCTAAGAAAGATGTTTTCTTATTACTCATATAGACACCGATAGTTTTAAAGTAGGGCTGCGTTGCACAGCCCTATATAAAGAGATTTTATTTTTGTAATTGTGCTACTTGCTGAGTTAGCTTTTTATATAGATCGGGATTGATCTTATCCGCATACTCTTGAACCACTGGTGCTACCTTTTCTAGTATTTCGGCTTTAACTGCTGGATCAATTGGAGTGTATGTCAGCTCAGCATCAATCATATTTTTCAATGACTGTGCATCGGTATCTTTCACCGCTGAACGCATATGATTGATCGCGATCTTAGCTCCTTCTTGCAATGCAGTTTGCTCTTGCTCAGTGAGACCGTCATAGAACTTTTTGCCTACCACAAACACAACCCAAGAGTAGACGTGGCCAGTATCAGAAACATATTTCTGTACTTCGTATAAACGTTGAGAGTAGATATTGGTATATGGGTTTTCTTGACCATCAACTACCCCTTGTTGCAGTGAAGAAAACAGTTCTGAAAACGCCATTGGCGTTGGGTTGGCTCCTAATGCTCGGAACGCATCTAAATGCGCTTTGTTTTGCATCGTTCTCAGCTTAAGCCCTTTAAAGTCCTCTAATGTATGGATTGGTCGAACATTGTTGGTTACGTGACGGAAACCAAAGTTCCCGTAACCCAGACCAACGTATCCCGCCTTATCTAGTTTGGATGACAATTCTTGCCCCCACTCACCATCAACAACTTGGTTAGCAATTTCTTCTGTTGGGAAAATAAAAGGGAGCGTTAAAATGTTGAAATCTTTTACAATATTACCCAGAACAGCAGGAGAAGGTAGGTTCATTTGCACAGCATTAAATTTGATCTGTTCCAGTGCTTCTTGGTCACTGCCAAGTTGGTTGCTCGGATAAACCGTTACCTCAATAGAGTTATTGGTTGCCGACTCAACGTATTGTTCGAATTTTTCCATTGCCGCATATTCAAAGTGCGACTCCGGAACACCAATACCAATACGCATTGTTTTGGCAGCATTTGCATGAATAGAGACCGCTAACATAGGTAGCGCACATGCGGTTAGTAGGGTTTTGAGTTTCATAGTTTCACCTTGTTGTTATAGTTGATTCCAAGCATTGCGATAAGCGATTGCATTTAACTCCACTTCAGCAAGCGAGGTACCGCGCTTATAAAGATTGGAGCCGAGTCCAAATCCTTCTGCCCCAACGTCAAGGTACTCTCGCATTATGGCTGGATCTGGATTTATTCCCCCAACAGGCAAGCACATAACTTCAGGCGGAAGAACCGACTTGATTGCTTTTAGACCTGTAGGTTTAATTACTTCAGCAGGAAAGAGCTTTAGCACTGTCGCACCATTGGCAATCGCATCAAATGCCTCTGTCGGCGTCGCGACACCACAACAGACAAGACACTGATGCTCTACTGCCTTTCTAACTACCTGCGGATTCATATTGGGTGTAACGATCAGCTTTGCACCAACATCTAACACTGCATCAAGCTTCTCTTCATCGGTAACAGTTCCCGCTCCGATAATGGCTTCATCACCAAATTTATTGACTAGCAGCTCTATGCTCTCTAGTGCGTTCGGACTATTTAATGGGATCTCAATCAACCGAAATTCATGCTCAATTAATTTGCTGGCTAGTTCTAATATCTCGTTACTCTCCACTCCGCGCAAAATCGCAATAAGAGGGTTATTTTTAAACCATGGATTGTTTCGAAGTTCAATTGAGTTCATATTATTTGTCCAAATCTAATCGGTAAAATTGATACATACCTTCTAGAAAGCATGCTTGCCCAGAAACTATTTCACCTTGGTAATTTAAAAAGTCTAACGCTATAGAATATTTATCAGACAGCGATTCACTACCTATAATGTAGTGTTTTTCCTCTCTATTTAAATTACTTAATTCATTGCCTATCAGAAGCCCAGACAGATACTCAAGAACATCTTTTTCAGCTATTTTATCAAACAGACGATTAGTGCGGGCACTAAATAAAATACTATTTAATGAGTGTCCATACCCAAGCTCTAATCCTAAATAAAATGCTTCTCTAGAGAGTAATTGTTGGTCAAGGTTTAGCCCTAAGATGGAGTGTTTCTTGAGTAAGCTAAATAACTCTCCAGTCATATAAGTAGAAAAAGAATCTAGTTTCCCTTGGCGCCAAATTGCATGCTTACTATGCGTCCCAGGTAGAATTGCACTGAAGTTATTCTGGTTAGCAATACGTGATAAACCAATCAACTGGACTTCTTCTCCGCGCATGACGTCCGGCTGACCACATGCATTTATGCATGTCGCTCCAGCGACAATTTTTACGCTCGACGCCCAATCTTGTTGGATAGTGACACTGTGTTGTAAAAACTGTTCAGGCGTCGCCGGCAGGGAGACATATCTTGCCTCTATCCAACCTTGCTTGGAGCCCACCATCCCAGCCATATAGATATTTGTCGTCTGGTTTAACCAATCACCTAATTGGGCTTTCAACGCTTTATCAAACCGCTTATCGGCTACAGATAACAAGCCTAGCTCTGCTGATTTTTCCCCAATACAGGCGCCATCTTCGTTCATCAAGAAGGCGCGAAAATTGGTGGTTCCCCAATCAACAGCAATCCATGTATTACCCATTCAACCTCCAAGTCAGACAATGAGCACATCTTTGTATGACAAGAAGAATAAGTAAAAAAATTTGACTTTGTTGTGATGATGGTCAAAAAGTCTACAAGATGAACTTGGGGAACGTCACATCTTTACCAATAGTTTTGCCAATAGCATCCATAATAATATTTCTCATTACAGATCGAGCTTTTTCCACATCCCGCATTCTAACTGCTTCCATTAAATCAAAGTGCATTTTAATCGCTGGTGCACTTAATTCCACCTCTTGCTCAAGCGTATGTTTAAATGTCATACCCAATGCAGTAATTAATGCATCCCCCATTGAAAGAAGAAAACAGTTGTTGCTCGATGCAATTAGTGCTTTGTGGAATTTAATATCACCTTCATTAAATAAATCTCGGTCAACTGTTTTTTCACCTTTAACCATTAATTCATAGCCTTCCTCTAACGCAACTAAATCTCTTGAAGTCGCATTTAACGCAGCTAATGCAGCAATATTAGGTTCAAAAATAAGTCTTGCTTCCATCAAACTTGGAATCAACTCGTGGTCAACATCAAACTCAGAGATCCAGCGTAACAGTTCTATATCAAGCCAGTTCCATCTGTTACGTTCATTAACTATGGTGCCCATTTTGGCAACGGTAGATAAAATGCCCTTCCCTGCTAAAGTTTGTATTGCTGCGCGAATTGAAGTTCGAGACACGCCCAACGTGGTCGCTAGTTCGTTCTCTCCAGCAATGGAGTCACCAGGAAGATACTGGCCTTTGAGGATTTTTTCTGCGAGGTGGTTTGCTACGATTTGTGTTTTTGTTAATGCCATCTTGTGTTACAAGTGTTCGTTTCTAGTTATACAAATGGTAGCTATTTATATGAAGATATAATGTGACAGGAATATCAAAAAGACAACCTACTTTCAACAAGGTATCAGTACTACGCTCAACGTGTAACACATAAACGAAACCATCCAGCAGAAGAGCACAGTACTACAACACATACCCATACCAGCTCCCCACAAATTAAATTACAATTAACCCAAAGCCCCTAAATCAACAATACGGTATCAATGATCACTTGGAAGCAGTCCCTTGAAGGGTACGAATGGTTAATTCATCAAGTTTGGTATCTAGAGGTTAAACCTAACGAGGTAATTAGTTCGCCTCCACAATTGATCCCAAACCCGAGGGCTCATCTGCTATTTACGCCACCGGAGCAGCGGTACCATTATGACAATGGCGAACAGGTAATGAATGGGCAAGGTAGTCATTTACTCTCGGCCTCCGAACACTTGTTGCTAATGGATGATGTTGCTCCTTTAAGGCGCATTGGCATCACCTTTCAACCTGACGCACTTTATTTACTCAATCCACAATCCTCTGAAATACTAAATCAATGTGGCTGGTACGATTGGTTAGCCTTATGCTTTGACAAGTCATTTCAGGCTTCGTTACTCGACTGTATATCTCAACAAGAAGTCGTCGGTTGCATAGAAAAGCAGCTTGAATATTTAGGATTAAGCTATCAACAAGACAAAGCCCATTCATTAGTTTCTAAGGCTCTCTCCGTTATCGCTAACCAACTAAATAGTGATGAAGCCAGCGAGCTAAATGTTGAACAACTGGCGCAAGATTGCAATAGCACTCGGCGCACGCTTGAGCGGCACTTTCGCCAAGTTATGGGGCTCAGTATTAAGAAATACCAATCAATGCTAAAGCTGGAACAGATGGTGCTCGCATTATACCAAGAACCAGGGCCTGTGGATTGGGCTGCATTCTCTCAACGATTTGGTTTTAGCGACCAATCGCACCTCATAAAACAACTCAAACAGCAGATTAAACGAACACCGAATCGCTACCTGAATCAACGCGACCTTACTATAGACATCTATGGCGACTTTGAGACGTAATTTGTCGCAAAAGTACAATTCATCTTTGGAAGAGTTCATTAACATGGCCTGCAAATAACGAGGTAAACTATGTCATATTCAAAATTAAAACACGGCGAGTCAGTACCGTTTAATGAAATGCTATCTATACAATTGATCCAACAAAAGGATCTCGTCGATATCTTCAAGATGTTTGATGACGAAGAAGTAAATCAATACCTGTTTTTTGCCCCAGCAGACCAAGCCTTATACCAGGGATTTTTTGCTCCCATTGTTGAAGATACTGAAAAAGCACTCGAAGAGCAGCGCTGGCCCGATAACCCAACTTTTGTCATTCGAGACCATCAAGGGCAATACATGGGGATGACTGCCATCACCCAAGTTATGTTCTTAGAGGGTAACCACGAGGTAGGTTATCAGCTTCCAAGGCTCGCTTGGGGACAGGGTATTGCTACCCGTGCATGCCAACTTATGACGGAATTGGCATTCAATGAACTAGGCAGTCATAAAGTCTGTGCCGACTGTTATGGTTCAAATGTTGGCTCATATAAAACGCTAGAAAAGTGTGGCTATGTCAGAGAGGGCGAGCATGCTGATTACTACAAAACCACGCAAGGTTTTGACTCTAAGTTGTTTTATGGCATGACGAAACAACAGTACTTAAAACGTACCTAAACGTTTCTGTAGCATATGGAGTGGTTAAAGTGTTCGAACAAGCTGCTTACTCTTTAACCACTTCAGCCCTTCTCGCTTCGCTATCCCTTCAATTCGTTCTGTTTCAATAAATCGCACGACAGATTCTGCATCGGTTTTTGAATATTCTCGTAATGCCCAACCTATTGCCTTTTGGATGAAGAACTCTTTATCTGATTGGTTTTCTCGGATCAATTCAAAAAGCAAAGCTCTATCGGTGTTTTGCTTGAATTTTAACTGATAGAGGAGCGTTGAACGTCGCAACCAGATATTTTCCGACTGCCGCCAATTCCCTATGACTTGCGCAGTTTCTTCGGGAAAGCGAACAAAATAACTCGCCAAAATATGTGTTGCTAGCATATCGACAGTGTCCCACCATGACTTCGTGGTTAACCAGTGCTCTAAGTCCTTTAACATCGCTAACGGTAATTGAGTTTTGAGTTTGATAAGCAAGTCAACTGCGACCATTTGGAACTCTCGCTCGGGCTGCAACCATAGCTCATCAATCACACCTGAAAGCTCATCCAAAGAAGGAAGTTGGCTCTTGGTAAATAACGTCTTTAAAGCTGCTCTTCGTGGCGTAGACTGAATACCGTAGAAGGTATACTGGTCACGCATGTAGGCTTTCATAAAGCTGGCGTTTTCAGCGTTTGCCAATGGTTCTAATACTGCTTTTACTGTTTGATTCCATGGGTGCATATCTTCAACACTCCTCCTACGAATTATTCAACCATCTACCAATCTGAGGAAAAAAGCTGTCTAGAGCGTACACTACCCCTATGACTAAAGACCACCTGAATTAAGCCGCAACCACCATGGTTCTGTTCCACACTCCCAATAAAATGGTTGCGAAAAGAACCCATACCATAACAGCGGAAACTAAGGTCCCACTTAGGGTTAAGAAGTAGCTGAAATAGTACACAGCCAATAGATAGGCGGCATACGGGAGTAATGAATAGATCCCAAACAGTGCCGTCATACGAAGCGCTTCCATATTGCGCTCAGTACCCACGATGTAATGGGCAATAAGCGCAAAGCTAGGAAACAAAGGCACTAGCCCAGCGATATAGAAACTTTTACTTTTCGAAAGAATCGCAATAATCAAAACCGCTAGAGATCCAATCAAGCACTTAATAAACAAGGCGATCATTGGTTAAGCCAAATTGAAGAATAGCTCGTCGTCGGTCATGTATTTATGCTTACTGCCTAAGTTGCGAACATGCATAAACATAAATTCCGGGAAAGCTGGAGCTAGCAGGTCGTTTGGCTCCCACACTACTCCACCAACAAACACATATCGCCCTTGCTTCTCTTCATGGTGGTGAGGGTTATTCAACTCGGTAGAGAGTTCGGCTCGTGCGCCATCTATCACGCACACCACTTGCCCACGAGCAACACCAATCACTCGATTCACCAAGTTAGCTTTCATTCCACACTTCCATGCTTGACGAGTAGCCCACTCAAAGCCGAGTTTGCGAACACCTTTGTGCACGTTGACGATTAAGTTCATTGCTTGCGATCCATGATTGTCGGTCATAACAAGCATCAGGTTAGAGCGGATGGTAAAGACTAGCGAGGAATAGGTAGAGGTGAATTCTCAGCCGATGGTAAAACATGCAAACAATCGTAGCATTAATGAGGCAGCCTACCAATGTTTAAGCTGTAGGCTGCCCAGTTTGGATTAGGTTAATGACTTGTTTGTGATTTTGTCAGATTGACGAGACACAATTTCCGCTTCGAACCAGTTTTGAATCTCAAAACCCTTGTTCTCCAAACGATTAAGCATCAGTTTGGCCATTTCTTCGCCCACACTATGCGTATCGTAATGCAAGGTTGTGATGGAAGGTTTACTGTAACGACTGTGCTCATAGTCACCATAGCCGGCAATCGCAATATCGACACCAGGCTGATAACCAAGCTCCTCACAAGCAGCTATAGTACCTAACGCCATGGTGTCATCAGCACACAAGATCGCCGTTGGGCGATGAGCTAATGACAATACCTCTTTTGCCATCTTGATCGCATCTTCTTCGTTCAGTTCACCGTTGAGCAATAAACGGTCATCCGCACATAGACCGGCCTCTTCCATAGCTTTAACATACCCTCGCTTACGAGCTTGAGAGAGCGTCAATTCAATAGGCGCGTCTAGGAAAGCAATACGCGTATGTCCATGCTCTAGCTGACGTTTTGTCATTTGATAAAAGGCATGTTCATTGTCAACGTCGACAAAGCAATCTTCCTCAAAGCCGATATCGTAACCATGACAGATATAAGGAAACTGCTTTTGTTTTAGCATGGCAATACGTTCATCATTGCTGCGTGTACGAACAATAAAAAGCCCATCGATCAGGCCACTTTCAATGAAATCTGAGTAGACCTTATTCTCATCTTGGCAATCAGCAATCGTTGTTACGATCAGTTGGTAATCATGACGAGCAAGAAATGCTGAAGCTCCCGCCAATACTTTTGAGAAGGCGGGTGAAACGAACATCCGCGAGTTCGCCGGTAGAATGATACCAACGTTTCTTGATTTACCAGATGCGAGACGCTTCGCTGTTGGGTTAGGTTTATAGCCTATCTCCTTTGCCGCAGCCAACACCTTTTGTCGAGTCTCTGGGTTTACATCGTTGTATCCATTTAACGCCCGCGAAACGGTAGATTTAGAGAGCCCTAAATGTTCTGCTAGTTTTTTTATCGACATAATATCCTTAGCACTCACTGACCAATAACTGACAACGACCGACGGAGGTAACTGCTTGTGGCGTCAACACTCCGTCCTTCAGTTGTGAATAGTACTCTTGCCAACCTTTTTGATTGGAGATGACCTCATTCTCTAAATCATTTTTACAATAATTCAAGCAGTTAACCAAGCGGTGTGCACCATCATCTAAGTAATCTTTGTTTCGATAGCAACCTTCTAACATAAACCTCAGCAGTGCAAGTGCGATTGGCGTTTTCGAGACAAACGTACCGGTAAAGGGATACAGTTTTTCTTTTAGCGCTTCAATTCCTAATGGATGCTGTTTAGCGTAGCCACTAAATAACAGCACTCGTTCGATATCACCGAGCACCTTTCCAGCCTCCGATACTTCCATGACTCGTCCCGCAAACGCTTCTTTATCGTGGCGCATAATCAGCCCGGGTTGATGACTGTACGCAAGGTAATGATCATCGATTGGGTTAGCTAAGGCAGACAATATAAATGCCTGGTCTTCAGCTCGATGGATAAACGTTGGCGTATAAGGTTGGAACTCATACAGTGCGTCGATCAAGATTCCGTTGGTTCCGCCAGTGACATGCACACGCTGGATGTCATCTCTCTGGCTGATGACTTCTTCTTGAGTGGATATAGCCTGCCCCCAACGAGCACAGAACAGTTGCTCAAACATGGCATAATCACTGCCCGTCGGCAACGTCACATCAGGGGTAAACAGACCCAAGTGAGCATCGCATTCATTGACCAGTCCACCAGCAATCATGCCCAGTTTGACTTTGTGACCATTGTTATCAACTGCACTAGCGCCCCAATTAGAATCCAAAAAGTGTTCAAACGCAGATTTGCCCGTTTCGTTGATGAGCATGGTTTGGTCGAACACTTGGTCAAGGTCAATTTTGAATGTGGCTTTGAGCTCTGGGTTCACTGCTTTTTGCCACAAAGGCGCAACAGCTTTGAGGAAGCTATAGTGTCTTCCATATGCCCCGTTTACTCCAAATACACCTTTAAGATCATCACTCGCCTCTGGAAATGCATGACGCAGCACCTCAAGACATTCACTTTCACCAAAAACGGCTACATTGAGGTGTTTGAGGTTAAGGTGCGTGTTGATCTCAAACTCGACATACTGCTTCGCAATGTCGGCCAGCGCAGGGTGTGTCACCGAGCATGAGAGCACGATAGTTGCCTTAGCGTCTGGTGCAAGGTTGCCTCGGTCTACTTCCCCAGACAACGCTTTATCAAGGTGCTTTAAACCGTAAAGGATCTCATTCTCTTCGGCAGAGATACCAACAGGAATTGGATGATCGTACCAATACTGTTGCTGCTGGTTTTGAGCCTGCTGTAAGGTTTGATGGAAGCACTCCCCCAAAGTTAAGTGGCTAACATCATCCCCTCGGAGTGGCACACCCAATAACACATTGCTCGTGAACAAGACCTGTTCAGCGACATCTGTAATCGCCTGTGACGACTTGGTCATATTATGCAGAGTTCGATTGCGGTGAATATCCTCTCTTACCTTTTCGGGTGTCGATTTAGCCACTATAGCTTCGGGGCTGAATAGTTGCCACAGAGGATTATCGCCTTTGGGTAACTCATCATAGTTATGTGAAAGCTCGGCTTCAGCGTCCGGTACAAACGCATCTAAAAACTCCAAGACAGGATGGTGTTTATTTATGGTAAGAAGTTCACAGGCAACATGATATTCAACATGGTCAAGCTGCTGGCTAATGAACCACGCGTGACAAAGCTGACTTGAAAGATCAGAGCCTTTTAATAAAGAAAACTGATTATTAACGTTGAGATATTCACAGATTTTCGGCAATAGAGACATATTGGCATCCATAAAAAATCCCCTTCACAAACCTATGAAGGGGATTAGCAATTAAAGGCGTTGCTCTGTTTTCACATCAAACAGAAGGACACGAGATAAGTCGACGAGCAAGTCCATTTTTTGGCCGCGTGTTACTTCTGAACGAAGGTCCAAGCGTGCTTTCACGTTCTCTTCTCCCAACTTAAACAACACTTCTTTATCAAACCCCATCGGTTCAACTAGGTCGATGTTGATGTTATCGAAGTTAAAGGTTGTGTCACTCTCCCCAAAGAACTCCTTGTCATTGAAAAAGTCTGGACGAATGCCCACTTTTACAGCAAGTCCCTCCGCCGGTACTGCCTCATCAAAATGAACTCCGGTCAGCAGCTTTCTAGGCAGTTGATATCCTCCTAGTTCCAGATAGTCGTTGTACAGTGTACCGTCCATAATGTTCATTGACGGAGAGCCAATAAAGGTCGCAACGAAAATATTAACTGGATTGAGGAAAATCTCCATCGGAGAGCCGACTTGCTCAATAATACCATCGCGCAATACCACCACTTTATCCGCTAGCGTCATTGCCTCGACTTGGTCGTGGGTAACATAAACACTGGTGCGGCCAAATCGGTTATGGATTTGCGCAATCTCGGTGCGCATGTGGTTACGCAGTTTGGCGTCCAGATTTGACAAAGGTTCATCAAACAAGAAACAGTCAGCATCACGTACAATTGCACGACCCATAGCAACACGTTGGCGCTGGCCACCAGAAAGATCAGCAGGCTTTCTCTTGAGATAATCTTCCAGCTTGAGCATTTTGGCAACATCTTCCAACCGGCGCTGGATCTCCGACTCTTCCATCTTTAAGCGGCGTAGAGCAAACACGATGTTCTCTTCAACGGTTTTGTGCGGATACAGTGCGTAGTTTTGGAACACCATTGCGATATTACGATGTTGTGGTTCGACATCGTTAACCACTCGGTCACCAATGGAGATCTCACCTGATGTCGCCTGCTCAAGACCTGCAATCATGCGTAACGTCGTCGATTTACCACAACCCGATGGGCCAACTAGCACCACAAATTCGCCATCTTCGATATCAAGACTGATGTTTTTTACAACCTTGGTGTCACCGTAGTTTTTAACAATATTTTTTAATGAAATAGAAGCCATAATTATTAACCTTTCACACCACCATCAGTTTTGCCACCATCCATATGACGCATAGCAAACAAGAAACACACTACGACTGGAGCCAGAGTTAACATGGACGCTGCCATGATTCGATCCCAAATCGCATTTTTCGATACAAATAGCTCTTGTAGCGCGAGTGGCAATGTGTAGAACTCTTTGAATTGTTTTAAGAATACAGACGCAAACAGGTATTCATTCCAGCCGATAATAAAGCAGTACATAAATACGGTTGCGAGCATAGGTACCGATAGCGGCAATACCACCTTCCATATTGCTTCTTTGCGCGAGTAACCATCCATCATCGCCGCCTCTTCTAACGCAAAAGGAATCGTGCGGAAGTAGTTACCCAGCATATACAGCGCGACTGGCAATGTTTGCACAATATAGATGGCGAAGAGACAGAACAGACTACCCCACATACTGGTCGCTAACCCGACGTTTACCGCCATTTGATACAGCGGTACCATCAACAGTACGCCGCCCACCATATAAACGAAGAGCACCGAGCGCTGAACAATTACCTGCCCAGTAAATCGCAGGCGCGAAATGGAATAAGCCCCCATGACTGCGAATATGAGTGACACCGTAGCCGCTCCCGCAGATATGGCGAAACTATTCAGCATAAACCGGCCAAAGGGAAACACATCAGAGTTACTGGCGTATTTCGCCATAATGGCGTCTTTCTTATCTTGAGGCAGCTTAGGGTTCTCAAGAATCTTTTGTATTGCTGCCGGTATCTCTACCTGTTTTTGCTCAGTTAAACCTAATAATTCCTTATAGGCGTCGAGATTAACGACCTGCGGAATCAATGACGGGTTGCCCCAGTCAAACTGATGTTTTAGTGAAGTCGACAGAATTTGCGCAAATGGAAGTAAGCAGAAGCTCACCAGTAAGAAAATTGCTAACGCAAATCCAATACGTCCTTTAATTGTTGGTTTTCCTAACATAATGAATTACCACTTAAGAATTTTCTTAACATAGAACCAAATCAGCACACACAAGACGCTGAACTGAATCACGGAGGTTGCAGCAGCAAGCCCTTGATCAATGACCCCGGTGAAGGCTTGGTAGTACGTAAATACTGGAAGAGTTTGAACATTGGGCGCTAAAAGGAACACGTCTTCAAAGCGGTTCAGGTTCCAAATCAAACGTAGAATCACTACCGTTGCCAATACGAAATAAATCTCTGGCAGCGTCACATGGAAGAAACGTCCAATTGGTCCATAACCGTCAATCGCCGCCGCTTCGTATTGATCTTTAGGAATCGACGTCAACTTGGATAGGATCAATAGATATGCAATTGGGAAATGCTTCCAAACATCAAAGATAATAACGACCCAAACAGCCGAACCCGGCTCACCAATGAGGTTGGTTCGTTGATTCCAGATATGCAGTACATCAACCATTAACCAGTTAAAGACACCGTTGACAGGGTCAAAAAGAAATTGCCAACCAAACACAACGGAAATAACCGGCGCAAAATATGGCATAAGGATAGCGGCACTCACTAGGCCACGACCTCGGAACGGATTACGCATCAATAATGCGACTGCGAGTCCTAACAACGTAGTGCCAGCAACAGTGCCAAATAGGTAAATACCGGTTGTTGCAATTGATGAGTAATAGTCTGGATTTGCCAGTAAGCGAGCGTAGTTGGCAATCCCGACAAAAGTTTTGTCACCGTTCAGCTTTACATCAAAGAAGCTTAGGTAAACATTAAAAACGATTGGATAGAGTATCAAAAGCCCAATAATGCCAATGGTCGGAGCGACAAGCTTCCACCCGAACCGCGCTTCTGCTCTCTCTAATGGTGTCATGGTAATTCCTTGTTAATCTGAGGCAGCGCACCATGCTGCCCCGTAAAGGTTCTTAGTGAAGGTGCGCCGCTGGTTAGCCAGCGACGTCTTTCGCTATGCAGAGTTAGTTTTTGATAAGCTGCTGCATCTCGTTTTCAGCCCAATCCAACGATTTTTGCGTGTCTTGTCCTTCAATCACAGAGCTATAGATCATGCGTGGAATGATTTGTTTCGAGAAGATTTCACCAGATTCAGGGAACGCCTTACCGTCCACAATGGAGAAGTTCTTGATGTTCTCAAAACCGGCAATGATCTCCTTAATGGACTCTTTACCATAGTTAGCAAAAATGCCTTTTGGATCATTAAGGAATTCATCAGTTTCAGCGATGTCTCGAAGCATAGGAAGGTGGCCACCAGGTGCCATATGAGAGTATGCAACAACCTGATCTTTCTCGTTCATGTATTCAATGAACGCTTTAGTCGCTTCCACTTCATCCTTGTTGTCGTTCTTCATGATAGAGAAACCAACCAAGGTACCAAATGTAGAAGCAGAAGTATGAGTGATTGCTGGAGCTAAACGCGTGTTCTTCGCTAGATTAGGATCAAATGTCGCGCCTTTAAGATCTTTGAAGTTCTCGTTACTCAATGAACTTGCCGCAGCTTCGGCGAGTGCAATGTCATCCATGATATACGTGGAGTAGAAGAACATCGCTAGCTTGCCTTGCAAATAGTAGTCACGTGCGCGCCATGTTTGTGGACCCGGAGGTGTGTACTTTGAAAGATCTTTATAAAAGTCTAAAACTTCTTTTTGCGCTTCAGAGTTGAATATTAGGTTGCCGTCTTTATCAAACTGACCTGCATCGTTTGATAGGGCAAACTGCGTATAAACTTGCTCAGCATAGCTATCCGCTTTAGTGCCAATTAAGATGCCGTATTGGTTTTCCTGAGGCTTATTAAAGTACTTCGCCGCTTTTTGAATGTTTTCCCATGTTGTCGGTGGCTCTAAACCCGCTTCCTCAAACCAGTCAGCACGATACCAAATACCTTGAACCCAACCACGATATGGTAGAGCAACAAATTTATTGTTGTCCGGGTCTTCTACCAACTTCAATGAACCTTTATAAAAACGGTCTTTACCTACTGCTTCTATGGTTGCGGTCGTGGCGTCTACATCAACAATGCCTTGCTCAGCAAACGCTAATGACAGGTTAGAGCCTACTTCAATCATATCGGGGAGCGTATTCGATGCGGCAGCTGCAGCAATCTGCTTGGGCATGTCATTTTCATCTACTGCCACTACTTTTACATCGATACCTGGGTTCAATGCTTCGAACACATCAGCCATCACTTCTATCGTCTGAAGGCGGTCTGATTGGGTTTGTGTTGTCCAATACTCAACTGTAGTCGCTTGTGCAAGGCTGGATAAGCCTAAACCAGCTACGGCAAGTCCAAGGGTCAGAGTTTTTAGTTTCATCGTTATATCCTTTACGATTTAGGATTCATGTAATTTATGAGTCGCCAGCCAGGCTGGCTCTATTTTCTACTTAGCTAACCACATCACTTGATATGGTTGTACAGTAACAACACCACTTAAGTTGTTACCAGAAATCAAATCGTGAGAGACTCCTTTAAGCACTGCATTGGTATCTAGCTCAACCGCGTGATTTGAAATATTAATAGCCACCAATACTTGCTCATCACGCACAAAAGTGACCAATTGCTCACTGGTTGCCACTACACGCTGACTTGCGCTAGGAGCAAATGCTCTCTGTTGCTTACGAATACCCAGAATATGTTTAAAGCGAGATAGCACTTGGGCACGACGAGATTCTGGATTAGCCAACTCAGTTTCCACTTCAGTACGTTCGAGCTTTTCACGGTTAATCGCGCGGTTATACCCTAGGCGTTCCAATCCTTCTATATCGTTTCCCGACCCCAATAGACTGTGTACATATATTCCAGGAACCCCCGCCATCGAAATGAGAATGGACTGGGCCGCCATAAAGCGATCTAGGTTAGTTTGGTCATCCGAATTCGCATCACGGATGGCATCGAAATAGTTGATATTCAGCTCATAAGGGCTTTGTGTACCGTCACCGTTATCTTTGTATGAAACGCGGCCACCATTGGTCTGCACTACCGATAGTAAATGGTCGACTTGCTCTTTGTTTAAGATACCTTCTACAGGACGCACACCAATGCCATCATGAGAGGCTAAAAAGTTGAAGAATGTGGTCTGTTCCGAACACGGCTCTAAGCTCGACATCCATTCAACAATCTTTTCACTGTTGCCAGTTTGCAATGTATGCAGTGTTAATGGCGGTAGCGGGAACTGGTACACCAAATGAGCTTCATTCTCACCATTGCCGAAATAACTAATATTGTCGTTATGCGGTACATTGGTTTCAGTGATCAATTTAACGTGAGGAGCCACGGCACTCATTAATGCTCGCAGCGCCTGAACAATGGCATGAGTTTGGGGCTGATGAATACAAGGGGTATCCAACTCTTTCCACATAAATCCAATCGCATCAAGGCGAATAAAAGAGGCTCCTTGCTGAGCATAAAACAGCAGTAGCTCGGCAATTTTCTGAAACACTTCAGGACAACGGAAATTAAGGTCAATTTGATCTTCGCTGAACGTAGTCCAGATATGTTTTGTACCGTTTGCGGTTTCAAAAGTCGTCAGTAATGGTAATGCTCTAGGGCGTGTAACTGAACTGTAGTCTCGGTTTGGATTAGCTTCGGTGAAAAACTCTCGATACTGCGTTTCCCCTTTTAAATACCCTTGAAACCAATCACTGGATTTTGAAATATGGTTGATCACCCCATCAAACATTAGGTCATAGTTGTTCGACAATGATTGAACATCTTGCCAATCACCCAATTCTGGGTTGATTTTCCAATAATCAACGACAGAAAATCCGTCGTCTGAGGTATAGGGATAACACGGGAGAATATGCACCGCAGAGAGCACATCCGCAGCATTATCGTTTAAGAACTCTCTTAGGGTATGAAGAGGTGCTTCTCCTTGTTTTTTGATTGAATCACCATACGTAATCAGCATGATGTCGTTTTGATCTACCCATTGCTTTTTGCCCACATACTCAGGCTGATTCGCAATAACATTGAGAAGGTTGGGGATGAGTTCATTAAGTTGAGCTGGCGAATACACACCTGCCAAGATTTGTTGCAGGTCTTTTTTAACTTGAGAGTTAGCCGTCTGTTCCTGAGCCATGTTGATATCCATTATTACAAATCAAACAACCAAAACCGGTTTTGATACTTTTCCAAAAAATAGTGGCTTTTAATTTAACCACTTGATAATTGCGACTTGCACCTAGTCTAAACAGGCTTTATTGATTATTAATTGAGCCAAGTCTCATTTTTTCAGATAACCAAAACCGGTTTTGGATTATCGTGAATTCGATCACTAATTTGTAAAACTATCATTATATCCGTTTATATAATCCTCTAAATTACGTCCAACCACATTCAGAAATTATAGGGAAAGTGAAACATGAATATCCTCCTTACACACTTTCGTGTAGGCGAAACTGATGGCGTATCTCTTGAGATGGACAAATGGAAATGGGCTCTGGAGAGCTTGGGCCATAAGGTTTTCTATCTAGCCGGGAGTTCAGGCAGTACAGACGCTGATCTCGTGCCAGAGTTACATTATTTAGAGCCATTCAACGACAAAATCATTCACAACGCTTATGTGAGCCGCGATGATTACGCATCAGAATCGGTTTTGTTAGACGCCATTGAACATCGAGCCAATGACATTGCCGCAGGTATCATCAAGGTTATCGACCAACGAGATATTGACATTATTGTCCCAAATAACATGCTGTCACTTGGCTATCACCTACCAGCCGCACTCGGTATTATGAAAGCGGTCGAAGCCACGCAGACTCGTGTTATTTGCCATCATCATGATTTTCATTGGGAACGTGTTAAATACTCAAACCCAACGTCTCCAGGCATTCAGCAACTGCTCAACACCCTCTTTCCTCCTAAACACCCACTGGTTGAGCACTGTGTGATCAACCGTATCGCGCAAACAGAACTTCAAAAACGCCGCGACATCGAATCTACGGTGGTGCCTAATGTGTTCGATTTTCAGGGCAGTGATTGGAAAGTTGATGAATACAATCAAGATCTGCGAGCACGATTCGGTGTCGGCGCAAATGATATCCTGTTTCTGCAAGCAACACGTATTGTTGCAAGAAAAGGCATCGAACTGGCAATCGACTTGATTGATGCAATGAGCAGACAGCGTGAAGAGCTCGTTGGAAAAACGCTCTATAACGGAGAAATATTTAGTGCAGACAGTCGCTTAATCCTTATGTTTGCAGGAATGTGTGAAGAAGACAGTTATCTTGACTTATTGAAGAATAAAGCCAAGGCCTGCAACGTGGAATTACTGTTTATCAATGATTGGGTAGGTCATTCTCGCGGTGAGAAAGAAGGGCAAAAAGTCTATTCTTTGTGGGACGTCTACTCACACGCAGACATCATCACCTACCCTAGTTTGCTAGAAGGTTGGGGAAATCAATTTCTAGAAGGACTTGTCGCTAAAGTCCCTATGGTAGTGTATCGCTATCCTGTATTTGACTTAGATATCGCCGATTACCAATTTAACATTATCGACCTTGGCAATGACCATCAAGTGGATGAATCTGGACTCGCTGTCATCGCTCCAGAAACGTTAAACGGCGCCGTCAATTCAACACTTGAGTATCTGTTTGATGCTGAATTGAGATCATCCGGTATGCAACAAAACTATGACATTGGCGAAAAGCACTTGTCTTATGGCGCATTAAAAGCGATGCTTTCGGACATTTTTCAAGGATAAGGTCTAGTCATGAAAGCACTTAGCTGTTTTAAAGCTTATGATATTCGCGGCAAGTTGGGAGACGAACTCAACGAGGATATCGCCTACCGCATTGGCAGAGCATATGCGCAATTTCTAAAACCTAAAACCGTAGTTGTGGGTGGCGATGTTCGTGAGACATCAGAAAGTCTTAAACTTGCCTTGGCGCGTGGCATTATGGATGCAGGTTCCGATGTTGTTGATATCGGTATGACAGGTACAGAAGAGATTTACTTTGCGACCCAGTCACTGGACGTAGATGGCGGAATCGAAGTCACCGCAAGCCACAATCCTATTAACTACAATGGGATGAAACTGGTTCGAGATAACGGTAAGCCAATCAGTGGTGATACTGGTTTGAACGACATTAAGCAGCTCGCTGAACAAAATGACTTTGAGTCAATTGCTCAAGTTGGACAATACAAAAAACTGTCTAACCTTGATGAATACACCGAGCATTTGCTTGGCTACATTACGCCGAACAACATCAAGCCACTTAAGCTGGTAGTAAATTCAGGCAATGGTGCTGCAGGTCATGTTATTGACGATCTGGAAGCAAAATTCGCCAAGTTGGGCATTGCCATCGAATTTATCAAAGTTCATCACCAACCTGACTCTAGTTTCCCAAATGGTATTCCTAATCCACTACTACCGGAAAACCGTGCCGCCACTTCTGAAGCAGTTGTAAAACACGGTGCTGATATGGGTATTGCATGGGATGGTGACTTTGACCGTTGCTTCTTGTTTGACGAGCAAGGTGAGTTCATTGAGGGCTACTACATTGTGGGTCTATTAGCAGAAGCGTTCTTGCAGAAGAATCCAAATGCTCGAATCATCCACGATCCTCGTTTAACTTGGAATACCATCGACATCGTCACAGAGAATCGCGGTACTCCGATAATGTCTAAAACGGGACATGCTTTCATCAAAGAGCGTATGCGTTTGGAAGATGCAGTGTATGGCGGCGAAATGAGTGCGCACCATTACTTCAAAGACTTTGCCTACTGTGACAGTGGAATGATTCCTTGGCTGCTTGTCAGTGAGCTTCTTTGTGTGAAGCAGCAGCCGCTCTCTAAGTTGGTTGCCGATCGTATTGTCGCGTTCCCATCTTCGGGCGAAATCAACGCCAAACTGCAAGATCCAAAAGCTGCCATCAAGCGCGTTCAACAAACTTTTGAACACGATGCCCTTGTTGTCGATTATACCGATGGTCTCAGCATGGAGTTTAATGACTGGCGATTCAACTTACGTACCTCTAATACTGAACCAGTGGTGCGACTGAACGTAGAGTCACGACACAATACCGAATTAATGTCCTCAAAAACTCAGCAGATTCTCGATCTGCTTAGCTAGCCTTCAGAGAGGGAGTGACCACTCCCTCTCTCTTTTCTCTTCCTCAAAAACACCTCAATTAAATTAACTAGATTAATGTAAGCCAACTATTTACATGCGTAAGATCACACTATCTAACCTTTCTCATCAGTAAATCCGTCAATAACGCTTATCACGTGACCACTTTCACAGATCAATTAAATTAACTCAGTTAATGTAATTGCAATAATGAAGCGCTAGACTCCAAATCTGTGCAAACTTCTACTGAAACGGAATGCAACTCAATGTCCCGATTAGAACTAAAAAATATCTGTAAAAATTTTGATGATTTTGTCGCATCTAAAGACATTAGCTTTGTGGCGGAAGAGGGAGAGATGGTTACTCTTCTTGGGCCTTCTGGCTGCGGCAAAACAACGTTGTTAAAAATGATCGGTGGTTTCCACACTCCCGATTCTGGTGAGATTCTAATTGGCGATGAAAACATCACTAATGTTTCTCCAGAAAAGCGCAATACCTCTATGTGTTTTCAATCTTACGCGCTTTTCCCTCACTTGAGCGTTGAGCACAACATTGCCTTCGGTTTGAACCAAAAAGGCGTAGCAAAAGCAGAACAGATTGAGCGCGTTCAAGAAGCCGTCGCACAGGTCGATCTGGGTGAACATTCTCATAAAATGCCAAGCGAATTGTCAGGTGGACAACAACAACGCGTCGCACTTGCTCGCGCGATGGTGACTCGACCTGCTGTAATCCTATTCGACGAGCCATTATCTAACCTAGATGCGAAATTAAGAGAGTCGGTTCGTTTTGAGATCCGCGAACTTCAAAAACGCTACAATCTTACTGCTATCTACGTGACACACGATCAGGCAGAAGCACTAGCCATGTCAGACAAGATCGTTGTGCTTAATCGTGGCCGTATCGAACAGATTGGTACCCCGGAAGACATCTACTATCGTCCAGCAAACCGCTTTGTTGCTGACTTTATTGGTGCCGCTAACATTCTACCTGCACAAGTAAACAAGACGGAGCAAGCCAACACTTACTCGGTCACAACAGAAATTGGTGATTTCATCGTTGAATCTGATGAACCACCAAAGTCAGACAATATTTTTGTTTGTTGGCGACCAGAAGACGCTCGCTTAGCTGAAGATAGCGATATCAACCGCTTCCAAGTGCGCGTCAATCAAATGGCTTTCATGGGTAATGTCACCGACCTTCTAGTGGAATCACTTAATGAAGTTCCACTAGAAATGCGTATTCAATTACCAAAACAGCCTAAGTTCCAAGATAACCAGTTAACATTCAGTTTCCCTAAGACTGGCATTAGGTTCCTTGAAGAGGTGCCGCATGACTAGTCTACGCACCCACTGGAAAACCTGGCTCATGCTATTGCCTGGCGTAGGCACCATCTTACTTTTGATGGGTTCAACGTTTTACATGGTGGTTGCCCAGAGCTTTGGTTTTCATAACATGATGGGAGAGAGTGGCTTCTCCACTGAATTTTGGCGTGATGCACTTGCTGACCCAACACTTCACAAGTCACTGATTTACTCTATTAAAGTATCAGTCATTGGCGCTCTTGGCGCGGTGTCTCTGGCCTACCCGCTTGTGCTCTGGCTACGTAAGCCCTTTACCGGTTCAACCACGATTACAGGTCTATTGCGCGCTCCTATGTTCATTCCAGGTTTGGTTGCCGCTTTCTTGTTGGTTAACGTGATTTCGTACCATGGTGTGGTTAACCAAGGCTTGATGTGGCTTGGCATTACTGAAAAACCGATTCGTATGCAAAACGACAACTTCGGTTGGGGAGTTATTATTCTTCAAATCTGGAAACAGCTGCCGTTTGCAATGATTCTACTTGCGGGTGCGGTGAACTCAATTCGAAATGATGTTCTCGATGCCGCCTCAGATCTTGGCGCAAACGCATGGCGTCGCTTCACTGGCATCGTGTTCCCACTATCTATACCAGCCCTGCAAGTATCTTTGATTCTAATTTTCATCGGTGCTCTAGGTGACTACTCGTTCTACTCGATTGCGGGCCCTAAGAACACTTACTCGCTATCTATGTTAATGCACATTACCTCAACAGAGTTTATGGAATGGAACAAAGGTGCTGTTGTGGCCGTCATCATCATGGTGACCGCTGTAATCGCCTCACTGGCTATCTCTCTACTGACTGCCCCACTAGCCACTAAGAAAGGGAAGCTGAAATAATGACTGCACTCGCCTCAACAGCAAAAGCACCACGCCGCAAACTGCCGAAAATAAGAACGGCAAATGGCAAACTGATCAACAAAATCGCTATTGGACTGTTTCTTGCGGTCAACTTCTTCTGGTTAGGTGTGCCATTTATTATGGCGCTCATCTGGTCACTCGTAGACCCGGAACACCCATGGAGCTATCCAGATGTTCTTCCACCGGTGATGTCATTCGGACGTTGGACAGACATGTGGGAAAACTCAGGTCTAGTGGAAGCACTAACTAACAGTTACTCGATTGCTCCAGCAGTCGCTCTTTTGACAGTATTGCTCGCACTTCCAACGGCTTACGCACTAGGCCGCAAGGATTTTCCGGGCAAGAAAGTGGCCGAAGTTGTCACACTTCTACCGCTTGTTATGCCGGGTATGATCATCGGTGTCTTCTTTAGCTCGATGCTGATCAACCTTAATTTGTCTAACGCCTACCTTGGCATTGTGATTGGCCATACGGTACTGGCTTTGCCTTATGCTATCCGTATTTTGTCAGCCAGTTTCAAAAGCGTTCCTCAAGATCTTATTGAGGCAAGCCGTGACTTAGGTGGCAGCCCTTGGACAACATTTAAACACGCGTATCTGCCAATGCTAAAACCTGGCTTATTGGCATCGTTGATCTTCTGTCTGGTGATCAGTATTGAAGAATTCAACATCGCCTTTGTTCTTGGATCACCGGATTATGTCACCGTACCGACCATCCTGTATTCCTACTTAGGTTACTCTTTCATCCGTCCAAACGCGGCGGTGGTATCACTCATCCTTGTGATTCCAAACGTAATTTTGATGCTCATTATCGAGCGTTTGCTTAAAGGCAACTATCTGGCGGACTCTACCGGTAAAGCCTAACTGTACCTACAACTATAAAGATATTAAGAGAATGGATTTATGAAAAAATTAGTTCTAACCGCAGCCATGACTGCACTTGCAGGTCTTTCTACCAATGCATTGGCTTATGACCTAAACGACATGACATGGGATGAAATTGTCGAGCAAGCGAAACAAGAAAAAATGGTGAACGCTTACATCTGGTATCTACAGCCTGAATTCAGAAAATTCTTTAAAGAATTTGAGAAAGAGTACGGCATTAAAGTTCGCGTGCCAGAAGGTAATGAATCAGGTAACCGCAATAAGCTACTTGCTGAAGCACGCCGCGACCAAGGCAGCATCGATGTGATGGCACTCGATACTGTGAAACTGCCGATGCTACTGCAAAGCAACGTCGTTTATGGTCCACTGACCGATATTATTCCGGGTAGCGAAAAGTTAAGAACTAATCTTGTTGGCGTCGACACTCAAGGTTATGCCTATGCGTTCTGGGGCAACCAAACAGGTTTTGCTTATGACCCAACTCGAGTCGATGAAAACAACCTGCCTCAGTCTTTTGATGACCTGACAACTTGGATCAAAGAACACAAACAACAGTTTGGTGTGAACGATCCAAACAAAGGCGGTGCAGGTAATGCCTTCATTCAACGTGCAATTTACTACGCATCAGGCAACAACGATGTCTACTTCCAAAATGAAATGGACAAGTCTGTAATTCCTACTTGGTCAAAAACGTGGGAGTGGTTTGAAGGTAATCAAGACAACATCGTTATTACCGCTTCAAATGCAGACAGCTTAACGCGCATCAATGATGGCGAAATCTCTATGGCACCAGCTTGGGAAGATCATCTAGCAGGTCTACAGAAAAAAGGGGCGATCACTAAACGTATCAAGTTCTATATTCCAGAGTTTGGTATGCCAGGTGGCGGTAACATCATCCTAATGCCGAAAAATGCTAAGAACAAAGCAGCGGCTGCGGTATTCATCCACTGGATTACGTCGGCACAAGCACAAACGGGCTTAAACGCAACGTTTGGTGCAGCACCGCAGCACCCAGATGCTGATGACTCCAACGCACTTATCGACAACGCACAGCGTAAGTACAGCTCTGAGTTCTTTACATCAGAGTACGCAACGGAAGCCAAGAAAGCATTTGTTCAAAACGTACTTATGTAACATTTTTGCCCGGTCTTTGGCCGGGCCTATTTGGTTTGAAGGTTAAATGTGTCAATGTATGTCATTGATTTAGCTTTCAAATCAAATAGAAAGAGATTTTCAGTTAAGGAAACACCATTGATAGATTTCGGAACAGACACACAGCGTTCAATTCTTGCATTGATCCGTCAACAAGCACCAACCACACGAGCAGCCCTTGCTGAGACCAGTGGTTTAACGCCTGCGGCCATTACAAAGATCACCAAGAAGATGCTTGATGAAGGTCTTATTGTCGTCACTGGTAAGCAACAGGGGGGCAGAGGTCAACCTGGTATTGAGCTAGGTATTAACCCTCAAGCAGCCTATAGCTTAGGAGTAAACATAGAGCTGGAAAAAATCAGCATTGAATTGGTAGACCTTGAAGGAGAAGCTATTTTCTCTAAAGCCATTCAAGGCATCTATTCAGACCCTCAAAGCGCACTTGAAGAACTATCTAGTCTTATCGATGTCACTTCTGTTGCCTTTGGTAGCGAGTTTTCTAAGCTAATTGGAGTTGGCGTTACGACCAGTTGCAACTTCAACAAAGAGTCTAACACCCTCACCATGCCTCCTCACTTAAAAGCCTGGGAGCAAATCGACATCAAAGCCGCGGTAGAAGCTAAATTCAATTTGCCATGCTGGATTGAGAACGACGGTATAGCCGCAGCATTGGGTGAATCTGTGCGCTCCCGCCGAAGTACTGGTGCGAACTTTTTCTATCTATATCTTGGTTATGGTATTGGTGGCGGTCACTTCTTTGAAGGCGAAGTCTATCGCGGTGCACGAGGCAATGCGGGTCGCATTGGTAAGCTGTTTCCTGAGCGTGACAATCGTCCTTCTCTGTCTTGTCTGTATGAAAAACTAGGGCTATCGGAGCCTAGCGCTCACCGAGCCGATACGCTTGCGACTTTGTTAGAAAAGAAACCGGAAAAAGTGGTCGAATGGAAAAGTAATGCTCAGTTGCAACTAACGTCTGCGCTGCAAGCTATTCGCTCTATTTGCGATCCAAACGAGATCATCATTGGCGGTTTGTTACCACCACAATTAGTCGAAGAACTACACCTTGCTGCCATTGCATCCATTCAACAGTATCTCGAACCTGATGAAGCCATGCCTAACATTGTTCCGGCGGCCATTTCCGGTGACAAAATTGCAGCCACAGGTGCGGCTATGCTACCTCTATACAACCTCGCTTACTAAAACAACTAGCACGAAATAAGAACAACAACCATGAACACCAAATGTTTTCCAGAGCGAGTCTCTAACAACGTCACAAGCATGAATTCCCAATGTTGGGAGCCTATTGATATCGAGCCAAATCGTTACTTCAACCCATCAGTGGTGCCTGGCTACGAAATTAAACATGGCCCGAAAGGCAACCCTTTACATGGTTGTGTTGAGCCCGCCTTTGAACAAGGACTGGCACAACGATACCAACAGTTGAAACATGAAAAGCCATCTTTAAAGGTAAAAAGAGCGCATTTTGCAATGCCGCAGCTTGACGCTGCGCAACTTCCTAGCGCCTCGGATTACGAGCTAATTAGCGAGCCTCGTTCACTATGTTCTACATCCGTTTCTTTAGTGTTAGCACCACAAGCAGACATCGATAAAGCGCGCATTGGCTATCACTTCAAGGGCAATAAGCTAGAGGACCTGAGAGATCGACTTGAATCAGAAAACAATCTGGATGGGTTGATTGGTAACCTTGGCTACTTTATGACTAAAGAGCTGAATATCGGAGACCATATTTGGTCACACAGACGCCGCTTTCCAAACCCAGACCATCAACTGCCAGAAGTGCTGTCATACCTAGGTTTTTACTATTTCTCAGATGAAAATGGCAAGGTTGAAACTGCCGGTTTCCCAAGTGCCCATGACGCCGCTGTTGCCATAGACCATGCAGGCAATGTGCAGATCGTTCCATCTCTGACTTTTCGCCAATTTAACGTCACTATTGGCGGGACAAACTTTGATGTTGATTGCTTTAACCCATCGCTAGAGTTACTTTCACAGCACGATGTCGCTCTGTTTAATGTTAAGTTCCCAATGCAGCACCAAGGCGACCTAGTTGAGTTCTCTCCAATGCTTGAGTTAGAAGGAAGAGTGAACCTGTTTCTAGCCAATCAAGGCGACGGCACTAAGCCATTCGAAGAGGTTGTCGCGATATGGAATGGCACATGCCCTCTTCCTTCTTTCGGAACACTCATATCCATTGAGGAGAAGTATTTTGAATCGCTGTTCTCTGAGACACCTCAAGTCGGGCAAGCGGTTAAGGTTATCCCTGTCGCAAACGAGATTGACCTTTGCGACTATAAACAGATTTTAGGTGGCCTAGTTCCTTCTGTTATTAACGGACAATCGTTGGTTCCAACTGGTCCTACAGTATCCGCAATGCAAGCAGAAGCCGCACTAGATGCTGTCGCCAACACCGATTCCCCTCTATCACGTTCAGGAAAAGAAACCAACAATTTTGATGCGCTCATCCGAGAACCTTCTGGTCTATTTATCGAAACTGAAAACCACATCGGTTACCTGCTGTTTGATGGTCGACACGAGATGAGTATTGGCGCCAACATTGTTGACGTTGCCAACCTTGTTCAGCGTTTATCACAACCCGATATCGACTTCTTCGATGGCGAATCTGTCATTAACGCGATTTCCATCGACGGTGGTTCAGCGATGAAGGTATACGCCGCAAAAACAAGCACCACTGAAGCACCAACAATGGATTTACTTAACCGCGTTGCGGCCGGAGGTAGGAACGCTCCAGGAAACGATCCTCAAGGCCTCAACTTGTATTCAACGGTCATCTTGGAACTCAATAACGCATGAGAATACTACTAACGCACTATCGTGTTGGCGAAACCGACGGTGTTTCGCTAGAAATGGATAAATGGAAGTGGGCATTAGAGCAGCAGGGTCACCAGGTTTTCTATCTGGCCGGCAGTGCTGGAAATGTTAATGCTTCTTGTGTCGAAGCACTTCGTTATGAAGATGAATTGAACGCTAAAATTACTCACGACGCTTTTATTGAGCCTAAGTTTTTCACTAGCTCAGATGACCTACTCACTGCCATCCACACTCAAGCTGATGATATTGAACACGCAGTAACGGCTATCATTCGAGACCTTGAAATAGATATTATCGTTCCTAATAATATCTTCGCAGTCGGGCACAGCCTCGCTGCCGCAATTGGATTGGAGAAAGCCATTCGCAACACTCATGTTAAAGTTGTCAATCACCATCACGATTTCCACTGGGAACGCGAGAAATTCGCTAAACCCGTGTACCCAGAAATCCAAGACATATTAGACGAATACTTTCCTCCACGTCGCGACGCCGACCAACACTGCGTCATCAATCAGATTGCTTTTGAGTCACTCAAGAACAAAACTGGCAAGCATGCCACCGTCGTCCCCAATGTGTTTGATTTCGACAACAGTCATTGGTGCCTTGACGACTATAACCGAGACTTGAAACAGAAAATCGGACTAACCGATAACGACATCGTCTTTCTACAAGCCACTCGAATCGTTGCACGCAAAGGTATTGAACTGGCGATTGACCTTATTGCGAAGCTCAATCGGCAACTGCCAAACTGGGTTGGACAAGCACTTTACAACGACAAAACCATCACTAAAGAGAGTCGAATTGTCCTTGTTCTAGCAGGTATGAACGAAGAACAAGAGTACTTTGATAAGCTGAAGCAAAAAGCAGATCAAAACAATGTGCAGATGCTGTTTATCAATGATTATATCGAACACAGTCGCTGTGAAATAAATGGCGAAAAATGCTATTCCCTCTGGGACGCTTATGTTCATGCGGATATTGTTACCTACCCGAGCTGGCTTGAAGGTTGGGGTAATCAGTTCTTAGAAGGGTTAGTGGCTAAAGTACCACAAGTCGTTTATCGCTATCCTGTTTATGAAACCGATATTGCGCAGTTCAACTTCAATATCATCGATCTTGGAGAGAACCATTCGTGGGATTCACAAGGCTTAGCCACGATATCTGATGAACAATTGTCACTGGCTGCTGAGCAAACCAAACAATATCTATTTGATGCAGAGTACCGCCAGGAAGCGATGAATGACAACTTTGTTATTGGGCAAACGCATTTGTCTTATCGAGCACTTGGCGAAATTCTAGGCAAGGTCTTTAATTGAGTTAAGGTGGGATGAAAAAACGGAGTCGATAGACTCCGTTTTTTATTATATGTCAGTAAGTTACTTTTCCAACGACAACAGTTTTACTGGTTTGAACTCAAACATGTCCTCAAAGACACAGAACTCCACCGCGCCATGAGTAAGCACTCCAAAAGACTGATTGAGCCTTTCTTCAATACGCTGGCAAGTTTGCTCCAATTCGGCTTGTTGCTTTTCGTCAAGATTAATAACCTTGTAACTTAGCGTAATATGGAAGTGGTACTCATCATGCGTTGGGTGACGAATACCTGTCAGTTCACTCAAATTATCACGACATACTTTAAGTGCAGACTTAGTTTCGTCGTTCGCAGGCTTAAGCCTTAATACGGTTCCGCCCGCGCGACTGTTGTACACGTAATCAAACTTCATTTGGAAGTTAGGTGTCGCTGCAGCCTCTTGTAACCAAGCTTGGAAACTTTCTGTTGCCGATTCAATATTCACATCTTCGGCCAACTTTGAGCTCCAGTGTGTCGTCTCTCGAATCTGATCGCACAAACCTTCAATAACCGTCATATGCATACTAGCTTCTGGCAAGAAGGCATAGTTAGTTGCGCACTTCATCGCTTTTAACTGCTGCTGTGCCCATAACACTTCTTGGTATACCGGGCTGGTTTTAACAACGTGACAAAGGAAGGTGTTGCCGGGGAATCGGCGAACGGTGCCGTCCTCATTAAATTTGACACCGACAGACGGAGCATAATTCATAGGGTTCTCTCCAAATTGTTTCTATTGACACATTCTATAGTAATTAAATTAACCTAGTTAATTTAATTACTATCATCGTGGTAATTTTGTGAGCGCTGCATAATTCCGCGTCAATGCACTAGGCAGTCCATATTGTGAATACTAAAAAAGCGCCCCAAATGGGACGCTTTGAATTCTTGTATTTCGTTAACACGGTAAGACTTTACATCGTGCTCGATCAACTATTGAAGTACAAACACACTCGACGACCATCTACGTCACGGATATCAAATGGGATCTCGTAGATGGATTCCATAATCCCTTGCTGCACTACTTCTTCGACTTTACCCGATTTAACCACCTGCCCTTTTTTCATCGCCACAATGTTGTCCGAGTAACAGGATGCAAAGTTGATATCATGAATCACAATTACTACAGCTTTGTTGAATTCATGAGCCAGTCTACGCAGCGTATGCATGATCTCTACAGAGTGTTTAATATCCAAATTGTTTAACGGTTCATCAAGGAACACGTAGTCAGTGTCCTGAGCGACAACCATAGCGATAAACGCCATTTGACGCTGACCGCCACTGAGTTGGTCGAGGTATTTATTTTGGATCTCTTCAATACCTAGATGCCCTAGTGCTCTATCGATAATTTTATTATCTTCATCGGTTAGTCGACCTTGAGAATGTGGAAAGCGACCAAAAGAGACCAACTCTCGGATCGTGAAGCGCATGTTGATGTTGTTTGATTGGCGCAGTACCGCTAAGTGTTTAGCCAGTTCTTTGGTGTCCCACTGAGCGAGCAACTTGTTTCCAATCACAACTTCACCCGCATCACTCTCCGTGAGGCGACTTGCCATAGACAATAGAGTACTTTTACCGGCACCATTTGGGCCAATAATAGACGTCACTTCACCTTTAGGAAATAGTGCATCGGCATCCTTAACAACAAATGTCTTCCCGTACTTTTTACTTAGACCTGTTAACTTAATCACTTCATTACCCTTAATTAATTCTGTTTCTTAGTAGTAAGAACAGGAAGTAAGAACCACCTACGAGGTTAATAATCACGCTGATCGTGGTTTCGAATGCGAGAACTTTTTCTACGAACCATTGACCGCTAACTAACAGTAATACCGCGAGTAAACTGCTCGCGATAATAAGAAAGCGATGCTGATAGTGATTGAACATTTCTCGGGTCAGACTCACTGTAATAAGTCCGAAGAACAGGACAGGACCCACCAGCGCCGTTGAAATCGCGATCATAATAGTAATCAAGATCATAATCCGCTGAGTAAGCTGTTTGGTGTTAACACCCAAACTGGTCGCATTATCAATGCCTAACCACAACACATCCAATTTCGGAGCATAGTAGAACAGAATCGCCAAACAGAGAGACAGTGGAATCAAACTCCAGTACACCAGCTTAGCGTTGACGTTATTAAAGCTCGCGAACATAGAACTCTGGATGGAAGCAAACTCATTTGGATCAACCAACATCGTCAAGAAACCTGTGACGCTGCTGAACAAACTTCCGCAGACAATACCAATGAGCAATAAGGTAAACACATTGCTATCCTGGCGTTTGAAATAGAAATGGAACAACAACAGTGAAAAACCAATCATCACTGCAGTGGACAACATAAAGTTGCTCATCGCATGGATAACCCAAAAGCTTGTACTGCCTAGAATCACCACCATTAGCACCTGTACCATAAGATACAAGCTATCAAACCCGAGTATGGATGGCGTTAAAATGCGGTTATTGGTAATGGTTTGGAATACCAAAGACGATGCTGAAATCGCAACGGCCGCCAGAATAATGGCCGATACTTTAGGAATACGACGAGACAAGAAAAACTGGTAGTTATCCGCTGTCAGCCCCTGTCCAATAAACCACGCAATGATCACCAAACAACCTGCGATAAGTAGAGTTACTTTCAACGAATCACGCATTGGCTTTATCTCTCAACACTAGATAAATAAACACAGCACCACCGAAAATACTGATGATCATCGAGATTGGCATTTCGTAAGGGAAAATAATTAAGCGACCTAAGATGTCACAGGCGAGAACCAGAATAACGCCCCAATACGCCGTCCAAGGTAGAATGCGCTTCATATTGTCCCCCATAAATAGAGAGACAATGTTCGGTACGATCAGCCCTAAGAATGGAATCACACCAACAATCATTACCACTGTTGATGAACTCACCGCCACCAAAATAACGCCAATGAAAACGATTTTTTGGTAATCGAGACCTATATTCTTAGCGAAGCTCTCACCGACACTAGCCGCGCTAAACTGACGTGCGTATAAATACGCAAGTACGCATGCTGGAACCGCAAGATACAGGATTTCGTAATTCCCTTGCAGCACACTCGCAAAGTTAGCCACCGTCCAAGAAGACATGGTCTGCACTAGGTCGTGCTTATAGGCAATAAAGGTTGTCAGTGCGGATATCACATTGCCATACATAATACCGATAAGAGGTACAAGAACCGCATTCTTGAATTGCAATCGTTGCAAGAATTTCACAAAGATCAATGTGCCTGCAACGGCAAAAAAGAAGATAACACCAAGATGCATCCACTGACTGGCACCACCCAAAAAGATAAGCCCAGCAACGTAGCCTAAAAGAGCGCAATCGATAGTGCCTGTCGTTGATGGAGAAGCGAAGCGGTTTTGCACGATCTGTTGCATGATAAGACCCGCAACGCTAAGACCAGCACCAGCCAGAATTATTGCTAGTAGTCGCGGAACTCGACTGACAACATAGATGGAATAAGCATGTTCATCGCCACGGAACAAGTCCGCAATGGACACGTGAGCAGCACCGAGTACGAGGGAACTAACCGCTAATGCGACCAGTAATGTGCATGCAAGAATGTATTTATGGATGGTCATTGAGAATATGATGGCCAGTAATTAACAACAAGAATTAGAAAAGTCTCTCCTAGAGAACTAAGAGAGACTTTTTGAATACTTTAATTAGTTCAGAGCTTTATCGATATCAGCAATCATGGTCTGTGTAGCGGTTACACCACCACCTGAGATATACCAAGCATTTGGATTGATATAGACGATTTTTTTATTTTGCGCCGCAGGCGTTGAGTTCACTAGAGGGTTGTTAAATAACTCTTTCGCCTTACCCACACTGCGACCAATGGCTTGTTCACGGTCTAAAATGAAAATAACTTCAGGCTTTGCATCAGCCACATATTCAAATGAGATCAAGTTACCGTGAGACCCTTGGATCGGCGCAACATTTTGACTAGTCGATTCACCAAAACCAAAATCATCAAATACGATAGAAAAACGGCTACCTTTGTTGAACATCGCCACGTTGTTGCCATTGTTCATCAACATAAGTGCGTCCAAATCTTGCTTGGAAACCGCCTCAGCTGCTTTATCAAATTGAGCTTGAGTCTCTGCGATTAACTTTTCTGCTTCCGCTTCTTTATCAAACAGTTTGCCAAGCATACGCCAGTTTGCTTGCGTATCTTGCCAATACTCACCGTTATCAACATAAAACATCACTGTTGGCGCAATTTTATTTAAGTCATCGTAAACGCGAAGCATGCGGTTTTCAGCGATAATCACATCAGGTTTCAACGTGAAGATAGCTTCAAAATCAGGCTCGCTTACTGAACCTGTATTCCCCGTCGACGCTTTGTACTGCGCTAAATAGTCTGGAAGCAATGAATGTGGAGCACCAACTGGTTGTACACCTAAACGGTCTAGAACATCTAAGCTACCATTACCTAACACCACTACTCGCTTAGGGGTTTCATCAAACTCTGCTGTGCCTTTGAAGTGCTGAATAGTTACTGCACTAGCGTTCGCAACCATGGCGAAGCTGGCCGTTAGTGTCAGCGCGACACGCTTGATGAAACTCATAGACTGACTCATTCCGTTTTCCTTATATATTTTATGGTTATATTAAACAGAATCATTATCACTTACGATCAAATGGGAATCAATATCATTTTCATAGCTAATTGCATTTTTATTGTTATAACGCAAAGAAATACGGATTTTTAGCTCAATGGTGTAACCAGTGATAATCATTGGCGGAAAGACAAACAAATAAGAGGCAAGAAAAAAACTCGATCAATAACAATATAATTTAATAAAAATAACCATATTGTTTTAACTGGTGGTTTTTTTGGCTTAGTATGAAGAATGTTTATCATGTTGCGAGAATCTATTCACTATGTCCACCACCAAAGCTAAGTATTCTGATATCTATCAGGCGATCAAGGAGAGGATTCTCTCTGGACAGTACACAACTAACCAAAAATTACCTGGTGGTAGTGAGTTAGCAGTAGAATTCGGATGCAGCGAGCTCACCATAAAGAAAGCACTCGATATTCTTGTCACCGACGGTTTAGTGGTGAGAAAACGAGGGTCTGGCTCGTATGTGAAACGTCCTCTTGGTAACTCCGGTTATAAGCATCTTTACGGCACCAAAGCCAATGTGCAAGACAGTGGTCAAACCCTAACCACAAAAGTACTGGAGTTCTCCGTCGTCCCTGCAGACACCTTCTTAGCAGAGAGATTGAACTGCGACATTGAAGATATGTTGTACAAAACAACGCGGGTACGCATCATTGATGACATACCGGGTGCGGTTGAGGAGACTTATATGCCTATTAATGTCATTCAAGGTTTAAAGCGTGAACATGCCCAAGATTCTATTTATAGCTATATCACAGACACACTAGGTCTCAAGATCCACAGTTCAACGATGGAAATCACGGTCGTCAAAGCGAATGAGTTTTATGCCACTGAGTTAGACATAAAACTAGGCGAACCTTTAGTCAATGTAGAACAGATTGTTTACCTCGATAATGGCGAAATTTTCGAGTACTCCAATGTGAAGCATCGATGGGAAGGTTACAAGTTCGCCACTAACTTTGTGAAACTGTAAGACTTATCTGGTTGAACACCGACATTTGCTTGCTAGCTTGTTAAAGTCCTAATTAGTGTTACATTTGCTTACAGGCATGACGACTTTTTCGCAAACAGGTAACGCTTATGGCTGGTTTGAGTCTATTAACTCTTCTCGATGATATTACTGCGGTATTGGACGATGTTGCGCTGCTCTCAAAAGTAGCAGCAAAGAAAACCGCTGGGGTATTGGGTGACGATCTCGCCCTTAATGCCCATCAAGTTTCTGGCGTTTCCGCCGAACGTGAAATCCCTGTTGTGTGGTCCGTCGCGAAAGGATCCCTTAAGAACAAATGCATTCTTGTACCCGCCGCGCTCATTATCAGTTTTATTGCTCCTTGGCTGATCAATCCATTATTGCTGCTTGGGGGACTGTTTCTCTGCTACGAAGGTGCTGAGAAGATTCTGGAAAAGCTGTTCCACAGCAAAGAACACACTGATGATCAAACCACACCGGATCTTGGTGGTGACTCCGTTGAGGAATACGAGAAAAAGAAAATTGCCGGCGCGATTCGCACTGACTTTATCCTATCGGCGGAGATTATTGTTATTGCTTTAGGGACGGTCCAAGGACAGTCCACCAGCATCCAAATCATGGTGGTTAGTCTGATTGCCGTTGTAATGACTATTGGAGTATATGGACTGGTTGCGGGTATTGTTAAACTCGACGATTTAGGTTTTTACTTAGAACGAAAGTCTCAAGGAAAAGGACTATTATCCAGCATTGGTAGAGGATTGATTGCCTTTGCCCCTAAACTGATGCGCACGCTCACTATCGTTGGTACTGCGGCTATGTTCTTAGTGGGCGGCGGTATTGTTGTCCATAACGTACCCGCCATTCACCATCTTATTGAACCTATCATCATGGATATACCCAACCTATCCGTTGCTCAAGCCATTATCCCAGCTCTGCTCAACGGCGTTATCGGTATCATCGCAGGCCTCATTGTTGTGGCTGTATTTAGCGTAATCGGCAAACTTAAAGCCGCCGCTTCTTAACAATTGACTGAGGTTGTAGCTGACTAACAGCTACAACCGCATGATGACGTATCACCCGACTTCACTTGCTGCTTGAAATTTTGCAGCGACACTTTTCGGATTTGGTCGAGGTCTCGACGCTTAACTATCACTTCTGTATTCGACTTAGGCTTACTTGAACAAGCATAAGTTTGCTGGCCATCCACTTCAACCAAACACGCTTTACAGCAACCATGCTTGCGTTTATTTTTCAAACATGGAGCTGGGATCCTTACCCCTACTCTGCTCGCTAATTCGACTAAGTTCTTTTCTGAAGCACCAATAACTGTCGTTTGACCATCAATAGTCAAGGTGGCAGGTTTAATCTGAAACATATTTCTCAACTGTTCTGTTTTAACTCTCTTAATAAGACGAAGCAAAATCAAAAAAGACGACCAATTCTCGAAATATTATTCAATTTAGTGTTTAGAACAAGTTCAGATCTTATCTCGCGAGAATCTCGCATGATAAGGGTCGAGCTCATTTCCCTGCTTTTCGGTTAGCTCTTGGTATAGCTCTGGCCTGCGACCGCGAATCCAGCGACGGCCAGTACACATTTCTAATTCCTGACCGTCCAGTACAGCGACAACCATGTCGTCATCAAGACTCTTTGACTCAGTAATCACTTCACCATAAGGGTTAAGAATCATCGCGTGTCCCGTGCGCACTTCATTCATGTCCACCCCAACCCCATTACTAAATACTACAAATAGTCCATTATCATGAGCTCTAGCAGGCAACCAGCGCATTAACCAAGCACGGCCTTTCCTACCTTGCATTTCACTGTAGATAGTCTGTGGATCTTGATGTCGATTATGCCAAAGCTGAGGATCAATCAGCCCCATAGCATTTGGGCTTCGAGAGTCGCAACCGCCTGTTTGATGGGGCGCAATTAAGATATCCGCTCCTTTTAACGCCGTGATTCTCACGTTTTCAACCAAGTTGTTATCCCAACAAATCAGGATTCCAACCTTACAGCCGTGAGGGGTGTCAAACACCGTATACTCATCGCCACTACTCATATGGGGGCTGACAAATGTATGCAGCTTTCTGTGCTTTTGAACCACACCGTTCGGCATCACAAACACGTAGGTGTTGTATAACTGACCGCACTCACCCTCTTCAATCAGCCCCGCGCCAATACTCATATTATGACGTTGTGAGAGTGCCAACAGTGCTTGGCTCGTGTCGCCCGATGGCACAGGTTCTGAGAGTTCAGAAATCTCATCACGAGTAAGCGCTGAAACATGCCAGTAACCAGTAACGCACATTTCGGGAAAGCTGATGATATCTACCTTGTTAGCAGCGGCTCGAGTCACAAATTGCTCTATTATCGCTAAATTGGCAGATTTATCTCCCGACTTATGATTGAACTGAACTGAGGCTACTTTTACCGACTTCATACTTTCTCCTTATGAGAGCTTAACAGTGAAGTCACAGTGTAAAAAATACTGTTGATTCCGTATAATGAATTTAAATCACAAATTGATTACCATTTGGAATCATGAATATCGACCTTCTAAAAGCGTTCGTGACCTTGGCTCGCAGCGATACCTATCGCAGTGCTGCTGAGGCACTGTTTATCACTCAGTCAGCATTGACGAAAAAAATATATCGGCTAGAGAGTGATATTGGCGCGACCTTATTTGACCGTAATCGAGGCGGGACGAAATTATCCATTGTTGGAGAGTGCCTGCTCCCCGAAGCGAAGCGCGTCATTGCGAGCGCTGAGAAGTTTGATCAGTTATCCAACCAAGTTGCAGCTGGGCAATCCGGTTATCTTAATGTTGGCTTCGGTATTTCGAGTTTTGACATTGCACCTCGACATATCTCCGAGTTCAAGCAGCGTTTCAGCGATGTCCATGTCACGCTTAACGATCTCCCATCTCAGACACAGACAGAGCAACTCCTGTCAGGCGAGTTGCATATCGCCTACTCACGCCTCCCATGTGAAAGCAGTCTATCTTCAATCACACTCTCCAGTGATCGACTTTGCGTAGCGGTCAACCGCAGCCATAGTGAGTCGTCACTGACGTCTATACTTACTTCTCTTCCCTACTTAGCATTGAGACCAGAGCGAGGAATGGGGTTACACCAACAGATCTCAAAGGTTGCTGCGGAGCTAAATTGGCAGTTCACACCAAGCCAATTTGCCGATGATATCTTGACCTTGCTGTCATTGGTTAAAGCCAATATAGGATTTATCATTGTTCCAGAAAGTGCACGCTCTTTGGTTGATGACACGATACGTTTCCTCCCGATCCCCTCGACAGATAATCATTGGGATATTGGCGTTATTTGGAACCCCGATGTTATCAATCCGGTAAAAGACCACTTTCTCGATATGTTGAAAGAAAACGGCCTTATTCTAGATTAAAGTTGACGATGGACTTTGAAGCATAGAGTGACGATCATAAGCATTGAGACCGCAACAAGTGATAACCCTAAGTTAGCCACTGCACTTGATGCCGATAATCCAACAGCAATCAGTATGTAGTACAGCAGACCTAAAATCGCACTCGCACTACCAACCGCTTGTTTGTAGTTCACTAACGCTTGACTTAGTACGTTAGGAATACCAACACCAAACGCCATAACCACGACCATCATAGGCAGTAAGAACCATAGGCTGTCTTGCGTCATGTAAACACCTAAAGAGCCCAAGGCAGATAAAGTAACAGCCAATTTGATTAACGATGCCGAGGTTCTACCTTTGGTGAGAAGCCGTTTGTTTATAGAGCTGCCTAAAAACGTTCCAAACGCCAATACCACACCTGAGTATCCGAACTGTTGAGCGTCAAAACCCAGTTCACGAAATAAAAACGGGCCAATCTGGTAATAGTTGAATACTACGATATTAAAACCAGCGACCAATAGTGCCGACACCCAGATATGTTTATCAAGCAGCATCTGTTTAGCCGTCTGGGTTAAGGACGTTTTGCGCGACTCTTGGCAGCCTGTTTCTGGCAATCGCAACGCACTTTTACCAAGCAGTATCACTGCCAGTAGGCATAGCGCCCAAAATACGTAGGTGTGTCCGCCTAACTGGGTGAGCTGTCCGCCCACGAACATGCCAACAACCGGACTAATGGCGATGCCCATCCCCATTAAAGAAAATACTTTCCCTAATTCCTCACCGGAGAATTTATCACGCAGCATGGTTTGTGTGACCACTGAACCTGCTGCTGCGCCAAAAGCACTAATAGCACGAGCGACCAACAGCATCTCGAACGATGTCACGAATATAGCCGTAAAAACACCGATAGCGTAGGTTGTTAAACCCAATAGCATACTTGCTCGACGTCCTAATACATCAGACAGAATACCCCAAGCTACAACTCCTATCGCAAATGCATAAAAATACGTTGCAATGGTTGCTGCCGCGAGACTATCACTCACCCCAAAATGTTGCCCAATATCTCCTAGCGCCGGGCTGTAGATAGTTTCAACAATTTGAGGAAACATAATAAGTAGTACCATTAACCACAAAGGGGGTTTCGCTGTTTCCCCATATTTCGTTTGTTGAATCATTGTGATTCCTCCTCTTAATTTGATGTTGAGGAGTTTAGCCTTAATGGATTTTGTACTAATATCATCATAAGAACAAAAAACATCGAAAATAAGACAAATGGCACTAATTGATCACCAGACACGTTTCGATGCTGACGCATTGAGTGCACCTGTTATTGGTATTGCAGCAAGAGTGGGCAAACATGATTCAGGCATGCACCAGCATCAGAAAGGACAACTGCTCTACGCACCTCAAGGTTGCATGACTATCGAACTTCAAGGATGTCGTTCGGTTTTGCCGCCAACTCAAGCCGCTTGGATACCACCAAACACAGAACATCGAGCGAGCATGAATAATGTCGTCGAGTATCGCTCGCTATACTTTGATACCAACTTGTTTGATAGTGCCCCAGACACCATACAGTACCTTACCGTAAACGAGCTGTTGAAAGCCTTGATTGATAGAATGAGCTTTTGGTCTTGGGACATTAGTATCGAACAAACCTGCAACACCACAGCGCTGTTTTGGGAAGAGTTTCAATTAGCGTTAGCAGAGGTGCACCTCTTACCTATCCCCAGCGATCCGAGAGTCACGGGCATCTTGAATCATTTTTTGACCGGAGAGCAAAGCCTCCCTTCACTAGAGGAGTTTTCCCGTCATGTGGGGGCCAGCAGCAAAACCGTCAGTCGAATTTTCGCTAAAGAAACCGGTATGAGCTTTCAATCTTGGCGGCAACAATGGCGGTTGCAGCGAGCCACAGAGCTATTGGCACTGGGGCAAAGTGTTCTAGATGTTTCTTATACTTTGGAATTTTCAAGTGACAGTGCTTTTATCGCTTTCTTTAAACAACATATGGGGATCACCCCCAAACAGCTCTTTTAGTGTCGGAAAATAATATTCCATGATTTAATTTTTTGATAAAGCACTGATATTTCCGCCAAACATTCACAATGAGATTTTTCCTATACTACTTAATAAAAACAGTACGTTAGCTTATTAAACATTAGCTACATTTATACTTCGCTTCAACGATAACTAATGCCAATATATCGATAAATATTTGTTGTCGTTATGGTCATTTTTTTTAGTTTTACTCCTCCTCTTTCAAGCCTCATAGTCGCGGCGAAAACCTAATCAATTTCTCAATTCTGTTTCGATTTTCCAACGACTATTTAGGAGGCTCTGCTAGTGGAAAACACACCTGATTTCGCAGTAAAAACTGGCTTTAAAGTACCTGTTATTGCGCTATCACTTTATGCCGTCGCATCAGGTTATTTGATGAGCTTAATCCCGCTTATGCTGGGTGAATACGGTATTGATGCAAGCAACGCAAGTTGGCTAGCAAGTGTGTTCTACGCGGGTCTTTTAGTTGGTGCTGTTGTTATTGAACCGGCTGTCAAGCATATCGGTCACCGTATCGCATTTATTGCCTGTCTAGCGCTATTTATCGCTACGATCGTTGCGCTGCCACTGATGCCTGTCGCATGGGCTTGGCTGATTGCACGCTTTGTCGCAGGTATTGCTGTCGCGGGTGTCTTCGTTATCGTTGAGTCATGGCTACTTGTAGGTGATGAATCAAGCCGTGCCAAACGTCTTGGCCTCTACATGGGTTCGCTCTATGGCGGCTCTGCACTAGGTCAGCTTGGGATTGGTTTTATCGGTGTTCAGGGTAGTCTGCCATTTGTGGCGATTCTCTCTATGCTAAGCGCAGCTATTCTGGTTCTGATGTTCGTTCCAACACAGCAACCACAGAGTGCTCACTCGGCGACACTATCGTTCAAACAAATTGCAAAACTAAACCATGCTGCAATCATCGGCTGTATTGTTTCAGGCTTAACCCTTGGATCTATCTATGGTCTGATGCCTGTAGAGTTAACGCACCGCGACGTGTCACAAAGCAGTTTAAGTGCATTAATGGCCTTAGTGATCCTTGGCGGTATGGCAGTACAAACACTAGTACCTCCACTACTTAAAATAGCGGGTCGCACTCCTCTAATGGGCATGTTCTGTTTATTGGGTGTATTTGGTGTCGGCCTAGTTATTCTCAGCGATGATCTGAGTGTACTGGCGATCAGCTTATTCTTAATTGGGATGGCGACGTTCGCCCTGTACCCGATTGCTATTAACTTAGGCTGTGACAAATTGGACGAGAGTTTTATTGTCTCTGCAACGCAAGTTATGCTGTTTTGCTACAGCATCGGCTCAGTCGCTGGTCCGGTACTTGCGGATTGGTTTATGGACGGTACACAAGGTTTGATGGCTTATTTACTTGCAACCATGATGGCAACCGCTATCTATATGTTCATTGCCAGTATTCGTACCAAGAAACACTTGGTGGCTGGCGAGTAACATCACACTTTAAGTTCACGTACAGCGTAAACAACAAAGCGGCTTTCAAGGCCGCTTTGTTACTTTGAAACCTTCAGTTTCATCTCTGGTTCATGTTTTAAGTACTATAGTTAAATCAAGTCATTACAGGGGAACGATTATGCTATCCGAACAAGACCAACAAACTAAAACTAACGCCATTGTCGCTTACGCCTGTTTACTTTTAGGAAGTTTCACTGGCATTTTCTATCTCGTTGGCGGTATCTGGGCCATGCTTAAGCGCAGTTCCTCAGCAGGTAGTCCGTTGGCTGATCACCTCGAAAACGCAGTACAGACATTTTGGGTCTCCATTATTTTGACGGTCGTGGGTATCTTCTCCATGCCGCTGTTTGGCATTGGCTACTTAATACTTGTCGGGACATCCGTTTGGGTCATCTATCGCTGTGTGAAAGGACTCGTTAGGGTGCTCGACAATCAAGGTTACAACTAAAAAAGAGAGGCTCGATTGAGCCTCTCTTTTTCGTCAGTCAGTTAGGGCAATGACTTTGTCTATCCTTAACTGCTCTATGAATCCCATATCATGACTGACAACTAACACAGTCCCTGCGTAGCCGTTAATAGCAACAATCAACTGTTGTTTTGCTTCGAGATCCAAGTGATTATCCGGTTCATCCAATAACAGGGTAGCCACCTGTTTTTGGTGCGAAGCAATCAACATGGCTAGCTTCATTTTCTCGCCACCACTGAGTTGCTCGACTTTGTCATAGACTTTGTCTCGCCTAAAACCGATGCCAGCTAATAGAGTACGAGCAACAGGAATTGTCATCTCATTACACCCTTCACACACAGCGTCAATCAGCGCTAAATCACCGTTAAGTATAGAAAAGTGTTGATCTAAGTAAAAACACTGCGTATTGACTCGAAGCCCATCAGTCACATCACTTGAGTTTTGGCTAACAGCGAGTACTCGCTTTAAAATGGTCGACTTACCCGAGCCATTACGACCTTTTAGCCACGCATGCTCGCTGGTAAGCACCGTCGCACGAATCGGTACACCAAGCACATTAGCATGCTGAAATGCGTCAAACGCGATGGCTGTCTTACCCTTCGTTTGAACCACTCCGGTGTACCATTTCTGCGCTTTATTCTGTTCTATTTGATCCGTCACTTGCTGAAGTTTTTGATCCAAAACCGCGAACTGGCGTTCACTTTGAGCGGCAATCGCGGCGTTAGCATTCTGTGCGCCTTGCTTTTTACCATCCATCAGTATTTTTGGCTGGCTACCACTCGTCCTTTGCGCTTTACCTCTTGTCGCGAGTTTTTGAGCTGTGATTAGCCGTTGGTGTGCTTTCTCTGCTTTTACCTTTCTCTCCTTAATCAGTGATTTTGCTTTGTCCTGCAACGCTTGCAGATGCTCATTTTTGTGAGCTACGAATGTTTGGTAGTTGCCTCCATAACAGGTAATACCTAACGAGTTCAGCTCGAGTATTTTGTCAACGTGATTGAGGAACGCAATATTGTGGCTTACTACCAGCACCGGTCTGTCTATTGTTTTCAATTGCTTCACTAACCAATCAACATGCTCAGAATCTAAATGGTTAGTAGGCTCATCAAGAACTAATGCGTCATAATCTTGCTGCAGTAGTACATAAAGCCTTAATACCGCACGTTGCCCACCACTTAATTGCGCGAGTTTGATATTGAGATCGGTAGGCAAACGCAGTTGCGTGAGTAGCCTTGCTAATTGTTCAGCAAGATCCCATTCATCATCGGCAATCATGTCAAACCAATGACAAGAGCTATCACCTTGCTGAATGTGCTCAAGGGCGAGCAACTTTTTTTCCACACCTAATAGTTGAGCAATACTTTGAGACAAGTCTGATTCACTTTCTAATTGGTTATAGAAGCCAACAGATCTGATCTGGTTCCCCCACTCCACTCGCCCTTCAGACGGTGGGGTTAATTTAGCGAGGATCTGCGCCAAATGACTCTTGCCACTGCCATTTTTTCCTACTAACGCTGTGATGCCTTCTTCAGTTGAGAAGCTAATCGATGAAAATAGTCGGTCTCCATCAGGAAACTGCTTTGAGATTGAAATTGCATGAAATGCAGTCATACATCCTCCTTTACAGAGCATGTGACGCTTGGCAGATAGTACTATTTTAAGTCAGCTATGATGCTGATGATAGAGATGTGTAGATAGAACGAGCCAACGCCCACTAACTCTGCGATTTCAAAAGTTACTTGTATAAAACGATCGAAATTGAGTTAGTTGTTCATGTAGGCGTGTACTCCTAGGAAAGTGATAGTGAATTTATAACTCAAGCGGCATGAGAAAACTACTGTTCTGCTCAAAAAAGCAAAATTCTCTGCGTCTTTTTTGAATTAGCACCGTCTAATTTAATGACCACTTATTTATGATAAGAGAAACCTATGTTTAAAGTAACCTCATCAACGTCCGCTACGCAGAACAACTTTATCAAACATGATTCTGCCATGTTGAACCAGTTTTACGGAACAAACGATGTCGTACCCTATTGGGTCGCTGATATGGATTTTCCCATTGCAAATCCAATTACGCAGGAATTACAACGTCTTGTTGATCGCGAAGTTTACGCTTACGAGTTCGACTCTTCTCGAGTTTTTGCAGCCATTGCGCGCTGGAATGAAACAGCACATAACCTGTCATTAGACCCAAATCACTTCGTGCAAGTACCGGGCGTCTTGAGTGCTATTGCCCTGTTGATTCGCCAATTTACCCAGCAAGGCGACGGCGTATTGATTCAAACACCGGTTTATCATCAGTTCCGCAGATTGATTGAATCGGCAGGCAGAGTGGTTGCAGGTAATTCTCTCAAGGTCGAAGATGGACACTACACCATCGACTTTGACGATTTTGAGCAGCAACTCAACCAGGGCAATGCCAAAATGGTTCTTTTGTGTAACCCTCATAACCCTGTTGGTCGTGTTTGGACTCGCTCTGAACTTCAAACGATGGTCGATATTGCCCGCCGTTACGATGTGATTATCGTTAGTGACGAAATCCATGCCGATATCGTTTTCGACGCTCATACATTCACATCAATTGTTTCTTTGGGATACGAGAAAGCGGTTTCTATTATTGGCTCACCCGCTAAAAACTTTGGACTTAACAGCATAGCGAACGGATATATATACACCGATAACGACACTTTGTATCAACAAATCAAATCAACCGTGAGTTCATTGGCTATCGACCATGGGAATGCGCTAACAACTTATGCCACCATCGCTGCTTACGAGAAAGGTAGAGAATGGTTTGAAGGCTACTTACAATACACTCAAACCACTGTTCATTGGATCGCAGAGTTTGTTGCCTCATCTTTGCCAGAAATCACCATGTATAAACCTGAGGGTACCAACCAAATCTGGTTCGATTTTTCCAAGTTACAACTAGCGCCGGATGCGCTGAAGTCTTTGCTGGTTAACGAGGCAAAAATGGGGCTGACTCCGGGTGCATGGTTTGGCGAAACCAACCCTAATTACTATCGCATGAATATCGCAGTGGACAGAGCACAGATCCAAGCGTCATTTGCTAGGTTGCACACCGCAATTAAATCTCTCTAAATCCCACTCCCCTTACTGGCTAAGGGGAGATTCACTGCCGATTTAACCACGCTTCCTTTGGAGCATAATCGGTCACACCGCCGTGACCGATTTCGATATCACAACATCGCATGATATGCTCCCTCAGCTTGATTCGGCTTCGTTGAATTCGACTCTTAGCACCAGATAACGATATCCCCATTCGCTCCGCTATCTCTTTTTGAGATATTCCCTCAAGTTCTGCCAGTATTAAAGGTGTGCGATACTGCTCTGGTAATTCATCTATGAGCGGTCTTAAACATTGTGCCACCTCTTGATGAGCCTGCTCTGCTGTATCCGGCTCTTCATGAACAAGATCTTGCGGTAACTGGTCGAAATCACGACGCTGACGGTAGTGATCCATAATCGTATTATGGGCAATGCGAAATAGCCAACTACTCAAACTTCCTTGGGACTTGAGCTGATGTAAATTATCACTCGCTTTGATGTAAACATCCTGCAAAATGTCGTCAACAAAATGCTCATCATCCACTTGTTTCGCGATGTAATTTCTTAGTTTTGTTTTGTGATTTTGCCATTCTGCAAGCATAAACCCAGGCTCCTAACCCCACATTGCCTTAGTTAATCTCTTTAAGACGAAGCAACCCCATAAAAGACGCAACTTTTCTGCCGATGCATTAAGGTCATGATAAAACACGAATAGGCTGAATATCTTGCGTCTCTTGGAAAGTGTTGTTGAGCGTCGTTTGATCCGCCCCCATATGCTGCTCTAATACACCTTTGATGACTGCACGAACATCCAACGTTGGTTGTAAGTCACGCCCCTGATAGAGCTGATTGCTAGCTAATCCTGGCCAATCGGATAAAACCCTAGAGCGTTGTACTGCTCCTCCCATTACCAACATCGCATTGCCTGTGCCGTGATCGGTCCCTTTGGTCCCATTCTCGGCGGCAGTTCGTCCAAACTCACTTGCTGCAATGACCACAGTCGACGGCCATTTTTCGCCTAATGCGGATTTTAACGCTGCCATACCTTGATCAAACTTATTGAGCTGATTGGCAAGTCTTCCTTTGTCCGCCCCTTGCGACGAGTGTGTGTCCCATCCGCCCAGCTCTAGCACTACAATATTAGGCCCATTGGGTGAGCTCACAAACTTGCCAGCCTGCTTGGCTAAGTTGGTAAATTGTTTATTTTGATTGCCGCCCATGGACATTGACTCTAACTTCATTGCTTCTTCAAAGTTTGCAGAGAGTTTGGCATCAGATTGGAACATTTCGGCAAGTAAATTGGCTTGTTCTTCTTTAGCTTTTAGCTTATGAGGAAACCAACTGCTGACTTTGACATCACCTTGAGCAATCAATGGTAGCCCGGCATCAATAGCAATCGCTTGGTTGTTCTGTTGTGTCGACAAAAAGCGATTCAACCACCCCACCGGATCAAATGGATCCGTGGAGCCATTTTCTAGAATCTTCTGACCATCAAAGTGAGAACGACTTCGATATCCAGTGGCACAAGCATGAACAAACATGGCTTGCTTGTCTTGATACATCTGATGAACACTTTTTAATGCTGGATGTAAGCCAAACCCTTTCTCTAACGGGTTAAGCTGATCTTTGGTGAGTGCTATTGTTGGCCGCAATTTTTGGTAATGCTCATCAAAACTTGGTACTACCACGTTGAGGCCATCCATCGCGCCGCGAAGTGTTATCCAAATCAGTACATTTGGGCTTTGCGTTGACGCAAAGGAGAAATTGGGTAGCAAGGTAACCAGAGACGCCGCTCCTACGCCTTTCAAAAAATGTCGTCGTGTCGTCATAACCGTTTACCTATATTGAAACTGTGGGCTCATCCAAAGCGCAACAAACTTGGAACTGGCATCTTGTGCCTTTTCTAACGCAGTCAGTAGGTGTTCATCGACTTCATTACCATAAAGGCGTTGTGCAATCTGTGCCACCCTGTCATCCGGATTCTGTTTATTGCGCTCAATCTGGGTAATCAAAAGCTTAGCCACTTGGTTGGCGACTTGCCAACGCTGAGTCAATGCGGCCGAGCTATTATAATCAGCGTCGTTATCAGGCCACCCTGCGGGCGACCCTGACATAAACGGTTCTTGCCCTAATTGTCTCAACATTGAATGCATCTGCTTCTGGTTGGGTTCAAAATCGGCGCTGCGGAGCACGGCAAAATACCATTCCTGAGGTGTACGAAAACGCAGGCGCTCATCCTTATTTTTGAGGCTGCTATTAATCAATGTCAGATATACCGGAATTAACATGCCTTCGTTATCTATCCAGACTTTGGTGAGTTTATCTACCAATGAAGAGTGTCCTACACCGTAGAAATGCTCGACCAATTTGCCACATAGATGTCTTGCGGTATTTTCATGATTTGCAAGATCGCGAAGACAGCTCATGCCCTGTTCTTCACCTTGCTGATCGTACACTTTACCCAATACGTTAATCGCACCAGGCTCATGCATGGTCGATGAAAAGCGATAACCTGGACTGTCCGGTTTAAAGCTCACCGTCCAACCAGTGATACCCTGCGCGAGCTCAACAACATCGTTTTGTGTATAGCCACCATCCACGCCTAAGGTATGCAACTCTAAAATCTCTCGAGCTAAGTTTTCATTGAGTCCTTTATTGCGCTTTTGCCCTGCTTTGGAATTAGGCCCAACTGACTGGTGGTTATCAAGGAAGATCAGCATACTGGGGTGTTGAATCACGCCTACCAGCATACTCGGAAAATCGATAGACCAAAGCTCTCTGATTACTTCATTTTCAACACCAGAAGCAATTGGACGGACTCTACGTGTATCCGCGGAGATCGCAAAATGGTTGCTCCAAAATTGGATTAAACGTTCTTGAAAGCTTAGTGGAGTGTATAGGGTTTGTATGTTTCTCGCATGAACAAGATTGCGAAAGTTTTCTTGAAAAAACGCATTATTGGTTTTGGTAAACTGTTTTTTCTCTTCTGCGCTTTTTGCTGCCTTTCGTCTTCGATTCAGGTCACCAAAATGTGCCAACATTTCATCGGTAGATGGAAGCGATGAAATCGCCTTATGAGTATAAGCCTGAGCTTTGAGTTGCTCATTTAAACTAGGTTCAAGCTTAGCATCACCAACTCTTGGCCCAAAACCAAATCGCTGCGAAACAATGTATTGAGCAGTGTCCTTGTTCTCCATGGCAACCTCTGTAAGTATGCGATACCTAAAGCATTACACACTAAGCAAAAATTGCACACCTGCCCTGACGATAAAATAACAAACGGCGCTCATTTGAGCGCCGTTTTGACTTTATCCGGATAGGATTAAGAACGTTTAGGTTGCTTGTAAGTCTTACCTGCCGCCTTATACGTGTCGCTTTGCTTCATTTCGAACATAGCATCGAAGAACCACGCGACAAACTTAATGATGTCGTCTCCTTCGTTCATAATGTGCTCAACGTATTCTTGCTCGTCACCGTTATCATCGATATCGGTGAATACATGATAAATACGCTGTTCGCCATCGACATCCGCTAATGCAAATTGACCGCTTAAACTGTTTGCTGCCTCGACAATCTCTTGGTTCTCGACGCTTTTAAGCTTATTCAATGCATCTGGGAGCGTTTTGAACTCGCAAAGCTGCATGACAAGTAGTTGAAATTCTAGTTGTTGCATTATCAATACCGTTATTAACCTAGCGAACTACAAGCTCGCCAGTTTAGTTTCTTGTTTCTCAAGCATAGAGTCTAACTCATCGCGACGAGCAATAAACTGCTTGAGCTCGTTCTTGGGCACAGAGTCTGCCATAGGAATGTTCGCTCGCATAGCATTAACTGGTCGCCCACGAGAAATCAATTCGTAATGCAAGTGAGGCCCAGTCACTCGCCCAGTCGCTCCAGACAAGCCGATACGAGTACCACGAGTCACCTTTTGCCCTTTCTTCACTAGAATCTTACTTAAATGAAGATAACGAGTCTTGTACGGACCACCATGGTCGATAACGATATACTTACCTGCATATGGGTGGTTGCGCACCATAGCAACAACGCCATCACCAGTGGTATAAACATTAGTACCAGTACGAACACCGAAATCAGTACCGTTATGCGGTGCAATCCTGCCTGTTACAGGATGACGACGATTAGGGTTAAAGCCTGAGGTAATTCGATGATTTTTCACCGGATAGCGCATAAATGCACGCTGTAAACTGTCACCTTTGGCATCATAGTACTGGCCATTAGTATGAAGGTAAGCTGAGTACATCGCGCCACGATTAAAGATCTTAATCGCTTGTATTTCAGAGTTACCTGTCGCGGTACCATCAACAAACTGGCTGTTTTTAACAACTTCAAAACGGTCACCAGCACGAAGGTCGCGAGTGAAACTCAGTTTGTCTTTAAGCAGTGTAACAACTTGGTCAATTTCACGAGGGTTTAAACCCAATTTGTTCGCTGAAGAAGAGAAGCTGCCGTGAATTTCACCGACCAAAGCCACGCTTTCCCACACGCCGGGAATAGAGACATCCTTAAATTCAAAGCTACCGTCGTCTAGCCGAGTATAAACGGCTTTCTCGGCCACACTACGTTGAACTTCCAATTGACCGAGTGCGCCAGTGGCTTCATCTTGCCAAAATCGCATCTTGTCACCGGGACGCAGCGTGTCGAGCACTAAGTAATCCAAATCGGTTTCCATTACTGACATCATGTCTGAGTAAGGAAAACCAAGTTGGTCGAAAATTTGGCTCAAGCTGTCACCTGACTTTACGGTATAGGCGAATTTAGGTGGTAGTTCAGCTTTGGTTGGCTCAGGAGTGATGGCTTTGGCGATTGGTGAATCATTGAGGTCTAGCTCTACCGTTCCGTTGAGGTTTGAACTAGGCAGACTATGAAGAAACAGAAACGCCGCGATAAGAGGCACGGTAAAAGCTAGGCCGCGTTTTAGTTTTCGTGACGGCGCTTTTGCCGTGCATACGCCGTCTATAGGTTGATTCGATTGCACAATGGTTCCAATGCATTCCATTAAAAAGAGCCAACAGATTAATCGTTTCTTCGGCGAATTGCATCCGATTGAGAGGAAAATTAAGGTAAAACCTGTGATGAGAATGTAAAAAAGCGAAGCTTGTCGCTTCGCTTTCTACAAAATCAGCATTACTGAGAGCTAGGCTTCACATGCTTGTTCTGTTTTTACGATACAGTTATCAGCACCGAAGCCATTTGGTACATAGTTATCCGCTTCAGCATCATTAACCCAGTCATTCTCATTCACAAGGTAGCGGAATTGAAATTCCGCGTTTTTTGGCAGACGAGTTTTATATTTGAAAGACTTGGTTTTCGCAACTTTTTTCATTGGCATAGGTTGCCAATCGTGAAACTCTGCTACTAGTACCGCACTTTCAATATTGGTCGCATCCAGTTCGAATGTGACTTCCACTTCATCTTTAGTTTTAAAAAAACGCTTATTGATCATTTGCAAGCTCCGTTTGTCTAAAAAATAACAACATCAAAGTGTCATATTATGTAATCAAGCTCACATTCTCAACATAATAAGTGACAAAGATGCTTATCATTTACGGCTGGAAACAAATTCCAATTAACATCCTGTCAATTTGCCACTTTTCAGTGTGCAAACCAGTGAATTTTCCTTTGTCGGCGTGTCTGTCATTGACTGTTCAGGGCCATGGCTTTTGAACATTAATGTTGCAACCTGTCCAGATAAGTCTAAAGATTCAATGTCCACTCGATCCCCAGCTAGTTTAGCGTCTGTAAGAATTACTCGCTGCCTTGATTCGTCCCAATTAAACAAGCCAAGGTAATAGAAGACTCCCGAGCCTTGGTTACTCACGGCAAATGGTACAACAGCGAAATGAAGCTTATTGTTTTCAAACATGAGTTGCTTAAATTGATACAGTAGGTAGACGTTGCCACGCTCCATACCATCATCATAACTACCTGCAGCCACTTGTTTATCAACATCGATATCAGTAAGCAGAGAGAACGCGCTGGTTTCTGGTACCTGAATTGTCCATGGATTTGCCACTTTAACGCCTAGAATAGCCTCTACGACGACATCGGCCTTTTCTGCTTGGTGAGATGGGAATTTGGCCAGTATCTCCTCATCACTCATCGAAAATCGATAGACTCCAGCGACAATGACAACGACGAGAAGACAAAGTGGAATCAATAAAATCAGTGGCACTGGAAGTTTCTTGCGAGGCATTATGATGATTCTCAATAAGTTAAGTTCTTCGTTCAGTGTAGCGCTTTCGATTACTAAGCTCAAAGAGTAACAACCCACTATACTTAGACAGATTTACCTAGCCTTAGCACCGAACATTGTTTTGCATATCATTTGCGACATCAGTACTAAATTGTGAATATTTAGTCTTTGTTGATGAATAGTATTGCCTTGATTGATAAAAAGCAGTAATCTTGCGCGCAATGAGCAAATATGGATGTTTAGTGAATAAATAGGCAATGGAATTGTCCATTATTAACTAGTTGTAACACGAGAGAAAAATGCAAAATAGCGCTCAATCTGTTCCTGAGTCTGGAAAGAAAGGCAACTTCTGGATGTTCTTCATCCCGTCTTTAATTGGCCTGTTCCTGTTCATGGCTCCAATCACCTTTGACGGCGGTTTAACTATACCTGTAGCTGTCTTAGCTAAATCACTACAAGCGGCGGTTGGCGATTTCATCGTACCTCTAGTTACAGCTATCATCGCATTTATGGCTATCGCGTCAGTCATCACCCGCATTGCTAAGCCTGCATTCATTAATAACAATGAATTTTTAAACGGTCTATTTAATCCAAGCCCAATGTGGTTAGCAGTTCGTTTGATCGGTGGCTTAGCGGTAGTAATGACTTACTTCCAAGTTGGTCCTCAAGCGATTTGGGAAGAAAATACAGGTGGCCTGGTACTCGAAGGTCTGCTACCTACTCTATTTGCTGTATTTATCTTTGCAGGTTTATTGCTCCCTCTTTTACTTAACTTTGGTTTGTTAGAACTATTTGGTGCGTTACTAAGTAAAATCATGCGCCCAGTATTCAACCTACCAGGTCGTGGCGCTATCGACTGTATGGCATCTTGGTTAGGTGACGGTAGTGTTGGTATTCTGCTAACGAGCAAGCAGTACGAAAACAAATTCTACACCATGCGTGAAGCAGCCGTTATTGGTACTACTTTCTCAGCAGTATCAATAACGTTCAGCTTAGTGGTTATCGCTCAGGTTGAGCTTGAGCATCTGTTTTTACCGTTTTATGGCGCTATCTGTTTAGCCGGTGTTGTTGCAGCGATTATCATTCCTCGTTTGCCGCCACTACGTAATAAAAAAGACGTGTTCATTGACGGTACTAAACCAGCTAAAGATGCTGAAGTGATTCCTGAAGGCCATTCTACTTTCTCTTGGGGTCTTGATTTAGCACTTAAACGAGCAGGCACTGTTACCTCTGCAAAATCGGTGTTTGGCGAAGGTATTAAGAATGCCGTAGATATGGTGTTTGGGGTTCTTCCTGTGGTTATGGGCCTAGGTACAGTCGCGCTTGTTATCGCTGAATACACTTCAGTGTTTGAAACGCTCGGTACGCCGTTTATTCCTTACCTAGAATTACTGGGTGTGCCTGAAGCAGTTGCGGCATCCAAGACCATGGTTGTTGGCTTTGCAGACATGTTTATTCCGTCAATCCTAGCAGCATCAATCAATAGTGAAATGACGCGTTTTGTTATCGCCGCGATGTCCGTTACTCAGCTTATCTACATGTCTGAAGTGGGGGCGCTACTACTTGGTAGCCGTATCCCAGTAAACATCTTCGAACTGTTCGCTATCTTCATCCTGCGTACTTTGATTACGTTACCTGTTATCGCTGGTGTCGCGCATTTGATTTTCTAGTAAAACATATTGCTCAGTTAAAAGGCTCACTTTGGTGGGCCTTTTTTTGTATGACTCATCTTTTGCTTTTCCATTCAAGACATCGTATCGACCATAATTCTACCCTTCCCCTAACTAGCTGTTGTAGTCAATAACAAACTCGCTAATTTTAGCCCCCATATGGCAACACAGTAGTGTTGTCTTTGATTGTTAGACGATTTCTACTGCCATTCGATACGAGCCAACATCGCGTAACGTAGAGGCTTTTTGAAGAGATAAGTTATGAGGAAATCAATGAGAACATCATGGTAACGGTGGGACATGGTAAGCGTTCACCGAAGACAAGATGCAGGCGGAGTGTTTCGGCGTAATCTCAGGCAGTTGTGCGATGATTGAAGCTAGTAGTCTAAACGAGAAAACGGAGCCAAAAGGCTCCGTTTATATAAGGCAGTGTTTCTGTTCTATACGGCTAAGCGCTTAGAAGAAGTACTTGAAGCGTACACGAACACCTTTGTCTGTGTCTTCTGCAAATAGGTCAGCACGGTCTGTTTGGTTGTCAACAGTCGTGTAGTAAGCACCTAGGTAGATAGAGAAGTCATCAACTTGTAGAACATCAGCGAACTCGTAAGACGCGTATACTGTGTCAACTTTCGCTTTACCTTCAGCCCAACCAGTGATCTTCTTGTTCTCATAGTCGTTGTTAGCGTGGATATAACCTAGACCAAAGCCTTTGTACAATGCGTTCACACCAGCAGTCATGTTGGTTTCATCAACCGCATCCATGTATGCGAAGTTAGCGATTAAGTTCCAATCTGCTGTTGTGTAGTTTGCAGTCACACCGTAACCGATACGGTCTGAGATATCGATTTCTTCAGTACCATTTTTAACAATTACTGCATCCTTAACTAGGTTTGCTTCCATAGATGCTGCAATTCCAAAGTTACCAGCTTGGTAGCCAACTACCGGACGTAGAAGGACTGAATCTTTGTTGTTCTCTACTTGTTGACCATGGTAAGTAACTTGAGTACCAACTGAGCTTGTTCCAAACAATACTGAACGGTCACCGATCATAGAAGCAAGTTCTACATATAGGTTGTCGAAAGATTGGCTGTACATGATTTGACCATCAGAACCACGACCACGACCTTCTTTCATTTGATAAACGTAAGCAGCGCCGTCTTGGTATAGATCGTTAGCAGTATCACCTGAATACTCTAGGAACGTATCTTGACCAACTGGGAACATATCGAACGCTTCGAAACGACCCATACGTAGGTTCCAACCGTCTTGTTTACCGAATGCAAACCATGCGTCATCCAGTGCAACGTTACCGCTGCTCTCCATCAAAGGTTGAACGTTTACTTGGAAAATGTGACCAGTATCAGTGTAACGCTCGCCAGCAAACTCAAGAAGAATACGACCAGATTGGTTGAATTCGTTGTTTTCTTGGCCTTCACGGTCTTGGAAGTTGAAGTCAAATTCAACGTCGCCACCGATAGAGAACTTACCAGTTTCAGTATCAGTGATCGCGATACCAGCGTTTGCCGCCATTGCAGAAGAAACAAGTACTGCAGCTAGCGATAGTTTGAAAGTATTTTTCATTATTAACCCCAAGGATTGTAATTAACTATTTTTGTTATTTTTTAAAAGCTATTGAGTTGTCGTGAATAAGCGTCGTTAAACTTTGAAAACTCATTCACCAGTCACATCACTCAAAAGTTTGAAAATCATGTACCGAATGAACGAGACAAATTTTCACTAATATCCCGACATGCAGCAATCCTAAGAATTTGAAAATGCCTATCTAAATCACGTTTTTATAAAAATGCAAATAACCTTATTTATCAATGGCTTATATATAAATAAATATACATTTAGCTTTAAAAACATTTATTGAGGTAATTTAGGGGAACTTTTTGGCAGATAAATTACTTTCAGTGATCTTGCTCACACACATAGTAATTCTTAACTACTATTTAAATTATTAATTATCAGTTTCCAAAATGTAACAATGGTGTGAATGTATTTTCTATATCACCTCTAATGCTCATGTTTATTTTTGCCACACTATTTGTATTGCCTTTCTATTAATCTAGTTCTCGTTATCCATGCAGTGTTATAGATATCAAGTGTAACAATATGCATAAAAAGCCTTGCTATTAGACTCATATGGTCTAAGTTAGAGATAAGGAAAAACAAAGGAGTGATGCTGATATGAACCATGCGCTAGAAAAAGACATTGTCGACGCTATGCATCATTTAAATACTGAGCAGCTTCGCGACGTGAAGCGATTTGTTGAGCGTTTATCAACACGCCAACAGCCCAGCGATTTGGTTACGGAAGAAGAATTAGCCATGATTATGGAACTAAGCACATCCAAGCGAAGCTACCGCTAACCTAGACGAATGACCATACCTAACAAAAACGACCAGCCTCGGCTGGTCGTTTTTGTTTTCATCTATTCGTAATGAATACCACTTAAGTAATGTATCTGTCCGGTTGCTTTGGACAAATGAAGTTGGTTCAAATCGCTAACGAAAATACGTGATGTGAATACCGTCTCTCCGAAGTCACAGAATATTTCAATACTGGAATGGTCGACAAACACACGCACTAGGCTGTCATTACTTTGCCGCATAGCGTATCGAACTGTGCCAAACTGCTCAGCATGTGTTTCCGTCACGTGTGTCCTGTCTAAGCACCACTCCGTTTCATTGCCAGAAAACGTCATTTTGTCGCCACTCTGATTAGCAAACTCTATAACGAAGTCTTGCTCCACACTCATTTCAAGTTCAAAAGCTCGACTAATTAGTTCATGCTGTGGCCTTAATACTTCACTACTTTCGCGCAGGTCAGTAAGTTCCACGAGCGGTGTTTGACGCAGTTTATTACCTTCTATGCTTATCTCTCTTGGCAATGTCAGCATATGCGCCCAGTAATTCTTATCCGTTGGATACTCGCTTTTCGAATTACCTAACCAACCAATCAGAATGCGGCGTCCTTTGTTGTCTAAATAAGTCTGAGGGGCATAGAAATCAAAGCCTTTATCGAGTTCAAAGTAGCCCTGATGTTCGAGCTTAAGATTCTCAGTATCTAACGGTTTACCAACGATATAGACCACAGAAAACACATTATTAAAATCGTACTTACTATCAGAAGTGACGCCTTGAGGAGAGAAAATAAAGACGCCACTACCAGCCTCCTCATAGTAGTTAGGGCACTCCCACATATAACCAAACTCACCAATGCCTATATCAACATTCCCCTTGTATTGGTAGGCATCGATTTGTCTCCCGTGATAAAGCGCCAACTTACCTTGCTGTTGATGGCTCTCAGCACCAATCAACATATAATAGTCATCTTCTCTCTTTATTGTGACAGGGTCACGCATGTTATGTGTGTAGTGTTGAGAGTTGTAGTCAACAACGACTCCTTTCTTCTCTATCTTCCCTTCTTTATCCATAACAGCGAGAACTTGAGTCGGGTGACCGCTGTTTGGTTCATATACCAAATGTCCGGTATACAGCAGGTTAAGCTGCTCACCCTCAACGACTGCCACACCAGTATGACACCCGTGTTGGTCGTAATCCTGATCAGGATACAGTGCGACTCCTCTATCTTTGAAGTGCACGAAATCCTTCGTTGATACGTGATACCAGTGCTTAAGTCCATGAACGGGCCCTAATGGAAACCATTGATAGAAAATATGATGTTCACCATTAAAGTAACTAAGCCCATTTGGGTCATTAACCAACCCATGTTTGGGTGCTATATGGTAACTCGGATAATAGGGGTCATTTTGAGTCAATGACTCAATATGTTCCAGATACTCTGCTGACACTTCGTCTAGCCGCACGAAGCGGTTTTGACGATTAGAAAAATCCATAACGACTCACTGTAGCTTTAAAACGCAAAATCCCTTCATGTCACCTAGTCGCGTCCATGAAGGGATAAAAAGGAAATAAGTTATTGAGGTTCTTTGTAGAACAACTTAGTCATGACAAAAGCTACCAAAGCAGCAACCAACATGACCACGATATACATACCAAGACCACCACCGAGGTACAGCAGCATTCCAGGAAGCATCGTCGCCCCCGTACCCGCTGAACCAATTCCTGCGATAGCACCTAGACAGCCACCAATTGCACCGCCAACGCATCCATAAAGGAATGGCTTAACGCGAGGTAAGGTCACTGCAAACATCGCCGGCTCAGTAATACCAAATAACGCAGGTAGCGCTGCTCCAAACATGCCTGACTTTTTCACCTTGCTGGTTTGCATAGTCATCACCGCAATCGCCGCACCAAATTGACCTGCAATCGCAGCGGTACCTAGTGGGTTGATATAGTCAAAACCAGTTTCTGTCACCATGGCAATGGTAATTGGCACGATAGTATGGTGCATCCCCGTAACGGCCATGAACTGAATCGCACCACCGTAAATCAAACCGCTAATACCGTAAGGAATTTGTAAAAAATACACCACTACATCGGTAATTAGCTTTTCGATACCTAATAGTAATGGTCCAACGAAAACTAATCCTGCAATCAGCGACACCAACAGTGTAATGAATGGAGTAAGGATAAGATCCAACACCTCCGGCACGTACTTGCGTGATGTTTTCTCAACAGTTGCAGCAAACCAACCCATAAACACGGCAGGTAAGATAGAACTCTGCAAGCCAGTGACGGCAATATTAAAGCCAAAGAAAGGAATCATCAGTGCTTCTGCATTACCAAAAGCGACATCCCATTTGCTTGCTAATTGAGGAGCAACCAGCATCAATCCGAGTACAATACCGAGTACTGGATTGCCACCGAACACTCTCATCGCTGACCATGTCACTAAGACTGGAATAAAGATAAACGCGGTATCAGTAAGCACTTGAGACAGCGTCGTCAATTGAGGTGACAATTCCACCCCAAAGCCATTAACGATCAGTCCGCGCAATCCCATCAATAAACCCGTCGCAACTAGCGCAGGAATAATGGCAACAAAGATATCTGAAAACGTACGAGTCACTCGTTGGAAAGCACTACCCGCTTGCTCTTTTTTCGGTGCGGCACTGGTTTCAACATCACCATTGCCTGTTAATACCGCAAACACCTTACCAACAAAGCCCGTACCTAGTATGACTTGGTGTTGGCCATTTTTAAAAAAGTAACCGTGAACGCCTTCTGTTTCGCCTAGTTTTTCCGCATCGACTTTAGAGTCATCTTTCGTCACGACCCGCAATCGCGTTGCACAATGTGTCAACTGCTCGATATTGTTTTCTCCACCAAGCAGCGCCATCACTTCTGTTGCAACGATTTGAGCATTTCTTGCCATTTTTTCGTTCTCTCCCAAGAGCACAAGATAACAACCTGTATTCAACATGTATTAATGTAATACAGGATAAATACAAGTTGTATCTATTTGTGCTTTTGAACTTTAGAAACGTGCTTATCATCACATTCAATAATAGTTAGCTCAGATACAAAAAAACCACCTCATTAAGAGGTGGCTTGGTAACTAATTGATAAGATTATTAAAGTCTGGCAGTTATCTCAAAGTCATAGACACTGGACTTATAATAGACAATGGAGTACTCATAAGGCTGAGATTCAGTGCGAAAATTGATCGATTCATTGATCAGTATCGGCTCTAACTTATCTACAGACAGCTGCTTTTGAATGAATAGGCTTGGCAACGCTGGTTTTATCTTTTGTTGTGTTTTCACCATTTCAATATCACGTTGCTTAAGATAAGCAAATTTGGAGCCCGAAAGAGACTGGGCATCTAAATCTGGAAGTAACGCCCATGGTATATAGAAATCTTCGTAAGAAACAACCTGTTGATTTACAACGCGCAGTCGACCGCAATGATAGACGAGATCGCCCACTGTTATAGACAGCTTGGAGGCTAATGATGCATCTGCTTCCACCTTTTCAAAGTGAATCACTTGGTTGTGAGCCTCAAGCCCCGCTCCCTGCAACTCTTGAGCAAAGCCCGCCATCCCTAAGAAATCATGCTTAAGTTTTTGATGAGCAACAAAAGTACCTTTACCTTTTTCGGAGGTGGTATAGCCAATATCGGCAAGTTGACCTAACGCCTTTCTGACCGTGACACGACTTACACCTAAACTCTCTACTAACTGACTCTCGGAAGGCAACTTCGAGCCTTGCGGATATAGCCCTTCATCAATCCGCTGTTTTAGCGTATCGGCCACTTGAATATATAAAGGCTGTAGAGATTTTGATTCCATGTCCGGTTAGTAACTCCGCTGATGAAGGTGCGCTTTAACACTAATCTTGCTTTGATATTGAGAATTAGACAAGGTCTTTTGTAGACAGTCAAAAATCTCCGACGCTAATTCGACACAATTTTGCTCTATAGAGTTTATTGGTAACGGTAAGCAGTCCAATATGGCGTAATTATCAAACGTAGCAATTCGCATCCGAGCATTGGTTGCTGTTGCAAACAGATCATGTTCGTTAAGATAGCGCAGCACCCCTTCTAACAATGAATAAGATGCCGTAAATAAACAGTGTGGCAATCGACCAAGTTCATCAACACACGCAGCCATCATGTCGTAACCACTTGAAGGCTGATAATCACGATTGAACACTAAGCTCTGATTCAACGGAATTTGGTTTGTAGCTAACGCATCTACATAACCTTGATAGCGTTCTTTACTTGGTGAAAGTTCTAATTGTCCACCAATAAAAACACACTCTGCCACGTTTTTCGTATGTTCCGTTAATAACAGTCTCGTTGCATCGTAAGCGTCAGTGGTCACCATATTAAAATCTGAAGATTCGAACGAACGGTCAAAGAAAACAAGCGGAAGATCGTCAGGTAATCCGCTATAGAAAGCATCACTGGTGAGACAAGACGCAATCATGATGCCGTCGACTTGACGTGATATTAGATTGTCTACTGCGCGCATTTCTGTTTCAGGGTCATCATCGGTTGAAGCCAGTAATAACTGATAGCCTGATGCTAAGCAGAGACGTTCTAATTCTTTGGCAATAGACGCAAAACCAAGGTTGAGTAGGTCGGGGATCACAAGTCCAAAAGTAGAGCTCTTTTTCGATTTTAGCGCTCGGGCATAAACACTAGGCGAATAGTTATTCTCTTGCACAACATGCAGTACTCTCTCCACGGTTTCTTTCGTGATTCGATGCTTTTCTGCATGCCCATTCAATACAAAACTCACCGTTGATTTCGATACACCAGCGAGTTTTGCTATGTCAGCAAGTTTTAATTTTTTGCTCATTCCTTCCTACTCATCCACTCGGTCAGTTTGATCTTGTTTTCCTAAAAGATCGTGTGTGAGATCACAAATTCATTTTCAATCCATTAGAGGTCTATTAAAACACATTTTCTTTGCTAAATCGATTTAGTAAACTAAAAACAACTTAGTTAATACAGGATTTTTCTCATGAGCAAAGTGTGGGTAACCGGAGATGCTGTTGTAGATTTAATACCAGATACGGCAACTACCTATTTGAAATGTCCAGGTGGTGCGCCTGCAAACGTAGCTGTAGCTATCGCACGTTTAGGTGGTAACACTGGATTTTTCGGTCGCGTCGGACAAGACCCGCTAGGTCGCTTCATGAAGCAGACTTTGAGCGACGAAAACGTCGATACCAACTATATGCTGCTTGATGAGCAACAGCGCACTTCTACCGTTATTGTTGACTTAGATGACAGCGGTGAGCGCAGCTTTACCTTTATGGTTAAGCCTAGTGCCGACCAGTTTATGCAAAAAAGTGACATTCCTGCTTTCGAAAAAGGCGAGTGGCTGCACGTTTGTTCAATCGCCCTTGCCAATGAACCTAGCCGCAGTTCTACGATTGACGCAATGAAACAAATTAAGGCTGCTGGAGGCTTTGTTAGCTTCGACCCCAACTTACGTGATGAGGTCTGGGGCGATCAAAACTTAATCAAACCTGTTTGCCGAGAAGCTATTGCGCTGGCCGATGTAGTTAAGTTTTCAGATGACGAACTCATGTTCCTCACAGACACCAACACCTTAGAAGCAGGTATTGAAGCACTTGAATCCTTTAGCAATACATTGGTCTTGATTACTCAAGGAGCGAAAGGAGCACTGGTCATTCGTGGAGCACAACAAGAGTTGATTGCTGGCACTCCAGTAAAACCCGTCGATACGACAGGTGCAGGTGATGCCTTTGTTGGTGGTCTGCTAACTCGCCTGTCGAAAACAGAAAGCTGGGTAAATGATGAAACTATTCATGACGCTGTACGATGGGCTAACGGTTGTGGGGCATTGGCAACCACGCAAAAAGGCGCAATGACCGCACTGCCTAATGAAAAAGCACTTTTGGAATACATCAAGTAGCTCCTGACACAACACAAAAACGCCTAACATGATTCATGTTAGGCGTTTTATTAGTTCTATTGTTTGAAAAGGCAAACTACACCGACACAACACACTGTTCCATCAACGCTTCTGGATTTTTCCATACATAGATAAACTCATCGACGTGGCGCCCACATGGCGATTCGCCACGCTGTTTCATCGCTCTGTTCGCACCTATGGATTCATAGAACTTAATGGCGTTCGAATTATCCGCCAGTACTTCCAAAAACACACCATTGTCCGGATAGTACTTACTTGCCCATTCCATCGCCAACGCAATCAGTTTCTTCGCCACACCTTTGCCTTGCGCACTTGCCCTAACGTGAAGGTTATCAATGATAGTACCGAACTCGACATTGTGATTACCAAACAGGCAGATAAAACCCGCTAATTCGCCTTGGTGCTCGGCAATAATGACATGTTGGCTGAAAGGAGGGTTTAATAGTCGGGTTTGCCAAATCAGTTGCTTGTCTTCAAGAACCGACTCGTCTAAATACGACTGACGCATGATACCTTTATAGGCTTTTTGCCAACTTACCGCGTGTAGTTCCGCCACACTTTGGTAGTCAGAATATTCTGCTACTCTAAATTCCATTTTATAGTACCTACTGCTTAAGTTTTTACATATCCTTTCATTACATACTAATTATCTGCAACTAAAATGCAATCCATGCTGCATAAGTAATAGGCAAGTTGCACAAAAAAAGGGAGATCTTTCACGATCTCCCTTTATAAGTAGGATTACTGCCCTACTGGCAGCATATTACGCTAGCAATAGGCTCTTGCGAACTTGCCAGCACAAGTCACGCTGTAGTTACCCGCAGAAGCAGGGATGAACACTGAATGACCGCGTTCAACCGTAATGGTTTCGCCATCTAGATGCGTCAATACGATTGGCTCATCCAATGCAAATAGAATCTCTGGTGTTGTGACGTTGACAAATCGGTCTTGCTGGTCAACGTAGACGCTAAATTTAAAGTCTTCTACCGGAATTGGATAGTGCTCTGCACCATTATCCATTTCTGGTTGAGTTAACAACTCCTCACGCAGTTTAGGTTCAAAAATGGTACAAGAAGCCAGCTCTTCAACATCAATGTGTTTTGGCGTTAGGCCTGCACGAAGTACGTTGTCTGAACTCGCCATAATTTCAAGTCCAGTACCACGACAGTATGCGTGTGGAGTACAAGCGTGAAGGAACATCGCTTCGCCCGGCTCAAGCGTCAATACGTGTAAGAATAATGGCGAGAAAAGACCGATATCACCAGGGTAGAGATCTTTTAGCCATAAGATGAGTTCAAAGGTTTCGTCGCCTTGTTTGGTCTCAGCGAAAGCAAGCAACTTATTCAATGCCGTATCTTTTGCTTGGCCGTCAAGCTTCAGCATACTAACAAACAACGCCTCAAGACCTGTTGCGTCCAGAGATGCTTTATAAGCATTAATAAGAGGCGCTAACTCCTCAATATTAAGCTGTTCGAAGTTGTTTAAGATCTCTTCATAAGAGCGGAAGCCATTCATTGCTTGGTAACGTGTCAATGCGTAAACCAACTCTGGTTTATGGTTTGGATCTTTATAATTGCGGTTTGCTGCGTTACGGGCGATACCAGCGGCTTCTTCTTTGGCAAACCCTTGTTCTGCTTGAGCTTTGCTCGGGTGAACCTGAATAGACAAAGCGCTCGCTGCTGCAAGGACTTTGAACAGGTAAGGCAGCTCACCAAATTTCTGGCTAATGGCTTCACTCAAAACATCATTTAGGTTATCAGAAACAAACTGATCCAGACGCAAAGTCTTATCTGCGGTGACCACTTCAGAGCAGCCGCCTGGGTGTGCACCCATCCAGATCTCAGCTTGTGGTTTGTTATCTGGGTTGGCAATGCCAAACAGAGTGTTAATAGACGTCACGCTACCCCAAGCATAATCTTGGATTACGTTCTGCATAGGTAAGAAATGTTGATGTTTCATTTTTCAGTCCAAGCGATTATTAAATTCTTCTGAGCAGCAATGTATCTTAATCATGGTGTCGAGATTTTGATCACTCTCATTTTGTCAGCACAAATTAGCAGACTTTAGAGTAAAACTGTATAGTTTTTAAGTAAGAGATTGAAAAAAGATATTCAACGCAGAAATGGTATCTTCGGGAAGAAACCAATCCATTAACCCGCTGTAATCAATACATTTTATTTCATTGCTTAAGCGGTTAGAGAGTATTAACCGCTGAAGGGAACAGACAAAAACTGTGATAGACCCAAGATACAATTTGGTTTATCACTCCTAGACAAATTGCCATGAACATTAAAAAAGCCCCCTCGGGCTCGAATCGAGGGGGCTTATATTATCCTACGTAACGTCGTTCTATTTCGCTACTTCTGCGATGATGGCTTCCAGTTTGTCTAAACCTTCTGCCAATACATCTGATTCAATCGTTAGTGGCGGGAGCAAGCGAATAACATTGGCTTTAACGCCACAAGACAACAGAATTAAACCATTTTCTTGTGCTTTGCTAATCACCGCTTTGGTAACATCTTGAAGTGGTTGCCCCGATTGTGGATCGGTAAACTCAATCGCCATCATTGCACCAATGGTGCGAATCTCACCAATCGCAGGCACCGTTTTTTGAAGCTCAGCCATACGTGCATTAACCACTTCACCAATACCTTGGGCTTTAGCGCATAGCTGCTCTTCTTCAATTATCTTAAGCACTTCCAAACCGGCAACACAGCCTAATGGAGAACCAGCATAAGTACCGCCTAAACCACCTGGTAACGCAGAATCCATAACTTCCGCTTTACCTACAACAGCAGAGATTGGAAAACCACCAGCAATGCCTTTCGCCATCGTCATCATATCTGGTTCAATATCCAGATACTCCGTTGCGAACATTTTACCGGTGCGGGCAAAGCCTGTTTGGATTTCATCAGCTATTAGCATAATACCGTGCTGGTCACAAAGGCTGCGTAGTGCCTGAGCAAATTCCGCTGGCGCTTGGTAAAAACCACCCTCGCCCTGTACAGGCTCAAAAATGATCGCAGCAACGCGACTAGGTTCAATATCGCAAGCAAACAAATCTTGTAATGCCTGTAAGCTATTTTCTGTGCTGATGCCGTGGAACGCATTTGGATAAGGTGCATGGTAGATTTCGTTCGGGAAAGGACCGAAGCCCGCTTTGTATGGTGCGATTTTTCCAGTCAATCCCATGGTCATATTGGTACGACCGTGAAAACCACCTTTAAAGGCAATGACGCCGCTACGCCCAGTATGAGCACGTGCTACTTTCACCGCGTTTTCAACCGCTTCGGCACCCGTAGTTAGGAAAATAGCTTTCTTTTCCGAGTCGCCCGGAGCAATGTCAGTCAGCTTTTCTGCCAGCTCAACAAAAGATTCATACGGTGTCACCATAGCGCAAGTATGAGAGAAGTTGTCGATCTGGGCTTTTACAGCGTCAGTGATGCGCGAGTTTGAGTGCCCAGTATTTGTCACCGCGATGCCCGCTGCAAAATCAATGTATTTGTTACCATCGACATCCCATACATGAGCGTTGTCAGCCTTCTCAACATAAAGTGGGTACAGCGCGCCCATACCCTGAGCGATAACTTTGCTTCTTCTTTCGTGTAGTTGTTGGTTTTTCATTGTTTAATCCTTTATTTGTTACCGCTAGACGTTTAGTTGCCACCAAAGCACAGGTATTTCACATCCATATATTCGTCGATGCCCTGCTTCGCACCTTCACGTCCAATACCCGACTGCTTCACACCGCCAAACGGCGCTACTTCTGTCGAGATAATACCTTCATTAATGCCCACCATGCCGTATTCCAGTGCTTCTGCTACTTTCCAAACACGGTGGATGTTCTGGCTGTAGAAGTACGACGCCAAACCGTAAATCGTGTCGTTCGCCATTTCGATAAGTTCTTCATCCGTATCAAAACGAATTACCGGAGCCACCGGACCAAATATCTCTTCTTGAACGATATCCATGCTGTGTTTCACGTCTTTGAGGACGACTGGCTGCATAAACAAACCGTCAAGTTGTTTAAGAGGGGTGACAGGCACTGCACCTTGCTCTACCGCACGGTCAATCAGTGCTTGAATGCCCTGTTTTGCACTTTCATTGATAACTGGTCCAATGTTGACACCTTCATCTAAGCCGTTTCCGACTTTTAGCTGCTGTACTGCTGCATCAAATTTCGTTACGAACTCATCGTACACTTTACTATGCACATAGAATCGGTTCGCACAGACGCAAGTTTGACCCGCATTACGGAACTTAGAGGCCATAGCGCCCTGCACGGCTGCATCAATATCAGCATCATCGAAGACGATAAATGGCGCATTACCACCCAGTTCCATTGACGTGCGTTTGATGTCTTTTGCGGCTTGTTGCATTAACACACTACCCACTTGAGTAGAACCAGTGAAAGACAGCTTGCGAATCAGTGGGTGAGAAGTGAAGATCGCACCGATTTTGCGTGAACTTTCACCTAGAACCACTTGTAGCGCGTCTTTCGGAATGCCCGCTTGGTACGCGAGTTCCACAATTGCAAATGCAGACAGCGGTGTTGAATCCGATGGCTTAACGACGAAACTACAACCGGCAGCCAATGCAGGACCTGCTTTACGTGTGATCATAGCGATAGGGAAGTTCCATGGCGTAATCGCACATGCGACACCAATAGGTTGCTTGATGGTTACCAAGCGCTTGTCTGCCGTTGGTCCAGGAATGGAGTCACCGTAGGTGCGTTTGGCTTCTTCAGCAAACCATTCAATAAAGCTGGCACCATACAGAACCTCACCCGCAGCTTCTGCCAATGGCTTACCCTGTTCAACAGTCATGATGCGAGCAAGGTCGTCTTTGTTCTCAAGAATTAGTTGATACCAGCGGTTTAATAATACTGCGCGCGACTTAGCCGGCACTTTGGCCCACTCTTTCTGCGCCACATGAGCTCGCTCGATCGCATCCATCAGCTCAGGTTCAGATGAAATAGGAGCATGACCCACAAGTTCGCCTGTTGCTGGGTTTGTCACGGCTACAGCGTTGTCCGCTGCCGTTACCATAAAGGAGAGTAAGCTCTTATTATTTATTTGCTGCATGGTAATTCCTTTTGTTCCTACTCCTAGCTTTCGCTAGGAATGCTGTGGATAAAAAGCAGATGAATCCTAAGCGGGAATCTGCTGGGTAATGCAGTGAATATTGCCACCGCCTAGTAAAACTTCTCGTGTTGGTATGCCAACAATCTCATAATCGGGAAGCGCTTTTGTCAAAATCTCGATAGCAATATCATCATACTGGTCATCAAGTAATGGTAAAAAGATATGCCCGTTCACCATCAAAAAGTTAGCATAGGAAGCACTCAGTCGCTCACCTTCGTGACGATTCATACCATCGCTTGATTCAATTCCATTCGCTTCTTCCTGCGAATAGTAAAGAGGACCCGGAACTGGGATTTTGACAATCTCAATGGCTCGACCTTGTGCATCAGTTTGTGCACTAAGCGCCGCATACGCTTCACGTGATAACTTAAATTGCGGATCAAACGGATCATCCGTCCAGCTGAGTACCACTTTTGCTGGAGCGACAACGTGAAGTAAGTTGTCGACATGCCCATCCGTTTCATCATTAAACAAACCGTTTGGAAGCCAGACGACCTTTTCGATACCAAGATATTCGGCTAGTAGCGCTTCTATCTGTTGTTTACTTAGTTCTGGGTTACGTCCCGGACTCAATAAGCATTCTTCAGTTGTGTATAACGTGCCTTCGCCATCGGTATGAATCGCGCCACCCTCCAGAACAAAAGGAGCGCGATAATGATCGATTCCCAACACATCACAGACGGATGCGGCAACTTTATCGTCATCACTCCAGTCTTCGTAAAGGCCGTTAAACTCGCCTCCCCAAGCATTGAATTTCCAACTGACGCCGCGTCTCTCTCCCGATGAATTCACTACAACAGTAGGACCGATATCGCGCATCCAAGAATCGTTGAATGCCATTTCAACCAGTTTGACGGACGAGTGCAGCATGCTTCTTGCGGTTTCATATTGCGAAGAGCTTACAGCAACAGAAACACACACTGCGTCCGCAATCGCATTCGCCACGTTGGCAAAGGTTTGTTGCGCAGGTTTTGCACTAGCGCGCCAATTATCACGACGCTCAGGCCATGCCAACCAGACCTCTCTGACTGGTTCATATTCAGCAGGAAAATAGAAACCGTCTTGCTTTGGGGTCGTATCGAGTTTCATCGGCTACCTCGTTACTTAGCTAAGCTCATTATGTCTTGATATAAGTCCGGACGACGGTCACGGAACAGTCCCCACGCGTGACGCGCTTGCGCAGTGGCCTTTAGGTCAATTTCCGCATAGATGATAGTTTCACCTTCTCTTGGAGCTTCTGCCAACTTACCGCCAGTATGATCAGTGATGAATGATGAACCATAGAAGGTAGTTTCAATGCCATCATCCACTTCTACCCCTACACGGTTAGACGCGATAACGGGTACAAGGTTGGCAGCCGAGTGGCCTTGCATAGTACGCTGCCAATGATCACGTGAATCCAGAGATAGGTCTTGCGGCTCTGAACCAATTGCTGTTGGGTAGAAAATAGCTTCTGCACCGTTAAGCACTAAGCAACGTGCCAGCTCAGGGAACCATTGATCCCAACAAATACCTGCACCGAAAGTACCGAACTTGGTTTTCCATACTTTAAATCCTGTATCACCAGGGCTGAAATAGTATTTCTCGCTATAGCCAGGACCATCTGGAATATGGGATTTGCGGTAGTTTTCTAGTACCGTACCATCTGCATCGATCATCACTAAAGAGTTGAAAAAGGTGTTTCCCGCTTTCTCAAAATAGCTCACAGGTATAACCACATTCAGTTCTTTAGCTAGCGCGCTAAGCTCTTTGATCAGACGAGAGTTATCCGTTTCTTCAGCAAGTTCAAAATACTTGGCTTCTTGCTTCTTACAAAAGTAAGGCGCTGCCATGAGTTCTTGAGGTAGTACAACATTCGCACCATTTGCCGCGGCTTCGCGAATCGCACCTTTGATTTTTTCTAGATTCGCTTCTAAATCCCAAGTTTTGGTTAACTGCATCGCAGCAAATTTAACTACTCTACTCATCGGATCTTCCTTTATCTATTCTTTGTTTGAGGCTGACTGAGTGCCTGTCATAGCAGGCACTTCTTGTTATTTTCTGAATTAGATTGCTAGTTTGTCGCGTAAGTTGTAATAAGCCGCCCCCATCGCCGTCATTGGGATAGCAAAATGACGACCGCCAGGGAACGCGATGTGGGTTAAATCAGCGAACGCGTCAAAACGTTCTGCGTGTCCGGTTAGTGCTTCAGCCAACAGTTTGCCAGCAAGGTGAGTACAAGTAACACCGTGGCCACTGTAGCCCTGTAGGTAATAAATATTGTCTGCAAAAGCACCAAATTGCGGCATGCGGGAATAAGTCAGTAGGAAGTTACCCGTCCACTTATAATCAATACCGATACCTTTTAATTGTGGGAAGATCTTCTCCATCTTAGGACGAATGATGCCTTCGATATTTTCTGGGTCACGAGCACCGTAAACTACACCGCCACCGAATAGTAAGCGCTTGTCTGCGCTAAGACGGAAGTAGTCCAATAGATAGTTGCAGTCTTCAACACAGTAATCTGATGGCAAGATCTCTTTAAGTTGCGCCTCGGAAAGGGGCTCAGTGGCTACGACCTGAGTACCACACGGGATCGCTTTATTGCTGATGTTTGGAGCAAGCCCACCTAGATAAGCATTACCCGCAAGAACGATGTATTTCGCTTTTACGCTGCCTTTTTCTGTATGAGCAACAGGATTGGCGCCTTTTTCCAGACGGGTCACACCGGACTGTTCGAAAATTTGTCCGCCAAGTGCCGTTACAGCTGCTGCTTCGCCCAACGCCAATTTGAGTGGGTGAATATGGCCGCCACGCATATCCAGCAGAGCGCCTTTATAAGCAGTGGTACCGACTGCGGCTTCCACTTCGCTCGCATCCATCATACGAAGCTGATCGTTGCCATAACGTTCCCAGTGCTTTTTGTGCTCTTCTAGACCTTTTAATTGCTTATTATTCAGAGCAGTAAACATTCCCCCCTGCTTGAAATCACAATCAATGTTATGTTTGTCGATAAGGCCGCGAATGATATCACCACCTTCAAAAATCATGTCACACAGTGCCTTAGCTTGCTTTTCACCATAGCGACTTTCAATAACGTCTACGTCGCGGCTATAACTGTTAACAATCTGGCCGCCATTACGACCTGTCGCGCCGAACCCTACTTTCGCATTCTCCAGCACTACAACCTTAAAGCCTTTTTCTGCTAAATGAAGAGCTGAGGAAAGACCCGAGAAACCCGCGCCTACGACACACACATCACACTCAATATTGTCTTGCAGTTGTGGGTACTCACTTACATTTGGGATTGAGTGAGCATAATATGAATCAGTATGTTTGTTCATGGTTATATTCCTTTCGATTACAGCTTCAGGCTTAAGGTTGGAGACGAATCCATGTCGTCTTGGTTTCAGTGAATTTTTCGATGGCATGAATCGACTTGTCACGTCCATTACCACTCATTTTGAATCCACCAAATGGGACGGTCATATCGCCCTCGTTGTAGTTGTTCACCCACACAGAGCCAGCTTCTAACTGCTTTGCGACTCGATGTACGCGATTAATATTGTCACTCCAAAGTGCAGCGCCTAAGCCATATTTGGAGTCATTAGCAATAGCGATAGCTTCTTGCTCTGTTTTAAATGGAATGACGCATAACACTGGGCCAAAGATCTCTTCTTGAGCCACACGCATACTGTTGTCCACATTATCGAGAATCACTGGTTCAACAAAGGCGCCTTTACCGCCTGCGTCACCACCACAGCGCAGCGTAGCCCCTGTATCTTGACCTAACTTAACGTAATCGAGCACTTTTTCTTTGTGTTCACGGTCGATAAGCGCCCCCATAGAAGACGTGGGATCCATTGGATCTTTAGGCATGAAACCCTGAGCTGCGCTAATCACTTTATCGATAAATACATCTTTAATGCTTTCGTGAACCAAAAGGCGTGTTGCTGCTACGCATACTTCACCTTGGTTATAGAAACAACCTGCGGCTGTTTCTGCAGCTGCGCGGTCAAGATCGGCATAATCATCAAAGACTATATTTGCGTTCTTACCACCAGCCTCAGCCCAGACACGTTTTAGGTTAGTTTCACCGGAGGCAATCATAAGATGACCAGCCACACGAGTTGAGCCTGTAAAAGCGATACAATCTACATCTTCGTGACGTGCCAACGCTTCTCCCGCTTCATGGCCATAACCAGTAATAACTTGAAATGCACCCGCTGGAATACCTGCTTGATTCGCCAGTTTGCCTAAGAAGATTGCCGTTAATGAAGACTTTTCTGATGGTTTTAGGATGACACTGTTACCCGCAGCCAAGGCTGGACCTAACTTCCAACAACCAATCCATAGCGGGAAGTTCCACGGAACAACAGCAGCGACAACACCGATCGCTTGATGAGAGATAAAGGCGTGAACATCTTTTTCTGTAGGTGCAACTTCACCATAAACTTTGTCGATGGCTTCCGCATACCAGCGAATAGATTTCGCTGCGCCGGGAATATCCGTCGACACACTGTGTGCAATCGGCTTACCAGTATCAAGTGTTTCTAATAGCGCTAATTCTTCAACATTTTCATCAATAAGAGCAGCAAACTTCAACAGTACGTCTTTACGCGCCGCTGGAGCAATTTGACTCCACTCACCTTGTTTAAATGCTTGTCTTGCGTAATCTACAGCACAATCAACATCGGCAGTTTGGCAACGTGCAATATTAGCAATGATTTCATCGGTAGCTGGGTTTACGACCTCTAGCGTCTTGCCATCTGCTGCTGCGGTATACTCACCATTTAGAAACGCTCTTTGCTCGATATTTAGAGCATTTCGTTGTTCAATCCATTGTTGCTGCGTTTTCATACGCTCTCCTTGGTTACCTCAAGGCGCTAGAATGCTTTTGGCGTGTGTGCACTTATCATTCTGCAAGCCTTATCGGAGTGATTAGTAAATTTATGTGGAATCGTTGTATCAATAACGTAAGACTCCCCTGCCTTTATTAGGTAGGTCTCCCCGTTATATTCAAGTTCAACTTCACCACTTAATACGGTGCCGACTTCTTCACCTTCATGCTTGATATTGGATGCGCCCGTTGTACTGTTAGGCCCATATTCTTCAATAAGAAAGCCGATTTCTTGTTTATTGCTGCCATTGTTAACCAACTTCATTGAGACATTTTCACTGCCAATTTCAATGAGGTCTTCTGGTTTAACCACGACCTTAATCTCTTTGTTTTCTTGTTGCTCAAGAGTAAAAAACTCTGAAAGAGACAACGAAAAAACGTTCACTATTTTTTGCAGAGAACTCACCGAAGGACTCACTTTGGCATTCTCGATTGAAGAAATAGCGCTATGGGTGATGCCCGCTTTTTCTGCCAGTTCTCGTTGTGAAAGTCCTCGCTCTTTTCTTAGTTGAGCGATATTTTTACCAATCTGGTGGTTATCCATGCATTCAGCCTCTAAATTACTGTGAAGCTGACATAATAAATTCTTTAAATAAAATTTGTGAGAAATGATTGTGTTTTGCTTGCCATTCTGGGTGCCACTGCACGCCAACAAAATATTTTTGACCAGGCAGACTAAAAGCTTCTACAAGTCCATCAGGTGCTTTAGCTTCTACTTTTAAGGTTGTAGCCAGCTTATCAACCCCCTGATTATGAAGCGTATTTACTTCAAACTTCTCCGTTTGATTCCACTCTGCTTTCACTAACCATTGCTGAAAGACGCCGTCATTTTCAACATAAACAGGATGAGCGGGCGCATACTTCTCATTGAAATCTTTTGATTCGTTTTCACGATGGTCATCGAACCCCGCTTCGTGAACTGCAGGGTTTAGGCTTCCCCCTAACGCCACGTTCATCTCTTGGAAACCACGACAAATACCAAGGCACGGAATGTTCATATCTATAGCACGACGTATAAGCTGAATAGCTAATTCATCTCGTGCTTCATCTTTCTTTAATTCTTCATGTGAACCGTTGTATCGATGAGGCGCTACATTGGAATGACTACCAGGGAATAACAGTCCATCACAAACCGCCAACACTCTATCTAACTCACTGTCTTCTATTACAGATGGAAGAATGATTGGTGTGCCACCGAAGTCTTTCACTGCTTGAAGGTAGAACTCATTCAATGCCTGTATCTGATATCCAGCGAGCTCTTTCTTACAGCTTACGAGTCCTATTATCGGTTTTCTTATCTCAGACATTGTCACACTCACGTTCGATTTATTTAACAAAAACCGTACAACCCATGTACAAAATTATCAACACAAGTGTTCAAAATAGGTTCCAAATCGTGACTTCGATCTCTATTTTGTTCAAAAAAAGCACTAATTTCGCTCGATATATTGAGCAAAAGGCGATCAACTGTTACAAATTAGTTAACGTTTAACAAGGTCGAAATAATCACCAAATTAAACAAATCACAATAAAAACAATTACATAAGTTTATAAAACAGCCAAAAACCCCATTTAAGACATGGCTTTTGTGTTCTTTTTGTTAAACACTAAGCTAATTTTTCATCAAAGAGTGGGGCCACTAGGAGTAGTAAAGATGGATACCTATTTACAGGAAGTTAAAAATTTTCGACAAAGTTGGCCAGAAATTAAGTACGTTGACCTCATTTTCACGGACGTCAACGCAACACCACGCGGTAAACGCATACCAGTAGATTCCTTAGACAAGTTAGTGAAAGGTGTTGCTCTTCCTCTTTCTACTATTACGCTCGATACCAAAGGTGCTGTTGTTGAATCAGCAGGATTAGGTGAAGATCTTGGCGAACCTGATAACCTTTGCTTTCCTGTCGCTGGCACTTTGCTACCAACTGCAAAGGAAGGTACCGGACAACTGCTACTCAGCATGATGGAAGATGACGGAAAAACCCCTCACCGTTTGTTTATCCGCAACATCATCGACCGTATGTTGAATACTTTGCATTCCAAAGGCATGTTTCCAGTTGTTGCTTTAGAGCTCGAGTTTTACCTCATTGATAAGGAACGCGGTGAAAATGGTGAACTACAAACCGCTATTAATCCGACGAAGAACCGACGAGAAAGAGATACCGAAGTTTATGATGTCGATGGGCTTGATGATTATGCTGACTTCCTAGCTGAGCTCAACGCTGCAGCTGCTGATCAAGGTTTAAATACGGCTGGTGCGCTATCAGAATCTGCACCGGGTCAGTTTGAAATTAACTTTAATCACTCGCAAGACGTACTTCGCGTATGTGACGAAATCATTTTCTCTAAGCGTCTTATTAAACAAATCGCCCACAAACACGGTTTTGATGCCACATTCATGGCAAAACCTTTCCTTGAAGAAGCAGGAAATGGACAACACATGCACATCAGCCTTATCGATGAGCAAGGCGATAACCTGTTTACCAGTAAAGACGATGACTCTGCAAGCCCACTGTTCTACCAAACTATGGCTGCAATGTTATCGCAGATTTCGGATGCGATGGCCCTCCTATGTCCTAACGTGAACTCTTACCGCCGTTTTGTGCCTGGTGCTTACGTACCAACAAAAGCGGATTGGGGTGAGAACCACCGAGGCGTAGCCCTTCGCGTTCCAATTAGCGATGGTAAAAACCGTCGTATTGAACATCGCATCGCAGGTGCGGATGTCAATCCATACATTCTCGCTGCAGTAGTACTCTCAGCCGTATTAGCGAGTGATAACTATACCCAAGAACAATGTCCACCAGCTCTTAGTGAAAACGCCGTAGACCTACCAACGCGTATGTCTGATGCACTGACACAGCTTGAAGCCAGTGAATTAGGTGCCTTTTTCTCTCAAGACTTTATTGATATGTATCTCGCTTGCAAACGAAGTGAACTGGCCGAATTCGAACGCATTATTACACCGTTAGAAATTGATTGGATGCTTCACTCTGCATAACGAAAGGAATGAGTTTTATGACTACGCAGACAAAGGCGCTGGAGGCGCCGCTCAAAATAAGCAGTAAACATTTGGCGGTTAGCCTTACAATAGTCTTCCTGTTTATAACCTTTACCTCGATTGGACTCAATCATGTCGAAGGCGAAAGCTACGGCTGGTTGGCACTGTTACCGACATCGTTAGTACTTGTCTTTGCATTAACCACACACCGCACCGTTGAAGCACTATTCAGTGGCACCATTGCCGGTGTCCTACTGCTTGACCCTACTCAAGCAGTAGAACAGATCGTTGGCATTTCGATGGATGTGATGATGAATGAAACCATCGCATGGATCATTCTCGTCTGCGGTCTAATGGGTGGCCTGATTGCGATTCTAGAAAAAGGTGGCAGTATCCTTAGCTTCAGTGACATGCTGGTGAACAAAGTTAAGAGCCGCAATCAATCGCTATTGATGACATTTTTTCTAGGTATTCTGATTTTCATTGATGACTACTTGAACGCCATTGCGATTTCGTCATCAATGAAGAAAATTACTGATGGCTATCAGGTTTCACGCGAGAAGCTCGCTTATCTTGTTGACTCAACGGCAGCACCTATCTGTATTCTGGTCCCAATTTCTACTTGGGCTATCTTCTTCAGTTCTCTATTGGAAGCCAATGAAGTTGCTGAACCGGGACAAGGTATTGCTGCGTACATTCAAGCCATTCCGTATATGGCTTATGGCTGGGTAACGTTGGCGATTGTTTTCTTCGTAGCTATTGGCAAAATGCCAGACCTAGGCGCAATGAAAAAAGCAGAAGAGCGCGCTCGCAACGGTCAAGTTAAACCAGATGGCGCAACAGATATCGACTTTGGTGCTGACATCAAAGCACACTCAAACCCGACTATGGGACTAATTAACTTCCTATTGCCAATGGTTGTTCTGGTCGGAGCCTCTTGGTACTTCGGTATTGACCTATTAGCAGGTGTGTTTGTTGCCATTATCTTTACTATCTGTTTCTACGGCATTCAAAAGCTAGTCACCATGAATGAACTGTTCGATGCAGTGTACGATGGCATTAAGGTCATGTTACTGCCTCTAGCTACAGTGATTGGCGGCTTTATGCTTAAGAGTGTTAACGACTCATTGGGGCTAACACAGTACGTAATTGAGACTGTAAGCCCATACTTGTCAGCACAGTACTTCCCAGCCCTGATCTTCCTAGTAACAGGTGGCCTTGTCTTTGCATCAGCATCATCCTGGGGGACCTTTGCGGTCGCAATGCCAATTATTCTTCCTCTCGCGGAGCAAATTGGTGTTCCACTGCACTTAACCATCGCCGCTATGTTGTCAGCATCAGCAGCAGGCAGTCATTCATGTTTCTTCAGTGACTCCACGGTGCTATCGGCTCAAGGATCTGGATGTACATCAATGCAACATGCCGTAACGCAGTTCCCATATGCGTTGATTGGTATTGTCGCGACCACCCTATTCTTCATAGTCGTTGCATAACAGCGATCTAAGAATGCCAAAGGGATACCTACTCAGCGGGTATCCCTTTTTTTGTTCCGTTCTCTAGCTTTTTGATTTCGAAAAAATAGCACCTGTTCTCACTTTCCTACAAATATGTGTCTTACACTCTTGAAGCATTTAAACATAATAGCCTTACATTTTGTAAGTTATTGTAAAGAGTATCATTCTTATTTAATTGCTTGATTTAAATCAATTTTACTCAATCATTTTTGTTGTTTTATTGTGATACAAACGACCATACTGTAACTACAAAGATCGGATGTATTGCAGTGGAATGGACGTGCACAGTGTTAGTTATTTTCCTTATTCGCATTCGCTTTTAAGGACATTTCAAATTATGGAGATGAAAATGAAACACCATAGTGGCGCAGGAAAAGGGCAATGCCCAGTGATGCATGGCAGTCATACTCGAGTTGGTGGTAAAGGTACACAAAACCGACAATGGTGGCCTAATCAACTTAACCTCAGAATTCTTCATCAGAATGATAAAAAAGGTAACCCGTACGATCCTTCCTTCGACTACAAGAAGGCATTTCTAACACTTGATCTAAAAGAAGTTAAGCAAGCTATCGAAACGGTTCTTACCGATTCAAAAGACTGGTGGCCCGCTGACTATGGGCACTATGGTCCCTTTATGATTCGTATGGCTTGGCACTCGGCTGGCACTTACCGTACGGCGGATGGACGTGGCGGTGCTAACTCAGGCAACCAACGTTTTGCACCACTAAACAGCTGGCCAGATAATGGTAATTTAGATAAAGCTCGTCGCCTGTTATGGCCAGTAAAACAAAAATATGGCAAAGCTCTTTCATGGGCAGATCTATTTATTCTTGCAGGTAATGTTTCCATAGAATCAATGGGGCTAAAAACCTTTGGTTTCGCGGGTGGCCGTGAAGATATTTGGGAACCTGAGGAAGACGTTTATTGGGGCATGGAAAGTGATTGGTTAGGCGATGAGCGTTACTCCGGCGATCGTCAACTAGAGAATCCACTCGCTGCGGTACAGATGGGACTTATCTACGTTAACCCTGAAGGACCTAACGGGGAGCCAAGCGTCCTTGCTTCTGGCCGTGATATCCGAGACACATTCGCTCGAATGGGCATGGATGACGAAGAGACCGTTGCACTTGTTGCCGGTGGCCATACATTCGGTAAAACGCATGGTGCAGGCGATCCTGAACTGATGGGCCCAGAACCGGAAGCGGCACCAATGGAAGAAATGGGCTTCGGTTGGCGTAACCACTTTGGCAGCGGCTTGGGAGATGACACAACAACCAGTGGTATCGAAGGAGCTTGGACTCCAAACCCAATCCAATGGGACAACGGCTACTTTGATATGTTGTTTGGCTACGATTGGGATCTTGTTAAAAGTCCAGCTGGCGCTTGGCAATGGGTACCTGTAGGGGTTCCAGAAGACCATATGGCCCCAAAAGCTCATGATGCATCACAGAAAGTCACCACTATCATGACCACTGCCGATATGGCAATGCGTATGGACCCTATCTACGGGGAAATTTCTAAACGTTTCCATAATAACCCAGACCAATTCGCAGATGCTTTTGCACGCGCTTGGTTCAAATTGACTCATCGTGATATGGGACCAAAATCTCGCTATCTAGGCGAAGAAGCTCCGAGTGAAGATCTCATTTGGCAAGACCCATTACCTGCAGTTTCTGGTGACATGATCGATGACACAGACATTAAAGAATTGAAGCACAAGCTCCTTACTTCAGGCCTAACCATTTCTGAACTGGTTTACACCGCGTGGTCATCCGCATCGACCTTCAGAGGCTCTGATTTCCGCGGGGGCGCTAACGGAGCACGTATTCGCCTTGCGCCTCAACGCAGCTGGGAAGTAAACCAGCCAGCGCAACTTGAACGTGTTCTAGCAACCCTTGAAGCAATTCAAGAGGAGTTCAATCAAGCTCATGGTAACAAAGTGGTTTCCATTGCTGACCTGATTGTCCTTGGCGGTAACGCTGCGATTGAAAAAGCAGCCCTAGAAGCAGGTACTAACGTTGAGGTTCCATTTACTGCTGGTCGCGTGGACGCAATGGCTTCTCAAACCGATGAAGCATCCTTTAATGTTCTCGAACCCGTAGTCGATGGATTCCGCAACTACGCACAAAAAGCCTACTCAGTGTCTGAAGAAGATTTACTGCTAGATAAAGCTCAACTGCTAACACTAACAGCGCCAGAAATGACTGTTTTGATTGGTGGTTTGCGTGTTCTAGGCGCAAACTTCGGCAATAGTGAGCATGGTGTTCTTACAGAGCGTAAAGGTGTTCTTAGCAATGATTTCTTCATCAACCTAACCGATATGAATGTCGAGTGGCGTCCGAGTAACGAAGAGGCTACGGAGTTTGTCGGTTTAGAGAGAGCAACAGGTGCAACCAAGTGGAAAGCCACACGCTCTGACTTGGTGTTTGGTTCAAACTCGCAACTGCGTGCGTTGGCAGAAGTATATGCTTGTGATGATGCCAAAGAGACCTTTATTTGCGACTTTGTTTCCGCCTGGGTCAAAGTGATGAACGCGGACCGTTTCGACATCTAATTACGATAAACCCATAAGCAAAAGCCACTTGTTACCAAGTGGCTTTTTTTGTTTCTAGGATCGGTTCGGCATGAACCTAATTCCAGTTAAGTACTCTTACCTCATTGCCTTCTTCGGGCTTTCGAGGAATGTTAAGTGACAACAATAGTGAAATCGCGGCCATACCTGCGCCTATATAGAACACACTTGAAGGTGAAATCAGCCAAATGAATCCAAAGGTAACAGGAATGACAACAGCTGCAATATGGTTAATGGTAAAGGATACTCCCGCCGTAGACGCCATATCCGCTGGGTCTGCGATTTTTTGGAAATAGGTTTTGATAGCTAACGCTAGCGCAAAGAAAAGATGGTCAATAACGTAAAGCGCCGCAGCCCATTCTGCCGTTTGAACCAGTCCATAACCCACAAAAACAAAGATCAGTCCAACATACTCAAACATAAGAGCCTTACGTTCACCAACAACACCAATAAACCGACCGATTTTTTTAGCAAATAAGAAGTTAAACAAGTAGTTAATTAAGAAAAGGAGTGTGATATCAGAGACGCTATAACCAAACTTTTCCACCATTAAGAAACCGGCAAAGACGGTAAAGATCTGCCTTCTTGCTCCACTCATAAACGTTAGGGCATAATACAGCCAGTAACGCTTACGCAGCACCAGCTTTTTAGTCTGAGGGGTTTCCGTTTTAAACTGTGGGAAAGCCAAGGCAATAAACAGCACTAAGACAAAACCAATACCGCCACTAATTCCATAAACCCATACGTAGTCTAGCTTGAACACCTCAACCATCACCCATAGCGCGCCATAGGTTAAGAGCGAAGCTAATGCTCCTACAGAGATGAGTTTACCCAGCACTTCAGGCGCCTCTTCTTTGCTTAACCATTGCAGTGACAAGGATTGCTTTAGTGTTTCAAAGTAGTGAAACCCAGTCGACATAATCAATGTAGTAATTAGCAAACCGGCAACAGAGGGAAACATACCCGTAATCGCCGTGCCAAAGGTCAGTAGTAACAAAGAAACAATCATGAACTTCTGTTCTCGAATGAACAGTAAAACAAAGACGGTAGTGAAGGCTAGAAATCCAGGGATCTCACGAACACTTTGCAATAGACCAATGTCGGAACCATCAAAATTAGCTTTCTCAATTACGAAGTTGTTCAGCAATGCCATCCAACTCGAAAACGCAATTGGCACTATAATCGAGATAATGATGAGAAAGTTTTTTGGGGTTCGCCATCCGCTAGCGCTTTGCGTTGAAGACATTATCAATTCCTAAGGAGCTATTATTTTTAATTTGGGAAATGTATGCTCACGATTAGACATGAGTTTTAGTGGAGTCTAATACGTTGACACAGATAAATAAATTAAAAGTCACCACCTGCAACTTATGTAATTTTGTTGAGCCACCGTTTGCCTATTATGAGATGGAGAACATCTACACGGCAAAACAATGGCAACAAAAAACACTGTGGCTAAAGCAAACGCTGAGCGAACTCAACTCCGATGTCGTTGCTTTTCAGGAAGTGTTTTCGGTTGAAGCGTTGCGGGCTTTAGTTAAATCATTGGGTTATGGTTATTTTACTTACAATACAGAGCCACGGTTAGAATCCGGATATATATATTCTCACCCTGCTTTAGCTTTTGCTTCTCGTTACCCAATCGTCCGCCATTCAAATCTCACCTCCCTTGCGCCCTTTGAAGGCGAGTTCAGCCGTCCAGCATTACATATTTCCTTGAATATTGAGGGGTTAGGGGAATTGGACATGTACAATGTTCATCTCAAGTCAAAAAGACCAACGCTTCCTGACGAGAATCTAGACGACAAGTCTACTGTCGATGCTTGGCTCGTTGAAACGCAAGGTCAGACACTTTCATCGCTGGTGCGAATTCAAGAGGCAGGCGCGTTGCACCAAGCAATAGTGCAAAATAAACAACGCTACCACCGACCTTTTCTACTGCTTGGTGATTTCAACAACAGTATTGGCAGCAACGAGTTCGAACCGTTTCGAAGCCAATACCGTCATCGAAGGAAAGATACCCGCGCAGACATCAAAGCTTATCATTTTCACGACAGTTGGGATTTAGTGCCAAAAGGTAAGCCGGTTCGCCCGGTGGATGAGATTAAGCCACCTATCACTCATTACTATGGTGAATCTGGCAGTCGATTAGACTATATTCTTCTATCCAGTGAGTTTTGCCCTAAGTATGAACGCTCAATGTTTGAAGTGACTGACTATCAGCTTACTAACAAGCATATTATTGACCCCATATTTGGCATTGATGACCTCAGTACCGACCATGCTTTGGTTTCTGTCTCGTTTGAAACACGTGCCTAATCTCAACCCAATAAGATAAAGCGCTTGCTTATGATAAAAAATTCAATTAGTTATAGGGGTTAACAACATCACAAGCGAGGAGGCTGACATGAACGTTATTATTCGACCAACAGAACTACGAGACGCAGAGGGTCTGAGTCAGCTCTATTCGCAACCAAAAGCACAACGAGAAACCCTGCAACTGCCTTTACCTTCGGTCGCAATGTGGCAAGAAAGACTAAGTAATATGCCTGTCGGGGTGTATAGCTACGTAGCCGAATTAGACGGAAAAATTGTCGGTAATATTGGACTGGAACACTCTCAGCGCCCAAGAACGGCACACTGTGCAAGCTTTGGGATTGGAGTTCATGATGAATATCATGGTTTAGGCATTGGTAGTCGATTGGTGGAAACCGTGTTAGACCTAACAGATAATTGGCTCAATGTTCAAAGGGTACAGATCGAAGTAAACGCCGATAATAAAGCAGCTATCGCCCTCTACTCTAAATTCGGTTTTGAGATTGAAGGTGAGGCGCTGTGCTCAGTCTTTCGAGACGGTGAATTTATCTCGACGTATTATATGGCTCGACTGAAAGATCAATTGTAGTGTCAACTTTACCAAGAACACGAGTTCACCGTGTTCTTGGTACTCGCCTCTCTTCTGTCAGCAAATCTGTCCTGCACCCACTTTACTGTCTTTATCACAATTAAGCGCAACCTGAGCGGCAAGTCTCAGCCCCTCGACAATCTTATCCAACGACATAGTCGGCTGACTGCCGTCAATATCTTGCTCAGGTAACAATGGAACGTGAATGAAGCCATGTTTAATACCACTACCCCGTAAGTAATGTTGCACACCGTAAAATAGGTGATTGCACACAAACGTCCCCGCCGTATTAGATACCTGACAAGGAATACCTTGTTGTTGGAGTTTTAGTGTTATCGCCTTAATAGGCAGCGTACTGAAATACGCATCAGGCCCATCGCGCACAATCGGAACATCAATCGGTTGATTACCGTTATTATCAGCGATACGGAAATCATCGACATTAATTGCAACTCGCTCAGGTGTAATCGCAGCTCGCCCAGCCCCTAAGCCAACCGTTAGAACTACGTCTGGTTGGTGGGTCTCAATAGCGGCAATCACTGTGTCGATAGATTCATATCGTGTGACGGGTACTTTGCATACCTGTATTTCTGCACCCTGGAGCTGCTGATTGGATAATCGCTTGATCGCTTCCAACGCAGGATTAATCGTGTTGTCTCCAAACACATCAAAGCCCGCTATCAACACTTTTTTCATTTACTACCCAGCCTATTATTGGTTTCTTGGTTTAACTTAGGTAGAGTACGCCACCAGTCATTATCTGCAAGAGATAGAATCTGATGAATATTGAAAATGATGTAATTGAAACGCTTGAGCAGCTAGAGAACTTTCTCATTCAAGTAGAAAGTGGGGCATTGGGACTAAAAGATGTCGCTGGCATCGCGTTAGCAACCTCTAATTCTGATGGTCGTCCATTTGTGGCTGTATTAAGCGACAAACACAAGCTCCTGCTAGGTCGTTGGGTATCTCAAGATGTGTATGAAAACGGCAAAGACTTGGTGAGAACAGGCCCAAAACGCAACTAATATCGCCGGCTGATAGAAAGTAAAAAGGTCTAGACTGCGCTAGACCTTTTATTTATCACAACAATTAGTACTTAACTTGATAGTTCAAAGTAAACGTACGTCCGCGACCTTTGTAGTCATACAGTGCTGGAGTACCGCTATACCAGTATGTTGCACGCTGACTCCAAGTGGTTTGGTAGTCAGCATTGAACAGGTTCTTGATACCAAACCCAAGGCTACCCACTGGCAGCTTGTAGCTACCCATTAGATCAACAACGGTATAACCTTCAAGTTTACGATCATCCGCATCTTTATAGTCAAACGTTGACAGACTTTGTAGCTTCACGTTGTAGTTGTCTTCATACCAGCCTAGCCAAGCACTTGCTTTTGGAACGCTAGCTTCCATCGCTTTATACGCTTCCCAACCAGAGTCTGCTTTCTCTTCAGAAACCACATAATGCCCTGTAGCACCTAGTTGAAGATTGTTGGTTGCCCAATACGTTAACTGAGCTTCCGCACCGTAGATACGGATTGGGTTGGATATACCTTTAATACTTTGATCAGCCGAGTATTCAACCGAACCATCAGAGTATGAGTAGTATGCAGCCGTTTGCAGTGACACTTTATCCCAATCGCTACGATACCCCACTTCGTAGCTATTGGTACGAATTCCATCTAGTTTAGTATCGTTAACATTGACCGACGGATCTTTGCCGTAGTACTTCGCTGGGTTTGCTAGGTCAAAGCCCTGAGAGAAGTTAGCCCAAACTTGCGAGGTTTGATCTAGATGGTAAATAGTGCCCAAGTTGAACAAGTTTGCAGAGTAGTCCGTTTCACCACCCGGAACGAGCGCTGTACTCGCATTTTTCTTGAAGTCATCTACTTTGGTGTTCATGTACTGATAACGATAGCCACCCTGAAGCGTCCAGTCGGTGGTCAGTGCGTATTCAGCTTGAACAAAACCCGCTAAGGCATAGGTATCAATTCCTGGATAACGTCCTTGAATAGAATCAATTTTGTTAACCAAGCCACCAGTATTTTCCGTGATGGTTTGATTGTAAAGCGCCTGATCGCTAGAGAATCGGTCAATAAATCCATCAACACCATAGGTTAATTGCAGTTTATCAAACGACTTACTTAACGCCGTTTTTAGCGCGAAGATATCGGTATTTTGGTTAGATGAACTTAACTTAAGTGATGTTCCACCATCTTGGGTGTATGGCGAGAACGTATGGTCTTCCTTACGATACGATAGCTCAGCAATGAGCAAATGATTCAGAAAGCTTTGATTGGTGTACTGCGCACTTAGCATATAGCGCTCAGTACCTTGCTGACGATCAGCTTCATAACCTTTGCGTACATCAACAAACTTATAGACACCACTGTTGTCCTTCTCAAAGTACAAACCGTAAGGCGAATCTTGTTGACTATTGTAGTACTGAGCTAACAGGTTAAGGTCTTGAGTATCGGTAAGGCTAATTTGCATATTACCCAATAAGTCGACTGTCTCGTTGAACTGAGTCGAGCCTTGAGTGATATCTGGCGTCACCATTTTACCATTCGCATCGTAGTAAGCTTGTGTCTTATTGTAGGCAACCGACGCACGACCTCGCACTTTATCGTTACCACCAGAAACAGACTGAGCGAGCTTATAATCACCGTCTTCACTAGAGTTAAAGCCTGAAGTACCACCGACAAATGATTCAAATTGAAGATCGTTGCTTTGTGCTTTTTTTGTCACAATATTGATGACACCACCACTCGAACCAGCGCCATATACCGACGTCGCACCGGATAGTACTTCAATGCGTTCGATATTAAACGGGTCAATGGAGTCTAACTGACGACTAATAGAACGTACTGACTGCAGTGACACGCCGTCAATCATTACCATTATGCTTCGACCACGCAGGTTCTGTCCCGAATGCGTTCGACCACCACTATTTACATCAAGAGAAGGCACTGTCGCCGCAAGGATTTCATCTAAGTTCTTGCCTGCGCGATATTGTTCTTCAATTTCCTCTGTACCCACATACCAAACCGTACCTGGAATTTCACTGATACTCTTTGGAGTGCGGCTCGCTACCACCACCATTTTTTCATCGGTATTCGTAGCAGTATTTGACGATTCAGTTTCCGCCACTGCTGAAGCTGAAACACCTGACACTATCATGGTCGCCAAAATGGCGTTAAGGGGGAACTTCCTTGAGCTGATTTTCATTTTATGACTCTTTTACATTTTTGGTTATTAACTCTAATTATCGACTGCGCTATTGATGTAGCACGTCCGCGCCACAAGCGAAACGAATGATAAATGATAATTATTACTATTTCTATTATTAATTTGTCACGTTTTGCAATAATTAGTCGTTAATAACCCATTTATATAATTGATATTTTTGTTATTTAAGAGGTGGCTAATTCTTTTAATGCTCTATCTTCATAACGTTCCATGTTAATGTTTCCCCAATTCATAAGGCCATTAACAGCCTCGATATCAAATGCTGCTTGATCGGCAACTTGATTTATTATTTTCGCCGCACGCCATGCTGCCAAACTTAATTGTGGCTCAGCAATTCCGTGTGAATGTAAACCTGCATTCACCACAAATACATTACCTATTTCATCGCTGTCACTCATTTCAATAGAAAATGCTCCATTGAGTCGAATCTGTCTGTTTTGGTCACGCTTAAAACTACTTTCAAGTGCTTTAGCACAGGAAGGTAATTGCCCTTGATACCCCGTTGCCAGAATGACTATGTCGGCATTGTCTTCCTCGTCTGTTTCAGTGATTGCGTTAGCGTATTTGAGCTTCAGCCCTTGTGATGTTTCTTCCAGTGCCGTCAAAGTGCGATGGGGGAGAAGCTCTATCCAACGCTTTTCCTTCATAACGTCAAATCGTTGATATAACTCTTGATAAATCTCCAATAGGCATTTCTGAGTAACACCGTCAGATGTAAGTTTTTGATGGGCGATTTCACGTTGTTTTACCTTGTCGTTTAATCCAATAAACGTATCAACGTATTCTGGGGTAAAGTATTCATTGGTAAAGGCAGCTTCATCTAAAGGTTGATAGTTCGCTCTTCTTGTCACCCAGTTTAAATGACTTGGTTTACCCCATTTCTCCCTTAAAACATTTAGGAATATATCGGCACCAGACTGCCCTCCTCCAATAATGGTGACTCTTCTTCCTGTTAAGTTCCGCTCTCTCAAACCAATTTCGGCCGCATGAAATACATTGGCGCCCAGAGAAGGCTTAGTACATTCAGGAAAATACGGGGTTTTGCCTGTTCCAAGACAAATATGTCGGGCACGATAAACCAAATCTTTAGTGTGAATATGATATAAGCCATCGTGCTTCTCAATATTCTGTACCGCACTATCAAACACAACGTTAGGCATATTTTTACTTGCCCAAGAAAGGTAATCAGAAAATTCTTGTCGGCTAATACAACTCTGTTCCGTACTCAAAAAACGATAATACTTTTTATTAGAGACGAGGTAATTTAAGAATGAATATTCACTCGTCGGACAAACTGCGCTTACAAGATCTTTTAAGAAATGGGTTTGCATATTGGCACCATCCAGTAATAACCCCGGATGCCATGAAAACTCACTTCGCGCCTCTAAGAATACGGTTTTTAGTGTATTAACTTCATTAGACAGCGCAGCAATGCTCAAATTGAAAGGACCTGCGCCTATCCCTACAAGATCGTATATTTCGTGTTGCTTTGAATTTGCCATAGTAGTCGTCCTTATCGCTCTGAAAAATAAAGTGGGTTGTCCATATAAAGATCCATATCCGGAAGCATACGGTCGCTGCTGTTATCGGTATCGTGCCTGAATTTAGACAGGTTGAGGCCCAGTTTTAGGATCTGTGGTTTGAATAGGTTCAGTGCTTCATAACGTGAAGCAAGCTCCGGATGTCTGGCTTGATATTGACGGATGGTTCTCGCTAATACGGAGTAAAACTCCAGCTCTGTCACCTCAATTTTCTCAAGCAGCGGAGATAAAAATCTAAGTACTGTAACGAAATGACCAGTTTGCAAATCATGAATAATCAGGTCTTCCGGTAGGCGTGTGGTGACTTGCTTGACGATATCTGGTAGTGCATCTAACTCAGGAATGTCCGTTTGAACTAATCGCATATCACCTTGAAAATCTTTTAATAGAATTCGCTCAGGAATGCCGTCTCGACATACAACAGTGACGTTCTGCCCATGAGCGATTAGCGATATTCCATACTTCACCAACAAGTGATAGTAAGGAATCACAACCGCGGTAAACAGTTTTTCCAGCCATAGGGGCGCCGTCAGACCAGACTGCTTGATCAGTTCTAACACCATAGGTTGACCATGACTGTCCATCTCAAACAGCAATGCCATCAAATAGGCGTGTTCACCTTGCTCTAGTTTACTCTCCGCCGACTCTCGCCAAATAACGCCGAGTAACTCGTGAAATCGATAGGGAGCGTCTTGTAACTGTGAATAGGCAATGGACGCTAAATACGCACTTGCTGGCTCTTCCAACGCTTGAGTGCCTAGCTGTTGCAGCTCAGCATCTGTTTCGCATTTCTGCTTTATCCAGCTCGAAGCATAAGGTCCCGCTTGGATATATCGACTTGGAATGCCTCGATAACACGAGGTGTTCATAATAGTAAGAGGAAGTTTGATATCAAACGCTGGAATACCGCTCGAATCATCAATGACACTCAAAGTTCGAATGGATAGCTGCGGCGAGACCTGCTTACCTGCTCCGCCAAGATAAACCAGTGTCTTATCACTTATCTCTTTTATGTAGGCCATCGCCAACTTATTCTCCCATTGCCATGGGTGAACAGGTATCAACAGATAGTCTTCTGGATCCAGCAAATCTGCAGCAAGTTTGTTCTCAAATAGAACCATTTCAGATGGAGATAGCATGCTTGCTACAAGATCGTGATTCCAGTTTAAATTGTTGGCAATACCAACTTGTAAACTAGTGCGACGAATCGCCAACCAAACGAGCTGGAAGTGACCACTAAATTCCGGTGCGTAATGTTCTAAGTCACTCACACCCCAGCCTCTTCTTCCTTTGTTGAAGGCGAACTTAGGGTGCCCTGCAATCGCCGCCTGCTGTTCAATTAGGCTCATCGAACACATGTCACTCGCAGTTCGCTTTGCATTCGCAGCCATCATCAAGCAATCGGAATACAGCGTAGCGTTCATATCTTCGACGTGCTCAGCGACTCGATGATCACTCATTGAGAGATGAAGCTTGAGGTCAGCCAATAATAAGTTTGCCTCGATAGCGGTCTTATTTTGCTCTTCACAAACACGCACTAATGAGTCGGTATCAATGCGATAGCTGCCCCATATCTGCTTACGTCCCTGGAAGTGATACTGCGCATTACCGATACGAGCGGCACAGAGGTTTGAATCTGAGGTCTCGCCTATCTCAAACGCACCCTCGTAGTGAAACTCACTGATGATTTTTGCCACCAAATTCCGATTGGCGCGCGACCAATACTGAGAAATAGCCTGACTAGCATCCATACCTTATGCCCTCTCACTATCCATCGACCAAGCGAGATCGAAAAACAATTCTCGTTTCATCATCATTAATGCCGAACGTTTGTGTGGAAAGTTGAACTCAAACTGCTTTTCGAACGCACTGCTCGCAAGACGTTTGAATAGCTTCACGTTGTCGAACCTAGGTTCCATGACAATACGTTGCGTTCGAACATCGTCTAAGAAAGCGTAATGGCACAAGGCACGCAACCATGCATCGAAGTACTGCTTGCCTCGATAGTTTTCGTCACCAACAAGCAGATGGATTCCTCGATCAAACTCCTGATAATCATAATAAGGCGCTAACCTATCTTGGGCGGCCCAATACACTTCAAAATAGCCAAATGGTTGGCCGTCAATTTCGCCAATCAAGGGCAACGTAAAACCATCAGAGAATCGGTTTTCAACAAACTCTTTGAGCTTGTCTTCCGTCCAAGCTTGCTCCCAGAATTCAGCGACTCGAGGGTTGTTCATCCATTGGGTAAAGCGAGCTAGATCTTTGTCGAAATCAAACGTTCGAAACGATATAACTTTCTCTAACGCCACATCAAATCGACGGTAAACTTCACCTTCGGGCTTAGGTGGACGTGTAGCCAAATAGCCTCTCGTAGGGTCGTCTTGCTGCTTACTATAAGGAAAACGATCAGAGGGCTGATGGCAAAGGCCGGTGAGGTTAATTTGGAAGAAACAAGCTCTATCAATTCCCGTTTTATCTAACCACTGCATCGGAAAACCTAAAAGCTGGCATTCTTGTTCTGTTAGCGAAACTGTCCCTAAGTCGGGGTGATGAGTAAACTGCGTCTCAACGTCACGCACAAGTTGTTCTGTATTCACGACGTAATCCTTTAATCAACGTGATAAATAGTTAGGAAGTTCAAAATAGATAACCGAAGGATCGGGAATGGAGTTCTCGTTGAAACCTTGCAGGTAACAATAGAAGTTGCCTTTGCAGCACAAAGTGTCAGAGTTGAGCACATAATGCAGGCAGTCTGTATCGGCTGGGGCAGATTGGTATAGTTGAGTTAGACGCTGCTTCAACAGGTCAAATAGAATCGCTTCTTCAACTAATGGCGATAAGCTTGCTATGACGCCGTAACATGAATTCAAAATCAGATAGTAAGGGAAATAGCGGTTTACTTTTGCTCTATCCCAATAGTTTTCTGTCGTTTCTGGGTTCCCCAATTGCGGGAAGTGCTCAAATGCGAGTTTGGTAAACCCGACACCTTGGCAGTCTCTAAAGTAACCTTTGGTTGGCATACCTTGCTCTAGCTCTACAACGATATTCTGTTGATGAGCAAGTAACACAATACCCAACTGGCTTTGCAACTCGAAAATCGGTACTACAACATTGTCACAAAACGCTTCAAACCACTGTGTTGCCAATGTTTCGGCATCTGTTTGATTTTGCTGTGCCAACATAAGAAGTTCGTTGGATAATGCATAGCCGCTTTGCTTGTAAGGAGTCTGCTGGCAAAGGGTTGCAAGCACGCCATGAGATTTCATCGGCTGTCGGTCATCAACCATAAACGGGTTGTCGCGTACGGTCGCCAAGGACTCATCGATAATCTCTCCCTTGCAGTCCTTTAAACCAAAATAACTTGGCTCATGGATGATAGACAATCCATTGGTAAAATATTTCTTCGTATCATCAGAGAGTGATTGGCAAATATCTGCAAGTGCTGTCCCTCTCTTCACTTCCTTCTCAGATAACAAGCGAATCGAATTGGTCAATTTCACACTCAGCGAGAACTTGAGCATAAATGGTGCAGCCGGATTATAAATAGCGCGAGTGGATGACGTTGCAAACCATGTAGAGTGTCCTAGTCCAAGATCAATTAGCTTTCCTGAGTTTGTCAGCTTCTGAACTTGAGGAAGCGCTAATAGCTGTGTCGCTTGCCAAGGATGCATCGGGAGAACCTGCCAACTGGTACTATTTAAATACGGTTTGGCGGTGTCGGGTAATGTCGTTTCGCTCACCTGAAGTTGCTTAACATACTCTCGCCAATCACTACCTGTTGCCGAGCCACCAAATACACACTCATTGCGCACTGCAAACCAATGCAAAGCAAAATTGGCTTTTAATTCTGGAGATAATTGTTTACTGATTTCAAGGCTAAGATTGGAGCGACTTTTTGGCGCTGGGTGCAATGAATGCCCGACATACAAACTCTGCTCAGATTCCTCAAACGACGTTTGCTGCTCTCCTAGGCTTTGACCATACTGCTCAAGTGCCACCCAAGTATTGCGGTGACTCTCCGATACAGCTCCGAGGAAATGCTTGCGCTGCGTAGTGTCGATGCTACCTACAATGTCATCATTGGCAATGATGAGTTCACAGGCCTGCTGGAAGCTTAATGTCTCTGCATAATCTCCACGTGAATTGCACAGCTTAATTGATGGCGAATAACGGTTAATACCGGTATTAGACTCACTCAACACCTCAACAAGAATTAACTTGCTGTCACGAATTGGAGTGCAAAGGTACTTGGTACCTTCCTTACTCACAATCTCAACCAGAGCAGACTCACGATACAGTCCATTCCAAAAACAGTTCGCCGCCACATCAGTAAAATGGGCATGATGGGTTGTCATTTTTCTTACCTCTTCCGTAACCCTGACAATCAAATGAGAATGCTAATGATTATCACAATCAACATCAATATATTGAATTTTTACTGAAACGGCATCAAATAGAGAAATAGCCATCACCTAACAAAGGACGAACGTGAAAAGGAATAAGTGTGCAGATAAGATCGGGGAAATGACGTGGAACAGGATGATAGAATCATCAGAAAGCAGAAATGAAAAATGGCACTAAAATGTGCCATTTTTATGATACCAGTCACATTTCACTGTATATTTTTTAAGCCTTTCGTAGTAGAAGGAGGAAGTAACCACCACCAACAACAGAAGCCATTAAGCCCGCAGGAAATTGCCATGGAAACCAAAGAGTTCGACCAAGCCAGTCAGCAGATACCATCAATATCGCCCCTACAAAACAAGCAACGATAAGTTGGTTCTTCGCTTTATACTGGCCTAATGCACGAGCGATGTGAGGGGCAAGCAGTCCGACAAAACTGAGTGGACCAATAACCAGTGTCGACAGAGCCGTCAGCAGAGACGCCATCACTAGCAAGAACAATCGAGTGCGCTTGGTATTCACTCCAACCGAGACAGCAGATACCTGCCCTAGATTTAGAATATCCAACCAACGACTCGCGATAAACGTCCCGCCTCCCAATACCACAACACCAATAGCCAATGCCGACACATCACTATAACTCGCCAAATAAGTTGAGCCAGACAACCAGGTTAATAGTGCTTGTACATTATCTTGACCAGATGATAACGCCACTCGAAGGATAGCATCTAGCGCCGCGCTTACAGCAATACCCGTGAGAAGTAACTGCGATGGGGCATAGTTCGAGCGTTTACTAAATTGCAAGATCACCATCATTACTAGTGCCGCACCCACTCCCCCATAAAGGATTTGTTCGCCTCTTGTTGGTGTGAAGCCAAACCACGCGCAAAGCACCAAAGCCAATGCTGCACCAGAGCTAATACCCATTACCTCTGGACTCGCCATTGGGTTAACTGTGATTCGTTGTACCATGGTCCCCGCTAAAGCCAGTCCACAGCCCGCAAATATTGCGCCTAAAACACGAGGAAGACGAAGGTTGAGAATATTAAGGTCCGCTGTAACACTCCAACCTAAATGAGTTCGCCCCAAGAACAGCGCACAGCTTGCTATCGTGAGTAATATCGCAGCAAGAATCAAAGAAACTAGAACAAAAGGTTTTGGATTGTAAGCTTTGCTAGCAACTTCTTCTGCCTTAAAACTGGAAGCAAATTTGTGTTTAGTCAGCAACCAAAGAAGGCATGGCGCCCCAAACAACGCCGTCATGGCACCGGTTGGCAATAGTTCACTTGAGACACCTGAGAATGGTTGAATGATCAGATCAGCGGTTAACAGCAGCAATGCGCCAACACCACCGCTAACAAACACTCGATGCACGAACCGTCTAGCACCAAACATTTTTGCAATAGTGGGAGCGACAAGACCAACAAAGCCAATCACTCCCACTGTCGCCACAACAACCGATGTCACGATAACCGCGAGCGTCAGGCCGATGGCTCGAACTCTAGCGACATTCACGCCAGCCGACTCAGCAACTTCACTACCTAGTTCTAAGGCAGAAAGCGGCCGTAGCATTGCCATGACCACCACTAGAATCACACTCAACACAGTTAAAATGGTGATGCTATTGTCCCAACCTTGCTGGGCGAGCGCGCCAGCTCCCCATACAAACAGACTAGTTAGCTGCTGCTCATTAAGCATAACCAACATCATGTTGGTCGCCCCCAAAAACAAAGTCACCACCATACCAGCCAGCACCATTTGCAAAGGAGCGAACCCTTTTTTAGCGGTCAACAAGAACACTAACGCGGCGGCAACCATACCGCCACCAAAAGCAAAGGAGTACTGAACAATACTGCCACCAGCGATACCAAACAGCAGACTGGTCGTCATGCCAAGTTCTGCTCCAGCAGCCACGCCAAGTGTTGTTGGAGAGGCCAACGGATTTTGCAAAAGATGCTGCATCAAGCATCCCGCAATTGCCAACGCGGCGCCACATAGCAGCGCCATCGATAAGCGAGGGAAAAAGGTAAAATGGAGGATCAGTTGACGGTAATCACTATCATCTCGATGAAAAAAGTAGGTCTGCCACTCTGTCGCCGATAATTGGTAGGGTAGCGCGTTATCTACTAGCCAGGTCAACGCCACTAATCCAAGGAGCACTAAAACAAGAGTTTTAATGTTGTAGGAAGTGCGCTGTGTTGCTGTTAACTGCATCTGCGAACCTGTTAATGACCAAGTGTTGATACTTGATTGACGACTTCATCACTGAGTCTCTGCATCGCTATCAAACTGCCAAATGTCCAAACTTTAGGAATAATCTTCACGCGATGTTCTCGTGAAAATGCCATGGCTCCCCACAATGGAGACGCGTTAAGTTGCGTTTGCTCTTGCTGGGTAAGCGGACCAAAAATAAGTACGTTACTGTCTTGATACTTGGCAAGCTGTTCAACACTTGCAGAAGAAAACCCCCAACTGTTAGTTGGACCATTCCAGCTATTTTTAAGCGACATAGCCGAGATAGTGTCATTCATCAGAGAACCTGTACTGTGGACTCGAACATGTTTATCGCCAATAAAGCGCACCATTAGGAATGGTTTACCGTTGTTCAACTGCGCGACCTTAGCGCCATTATCTGCCAGCTTTTTCTCTGTCTGTGCAATCACCGACTTGGCTTGTTCTTGTTTATTAAATACCTCTCCCAACATAGTCACTAATGATTTAGCATTCTCGTAAGGTTGTTGCTTGTCGTTGTATATACTCATCGCAATGGTTGGAGCAATAGCATTCAGTTTTTCATAAGCAGGCGCTAAATGACCGCTCATCAGAATAAGGTCAGGTTTTAAGCTAGCGATAAGTTCTAAGTTTGGCTCACGGCGTGAACCGACATCGATCGTGTCTGAGGGTAATGCCGGCGACCCTACCCAATCTTGATAGCCTTTGACGTCAGCCGCAGCAATCGGCTGCACACCAAGCGCTAGCACCGACTCAGCTAATGCCCAATCTAGCACCACGATACGCTTCGGAGTTTGCTCGAATGTCACGGTTCCCAATTCATGCTGAACTGTTTTTGCCATGGACAACGTTGACACCACACTCAGCATAAATGCCATGAGCGTAGTAATGATGAATTTTGATTGAGTTCGGTTTAACACAGTGAGCTTTCCTTGATTGGGTTAACGAACGTAGCTGATGACGTTCTGAGTTTGTGGATCAGTAAAGGTAGAGAGAGGCATCCCGTAGATTTCTGATAGTGATGTTTCATTCATCACCGCTTCTGGCGAGCCATCAACAACAATTCGTCCTCGTTTAAGAGCCACCAGACGATCACTAAACCTCGCAGCCATATTGACGTCATGGATTACCATAATCACCGTCAAACCTAGGCTCTGGTTTAATTCTCGAATCAGTTTCAGTAACTCATATTGATGGGTAACATCGAGTGCGGAAGTTGGTTCATCAAGCAAGATACATTCGCTTTGTTGAGCCAATAGCATAGCAACCCAAGCACGCTGCCTCTCACCACCGGATAACGTACTCACAAAACGCTCAGCGAACGGCTGCAAGCCAACACGTTTAATTGCATCTTCGACAAGCTGATAATCTTCAGCGGTATATCGGCCTAACACTCCTTTCCACGGATAACGGCCAAACATCACTAGTTCACGAACTGTCACACCATCGGTGATAGGTGGATGTTGAGGAAGGTAAGCCACTTTCTTAGCAAACTCTTTTGGTGAGTAATCATCAATGATTTTGCCTTCTAAGGTCACCTTTCCTGATGCAGTTTGATTCTGGCGGCTAAGCATTTTAATCAAGCTTGATTTGCCACTACCATTGTGACCTAACAGTGATGTGACTTCCCCTGCGACAAAGTCCAAATCAAAAGGGACTAAGATTTCAAGTGAGCCTATTTGGAAGCTTGCTTGCTTTAATGAAAACATAATAAATTGAGCATCTTATTATTAAAGCAATTAATATAATTGCAAATGAGAAAGATTTGTATGCGCATTGTAATTACTTTAGAGTGTTCTGTCACCACTCTATAAAATCTCATTGCTATGCTCGATACTCGTACCATTCAAGCGCAACAACGTCCGACCCGCACTCTATGGCTAATTGGCACATTCGCTTCACTGATCGGTTTCGGACAAAATGCGCTACTTGTCTCCCTACCGATACTAGTAATGACTACAGATATTGGCTTAGGCACATGGTCGATACTAATTGCCATTGGAAGTGTTCTATTTCTACCTAGCGCTCCATTCTGGGGAAAGCAGAGCGATAAATCCGGACCTAGGAAAGTGGTCTCTATCGGATTGCTAGGTCTTGCTGTTACCTTTATCGGTTTTGCTTTGATCATCCATGCCCTAGAACAGAGCTGGATTTCAACGACGACAAGTATTTTGTTATTGGGTACATTGAGAATAATCTATGGTTTGACGGTGTCAGGATTAGTTCCGGCCAGTCAACACTGGGCAATACAAACTGTTGGGAAAGAAAATCGGTTGAGTGCGATTACCTCTGTCAGCGCCGCACTTAGCGTTGGCCGAATTGGTGGACCATTGCTATCCGTCGCCTTAGTAAAGTTAAATCCGTTACTTCCTTTCGCTTTCGTCGGTTCCTCCGCGTTATTCCTGGTGACACTATGTCTATTGCAACCTTCCATACCGTCGACAGTAAGTCCCAAGAAGATAAAAAGTCGCGCGCTTCTCGGCAGCATTAAGAACTATATCACCATTGGGCTTTGTCTCTGTGCAGCCGTTGGTGTACTGCATTACTCGTTAACGCCGTTGCTGCAAAGCATACCTGAGTTAACACCCGAACAATGGTCAGATTGGGTTGGCTATTTGCTGACAACCAGTGCAGTGGCAACGTTATTGACGCAGCTATTTGTCGTAAAGAAAAAGCTGTTCTCAGTCAATCAGATGCTGACTCTGGGTGCCACTCTCACACTCATTGGCTACGGACTGTTTCTGGTACCTAGCATTACCACGTACCTAATTGCTATCATCGTTCTTTCTTCAGGTAATGCTGTAATGGCTCCAGCCTACACAGCAAAAGCAATGCAACATCATAGTGAAAATCAGGGACAGATCAGTGGGCTTATTGCAACAGGACACACTATTGGGTTTGGATTGGCAGGCCTTATCATGTCATTGAGCGCCTACTTAGACGTTGCTCCAATAGGGTTTAGCATCTTGCTTGCTGGTTTGATGATTTTACTTACATTTCGACAGCTCAAGACATAGTCTTTTTGGTTAAGATTGGAGCAGAATCGCAAACTAAATATGCAAATAATTGCATTTTGAAATTATCCATTATTCTAGCGCCAGAGTATTCACACTCTCTACGTCAGACAAGGATAATCATCAGATGAAAAATAAGATAACACTCGCTCTAACTCTCACATCACTACTGCCATTCTCTCAAGCGGTAGTCGCGCAAAGTTGGGGATACGGCGCGGATAACGGCCCCGCACACTGGGGCTCATTCAGTAGCACATGCAGCCAAGGTAAAAATCAAAGCCCCATCGATATAGAAATACAATCGCTTACCGCAGCAGAGATGACGCCACTTGAGTTTGACTATTCAGGTAGCATTGGCAACGTTGTTAATAATGGGCATACCATTCAAATCAATGTCACTGGTAGCAACACCTTGAAACTGGACGAACAAACGTTCACGTTGAAACAGTTCCACTTTCATACGCCGTCTGAGAATACCATTAACGGTAAACACGCCCCACTTGAAGCACATTTCGTCCACGCCAATGACAATGGTGAACTCGCGGTTGTTGCCGTTATGTACGACATAGGGAAACGAGAAGACTCCACCCTATCGGCTCTTCTGAATACACTGCCAGCAAATGGCCAGTCGATAAAAGTGGAATCCGATGTAAAACTTAAATCCCTACTTCCAAGAGTTCATAGCTATTATCGTTACAACGGTTCACTAACCACCCCACCATGTAGCGAAGGAGTACGTTGGATTGTCTTAACTGACCCACAATTTATTGAACAAGCACCTCTGGATAACTTATCTGATACCATGGGGAATAATGCACGTCCTATACAACCACATAACGCCCGCCTCATTCTAAAGTAACTCAGCTCTAAATTGACAAGGGTGCACTCCGCACTCTTGTTTTTATTAACAAAATCATTACATTAGTGGTAGATTTTTTTGATCAACCTTCCAGAAATACGAATCCCAACCTTTCGAAAATTAACTCTTTGAACTGCTTCAAAGTTTACCGTACGCGTAGCGTGTAACTTAACTGTTAAACAAAATTTAGAATATGTTGCAATGATGAGATTTTGAATAACACGATGTTCAAAAGCATTCCTTACTGAGAATAGTAGGTTAGCCTTGAATAACGGTGGGCAAAACAAGGGGGTGCAGTATGCAACAGTGTGAGATCAACGTATACGATATGAGGAATAAGCAGCGGTTTATCGTGCTCAATATCGGCTTTAGCGATACTACCAAAGCAGACTTTATGTGGAGCAATATGCCCACAACGAGTTGCCGAGATTACATTTCTCACCTGGTGGTGTCTGGCAACGTGGTCGCCAAAAAGTATATTACAGAAGATGACTTAAGTGACATGAACCGAGCAGCGTATCGCCAACAGCAGATGTCGATGAGTTGTTAACAGCGGTGCACTCAGATGCACCGCCATGACTACATTCGGTAGGCGCCGTAGCGAGCTTATACCACCACGGCTGCTAGTGTTTCTTTTAAACCTTGTGCTACGTTTTTAGCAATCAGAAGCTTGCCTTTCTCATTACTGCCTTCTGCTGAAGTCACAATAAGATCCGTTAACTCTTCACCACCAAAACCAACCATTGTAGGGTTTTCTGATGGCACAGCAATCACGTCAATAACGTCGCCATCAGGTGAGATTTTAACCACGGATTGACCTGCATACATAGCTACCCAGTAGTTCCCTTCAGCATCTACACTTGCACCATCAGGACGACCATTGTGTTCAGTAAGGTCACAGTGCACTAGTTGCTCACCATATTGACCTGTTTCAGCGTTGTAGCTGTGTTTATACACTTTACTTGAACCTGTATCTGCCCAGTACAACCATTGACCATCTGGTGAAAACGCTAGGCCATTGCATGTCCAAGCGAACATTGGTAGCGCTTCAATCGTGCCATCAAGATGTAACTGATGGAATTGCCCTTGGTCACCAACCTTGGCGCCATTGCGCGTACCTGCTATAAAGCGTCCGCCAGGTGCAGTGCGACCATCGTTGTAACGCATGCGTGGAAACTCAGAGACTAACGGTGCCAAAGACGTTTTTTCTGCACCCCAATTGCTAATGTGATACATACCTGACTTAAGCGCTACGATGAACCCTTGCTCACCATGCATTGCGAAACAACCAATAGGTTCGCCAAACTCAAGTTTTTCGTTCACACCATCTTTTTGACGCCAAAGCTCTCCGTCACAGATGTTGACCCACATCCAAGACTCATTACGCCAGTCCCAGCGTGGACATTCCGCCAAATCAAAATCTAGATCGACGAACTTTTCAAACTGAATAGGTTGTGCCACGTTCATGTCCTTTTTGTATCAATTAAGGTTGGTAATTTTCTGGCACTGTTGTAACAAAATCAGCGCTAGGGTGCTAGCGCTGATTAACAATTTGAAGGACAAATTATGTAAGCAAGGGACGGAGAATCGCCCCTATTGAATAATCTGCGAAGAATTCAGTCTCTATCGCCCGCGACTTTGAGCTGATCGGGATTGTTAAACTGAAAGTCGGGCTTTAGATACGTGGTATTCGATGGTAAGGCAAATTTGGCTTCATGCTCAGCGACTATCTGATTTATCTTCATCAATAACTCTTGCTGGATGGTCAAAAACGCTTCCCGCTCTTGGGTATCAATGTGGGCGAATACATCAATATCCAGACTGTAATCGCTGAACGAAGAAAAGTGTACTCTGAGTGGTGATGCCAAAATCAACTCATGCGCTTCCAACATTGAACGAATATCGCGGGTCAAGCTCACCATCGTTTCCATTGGAGTTTCATAGCGAAGATTGAGAGTCACCAAAAGTGGATAACGGTCCCTGCGGCTGAAATTGATGATTTGCATTTTCACTAGATCGCCGTTAGCGATAGTGACTTGCGTTCGGTCTTTAGCGCGAATCAATGTAGAACGAACACCAATTTGCTCAACTACTCCAGAAACACTACCTACTTTACAAAAGTCGCCAACAGACAAAGACTTGTCCATAAATAGAATGACCCCGCCTATCAGGTTTTCCATTGTAGGTTTTATCGCCAGAGCAATTGCCATACCACCTAGACTTAGCCCGGTAACAATCCCATAAACTGGAACACCCAAGCGATGTAAACCGAACCCAAGAATGGCCACCCCACATAAGGTCCCAACAATGGTTCCCGTGATTTGACTCAAACTCTTTTTCAAGCCGCTAACCTGGCCATTGCCTGCGAATAACACTTTACAACTTGAAGATGCGACGATGTATGCGACTTGTGCAATCAAAGGCCAGAACAATAACTCCCCTGCCACATTAAGAAGGTTCATCAGACCACCAGTTAGATTGAGCTGATAATCAGCAATCCATGTATAGCCAAACAATCCTAGTGCCATCAAAGAGGGCTTCAACAGCGCATGGTGCACCTGTCGATAGACCAAATACGCGTAACCTGTAAGAAGAGCGGTTAATAATAGGAACGCAACCCATTGCCATACAGCTTGATCGGCGATCTCAGACATCATCGAGGGAGGTAACGAGTCAATGAGTGAAAACCACGTTGGCGGAATCAATCGTCCTGCACTCAATGAATAATATTGATAATAATCAGGCGTGGATTCCAACTTCGAAGGTAAGTGTTTCACTAACGAGTAATAATAATGAAGATTCGCTACCGTCTGTCTTGAGAACAGATAATTACCAGACTCTTGTTTTACTATTTGTATATTGGTGTTCGGAATCGTCCAACTTTGAACGTCTTTAGAATCGGGTATCATTGCCGGGTCAAAGCTTGGGATACGATCCAGAACCTCTTTCATTAACATTACCGATTCCATCGCAACTCTATGACGATTGAGATCGGAAATGGCAGAAAGATCGAAAGTTTGTGAGGCTTTATCGAACAGCGCGAAGATATTCTGCTTTTGCTCCACACTTACATTAGCAATATCGCCATATACTTCTCCCAGAGCCAAATTCGCCTCAGTCACTCGCTTAAGATAGCTTTCATAAGTTGCTTTTGGCGTACTGGTATCCGGGGGGGCTAATGGAAAAGCACTCTCTGCCCAAGAAGTCATGACGACACAATAACTCAAAAATACTATCAGCCACTGTTTCATTTGGTCATCCATTAACAGTATGATTTTCTATAAGAATAGGATCTAATTCTTTGAATTCTCGTTTTTTCTTATTGAAATTGTAAGAGATAGAGGTAATGTGATTTATCTCTCCTAGAACAATTTAAAGGCCAGAATTGCATGACCATAAAAACGCTAGATTCAAAAGTCGTTTATAAGAACAATTGGATGACCGTTCGCGAAGATAGAATAGAGCGACCCAGTGGCAAAGAAGGAATCTATGGCGTAGTAGATAAACCAGATTGCGCGGTTATTATTGCTCTTGACGGTCAGAACATTCACTTAGTTCAACAGTTCCGATATTCGGTGGGCGATCGCTTTTGGGAGCTTCCTCAGGGGGCCTGGGAGTCTAATCCCGACGCCGATCATCTGGATCTCGCCAAGGGTGAGTTATTAGAAGAAACCGGACTTGAAGCTCAAAATATGACATATGTAGGCAAGCAACTCATCGCGTACGGTTTCCTCAATCAAACTTGCCACATTTACTTCGCCACTGAACTGACTCAAAAGCAACAACGCCTTGATAGTGAAGAAGAAGATCTCATCACTCAAGCCTTCACGATCAAAGAGTTTGAAACCATGATCATCGAAGGAAAGATCCAGGATATCGTTACCACGGGCGCATGGGGACTGACCAAAATGAAAGGCTTGATACCTTAGAAAATCGGAAACTGGTCACAAAAGTACTTATAAAGTTCGATATTAGGTAATTATATCCCAAGCTAGGAGAATACGACCCTGATTGAGGAATGACTATGGATCAGTTAACTCTTCAAGAGTGCTTAATCGACACACTTCGGCGACTGGAAAAATACAAAACTACGATGTATTTGAGAGAGGACGCCTATGATCTCGAATCTGCGATTAAAAAGCTCACTGAGCAGCTTTTTAGTCTTCAGATACTGAGCGAGCTAAAAGGGTCAATTGACGATATTTCTTCCTCTATTGAGCTCCTAAAAATGGTCACTAAAGAAGCGGACCGATCATTAGATCAGGGCTTTGAACTTGATGATGCACGAAAGTTAATTGCTCACACTCTTGAAGCTGATAGAGCCTTATCTAAAGTAACACTTGGTGAACTTGGTCACATCTAACCATCTGTATTGTTAATAGCTCAAGGTGCTCATTACCACAAATAGCGATAAATCACTTCACCAAAAAGTCTTAACCAATTGTTTTAAAAGGTTTAGTACATTATTCGCACTAATTTTACTTCATACTAACCCATTGATTTACATCATAAGAACTTACTCTTACCCATGTTAGCTTCTCGCCATCATATACATCAAGTCGAATAGCAAGGAGCATCCAAATGAGCAGTTCTATTATCCTTCCCTCTACCAATTTGTTAGGCAGCGGTTGTTTGTCTCAAGCCGTTGATACCATTCACCAGCAAGGCTTCAATAAAGCACTGATCGTGACGGATACCGTTTTAACTCAAATTGGCCTAGTGGCAACGATTACTGATCAACTCGCCGCCAAAGGCATATCTTTTACCATTTACGATGGAACACAGCCTAACCCTACAATCGACAATGTAGAACAAGGTCTAGTTACGTTAATAGACAATGATTGTGATCTTATTATTTCTGTTGGTGGTGGCTCACCTCATGATTGTGCGAAAGGTATCGCCTTGGTCGCAACTAATGGTGGCAAAATCACCGACTATGAGGGAATTAACAAAGCACGCAAATCACCCTTCCCCTTAGTTGCGATTAATACCACAGCTGGTACCGCTTCTGAGATGACGATGTTTAGTGTCATCACGGATGAAAGCAGACAAATCAAAATGGCGATCGTTGATCAAAAGGTAACCCCATTGATTTCGGTCAACGACCCTGAATTAATGCTTGCCATGCCGAGCTCACTGACCGCTGCAACAGGCATGGATGCACTTACTCACGCTATTGAAGCTTACGTCTCAGTTGCCGCGAACCCGATCACAGACACGGTTGCATTAAAAGCAATTGAGCTGATTAACAAACATTTGCCAACGTGTGTCAGCAACGGAAGTAACCTCAAAGCTCGGGAGCTGATGGCTTACGCTCAGTTTATGGCAGGTATCGCATTTAACAATGCGCTTCTTGGCTACGTACATGCGATGGCTCATCAGTTAGGGGCAACTTATCACCTTCCACATGGTATTTGTAATGCCGTACTCCTTCCTCATGTTCAACGTTTTAATCTCACGGCTAACCCTGAAAAATTCGTCGATATTGCGCAAGCAATGGGCAAAGAGGTTCATGGATTAACGACAGAGGAGGCAGCTGAGCTGGCAATTGAAGCGATGGATGAGCTTGCAAGAAAGGTTAACATTCCTGCGACGTTAGCAGAACTAGGCGTTAACCAAGGTGATATTGATAAACTATCAGAAAGTACACTGAATGATGTTTGCTGTTTAACCAATCCTCGTCAGGCGACTAAACAAGAAATCGCGGAAATATTCCAAGCGGCATGGTAGGAAAATTGAAGTAGTCACAAACCATAGATACAAGGCATAGCATCCCTGCTACGCCTTGCATTTACATTGTAAACCAAATTAAAAATCACTAACAAACACCTTCTCAACCTGATGTACCCAAAGCCTACTAGACCATTATTTGAACAATTTACCAACTAGCATCGTATGAGATTTGTCTAGCAAGGAGGAGTTAGCATGAACACAAAATTAAGCGCTTTGGAACAGTTTTCTCAGTTTGATAAGTTGGTCATACACTCACTTGAAATGTCGCTATATCAAGCATCGGTGATTATTGATGGTGACGAACACTACATTACTGAAGAAAATGGGCGACTGATACGCAGCCACAATATCGTTGATATGCGCAGATTGTGCCACAACATTGAGGCAAAAGAAGTGGTTCTAAGACAAGATAATGCGTATGACGAAATGATTGGAAGCCCGATTAGAGTGGGTGAAAACACTTTAGAAGTGCCCTTGGGAAGTTTTAGCTCGGTAATGTAATATCTCGCGAATAAAGTAGGGTGCAGTGCCACGCAATCGGCACTGCACTGAATTCAATTGAGACTGAATACCTAACACTTATTACATTTCGATTGTTTCGCTTCGTAATCCATGACAGCGCCTTGAGAGTCAAAGGAGAAACGGCAGCATTGCTCGTACACAGCTTTCAATTCTGTGCGACTTTTTTGCACTCGCGACTTCAGTGTTGAGTAACTAACACCTAGTTCCTCAGCAACTTCTTTCTGCGACTTACCCTCAATATCTATCGACTGTAAAAGCTCGGCCGAAGAATCAGACAATGAGCTCATCAGTGGCTGAATGCAACTCGCGAGTTGTTGCTTGGCATCTTCTTCTGAGCTTTCGTACCACAAAGTTTCTCCCTCTGCCAAAGAAGCTTTACCATTTGCTCGATAAAAATCGATTACGGAACGATTAGCGATTTGGAATAGCCAAGATTTGATGCTGTCTGGATTCTGTAGCTTATCGAGATTCTGATACGTTTTTATCAAAATTTCCTGCAGCACATCTTCCGCATCCGATTCGTTGGAAATCTTACTTCTCAAGAAGTTTCGCAAGCCAGTTTGATATTCTGACCAAATCCTTTCTAACATCATCAATTCTCTATGCTAATACTTGGTAAACTGATTACTTCACCGCACCGTGAGAACGGGCGCGTTTTAACCCATCTATGGCTAATATTAGTAAAGCAACCATCACCAATAAATACGTCGGCATATCACTCGCAGCCACACGCTCCCCTAACAGTAGTCCTACACAGAATACTAAAACAGGTTCAACATACCCTAACAAGCCAAAGAGCGACATAGATAAAGACTGTGACGCAAACAAAAAGAGCAACATAGGAACTGAGCCAGCTACCGCCAAGCCAACATAGTAAATCCAAACCGATGCATCCAATTGCTGGATATAACTCCACGGTTGAAGATAGAGTGTGGCCCCTAACGCAAATGGCAACAGGAATAAATTATCGAGCGCAAAACCAACATCGCTTTTGACACCCAAAGTCCTCCTATGGACGAAATAAACTGGATAGCCAAGCGCAATCAAAAGCACTATCCACGATAACCCTTCAGCCATCATATAAGCGTATATCACCCCGGCACCAGCCACACAGCAAGCCAGAGTTTGTAGCGGTGTCAGTCTATCGCCATAAACAAATCGCCCAACCACCACCAGCACTAAAGGTAGAGAGAAGTAGCCTAAAGCGACTGACAAGGTCTCCCCATATAGAGGTGCCCAAACAAAAATCCAGTATTGCGGCCCAACGAGTAACGCAGAGAACAAATACCGATGCCAGCGGTTGACTTGCTTTAGCGCGCTAAAAAGCATACCAATTCTTCGGCTCAGTGTAAGAAACAAGAGCACAACAAGCACACTCCAGATAATACGCTGTGCCGCGATCCAATGCCCTTCGCCTCCCGCAACATTAAATGCTTCTAACTCGGGCTGAAATTGAACATAAAGAGGCAATAAGCCAAACAAGCATGAGGCTAAAATCGACGCGCTAATCCCCTTCGCTGTGTCGGACAAGCTTAAGAACTTATTAATCATTGGACGCTTTTTATTTGTTAGGAATAACACGCGGACATTACCGCATTTTGAGCCTATTTTATATAGGATTTTTCGATGTCTGATTCACTTTTTATGCACTGTTTGCTGTGATAATTATCACTACTTTGTATCTTTTGCTTCCTTTCTCGCTCTACTCAGCCCACTAGAATTTATTGATTCAATTAGAGCACAGTCTCAAGGCCACTAGAGTAAACCTTCTAATGTCCAACTAAGACTCATAAAGCATTCGAATAGATGGCAGTTGGAGTATTTACTCATTCATCGTTAAACTACACAAATCTGACTTAGGAAGACCAGAATCCTTTATAGAATAAAGGAAAAATAGGGAGTCAACTTTCACCTAATAGGCCTAACTAAGTAACAAAACATGCAAATACCTAATAGAACCCACCTATTCGCTTTACTGTCACTACCACTTGTTTTCATTTCAAAAAACACCAGTGCGGGAATGATGGACAGTTTTATCGACCCTACGGACGGCAGACTGGATGGCAGCCAATTTATCTTGGATAACGCCGCTGGTTTTTTGCCAGTTCCCCTTACAGTCACTGACCCAGCAGTTGGCGTCGGTGGTGGTGCAGCGTTGCTTTTCTTCCACGAATCAGACGAACGTAAAGCGAAACGCTTGGCCGGTGAAAAAGTTGAAGATATTCCAGCCAGTGCTTCCGGGTTGATGGCGCTTGGAACAAGCAACGCCTCCCATCTTTATGGTGGTTTTCATTCTGGCAACTGGCGTAACGACAAAATCCGTTATCTTGGCGGTTTGTTTGGCGCACAGTTCAACTTGAAAATGTACGAACAAGATACCCCTCTCGATCTAAGTTTAAAAGGATTGTATTTCTTTCAGGAGATTGATTTTCGATTAGGAGAGTCAAACTTCTTCCTTGGTGGCGCTTACAGCTATATGTCTTCGACATCGACCTTCGACCAATTGAATGAGCTAGCATTAAACTCTAGAGATGGACGAGTGGGCATTCGAGCGATGTACGATAGTCGCAACAACCAGTTTTCCCCAAGAGAAGGGACTAAAGCGGGTATCAAACTGGATTACCATAGAAAAGCCTTCGGGGGTCAATTTGACTACCAAAAATACAATGCTTATTTCCTCAACTACTCGAGACTTTCATCACAATGGGGGCTAGGCCTGCGCGCAGATGTAAAATCTATTTCGGACAACGTTGACCCACGAGCAGAAGTGTACGCCAAACCATTTATTGAAATGAGAGGCATAGTAGCCATGCGTTATCGTGGCGACAATACGGCCTTGGGTGAAATCGAACTGAGCTATGACATTGATAATCGCTGGACGATTCTTGGATTTGCTGGTGCAGGTACTGCATTCAATCATGATGAAAGCATCTCTAGAAGCAAAGTATATTATACCCAAGGTGCCGGTTTTCGATACTTGCTTGCCCGTCAGCTTGGTTTGCGTATGGGTATCGACGTCGCAAAAGGACCTGAAGAGTGGACAACCTATATTCAGTTCGGTAGCGCATGGAAATAAACCTTTCCTCCGCTATGTCTAATGTGGCTAGATGTGGCTAGTTGGGTAACCAATCTAGCCACAGTGATATCTTAGTTTGCCTGTTTCATACTGTATACCGAGTACAGTACTAAGCATAACCCAACGGCGTGATAGACAGTAAATGCCTCTCCTAGAACAAACACCGCCGCTAATGCCGTAATGCCGGGACCTATATTTGAGGTGACACTCAATTCGGTCGCGGTTAGTCGTGCCATTCCAGCTGCGATAAGGTAAGAGGGAAGCACTGTGCAGAAGATTCCTAATATAATACCCAGCAAAATTAGAGGAAACGACCAGTCACTCGGACTAATCCCTGATAAGGACAAATGCACTAGGATCGCTAATCCGGCGCTACCCATACCAATACTGGTAAACAGCTCGCTTCCTATCTTACTTATGATGTTTTTACTTAACATTAAGTAAGCGGCAAACACGATGGCCGATGCTATAGCCAAGCCACTCCCCTTCCATACTTCTCCGCCAAAAGACTGTAAGTCGTGAGCGATAATAAAACCAATACCTAAATACCCTATACCAACGGCTTTAAGAACAAGCTTGGACGGCGCTTGTCCCAAAAATACCCAAGAAAATAGCACCACGAAGCTGGGGAATAGGAATATAAGTAACCGTTCGAGTTGAGCACTGATGTACTCCAATGCGGCTATATCTAGATAACTGGCAACGTAGTAACCTAAAACGCCTACTAATGCGGCTTGCCACCCATGACGTCTAACGTGCTGGCGCTTTTCCGCTGAACGACAAAGAATACAAAGCACCAATAAATAAAAAGGCAGCGAGCTAAATGCGCGCAACGACATGATGGTTGTAGCATCGCCACCATATTGAAAAGCGATTTTAATCAATATCGGCTTGAGTGAGAAAAGCGCCGCTCCAGATAAAGCGAACATTAACCCTTTAACATATTGGGGCTTCGATGACGTTTGGGATGATTCTATCGCGTTGCTCATTCTTACTCCCTTTCAATAAAGGCTACGAGAATAAGCGGTGTGGACTGGCTACGCTTTACTCGTAGCCAGGCACAGAAAAACCTACCGAGCTACTGGTATATCGAGTAGAAGCCAGAGGTAGTTAGACTGTGCAAACATATGAATTTCCTTAGTGATGAAATAACAGACTATTTCATCACCTATCAATATGCAACTGCCAATACGGTTTTCATAAACAAGCAGCTAAGGGTTAAGCGAGATTTCGAAGATAATTACATAGCCATGCGATGGCATGATCGTTAATGCTAGCTCGGTTCCACACCAAACTGTATGCCACCTTACCGTATTCAAAAGGCAAGGGTTTTGCTACCAATCCTTTTGCTTGAAGCGCAATATCGGCCCATTTTTTAGAGCAAGTAAACAGCAAATTGGATTGATGACACAGTACAGCTGCCGCACCAAAGTCTGAAACATTCACTTTTACATCTCTAGCGCGATATTTCTGGCGTAGAGTCTGCTCAAAATAAGGGCGATTAAGTTCGGCATCTGAAATACCGATATGCTGACTATTTAGGTAATCATCAATTGTCAGTTCACGTCCTGCTAACGGGTTGTCAGAAGACATTAGGCAAACCAATTCATCTTCCAGAATCACTTCCCAAATCAACTCTTTGGTATTGGTTGGGGCTTGGCTCACATCGTGAGGGAGAATAATGAAATCTACTTGGCCACTGTGCAAAGCGTCGAAGCCAAATCGAGCCTTTGTCATGATTTGGAGTTTGGCCTTTGGCGTGCACTCTATGGTCAGCCGCGCCAAGGAATGCGCGAACAACTCAAAAGTGCTTTCTCTCATCGATAGGCTGAATCGGCCTTCAAATGAGTTTGGTTCAAATCGTGTTTGGTTCAATAAACCGTTCATACTTGCCAGCATAGAGTGAATCAATGGCGCGATTTTTACGGCATAAGGGGTTGGCGTGAGTTGAGAACCATCACGGTAGAACAATTCATCGTCTAATATTTCACGTAACTGAGTGATGGTTTTGCTCACACTGGATGGCGTAACCGACAGTACTTCTGCTGATTTGGTGACACTGCTTGTGTCAAGCATGACATGAAGCGCCAGAAGGTGCTTAAAGCCTACTTTTGATAATCCTTCGATATCCATCAAGTACTAATCCATTAGGTTATTGGTTAATTGCTCACAGATTCGTTTCAATGTCAGCGCGTCTTCCAGGTCCAATTGAGCCTTACATGCAATGGAGTTTGGGACTGACATGGCTTTGTCACGCAGAGCAAAGCCCTGTTCTGTGACAGTAATCATTCTCGCACGCTCGTCTGTTTCACTGCGTTTTCTCTCCACAAGCCCTTTCTGTTCAAGTCTTTTGAGTAAAGGAGTGAGCGTTCCAGAATCCAACTTCAAGTCTGCACCAATGTCTTTAACGTTCATCGGGGCTTTCTTCCACAATACAAGCATGGTCATGTATTGCAGATATGTCAGGTCAATCTGTTCCAAAATTGGTCGATAAGCACGCGTCAGCGCATTGCTAGCGCTGTAAAGTGCAAAGCAAACTTGCTTATCGATATCTAATGACTCTAGCTGGTCGAACTTCATATCTTTCCAAACCATTTATTTATATTGCGCACAATATACTTGTAATCACTCTTATTTGGCAATATGATTTGTGCACAATCTAATTATGCACAATCATTATTAATACATAAGGAATGAATCATGTCTGCACTTTATACAACTTCTGCTACTGCTCTTGCTGGACGCAACGGTCAAGTGACTACAGATGACGGTCTATTAGATCTTGCATTGTCATATCCTAAAGCACTTGGCGGCACGGGAACGGCGACTAACCCAGAACAGCTTTTTGCTGCTGGTTATTCAGCGTGTTTTTCGAACGCAATCCTTCATGTTGCTCAGCAGCAGAAGCTTGGCCTAAAAGCAGCGCCAACAAAGGCAACGGTTGCATTAAAAGCAAACGAACAAGGCGGATTTGTTTTAGATGTTGCGCTTGATGTGACATTAGATATGGAAGACGCTGCAGCTATTGAACTGGTTCGTGTTGCACACCAAGTATGCCCATATTCAAACGCTCTACGAGGCAATGTCGATGTTGCAGTTACTGCAAACGGTCAAGCTATCTAAAAAATTCTAGAGGGTGCATCGCGCCCTCTTCGCTTTTCCCCTCAAAAATGACCTAGCTTACGTGTTGTAACCACTTTATTTACCTATCGAAATTTTTAACTTTCATCCCTTTCACTTTGTCGATTTTGTCGACATAAAGCTAATGAAAAGCGATCCCGATCAAGAAAAATCGCAAAATTCACAGAAAAGTAATAGCCGACTCGAAAAACTTATTTTATAATGCGAATTAATGTTTCAGAACAAACTAAATTCTATTATTAGGGGATCAACATGAGACTTATTCCATTACAAAACGCAGAACAAGTAGGTAAGTGGGCAGCACGCCATATCGCAGAGCGTATCAATGCATTCCAACCAACTGCTGAAAAACCATTTGTTCTAGGTTTGCCAACTGGTGGAACACCTCTTTCTACATACAAAGAGCTGATCGCACTATACAACGCTGGTGAAGTAAGCTTCAAAAACGTTGTTACTTTCAACATGGATGAGTACGTTGGTATCGACCCTGAGCACCCAGAATCTTACCGTTCGTTCATGTACAACAACTTCTTCAATCATGTAGACATCCAAGAAGAGAACATCAACCTTCTTGACGGTCTTGCTGATGACATCGATGCTCACTGTGCTGCGTACGAAGAAAAGATTCGTTCATACGGCAAGATCAACCTATTCATGGGTGGTGTGGGTATTGATGGTCATATCGCATTCAATGAGCCAGGTTCTTCTCTAGCATCTCGTACTCGTATCAAAACTCTGACAGAAGATACTCGTATCGCTAACTCTCGTTTCTTCGATAACGATATCAATCAAGTACCTAAGTACGCACTAACTATCGGTGTGGCGACTCTTCTAGATGCTGAAGAAGTAATGATCCTAACTCTAGGTCACAACAAAGCACTTGCTCTACAAATGGCAGTTGAAGGTTCTGTAAATCACATGTGGACAGTGACAGCACTTCAAATGCACCGCAAAGCGATCATCGTTGCTGACGATGCAGCTCAGCAAGAGCTTAAAGTGAAGACTGTTCGCTACTTCAACGAACTTGAAGTTGAGAACATCAAAGGTCTATAAACCAACTTTTTGAACAAGGGTAATGGAACTTTTTAGTTACCCTTTGTTCTAAAAAGACGTCACTTGCAACAAAAAGTGACTAGCAATGGAGTGCTAACGTATTCCAAAGCTCCGTATAAGTCGGGCTTATATGCCAAGCTAAGCCCGACTATCTCTTCTTCCCCTTCTTTCCTACTTAATCCGTTTTTTTGATTTCTAAACCATCGACTACAACTTTTATTGCATCCTTTCATTGAGTTAACCCGAGTAACCTCAAGTGACAACAGACTGCGCTTGAAAACGATCGTCACGATTGAGAAACTGTGTCGACCTATCCGAATATAGCCAAACCAATGACTCCACAACAATTACTCAAATCCCTTTTTGGTTATGATGAGTTCCGTCATCAGCAAGAGTCCATCATCAACACTCTTATATCAGGAAACGATGTACTGACCTTAATGCCTACTGGAGGCGGTAAATCGATCTGTTATCAGATCCCTGCCATTTTGCGGCAAGGGGTTGGGATTGTTGTGTCACCACTCATTGCTTTGATGCAAGACCAAGTCGATGCCCTTCATCAGATAGGTGTAAAAGCCGCATATTTAAACTCAACTTTAACGCCCTATGATCAGCAGATTGTCGAACAACAGCTAAGATCTGGCGATATCGATATTTTGTATGTAGCTCCAGAACGACTGATGCTGGAGCGAACGCTTGGTCTGCTAGAGCAGTGCCATTTATCGTTATTTGCCATTGATGAAGCACACTGCGTTAGCCAATGGGGACACGACTTTCGTCCTGAATACCAAAAGCTAGATGTCCTAAAGCAGCGCTTTCCTTCTGTTCCACGAATAGCACTTACCGCGACTGCGGATAGTCGGACACAGCAAGAAATTATCGAACAGCTGGCCTTGGAGAACGCCGAGGTCTTTGTTCACAGTTTTGATAGACCAAACATTCAATACCACGTCTCAGACCTTAGTAATGCCAAGCAAGAACTCTGGTCATTTATCCAAGCTCATCATCCAGAAGATGCAGGTATTATCTATTGCTTGTCCCGAAAAAAGGTGGAAGAAACAGCTCAATGGCTCAATGAGTTAGGTAAAGTTGCCCTCCCTTATCATGCGGGTATGTCTGCGGATCAGCGAGCGTTGAATCAACAAAGGTTCTTACGAGAAGATGGCATCATCATAGTTGCCACGATTGCGTTTGGTATGGGGATTGATAAGCCTAATGTACGTTTTGTTGGACACTTAAGTCTTCCGAAGAGCATCGAAGCCTATTATCAAGAAACAGGACGTGCCGGACGTGATGGTCAGCCAGCCAATGCCTGGATGGCATTTGGCATGCAAGATATGGTATTACAACGCCAAATGGTGCAAAACTCCGACGCTTCGGAGCAATTCAAATTTACTTCCATTCAAAAACTCAATGCACTGCTGGGCTACTGCGACCTTGCTACTTGTCGACGCCAAGCACTCTTGGCTTATTTTGGAGAATCCCTGGAACAGCCGTGCGGTAACTGTGATAACTGCCTTACACCACCCGAGACTTGGGATGGACTCAAAGCGACTCAAAAAGCACTTTCTACCGTGTTTCGTACCGAGCAACGCTTTGGTGCCAGCTATTTAATTAATATTCTACTTGGCAAGTCAGACCAAAGAATTGAACAGAACCAGCACCATAACGTCTCTACGTTCGGTATCGGCACCGAATTAAATGCGAAACAATGGCAAGGCGTATTTCGTCAATTGCTTGCAATGAACCTGCTAGAGGTACATGGCGACCATGGCAGCCTCCGCTTGACCGAACATTGTCGACCATACTTAAAAGGTGAAGCCCCCATCCAATTACGAAAGCTTCGTAGTTCTAATTCAAAAGCTCGCTCTAGTACTAAAGGTCGCCGTACTGGACTTTCAACAGGAGACATCAAACAGTTTGATGTATTAAAACAGGTGCGCTCATCCTTAGCGACAGAGCAACAAGTTCCGGCCTATATCATTTGTAGCGACGCAACACTAGAAGCGCTATCGATTGAGAGACCTCAACAACTTGACGAGCTGCATCAAATCTCAGGGTTTGGCGAGACTAAAATCAGTAAATATGGTCAGCGCTTTATTGATGCTATCGAACCCAAAACAGAGCAAGAAATCGTCTTAAATGAGACTGAGCTTGAGTCACTAACACGACTTCAACAAGGATTGGCGCCTGAACAGATTGCGACTGAGCGTAATATTAAACCAGCAACGGTATTGGCCCATTTAGCCAAAGCGATAGAAATCAATGCCTGCCGACTCGAACAGGTAGTCGATATTAGTGAGGCAGAGTTTGATACCATCACAACAGCGGCAATTAGCTTAAATACATTACAAGATTTCAAACTCAAGCCGCTCTATGAGCACCTAGAGCAGAACTACGACTATGCAGTTTTGAAGTGCGTCGTAGCAAAAATCTCATCAAACGCAAAAAATTCTGTGAAATAAAAATGAAAAATCAGTTTTCAAGTTTGCCATTCGCTTTACCACTTTAGTCTAATGTTCCAATCGGAGTGGTGAATATATGATCAAACTGTTTCTACATCATTATGTAGCCAACGATCCTTAAGATTTTTGTATTGGGAGACTCAGCCCTCCCGAGTTTACTATTACTATCTTTCACACCGAGACTATGTTCTCGGTGTTTTTTTATCTGTCATTTTTCCACCCGACGTTCAAAACCCTTTATCGCAAGATAAAAAAAACCGCGCTATAAAGCGCGGCACCTTGGGCTCGGTTTAATTGGGGGTGTATCTTTTATAGTTGATTGTTTAGTGTTGGGTTGCTTTTAGCTTCAAACGCATCGCATGAAGAACAGGTTCCGTGTAACCATTAGGTTGTGCACAGCCTTCAAATACAAGCTGGCATGCGGCTGAAAACGCAATGCTACTTTCAAAATCAGGCGCCATATTTTTGTAGTTAGGGTCACCTGCATTTTGCTCATCAACAACCGCCGCCATACGCTTCATGGTTTTCATAACCTGCGCCTCATCACAGATGCCGTGACGTAGCCAGTTGGCGATATGTTGACTAGAGATACGTAGTGTCGCTCTATCTTCCATCAGGCCAATATCATTGATATCAGGTACTTTAGAGCAACCAACACCTTGGTCAATCCAGCGTACAACATAACCTAAGATACCTTGCGTATTGTTATCTAACTCGCTTTGAATGTCTTTCGCCGTCAACTTTTGATTGCCTAGTAATGGAATCGTCAAGATATCATCTACATTCGCTCGAACCCGCTCGCGTAATTCTTTTTGGCGGCTAGGCACACTCACTTTATGGTAGTGCAGCGCATGGAGTGTTGCTGCTGTTGGTGACGGAACCCAAGCGGTATTAGCACCAGCTAGCGGGTGACCAATTTTAGCTTCCATCATCTTGGCCATATTATCAGGCTCAGGCCACATCCCTTTACCAATTTGCGCTTTACCTTGCAATCCACAGGCAAGACCAAGGTCGACGTTTTGATCTTCGTATGCACCAATCCAAGTCATACTCTTCAGCTGTGCTTTAGGAGCGAAGGGACCAGCTTCCATACTGGTATGAATTTCATCACCAGTTCGGTCTAAGAACCCAGTGTTAATAAACACCACACGATCTTTCGCAGCGCGGATACACTCTTTCAAGTTAACCGATGTACGGCGTTCTTCATCCATGATGCCAACTTTGATGGTGTATCTCTCTAAACCGAGGGCATCTTCAATACGACCAAACAGCTCATTGGTAAATGCTACCTCTTCAGGGCCGTGCATCTTAGGCTTAACGATATTAATACTGTTAGCGGTTGAGTTTTGATACTTGCTGTTACCTTTTAAGTCATGCATTGCAATTAACGATGTAATCATGCCATCCATAATACCTTCAGGCACTTCATTACCTTGCGCATCAATAATGGCCGGGTTCGTCATCAAATGACCCACATTTCGTATAAACAACATACTGCGGCCTTTGAGCGAAATTTCTCCGCCAGACACGCTAGTATAATGGCGGTCAGGATTAAGACTACGAACAATGGTTTTACCATTTTTCTCAAGCGATTCTTGTAGATCGCCTTTCATCAGCCCTAACCAGTTTCGATAGGCAAGCGCTTTGTCTTCACCATCCACTGCAGCTACTGAATCTTCGCAATCCATAATTGTAGTAAGTGCCGCTTCTACCAGCACGTCCTTAATACCCGCAGCATCAACACTTCCAATAGGAGCTGTCGGATCGATTTGAATCTCAATATGCAGATTATTATGCTTCAACAAGATGCAAGATGGTGCGCTTGCATCCCCTTGGTATCCAATGAACTGATCACTGTCGATCAACGTAACTTCCTCACCGTTTTCCAACGTTGCGGTTAACGTATTGCCGATACTGACGTTGCTGATACTGTATTTAGTCACGTCTTTATGAGAAACACCATTTAGCGGTGCTGCTTCATCAAGAAACTCTCGGGCATAAGCCACCACTTTTGCTCCACGAACCGGATTAAAGCTTCCACCTTTCTCTGCACCATCATTTTCACTGATGACGTCTGTTCCATAAAGCGCGTCGTAAAGACTTCCCCAACGAGCATTAGCAGCATTCAAGGCAAAGCGAGCATTCATAATAGGAACAACCAACTGAGGACCTGCTTGCGTCGCAATCTCAGGTTCAACACTGGCAGTGGTGACTTGGAAGTCATTGCCTTCTGGTACTAGGTAACCAATCTCTTGTAGGAACTGTTTGTATTCTGCTGCATCTATTGCATGCCCTGTCCGCTCTTGGTGCCAAGCGTCAATCTGATGCTGTAGATCATCACGCTTAATTAACAGCGCGCGGTTTTTAGGCGCTAAGTCTTTAAGAATGGACTCAAAAGATTGCCAAAAGTCGTCAGCATTAATGCCAGTGCCTGGCATCACCTGTTCATTAACTAATTGGTAGAGGGTGCTATCAATGTTCAAGCTTCCCTGTTGAATACGATTGCTCATAAAATCTCTCTCGAATTAATCGATGACTATTCAATAAATTTACGTAACAGACGAAAATTTAGCTAATTTATGCCATTTATAGTGAACATTCACATAATAAATATCAAAATTCACTACTCTGTTACACCACTTTCTAACTCGTTTGCCACACTCTTAATCAAGCGTCTCATCCATTGGTGATCCGGATTACTTTGCAGAAGTGGGCTCCAGGCCATCTTCACTTCAAAAGGCTCAATCGCAAATGGTGCTGGCTTTATCAGAAGCTTAGGATTATGACGCTGAAGCTGCGCCGCTTTGGTTGGAATGGTAAGGATCAAGTTTTTCTGTTGGGCAAATAGGATGGCCGACAAATAGTGTCGAGTGAACACCGTAATGTTGCGGGTCTTACCAATACGCATCAGCGCTTCATCAATCCAACCAAGCTTTTGCGCTTCACTTGGATTAATCCCAACCCCAGTCCCCATCCCGGTTTTACTCACCCAAATGTGTTGCGCTTTCAAATACGACAACAAGTCAAAATTATCTGCAATCGGGTTATCGCAACTGAATAAGCATGAGAACCCGTCATGCCATAAGCTCATTTGGTGGAAAGACTGAGGAATATCATCAAAGCGGTTGATGATGATATCCACCGTTCCTTGCTCTACATCTTGGTAGCTAACATCACTAGGCGTCATGATATCTAGACGGATTTTCGGCGCTATTTCACTTAGCCGTTTAAGCAAAGGTTGGATGATGGTGGATTCCGCATAGTCACTTGCCATGATGCGGAACACGCGTTCACTGTCATCAGCATGGAATTCCGTGGTCGGCTGTAGTGTCTTTTCAACGTTTGCCAAGATATTGCGAATCACTGGTTGCAGCTTTTGTGCACGCTCTGTCGGTATCATTCCCTCGCTCGTTCTAACCAACAACGGATCTTCAAACAGATCACGTAATCGGCGCAAACCATTACTCATTGCGGGTTGGGTAATGCCCAACTGATTTGCTGCTCTGGTGACATTTCTTTCCCGTAGCAACATGTCTAAATACACAAGCAAATTAAGGTCAATACGAGCAATATTCATATAAAAAATACCGAATATAATAACTATAAATTAACAAAATTATCACACATGCGGCTACGATTTGTCCATAACAACAAATTAAACGGGTCGTCCCATCTGAAACATGAAGCCCTCGGAGAAAGATGACTAAGCCATTTGGCCAATAATATCCAACGTGAAACTAAGGAATAGTTATGTCGCAAATCACTCAAGATATCGAAATGATAGAAGTTGCAAAACGCGCTGCTGGTGCTCCATGGGATGCTATTAATCCAGAATCTGCTGCTCGCATGCGTGCTCAAAACAAATTCAAAACGGGTCTAGATATCGCGCAATACACAGCAGATATTATGCGTGCTGATATGGCGGCCTACGATGAAGACAGCTCTAAGTACACTCAATCATTGGGTTGCTGGCATGGTTTCATCGGCCAACAAAAACTGATTTCTATTAAAAAGCACTTCGGTGGTAAAACCGACCGTCGCTACCTTTATCTTTCAGGTTGGATGGTTGCAGCACTTCGTTCAGAGTTTGGTCCACTGCCTGACCAATCAATGCACGAGAAAACGTCGGTTGCTGGTTTAGTAGAAGAGCTATACACATTCCTACGTCAAGCCGATGCTCGTGAGCTGGGTGGTTTATTCCGTGCTCTAGATGCTGCTCGTGAAGCGGGTGATGTGGATCTACAAGATTCTATTCAAGACCAAATCGATAATCACGTAACGCACGTTGTACCTATCATCGCGGATATCGATGCTGGCTTTGGTAACGCAGAAGCAACTTATCTAATGGCGAAACAGATGATCGAAGCTGGTGCTTGTTGTCTTCAAATCGAAAACCAAGTAGCGGATGAGAAACAATGTGGTCACCAAGACGGTAAAGTAACGGTACCCCACGCTGATTTCCATGCCAAACTTCGTGCACTACGTTACGCTTTCCTTGAGCTAGGTATCGATAACGGTGTTATCGTTGCACGTACTGACTCACAAGGTGCTGGCCTAACAAAAGAAATCGCAGTAGTTAAAGAGCCAGGCGACCAAGGCGACATCTACAACTCTTACCTAGACGTGGAAGAGATCGATGTAGCAGATATGAAGCAAGGCGACGTTTGTTTCAACCGTGAAGGTAAGCTGGTACGTCCTAAGCGTCTACCTTCAGGTCTATATCAATTCCGTCAAGGCACTGGTGAAGACCGTTGCGTATTTGACTGTATCGAGGCGATTAATGCTGGTGCCGACCTACTGTGGATTGAAACTGAGAAACCACATATTGGTCAAATCAAAGAGATGATGGACGGCGTACGTGAAGTTCACCCGAACGCTAAGCTAGTTTATAACAACTCACCATCATTCAACTGGACACTTAACTTCCGTCAGCAAGCTTATGATGCAATGGTTGAAGCAGGTGAAGATGTATCAGCATACGAGCGCGCTAACCTAATGAGCGCTGAGTACGACGAAACTGAACTGTCTAAGCGTGCTGATGAAAAGATTCGCACTTTCCAAGCGGATGCCTCTCGTGAAGCGGGGATCTTCCACCACCTAATCACGCTACCAACATACCACACTGCTGCATTGTCAACTGACAACCTAGCGAAAGAGTACTTCGGTGAGCAAGGCATGTTGGGCTACGTAGCCAATGTTCAACGTAAAGAAATCCGTCAAGGTATTGCCTGTGTGAAACACCAAAACATGTCTGGTTCAGACATCGGTGATGACCACAAAGAATACTTTGCAGGTGAAAATGCGTTGAAAGCAGCCGGTGAACTGAATACTTCTCACCAGTTCGACTAATTAAGGTGGCGATTTGCTCTCTACACACTCATGAGAGTAAATAGATAACACACCTAGAGAGTGAGAATTGCGCCCCAAGACGCAGTCTCACTCTCCACTTCTGTTAGACTAAATTCATTCATGTTTGTTGAGAATGCCTATGACTACAGTTCCTTCCTATCTTCAAGATGCTAAAGAGTTGCTATCCCAAGATGGCTTTGCAACCAGTGATGTTTGGTACCACGGCACCTCATCGGCGCTACTAAGTTCAATCCAAGGACAAGGGCTTAAGCGCTCCGGCGACAAAGCTCTTAACCAAGCCGCGAAAAAGACCATGGCAACGATAGGTAACAATTACACCGAATCTGTCGAGCCTGTTTTTCTGACTCAAAGTAAAGAATTGGCTTATTATTGGGCGCAGCAAACCGTTCGAGACCGCAGCGTTCGTTTTGAAGGTGAAGAAGAACCTATTGTCCTTGCGGTGAATTTATCAGAAAAACAACGTGCCAAAGTAAAGCCCGATGTGGGGGCGATGAGCCTACTAATGATGAGCGTAGGTGAGCGGTTTATGGCGCACTTAGCGCAGATTTATCAAAGCAACAATATTGAAGGTCCCGATATTGACCTGCGAACCGCGGATAGAATGGATTACTTAAATAAGCTCGGCATGGCCTATATCGATCAAGACGTCAGCCTTGCTTGTGTTAGCGTTGTTTCTGAAACATAACGTCTGCTAGTTTTCCCCCAAGATTTCGAAACCGAGATATCAAATCTCGGTTTCTTTCATTCAACGAACATAGATTTCGCCTTACATTCGCTTGTGGCCTGATGTATTAAGCCCATCACCTTCATGAATCACATTGCCATTGATGGTTATCGAGTCTGGACAGGTCAACGTTTTGCCCCATTTAAGCTCTACGGGCTCTTCGGTACTGCCTTTATAAAGGCAGGTTTTTACTTTTGTGCTGACCACATTCCTAACCAATACTTCCGCTTCACCAACATACTCACCATGTCGCGGCGTTTGCTCGTTAGCAAATGAGAATGATGAAAGTGAAAGAAGGACCGAAGCCAATATGATTTGAGTAAGTTTGCTCATGGTAATTCCCCTTGACGTTAATCGTTAGCGAATAGCCGAATACTCCTTTACTCTGCTCATGTCGAATACTATAAGGTGTTTTTTTGACCAATAAAAAACACGTACCATCAGGCAAACTGATACATTTTCATAAGTCGTTGTTTCTTTGCATTGAGAACAACGAACTATCATCACATCTCATATGTAGTCAAAGATTAAAAGAGAATTGCATATAGGAGAGACAACTTAAACCGTTCAGTGAATTTTAAACTTCACGATCAACTCACAATCATTTGTCGTTTGCATGTTAGCTATATGATTTGCAACCTTTGGATTCGGATGACGTTTAAGAAATTCGACCAATGCAGACTTACAACACCCCAACGAAGAGATAAAACGATCACAACTAGTGCGCGGGCATTGGGGTAACAAGGTCATCACTTCTTCTGAAGCTAGTTGTAAGTACTTCAGTTCATACTCACTGTCTCCTTGTGCACGCCAAAAGTCAGCAAGGTTATGGCAGGACATCACTTTAACTGCCAGCAGATCTTCCAACTCTTCAAGGTCTGATGTATCAAATTTCATCTGCTGTGATTCAGACAGCGCGATTTGGTAATGGGCGACCGCTGCCATCAACTCCCCTTGTTTCTCCGCTTCGTCGGCTAACAGTGTATGTCTTTCCCATTTTTTCATATCCATCGGTCTAACCTTCAACTCTCCTTACCAAGAAATTAGATGATATTGATTATCATTTAAATATCAACCGTAACTTTGTTATGGATTAGTCATCACACAGACCACCATTGAAATTTCTGTTGCATTCTTCATTCGATAACGATTATCATTTGCAATGTTATAACATAACAATTAGAGGTATTATGAAACCGAATATTCATCCAAACTATCGTCAGGTTATTTTTCACGATACGAGCGTAGACAAGTACTTTATCGTTGGCTCAACGCTGGAAACAGACCGAACTATCGAGTGGAAGGATGGTAAAACCTATCCGTATATGACTATTGAAGTGTCATCGGAATCACATCCTTATTACACAGGAAAACAAAGAGTTATTCATAAAGAAGGACGAGTAGCTAATTTCAATCGCCGCTTCGGCCATGTCGCTACCAACAAGTAAGGAACACAAATGAAGGTACTTAGCTCACTCAAAAGTGCTAAACAGCGCCACCATGATTGCCAAGTCGTTAAGCGCCGCGGTCGTATTTATGTAATATGCAAATCCAACCCAAGATTTAAAGCGGTTCAAGGAAAAGTGAAGAAGAAAGCCTGACTGCAAGTTATCGGTAATAAAAAGGGCAATGAATGATGACTTCACTGCCCTTTTTTGTATATTTGCTCGTTCTTTTACATTGAAGAAAGTCCCGCTTTCATAAGGCTAAAGAGTGTTTTTGTAAACGACACCATCCTTCATGATGGTTTTTTGTCTATCGCAATTCATAACACAATCTACGCCATTGAGCGGGTTACCATCGATAATCAATAGATCCGCGTAAGCCCCTTCAACGATCTGACCCAGTTTCCCCTGCGGGTATGGGTGCTGGTACGTTGACATCTCAAACAAGCGCCCACAGTTTGAAGTTGCCATACGCAGCGCTGTTATCGTATCGAACGTTTGCTCGATAGCCGCCAACTCATTAAGTTGAGTCGCGTGCACATCTTTCTCACCCACACAATCGGTACCGAATGCCAAGTTTTGGATGTCATATTTCTTAATAAGCTCAGCGGAGTGAAACATCGCTTTACCAACTCGCTCAGTTTTGCGATAAGTTTCTTCATTTGGCAGCGGTATTTTTCGCTCTGCAATTAAGGACGACGTGAAGTATGACGGGATAACCCAAATCCCCTTTTCTTTGATAGTTTGTGCGATATCGTCATCCATGATTGTCGCATGTTCAAAAGACATGACTCCCGCTTCAGCAGCTCGGCGCATCGCATCTGCGGTATGAATGTGCGCCGCTACGTAGGTTCCATAATCAGAGGCCGCCTCAACAGCCGCTTTCATTTCATCCAACGTGTACTGCAATGTATCTAGTGGATCGAATGTTGAGGAAGCACCACCACCGGCCATAATCTTGATTTGAGAGGCGCCCATAAACAACTGCTCGCGTACTGCTTTTAATACTTCAGCACGGCCATCCGCGACTTTCATCGCTCCCAGCTTCATCATCGGTGAATCTTCGTGGTCACCTTTGCGTTCTTGAGCTCGGTTTTGGCGGTAGTCAGAATGACCACTCGTTTGAGAAATAGCCGCCATAGACGGCAAAATGCGAGGTCCTAATGCGTAACCATTATCGATACTGGTTTTGAGTCCAAGCGTATTACCAGCCACGTCACGAATGGTGGTGAACCCACGCATTAGCATCTCTTCGGAAATCTTGGCCGAACGAATCGCCACTTCCTCACGTGTCATGGTATCAATAACATTAAACGGCGCAGAGAGAGTAATATGTACATGGGCATCAATCAGACCAGGCATAACTGTGCCACCCTTCGCATCAATAACTTCATCAGCAACTGAAAGATCGATATCACCAATCTCTACTATCAAATTGTCTTCTATGAGAATCGACACATTCTCTATCAGCTTGTCATCGACACCGTTAAATACATTTGTATTGATAATCACTTTTTTCATGATGGCTTCCTCTAGAACACTATTAAGTTGATGGAGGCATCATAGACAAAGCGAAGGTTAGTGAATTGCCATTTGGCGACATAACTGTTGATTATTTAGGCAAACTAAATATCCCTAAAGGGTTTCAAACATGATAATACTGCCACACAATTTGCTTCTTAAATTACCGATAAGCTATATAGTCAAAGCTGTACTGATTTACTCTAAAATAGTGCACCGTATACTCAAACACGATACCACTTTCTAGCTCACCAACAGAATCAACGCGAATAACCGGATCGGCCATATCCATATTGAGTTCGTCGGCGGTTTTTTTATTCAATATTTCGGGCTTGATCGATTGACGAGAAAGTTTGATTTTTAGTCCTTTCGTCTTTTCTATGTAGTCGTATTTGGAGCTACGCATGGCTTTAATACTAAGATCGGGAAATAGAGAAACGGGTAAATACGTGTGTTCTAGCACTTCAGGCTCATCATCTATCATTCGTAAACGGCGGATTGAATACACCTCTTCTCCAATTGAAACGTTAAGCTTATCTGCCACTAGCTCATTGCATTCAATAAGTTCAAACGTAATTATCTTCGAGCTTGGCGTCTTGCCTTGTGCTGAAACCTCTTCTACGAAGCCGCTCAACTGTAGAGCATTATGTTGCGCCTTAGGCGCTTTAACATAAGTACCGCTGCCCCTTTGGCGAAACAATAAATCTTTATCCACCAGTAGTTGCATTGCTTTACGAATAGTCACTCGGCTTACATCAAACTCTTTTTGCAGCTCGCCTTCAGTTGGCAAGATAGAGCCTGCTGACAGTTCACCATTACTGATCTTTTCAATCAAAGTATCAGCTATCTGCAAGTATCTAGGTTTACTCATCTCATCTCCTTAATCTCCATGCATAATAAAAGTAAACTGTGATCGACGATACATTTAAAATACTTTTAGGCTCGATTATTGTGAAGGATATTATAATTCACACTCAAAGTATCTTATATGTATTGCCCAAAATGATACTTTTAAGATACTTTTATGTCATCAAGTTAAACATCAGGACATTTCAATGAACAAGCAAAACCTAACCGTTGTTGGCGCAGGCAGTACCTACACGCTGGGTATGATGAACAGCCTAATTGCAGAAAAAGATACCTTTCCTTTAAAGCGTGTTGTTTTTTATGACATTGATGCTGAGCGCCAAGAATCAAATGCCAAAGCGACAGAGATTCTATTTAAAGAGCACTATCCGGAAGTTGAAGAATTCATTTACACAACAGATAAAAGTGTCGCATTCTCAAACTCAGACTTCTTCTTTATTCAGATTCGTACTGGCGGCTTAGAAGGGCGCGAACGAGATGAGCAAATTCCGCTCACTCACGGCTGTGTCGGTCAAGAGACATGTGGTGCTGGCGGTATGGCTTACGGCCTTCGTTCTATTGGTGACATGATTGAGTTGGTTAACGATATCCGCTCGTACTCAAAAGAAGCATGGATCCTTAATTACACCAATCCAGCAGCGATTGTTGCAGAAGCACTTAACCGTGAATTCCCAGATGATAAGCGCATCCTGAATATTTGCGATATGCCAGCCGCTATCATGGTGAGCTACGCAAACCTATTAGGTTGTGAGTTCTGGGATCTAGTACCTGAGTACTTTGGCCTAAACCACTATGGTTGGTTTACCAAGATCAAAAATAAACAAGGCCAAGATCTGACGGATGAAATCAAGAACATTATCCTACACCAAGGAATTAGTGCCGTTGATCCTGAAATTGCTGATGATCCGTCATGGCAAGCCACATTCCAAAATATGAAAACGATGCTTGAGGATAACCCAGAGTATCTGCCAAATACCTATCTCCAATACTACTTGTATCCAGAAAAAATGGTCGCAAAAGAGCAGATCAACAACACTCGAGCACGCCAAGTGATCAACGGTCGTGAAAAGAGAGTGTTTGAGTTAAACCAACGCATTATTGATGCTGGGACAACCGCTAATGAGACCTTACACGCTGACATTCATGGGCGCTATATGGTTCGAGTAGCAGCATCCCTAGCATACAACATGGGCGACACTTATTTGGTCATCGTGCCAAACAATGGTGCGATTTCAAATCTTCAGGATGATGCCATGGTTGAGGTGCCTTGTGCCCTAACTAATGACGGCCCTAAAGCGTTTGCAGTTGGCACCATTCCAACATTCCAGAAGGCCATGATTGAAAGTCAGTTAGGATACGAAAAATTAGTCGTAGATGCATGGTATGAAGGTAATAGACAGAAGTTAATCAATGCATTAACCCTCAACCGTACCGTTATTAATGTCCCTAAAGCTAAAGCTATCGTTAACGATCTTCTAGAAGAAAATAAAAACTATTTGCCACAATTTTCCCAATAACTTGAACCACCTCTAAGCAGGAAGGAACTCCTGTTTAGAGGTACTTTTGAGGTCACTATGAAAGACATGATACAAAGATTTGGGGCAGCCATGTTTGTCCCTGTTTTGCTATTCCCTGCGGCAGGTATGCTGCTTGGATTTACCGTTATGCTCCTAAACCAAGATCTGTTCCCTTGGGCAGTTCCTGGTTCAACATGGCACAGTGTTTCCACCATTTTGCTACAAGCGTCATTAGCTGTTTTCAAAAATATGTCTCTTATTTTTGCAGTTGGCTTACCCATCGCGCTAGCAAAATCAGCGTCAGGTCGTGCGGTACTGGCCACCCTCGTCTCTTACATCACTTTTAACTACGTTATTGGTGGAATACTACAATTTTGGGGGGCTGATCTTGGCGTCAATTATGTTGCTGGTGAGCGTGGTCTAACTGAAATTGGCGGTATCTTAACACTGGATACCAACCTTTTAGGTGCTATCGTTATCGCGAGTGTATCGGTTTGGGTTCATAACAAATACTTTGACCGTAAACTACCGGACTGGGCTTCTGTGTTCAATGGCACCCCATTAGTGGTTATTATTAGCTTCCCTATGATGGTTGCACTTGCTGTTATCACATGCTTTGTATGGCCAACTATCCAAGGTGGTATCAATGGTCTACAAACGTTCTTAGTCAACTCAGGTTCGTTCGGTGTTTGGGCATTTACTCTTCTTGAGCGTCTATTGATCCCTACTGGTTTGCATCACTTTGTTTATGGTCCTGTATTCTATGGTCCAGTCGCGGTTGACGGCGGTACTGTTGCTTACTGGATTCAACACATTCAACAATTTGCAGAAAGCAGCGCACCCTTAACTGAACAATTCCCTCAGGGCGGCCTCATGTTAACTGGTATGGGCAAAGTGTTTGGATGTACAGGTATCGCACTAGCCCTTTACTCAACCGCGAAACCAGAAAAGAAGAAGATGGTACTAGGACTTGTTCTAGGTGCAGCCATTACCGCAATTCTGACAGGGATTACCGAACCTATTGAGTTCACATTCCTATTTATTGCGCCTGCTTTATTTGTTTTACATGCACTACTTTCAGCAACAATGGCGACGCTTGCCTTTATGCTTGGTGTATCGGGTAACTTCCAAACTGGATTAATCGACTTTGTTTTCCAGAACTGGCTGCCATTAGGTGCAAACCACATGGGTACGTATGTGATTCAGATAGCACTAGGTCTCACCTTCACGGCTATATATTTCTTCAGCTTCCGTGCAATTATTCTGAAGTACAACTTAATGACTCCTGGGCGCGATGATGCGGAAGTGAAATTTGTGTCAAAGGCAGAGTATCGCGCATCTCAAAAAGGAAATACCGTAAATGGCAGCGAAGACGACCAAGCCAATGCATTCATCCAAGGCTTAGGTGGGTGCGACAATATCGAGTTATTAACTAACTGTGCTACACGTTTACGTGTGAAAGTCAAAAACGCTGAGTTGGTTCAACCGACATCCTATTTCCAACAACAAGGTGCTGTTAACGTGGTTCGCAATGGAGAGAGTTTCCAAATTATTGTTGGCTTGACCGTACCACAAGTTAGAGAACAGATGAGCCAACTCATCCAAGTTTAGTTCCCCTACTATTTTCGCAATTAAACAAAAGCCTCTGCTTTAAAAGAGGCTTTTGTTTTTTAGACATATATAACTGGTTTGAACGATTGTACCTTACTGTAGAGGAAACAATCTCAATATTCGTCTCTGTCTACATAAAGGCATGAATTTCATTTTGGCGTTAATAACGGAGAAGAAATTACTGGCTGTCGATAACATCAATCAGAGCTTGCAACTGAGCCTCTGAGTCCCCCCCAATGTATATTGTTACTGTAGCTGTTTCTTGCATGAACGCACCTTTGTTACCATAGAACGCAAACTCATCAGGGGTCAAAACAAATTCAACAATTTTTGTCTCTCGAGCCTTTAGATCTACTTTTTCAAATGCTTTCAACTCTCTACGTGGACGAGTAGTTGAAGTACCACATTGGGAGATATAGCATTGTACCACTTCGCTCCCATCTAGTTCAGATTCATTGGAAACTCTCACTGAAACATGAACATTTTTACCCACAGTGATAAGATTTTGTGTTACGTGCATATCGCTGTAAGTGAAGCGACTATAGCTTAACCCATAGCCAAATGGATACAGCGGTGTGTCTTGGCAGTCTTTATATGGTTGATACTCCTGATATGCCCGCATTTTTCCAAGCTCTTTACGCGCGTAATAGATTGGTACCTGACCAGTCGTACGCGGAATTGTCATAGTAAGCTTACCTGATGGATTGACCAACCCGTTAATAACTCGTGCCACGGCATTTCCAGTTTGAGTACCGCTTTGCCATGCATAAATTAAAGCATCCGCGTATTGCTCTATTGCCGGAGAAGGGATTGGGCGTCCCGTACATTGAACAACAATAAGTGGCTTACCAGTTTTACCTATTGCTGAAATAAGCTGTTCTTGACCTGCAGGCAACACTAGTTCTGCTATATTACGTGCCTCGCCCGTTCTTCTGTGGCTCTCTCCAACACACAACACCACAATATCAGAGCGATGTGCACATTCGACCATCTCGTCACTAAATGCGCTACTATCAGTAAGGATGGTATTTTGCTTTGAATAAGCCTTTAATCCGTCAACAATTGAAACGACATCATCACTGCTTCCATCTAAGCACCATGATCCCAAATGTTGTCGTTTTGAGTCAGCATGTGGGCCTATAACCGCCACTTTTAGACCAGAGTCACTGATTGGAAGGATGTTGTCCTTATTTTTTAACATTACTAGGCTTTGTTCAGCGAGTGCCAAGGCTTTGCTCGAATGTTCTGGTCGACCAAGCACACTGAGGTGACGCTTCGGATCAACATAAGGGTTCTCAAATAAACCAAGACGAAACTTGGCTCGGAGAACTCTTCGAGTCGCGTCATCCAAGTACTCTAGGAGCGATGGGGTCATTTCTATTGCTTTAGACAAATTCTTTTCATAGGCTTCATCTGGCATAGCCATGTCTACGCCCGCCTCAAGTGCCAACATGGCAGCATGAACAGTATCACGCGCAACACCGAAGTACTCTAGGTCAGCAATTGATCCCCAATCACTCACCACCAATCCGTCAAACTCATGTCTATCTTTAAGCCAACCACGAACTAAGGATTTAGCCCCAGTCACAGGGGTGCCACCAAGATCATTGAATCCAGTCATCAACGAACCTACACCCGCATCAATTGCAGCTTCAAAGGGAGGTAAATAGACGTTATGTAAACTGTTTTCGGAAATCTCAGTAGTATCATAATCTCTTCCTCCTTCCGAAGCGCCATAGCCGACAAAATGTTTTGCACATGCCAGAAGGCTCTCTGGCTGAGTTAAGTCATCTCCTTGAAAGCCACGAACAACAGCTGTGGCGATTTGACTCGTTAAATACGGGTCCTCACCATTACTCTCTATTACTCGTCCCCAACGAGGATCACGGACAATATCTAGCATCGGTGCAAACGTCCAATTAATCCCTAACGAGGCTGCTTCAGCGGCAATGTAACGATAGGCCTCCTCTATCAACGATGGATTCCAAGAACAAGCTTGTGCAAGTGGAATCGGCAACACTGTTTTCTGACCGTAAATAACATCACGAGCGAAAATAATGGGTACACCAAGCCGGCTTTCTTCTACTGCTACTTTTTGAATTTCATTCAACTGATTGGGGTCAACTGTCTCGCCAGGCATATTCCCGGCCCATGCAGTGTCGGCTAAAATCCGTGAACCTCTCAACCCTTTGCGTATTGTTTCTAAGTAAGCGGCTTTATGAGCCTCATACTCTAACATTGGAGTCTGGCATAACTGTCCAACTTTCTCTGTTAACGTCATCCGCGACAACAGATCTTCCGTTCGGATATCAACAGATAAGGATGAGTCTTTATACTTTTCCATGGTTATCACTCCATCTCTAGCCTAGGTTGATAGTTGGGAAAAGCTTCCAACAAGAACTCGTTCATTTCATCTGCTAACACAGTATTTCCATTTTGTAATGCGACCAGACGTAACTGCTCTACAGCCTCTGGTACATATCGAACATCTAACTCAACATAGGTTTCTATGAATGCTTCGAGTTGTTGCTGATTAAGCTGAGTGATAATTTTTTGAGGCATTATCAATGCCTCCTCGTAGAATGACGGCTTAGGCCCAAGCTTGGAACTTTCCCAAGTTTCGAGTACCTGTTGAAACCCACCGAGATAATGATCACCTTGACGCAGTTCGAGTTTATTCATGCCTTTGAGGGCGATCAGCAAGTTATGTTCGTTTAGTTGTTGATGAGCGTAAACACTATATTGCTTAGAAAGTTGATACGCTTTGAACCAAGCTGTGCCGTAAGCAATTACCACTAACAACGCAAAGAGCGCAAATTTCATACCTTTACTCATTACTTAACTCCAACACCCGTAAACGCTTTAATAAAGTTTTTCTGTAAGCAAAAAAACACGATAACTACAGGTACAGCAATCATGGTTGTCATTGCCCAAAGCTGCTCTAAGTTGGTTCCCGGGACTTCGGTTTGGAAATTGTAAAGAGCCAGTTGCAAAGTCATTAAAGATTCGTCTCTCACATAAAGAAGCGGGCCCATAAAGTCGTTCCAAGCTCCCATAAATGTCAGAATACCGACTGTCGCCAAAGCAGGTCTTAACATAGGTAAAACAATTTTTCTAAAGATGCGAATCTCATTGGCTCCATCAATTCGAGCCGCCTCCAAGTACGCATTATCAATTTGTTTCATAAACTGAACGAGAAGAAATATATTGTAAGCGCTGATGGAGCCCGGAATGATCAACACCCGGTATGTATTAATCCAATTCCACTCATACATCATCATATATGTTGGTATTGTGAATAGTACCGCAGGAATCATCATCGAACCCAAAATAACTTTCAGCCAAAATTCTCTGCCGGGAAGATTAGTCTTAACAATTGCGTAAGCAACCATTGACGAGAATAATACGTTAAGAAAAGTTACTGACACAGAAATAAATATAGTATTAAAGAAAACTCGCGCCAAATTTATCGATTCAAATACTTCTATGTAACCTTTAAATGACCACTCCGCCGGTAGACTATTAGGCGAGTGCATTATTTCCGGCCCAGCCTTAAATGAATTAATCAACATAAAAAAGAAAGGGTACAGCACTACTATAGAGGCAACAATCAATGTTACATAAATCAGGAGTATTGTATTTTTACTCTTATTCATACCTAGTCCTCCTTGCTTGTAATTTTTAATTGCATCATTGTTAATAGATAAATAACGGCAGCAAGCATCAAGCCAATAGTCGAAGCTTCACCCATCTGCATTTTTTCGAAACCTACTTGATATAGGTATAGAACAGGTGTCAAAGCAGATTGATAAGGCCCACCACTCAAGTCAAAATTCATAAATACTTCAATAAACATCTGTAAACCATTAATAATGTTCATCGTCATGACAAAGATAATCTGTGGCATAATCATAGGGAGAGTGATTTTTCGAGTCTTTCGCCACCAGGATGCGCCATCGATATCTGCTGCCTCAAATAGAGAACGATTAATGCTGGCGATTCCTCCTAGGAATATGATCATCTGAACACCAAACCACTTCCATGCACTGAATACTGCAATAACCGGCATTGGTAGCCACTGCTCAAACTTCCAAAAAACAGGCTCTGTTAACATGTTAGCGCTCATCATAGAACTCTGTATTGGCCCTGTCGGACCTGAAACAAAATCGAAGATAACCATTGCTACTGTTATAGAGGTAATAACAGGAATAAACATTATCGTTCTAAACAAGCTGGCCATAAATTTAATTTCATTTAGTAATAAAGCTAGACCTAGACCAATCAAAAAACTAAGTGAAACGAAAATCACCTGATTAAAAATAACGTTAAACAAGGACTTCCAAAAAAGAAAATCCGTCACTACTGATAGCCAATTCGCCAACCCGACAAATTGAGTATTTTCCGGCATGAGAATATTAACGCTTAAGAAACTACTCTCAAAAGACAGGAAGAAAGGATACATTAGAAAAACAATGAAATATATTATCCAAGGCGCAAGGAAAACATACCCCATAATGAGATTATTCTTTTTCATTTATTTATCACTCAAGTTTAGCTATTAGTGGGCAAATATTTTCTTTGCTTGTTCGCTAGCTGAGTTAACAGCCATTTCCGCAGTAATTTCTTTCTTAAGCACTACCCTAGAGTATTGTTGAAGCAATATATTTGCGACATCAGAAGACTGAGAAAAAGGTTCGCTCATAATAGTATAGGGAAGCTGGTCTACAAATGGTTTCGCTTCATTACTTTGGTAGTAAGGACGATCGAAAAGTTCGGTCAACACTGGTAACTGACCCAGCGCAACATTGGCTTTGTGATTGAGCTCATTGTCCATCAATAGTTGCACAAATGCCCAGCTCAGTTGCTCGATTTCAATAGAATTCTTAAAAATCATCAAAGCACGACCATCTAGGGTAGAATATGAAACATCATTTCTACTAACTGTTGGAATCGGTGCTAGCCCAACATCCTCTCCAATCACCATAGGTTTATGAGCAGCCTCACTTAAATTTGCCTTCCAACCAAATCCAAATTGTGTCCACATACCAATGTTGCGAGAAAAGAAACTTTTTTCCATCGTCAAAGGAGCAAACTTTTGAGCTTCCTGCATTGTAGATAGGAATGTCGCCATGTTAGCTTCTTCTTTGTCAAAAACAGGATGCGTTCCAAAACGGTTAAGTAAGGTAAATTCACCTTTATTAAAGTTGTAATATAACTGGGCAAGCATCCCCCAATACCAACTACCTGAGGACAATACATCATTCCAAAAAACTGTTCCGTAAACAGGACTACCATCTTCACGAGGGGGAAGCTGATTGATTTTTTCAGCCGCACTTAAAAACTCGTCCCAGGTTCTAGGGGGTCTGTCTGGGTTTAATCCCGCCTCTTTGAACAGCTCTTTGTTGTAAATCATTAATTGGGTGGTAGCATTCCATGGAATATAGTATGTGCGACCAAAATTCTTTCTAAGAAATACCGGCTCAATTCTTTCTATGAGCTCTTGGTAACCATCAAATTGTTCAAAATATGCAAGCTTTCCCATTTTTGCGTATTTTGCAGGTTGATATCCAAATACACCTGCATACAAGTTTGGCAAGTCGCCTGCAGCCATTCGTGTTTCTAAGTTCTCATCATTTGAGACAACTACATCAACATCTGGATATAGTTTTTGAAACTCAGGTACAACCACATTTCGAACAAACTCCATATAGTTGCCTACCGGTGTCATCACTTCTAGCTTGGTTCCAGCAAACGTAGCCGTCTGGCAACTCATTGCTAGCAAACACCCAATCAACCATTTTTTCATTACCCCACCTACAATGTTTCCCTTAAAATTAATTTAGTCGGTAGAATTCTCAGATCTTCCATGTCATCTTTACTGTTCATTGCGTCAATCAGTGTTTTCGCAGCTAACTCGCCCATACCCACTTTTTGGTGAGAAATAGTAGAGAGTCTTGGAATCATGAGTTCTGCCATCTGTATATCGTCGAATCCGATTAGCTTCATTTGGTCTGGGATTACGATGCCTTTTTCCTTTGCGGCTCGGATTATGCCAATTGCCATTTCGTCATTAGATGCAAATACCGCCTTTGGCTGCTTACCTTCTTCGATTAACTCCTTCATTTTCTGGTACGCTGACCGCTCAGTGAAGTCCCCTTCAATTAATAATGATTGATCAACATTGATTTTGTAATAACCCAAAGCTGAGATATATCCGTCAAAACGCTTTTGAGCATCATAGGAGTCAGAAGGCCCCCCGAAATAATATATTTCTTCAAACCCAGCGTTAATCAAAGCCTTTGTAGCTGAAAACGCCCCGCCAAAGTTATCAATAAGAATGTTATAGATATGTGGCCCGGAAACTTCTCTATCGAGTACAACAACGGGAAAGTCTTTGTTTGCGACCGACTTTATAAACGAATCATCAAATGAATTAGTCAAAACAATCGCACCGTCTACCATTCTATCTCGAATGTATTTATGCGCAGTTGAACCTTCATTGCCGTAAACACTGCAAGCTACTAGGTCATACCCATTTTGATGACATGCCTGTTCTATTCCTTTCACTAATTCGCTGTATATAGGTCCAAACCATGAGTTAAAAAACAGGCCTATTGCATTGCTTTTCTTTTGTTTAAGTTGCTTGGCGTTATTGTTTGCAACGTAATTAAGTTCAGATGCAACTTTTAATACATGCTCTCGAGTCGCTTCACTAATACGTGGACTTCCATTGATAGAGTATGAAACCGTTGCAATTGACACATTCGCCTTCTTTGCTACATCTTTTATCGTCACGGTCATTTTCTACAGATTCCTTGCTTCAATTAATTAGGTCACCACAGTGACAGTTGAAACGATTATACAAAGTTATTGAAGACACAACAATTATTACAAAACCAGAACTGCTACTCATAAAGTTAACCCGGCGAACCGGGTTAACAAGTTCGCTTTACACCGTTATCTCTAGAATATTGTCAGAGTTCTTCAGGTTACTTTTTAGATAATTAGATGAAACTATCGCTCCGCCTGAACGATAACGGTTTGGTTGTAAATTAAACGGAACTTCTTCTCCGTTTAGAAGAACCGTTTTGGGTGTGTGCTGACCTTCCATCGAATTGATGACCACCTGTACAGGTTTACCTTCAATTTCATAATCCAATGAAATCGTGCCTAGTCGAGAAGATACAATTGGATCAAGCACTAGATCCCCGCCATCAAATCGCAAGCCAAACACATTGCTGATTAATTGATTCAAATAAATACCCGGGCCGCTAGAGTAAATACGCCACCCGCCTTTGACCGACACCTCTCCTGCTTTCACTTTGTCAAAGTTGTCGTATGCAGAATAACGATCATTGAATTTTGCATCAGAGCTTGAGAAGTAAGCGTTTGACTGCCTTATTTCTGCATTAGGAACGCTGTCCTGAATTCCCACAGGAATAATTTTATATAAGTTGTCAAATACCGCTTCTGCATCACCTAATTTACACAATGCTTCTATGAATCGAATGTGTGCGTGACAATATTGTAAACCAACCTCTCGACCTAAGTTTGCTGCTAGCTCTGCGCGTTTGAAATAAGTCTGCTTGCCTGCCTTATACTCTGCCATGCAATCCATCAATCTCACCCCATCTGGATGGACTAAGTGCTCTTTAATCATCGACATATGTTCATTCGCCATTTCAGGCGTAAACGTCTCGGAAATGATTGAACGGCTTGCCGGCAACAGGCGATATTTGATGCCAGTTTTGTTATCCGATGGGTGAAGAAGGTACTCTACTTGCTCAACTTCACCTTGCTCGTCTCGATCAAAGTGTATAAAGCCAGCGATAGTGTCATCTTTAATCAGATAGTGGTGGTAATCATGCTCCATATCAGCCGCAAGTTTGGTCAGCCTCTCGCAGAAAACCTCAAACTTTTCCGTTCCTTTCAAAATGGCCGCCATAGATTTAAGCGCTTGCAGCGTCAGAGGAATCGTCCAGCCACTGACCATGTTCTCACGCAAAGATTGATTTGCAGGCTGCAAAGTATCATCCCAATCCCCATCCCCGTAGCAAGAGAGAGAAGTTCCTGGAACAAGATTATCGATGATGTGTTGAATTTGACGTTCAACATGCGTGAACAGCGAGTAATTTTCAGAACTCTTGGCAAAGCCCTCTTCGGCCAGAGTATAAGGAAGCATCTCATCAAGCACGCTAAAATCAGCGGTAACCGTTAAGTACTCACTTAGCGCTTTGAGTGGCCAAACAATAATATCGCCATGGGCATCTTCTTGTTGGATCTGGAAATATTGATCGAACATAAACCATTGAGGCCAAGTCCCAGTTTCTTGATATTGATGGCTGTAAATCTCTTTAAGTAGATCTCTCGCTTTTCCATACTCTTGCATTGACATGAATAGCTCAAATGGACCCTGAGATACATCCCGAGTTCCCCACGCCGCGCCTGAATACTGCTCTAGACCATGTGGCGTACTATAGTGAACCAGCGCGTTGTGCGTAAACCAATGTACAGTTTCATTTAAACGTTGGCTGTTTAGTTCATCATCTGAAAAATGCAGTTTAAATCCTTTGGTTAGCTTCAGTCGTTGTGACTCACACTTTGCTGTCTCTTCATCAAATTCAATGCGTTGGCCTTTAGAATTCTCGCCAGCCAATTCACCGCCAATTGTGACCCTTGCCTTATCGTGTACAAGCCCTTTCAGAACTAAGTAATCTATCGACCCCGTATCAGGGTTAGAAATGATGTCCCACTCAGACAATTCCAAACTTGGTAGTAGACTAAAACTCAATTCAGATGAGAACTTTTCAATCAGTTCGTTGTGGCCCTGAATAGTTAGCCCCTCTTCACCTTGAGTTACACGAATCACGCTGTCTGACTCATTGTTACCAAAGACAAGCTGATGAGATACCGCAATATCCAACGCTACATCCAAGCCACGCGTTTCAATTTCCAACTGAATAATCGGTGTATCTGCAGCGGCAAATGAGCGGACTTCGATAAAACCATCAAGATATTTATAAACCCAACGTGAGTAATTTGTTCCCACCTCATAAGCCGAAGGCATACCTAAAGCTCGGTATGTCTCACCCTGCTTGATCCAGATACGTTGACCGCCATTGGAGAAGTGGTTGAGCGGATTTCGGCAAACACCAAGCAATTTGTTGAACGAGGTGTTACCTAACGTCAACTGTGAGTTAAATACACCAAATATATGATGGGTAGCACTCATGATTGAGTTTTGGTAATCGGTATTATTACCAGTTGCGATTACGTGCCCAGTCGTACGCTCCATATTCTGCTCTTTAGCAGGCAAGGTTACGTATTGACTATCCCCATAGAAGAATGAAAGTAGCTCACCGTCTTTAGATTCTGAAAAACGTCTTTCAGTGCCGAAGAGCTCACTTAGTTCTGTCTCATTTAAAGGCTCACCTACGATGTAAGGTGCTTTAGCTTGTGCACTATAAGGCAGCAAGTTGTCGCAACTTACGACATGTTTGCCACGCTCATGCAAAACCTTAATGGACGAGACATCAATATGCTGCTTTAGGTTTGACTCCTCACAATGATCTTCAATAACCCCGTAGAAGGTCTGAACACTTTTCTTGTTTGGCTCTAGATTAACGAGTTCCGTTTGAAGAGCGACATAACCCATTTCATACTGATATTTTTCATTGGCTAGTTCGCGATTTTTCAAAGCGATAGCTTCACCAGTGATTTTGTATTCTCGACCGAAGAACTGGTAACCATCCGTACTAAAGCCAACAACCGGTGAAAACGAACCAATCTGAATTCTTGGGTTGCCAACGCTTTGTGGAAGGTTTTGACGACTACATACGGTGAACCCGTAATCATCTAACTGATAGACTTGGTGATCTAAGTACTGCGAGCAATACGCTTCATTAGTCTTAACTGCACCTTCATCAGCCAATCCAAGATCTTGTCCATAAACTAAGTCAAAGCTCAGTTCTTTGTTGCCGACATTACTCACTTCAATATCATAGAAAAAAGCACTGTCTACAATTCTAATCGATACTAGCGCTTCAAATTTATCAGTCGTAGTTTTCCAAGCTAAAGAACCATTCGACTGTTTAAACGTTTCAATTTCTTCATTAAAAAAAAGTAACGGTGTTGCTGTAATAGCATCATTCTCGAATGCACGTAGATAAACGTTGCTAATAGAGAGCTCATTCATCGGTGTATCAAAAAGAGAGACCATTAGCTCTTTACTGCGAATCGCAGACAGCACACCAGTTGGGCTGAAGGTCATGTTGAGTTCATTCGCACCGACGAGCAAGGTCGGTTGATTAATAAATTGGTGCATCGTAACTAATCTCCAGACGATGAATTGTTAAGAGTAGAAAATGTTGTTTTCAGTTGAGTCATCGAACAGATGGCATTTACCCATGAGTAATTCGATATGACAGCGAGAACCTACAGAAGGAACCTGCTCGCGGTCTGACTGCTTACAAATGACCGGACATCCTAGTACGTTCAGGTGCACATACACTTCTGAGCCAAGCTCCTCAATAGCTTCTACTTCCGCAGACAGCGAATTGGGACCTTTCTCTAACCGAACGGTTATGTATTCTGGACGTATACCTACGTGAACTTTTTTATCAGTCCAAAGCTCAGCTCGAGCCTGGCGCTCTTTTGGCAGCTCAAGTAGTTTACCGCCGAAATCTATACCAATGTTATTTCCAGACTTACTCACTTTTCCGGTAAGCATGTTCATTGCTGGCGAGCCAATAAACTCCGCGACGAAACGGTTCTTAGGGTTGTGATACACATTCATCGGTGTGTCCACTTGCATAATGTGCCCCTTATTAAGAATGCATACCCGGTCACCCATTGTCATCGCTTCTACTTGGTCATGCGTAACATAAACCATCGTTGCTGGGCTACCAGTGTCTTGAAGCTGTTGGTGCAGACGAGTGATTCGCATACGCATTGAAACGCGCAACTTCGCATCAAGATTTGAAAGCGGTTCATCAAAAAGGAAAACGTCTGGTTTCCTTACCATAGCTCGACCTAAAGCTACGCGCTGACATTGTCCCCCCGACATTTGGCTGGGCTTACGATCAAGCAAATCCGTAATTTCTAATAGCTCAGCAGCTTCTGATACTCGTCGCTCAATTTCTTGCTTAGGTTTCTTTGCAGTTTCTAGACCAAAGGCCATATTCTCATAGGTGGTCATATGTGGGTAAAGCGCATAGTTTTGAAAGACCATAGCAATTCCACGGTCTTTTGGTGGCAAATCATTACAAACCTGGTCACCGATAAATAATTGACCGCTAGTAATACTCTCTAGACCTGCAATCATTCTTAGCATCGTTGATTTAGCGCAACCTGATGGGCCAACGAGAACCATAAACTCACCATCTTTGATATCTAAATTGACATCATGAATGGCATGAAAGCCATTATCGTAAACCTTGTTAATCCCTTCAAGAGTGACCTTTGCCATGGGCTATAACATCCTATCCAAATCAAGTTAAACGTTTCAACAAAGAATATCGAAACAACCAGTTCAACGCAATGAATTCATATCGTTAGTTTTACGTTTTCGTGATCTCTATCGCTCTTGAAAGAGTTTACAATATCTCGTCCGCCACAAAAGAGTTGTATAACGACTGCAACGTTGACGTATGTCCTTTTAAATCAAGGTATAACGCTACATTCTCACGTACAGATTCCGCGATAAAAGCACCAACAAACATCCCTTGATCAAGGCCGATAACTTGACTTGATACCCGGCCACTACTATCAATGGCGTCTGCCCAACCAGCCAATGTTTCAATTTGAGGGGAGTTTAGTTTCAATTGATTTAAACGCTGAATTGCATCAGTCGGTGAAAGCATATAATACAAAGCCAAAGCATGAGGAGTTCCTGTGGTACCAGTCTCAATGGAGTCGCCGTATTTACGGTAACTTTCAGACGTCGCTTCTAGTCCAAATGCTGCGTAGCCATCATCCACAGTTGATGATGCTGAAACGAAAGGAATACTATGATCATCAGCATATTGAAGGTGAACTTGAGTGAATTCCTCAACCATCTCGTAACTGGGCATCAATGACCGTTCATCAAGCCATAGCGCAGGAAGAGTAGCTTGAAAATATGAACCATCCCAAGTGAGCATAGGCGTTATATTAGAGCCGGCAATCGAGGCCCCTCCTCTCACTAAGGTCATGTCTGTAAACGCGGTGTAAGGTACCTGCCCATCTGTTATCATGACTGCCCAAAGCGTCGCAAGTCGACTTTCATTGGCTTTCCGGTCCACGTGATAACTAAGATACGCGTGCTCTTCTCGGCTCCAACCTGCCCTCAAAAAGCCCCGATTAGAGTCATATAGAACGTTCCAGCCAGGAACTTGCTGATTTATTAGTGCTTCCGCTCTTAAAGAAAGTTGATTTAAGCGTTCATCTGTGTGGTTGTTAAGCGCACCATAAAGACCAGCCAAAGTAAAAGACATTATGCCGTTATCTACCGCCGATGCGATGGCTGTGTCATTAATGGCTAAACTCGAACCTTCTACTTCGTATAGCCAGTAAAAAAGCCCATTCCATTTAGGGGCTTGCTCTAGTTTACCAAGTACAGTACCCAAGCGAGTAATCGCTGCCTCATCACCATACTCTATCATCTGAATGAGAACATTAATGTACAAGGCTATAGCCGATATATTTGTGTAGCTGGAAGGAATTACATCTCCGTCATTAACCAAAACATGGTCAAAGGGAATATGAGCTATATTTGAAACCCCAACACCATCAAGAAAGTAGTCCATATTGTCTTGGAGAGCTTGCTCAAATCCAGCTGGATAGTATTTTGATTCTATGCGAATTTGAGAAATCACGTCTTGGTCAGGAACAATTGGCTCTGTTGGATCATCATTTTGGTTGCTCCCACCGCTTTTACACCCAGTAAAAGCAAAAATCGATAAAGCGAGAAGAGGTAAGTATCTAAATTTCATAGGCGCCTCATAAAAAAAGCCCCGAGGGGCTTATAAACATCGCAGGTAACTATTTAGAAATTCCAAATAATGCCCACTTTGGCAAACACACCTTCTTTATCGCCCCAGGTGTACTCGTTGGCGTTTCTTTGCTTGTGATCGCGGTATGCTAGATCAGCCAATAGGCTCATGCTTGAATTAACAGGGATCTCTGTGTATAAGGCATAATTACTGTAATCGTACCCCGTTCCATCAAAGATTTCAGTTTCTCCTTTTTCATATCGAAGTTCCAGATACACATTGTTGTCAAACCGAAACTGAACCAAGGGTTTGAATGCAGTTTCCTTCCAAGCAAAATCGTTTTTGTCCTCATGAAACAAGAATTTTCCACCTAAGTTGATCCAGTCATTAAATCGATATACATACAAAGGTTCCGATTCGTAAAACATCGCCTTTTCTTCTTTCCAATAACCAGACTCTAGATTTAAGTGGAGGAAGTGTTTTCCAAATGAAAAGTTAAGCTCGGGTGTTATTTGATACTGAGTACTTTCTTCGAAGCCCGATACCTTTTCATATCCAATCTCGACTGCATAATTAAAATTCTCGTTCACCCATTTTTCATAGCGAGGCATCAGATCTATAGTAAGCAACGCATTACCTTCTGATACTCTGTCTTTACCACGATATGCATGTGTTTCTTTTATCACGTATGCGAGTCGGAAATTTTCACTGACTTTAGTTGAACCGTCAGCAAAAATAAACGATTTGAATAACTGGCTAGGTGCATTCTTATAGACGTACTCTTCATACTCATACCCTGTGAGCATACGAGTTCGTTTTTCTTTTGAGCTATCAGAGCTCGTTGTCATAAGTACGGTACCAAAGCCGCCAATATCTCGTAATGATTCATCCGTTGACTGAAACTCTACCTGAGCTCCTGTCACCCCCCCATATCCGGGTAGTTCGATCCCGTCCCACATTCCAGGTTTAGCGTTCACGTCACCATAGCCAGGTAATGAAATACCTTCCCACATACCTGCTTTATGTTCGGCACTCAACAAATTTGGCGAAATAAACGCAAAGCTTAACCACAACGTTGCAGAGAGTTTTCTCATGTTCACGTTCTCCCCAACTAGCGATTATTGGGAACAAAGCTACGATACATTTCTTTTACATCATCCATGTAGTCGCGAGCTTCCAAATAAGTTTGTACGTCGGCATTGATCTCGTCAGCAATAAACGCTCCAACAAACATACCTTGATCCAAAGAGAGTATTTTTGTTGACATGCGACCTTCAGTATCGACAGCGTCATACCAACCAAACTCAGACTCTATTTTCGGGTAGTAATCTTTCAGCGCTTTTAACGCAGCCACAGAGGTTTCTGGGCTAACAATGTAAGACAAGGCCGTTGCATGCGGTGTTCCGGTCAATCCACCATGCATTTCGTTGTTAAACATCATTTTGCTCTCTGAAAGGTGAGGAACACCAAATTCAGCGTACCCGTCGTCGACGGTTGCAGAGGATGATAACAATGGGATGTTGTGTTTGGCTGCGTAAACCATTTGAGCAAAGGTCATATCCTTTACAAGGCTATAATCAGGCATGAGCTCACTTTCGTTCATCCAAATAGATGGCAACATTCCCTGAAAGTAGGTTCCATTCCAAGTTAACATTGGGTTGTATTGCTTACCATTAAATGTGAATGGATAGGTATATAACTCCATATCATTAAATGCACTAAGAGGAACTGCATTTTCACCTTGGTCACGAGTAATTAGAGCAGCCCAAAGTGGAGCTAACCGACTTTCGTTAGCTTTTCGGTCAATAAAGTAAGGCAGTGGAGCATTTTCTCTTGTACTCCATCCTGCACTCATCAATCCGCGCTGTTTATCATAAATAGCAGCCCAGCCATCTAGTTGTCCCTCAAGAATAGCCTCGATTCTGGAAACAATAGCTTGTTTCTCTGACGACGTTGAATCAAGATACGCTCCCGCTACCCCAACAAGAGAAAACGCTAAGTTGGCATTATCAACTGCAGGAACAATGCCTTCCTCAGTTGGCTGAAGTTTTCCATCAACAATGTCATATGGCCAGAAATATAGCCCCTTCCATGTCGGTGTTTCTTCAAGCACATCAAGAACTTCCCCAATTCTCACTAAAGCATCTGCATTGCCTGCTTTTTCCACTTCTACCAAAATATTCAGATACAGACCAATTTCGGTAGTGTTTACGTAGTAGAAAGGGACAACTTCACCATCGACTATCGATACGGTGTCAAAAGGAACTTTAGAAACTGGGTCAACACCAACGCCGTCGCGGAAGAAATTCAAATTGTTGTTGAGCTCAGCTCTAAAACTTTCTGGATACAAATGATCTCTGATCGTCAATTCATCTAAAACAATGTCGCTGGCAAAAGTGCCAACACTGAAGCTTATCAATGCTGCTGCAAAGGCATACTTTTTATTACTCATCATCATGTCCAATTGATTAAGGGTCTGCTTAAACGTTTATATAACAGTGCGGCAGATTTACTGGGTCGTCAATAGTGGGCAATACGCAAATGTGATCCAGATATGATAATTTTTGTATTAACTATAAAATAGAGAAATGAGCATCGAAAAATCAAAAAACAGTACTTTAAATACAACAGGTTAATATAAATTGCTCACTAAATCACAAAAAAGTCAGTAAGCATTGATAAGGTAAATATGTTCCCTGTACCTGTCGAAACTCACAAAAATTACATTGGCTTTATCATTTTACTTGCGTTACTGAAATTTAAATATCATGCTGATCACGGATTAAACGTTTAACTAAGTACTGAAATCAGTTGTTAAGTAGCCATAGGATCGAGAAATAAAGCCATGGAACAGTTTCCCCTTAGTAAGAAAACACTTATTGCATCTCTCTGCACCTTAACATTAGTGGGTTGCTTGGATGACCCATACGAAGAACCAAATGAGCCTGTCGATAGAATTGTTCTTTATGGCTCGGGCGATACAGGTGCATTTTCAATGGCTGTTGTCGATAGTTCGGACACAAAAGCGTTTGTAGACGCTAACGGGTCAGTGAGCCAGGGTAATGTTCATACACGAAGTGTGACGGGAAATACACAAAGTATGACAGGAAATCTCAATGGTGACCTCGATATCACTATCACCAACGACGAAAAAGGGCGCGTCTTGCTTCAAAGCAAGGACGGGTCTCCTGTTCTCTTAGACATCGACACCTCTGAGGCTACGTTACAATTTAATAGCAAAATGAAGAGTAGACCTATTGCGGGTCAGGAAATATATCTGACCACTCAAAAGTCAATAGATAATGATGTCGGCCAAGTGTCACTAACTAGCTCTTTCCTAGCCAGCTATAACGGCGCAACACAAACAGTTAAGGTTCCGCTATCTTGTTTTACAACTTCAGGCATGGACTTTACTCAAGCCGTAACTCCTTTTGCAATAGAATCTTCGAACAACCTCGACTTTACGCTTGGTAGCATTCAAATCGTTGCCAACTCTGCTGATGCTGAAGATGTATTGCAATGTCAATCATCGAGCGAAAAAGTTGAAGCTGACGATTCTAACGATAGTTACCAAGTTTCAACTTTGTTTAACATAGATGATAGCGGTACTGGCGGATGGGCTACAGGTATAACCAACTGGATGACATCTGGAGAAACGACTCTTCATTGGGGGTCAGATCATGTCCGATTGGAATATACTGACGCACCACTTGGCGAAAATGGAGGTTTAGTTTTTGCGACAACAGATGGAAGCGATCGAGATATTTCCAGTTACATCGAGACAGGCATGCTTCAGTTCATGCTCAAAGTATCAAGTTATGCCGCCCATCCAACTAAGCGCCTCCAAGTCCAAATGGAGTCAAGCGAGTTCGGAAACTCAAAGTCATATCTACTCGGAGAAAACGCGGCTCAGAATCGCTGGACAGAGGTTAAGATTCCATTGAGTGAACTTTTCACTCGTGATGATGGTAGTGTGAACATTAATGTAGTTAAAAACATTGATAAAGGACTCTCTATTTTACCGGAATGGGTAGAATCTACAGATACGCTGCAAGGAATTGACTTTTCAGTTCGCGACATTCGAATCACTATGAGTGATCCTACAAAAGAGATAGTGCTATACGGCCCAAATGATGACCAACGCTTTGATGTTATCGTCATAGATAGTGATAGTGTAGAAGCGATAGTCGATGAAAATGGCAATAGTGCACAAGGTAACATCCAAACCCAAAACCCATTAGGCACACCAAGAGGTACACTTAACGTCACTATTTCAGATGACAATTTAGGTCGCATATTGTTACGTAGTAGCGATTCAAGTCATGTAAATATTGATGTTGACCCATCCAGTGCAACTATACAATTTGATGTCTCAGCAATTAGTAAACCAGCATTAGACCAAGAGATCTACATCACGACTCAAAATGAAGTCGGTGTCGACAAGGGGAAAGTGTCAATAACGAGCGCATTACTTGCCAACTACAATCAGGGAACACAAACCATCAAGGTTCCACTTTCATGTTTCTCTAACGAAGGTATGGACTATACAAATACAATTTCCCCGTTAGCACTGGAGTCTTCAACAAACTCTAATTTTGAATTTGGTAACGCTCGAATAATTGGCAGCTCGAACGAGCAAAGCAATGTACTTGAGTGTGATACCACCAGTACGCCGCTTGCTGGAGATGATCAAAACGATTCCTACGCTGCGTCCAAAGTTTTCTTCGTGTCCGGAGGTGTACAAGGCTGGGCAACAGGCATCACTAACTGGATGACAGGGGGAAGTTCAACGCTCCACTGGGGTGGAGACCATATTCGTATCGATTATGACAACGCACCGATAGGTGAAAATGGGGGGTTGGTTTTAAAAACTGTCGATGATAGTACTCGTGACTTGTCTAATTATATAGACCGTGGAGTTCTCCAGTTTATGTTTAATGTCGACAACTATGGTTCTCATCCAACACAACGCTTTCAAATTCAAATGGAATCGAGCCAGTTCGGTAATTCACAGCCTTATATACTTGACGTAGGTATGGGCTGGCAACAGATTCAAGTTCCACTTCGCGATCTTTTCTCAAAGGCGGATGGAAGCATTGATATCAACACATTGAAAAACATTGAAACAGCAGTATCAATTCTTCCTGAGTGGGTTGGAGCTACCGATACATTACAAGGTATGCAATTCTCAATAGGTAGTGTTCAATTAGTCATTCTATAATCTGCAATTTAACTTAGGTTGGAGGTAGCACTTCATTGCCTCTAACCTAAGCTTTCTTAAAACTGGAAAAACAAGGAAGAGGTACTAGTACTTGCTCACGAATGTCGATGACCTCTTTACACCAGTCGAACACCCAAAATACCACAAGATCGTTTTTGAATGAAAGTGGTGAACGCGACCAACAGTAGAACTCTTAACACGAATGCTTTCACCTGAACTGCTGAACTCTCCGACCTTATTAAAAGGAACGTAATCTTTCCCTCCCTTCTCCCTTTTTTTCATCTAAACGTTTCTGGCCTTTCTTTTTGAGAAGCTTATCTGCATCTGACATAAAAAACCTCCGACTAAGCTAAAATTAGCCGGAGGTTAAAAACGATCAATCTTCATTGTCTTCCGACAGCTCTTGTCGATCTTTTAAATGCCCCTACTCAACAGTTACCGCTTTCGCTAAGTTACGTGGCTGGTCCACATCGGTACCTTTGATTAATGCAACATGGTAAGACAGTAGCTGCATTGGTACGGTGTAGTAGATTGGAGCGATGATGTCATCAACGTTTGGCATTTGGATGATCTTCATGTTTTCATCACCTTCAAAGCCTGCTTTCTCATCAGCAAATACATACAGTAGACCACCACGTGCACGTACTTCTTCAATGTTCGATTTCAGCTTCTCTAGGAGGTCGTTAGTTGGCGCAACAACGACAACTGGCATGTCTGCATCAATAAGTGCTAGAGGACCGTGTTTCAGTTCACCTGCTGCATAAGCTTCTGCGTGAATGTATGAGATCTCTTTGAGTTTCAGCGACGCTTCCATAGCAATTGGGTAGTACTCACCACGGCCAAGGAATAGTGTGTGATGCTTATCTGCAAAGTCAGTTGCTAATGCCTCGATTTCTTTGTCGAACGCTAACGCTTTTTCAATATTTGCAGGAAGTTCATGTAGAGATTTTACGATTTCGGCTTCGCGTTCTTCAGTCATACGACCTTGCAAACGAGCGATAGACACTACCATCATTAACATTGCTGCTAGTTGAGTCGTAAAGGCTTTCGTCGATGCCACACCAATCTCAGTCCCTGCACGAGTCATAAAGGCAAAGTCAGACTCACGAACCAACGATGAACCAGCAACGTTACAGATAGTCATTGCCGACATGTAGCCTTTCTCTTTCGCTAAACGAAGAGCAGCCAAAGTATCAGCCGTCTCACCAGACTGAGACAATGTCACTAACAAGCTGTTTGGACGAACCACAAAATCACGGTAGCGGAACTCAGAAGCGATTTCGACATCACAGCTTACGCCTGCGATCGACTCAAACCAATAGCGAGCTGCCATACCTGAGTTATAAGACGTACCACAAGCGATGATTTGAACGTGGTCGACCTTCTTAAGAATATCTACCGCGTTAACACCAATTGCTTCAGTGACTACCGCTTTGTCGGTAATACGACCTTCCATAGTGTTGATCAACGCACGAGGCTGCTCGAAGATCTCTTTTTGCATAAAGTGACGGTATTGACCTTTGTCGCCAGCATCATGTTCCGCATTAGACTCAGTGATTTCACGCTCAACTGGGTTGCCGTCTACATCGATAACAGTAACCTCGCGACGAGTAATTTCTGCCACATCGCCTTCTTCAAGATACATAAAACGGCGTGTCACACTTAATAGAGCCAATTGGTCTGAAGCCAAGAAATTCTCACCAACGCCAAAACCAATAACTATTGGACTGCCAGAGCGAGCTGCCACAATACGACTTGGGTCTTTACGGTCAACCACAACCGTACCGTACGCACCGTCAAGTTGAGCCGCCGTTTTTTGCAGTGCTTCCACTAGGGTTGCAGAAGTACGCAGTTCCCATTCAACTAAGTGTGCGATAACTTCTGTATCGGTTTGAGATTGGAATACATAGCCACGCTCTTGAAGCGTTGCACGTAGCTCTTCATGGTTCTCAATGATGCCATTGTGAACCACAGCGATATCACCAGATACGTGTGGGTGAGCGTTCGCTTCTGACGGCTCGCCGTGTGTTGCCCAGCGAGTATGAGCAATACCCGTACCGCCAGTCACATCTTGAGAGTCAACCGCATCCGCGAGCTCTTGAACTTTACCTAAACGACGAACGCGTTTCAGTTCTGAATTTGCATCAACAACGGCTACACCCGCTGAATCATATCCACGGTACTCCAGACGGCGTAAACCCTCTACCAAAATTTCCGCTACGTCTCGCTGTGCTACCGCACCTACGATTCCACACATATCAATTCTCCGTTTCTTATTTCTGTCTCCCTCTCTGAGTGCAAGCAAATCAATGATGGAGGGAGTAATTTTGTTAAGCGCAAATCACCTTTACGCCGTTCGATTCAATTTGAGCTTTCTGCTCGTTAGTTAAACCTTTGTCTGTAACGACGACATCAATGGCATCCCACGCTAATTCTAGATTAGGAATTTTTCGGCCTATTTTCTCGGATTCAATCATTACCACGACTTCGCGTGCGACTTCTGCCATAACATTACTAAGACCGATTAGCTCATTAAATGTGGTGGTGCCGCGCGCTAAATCGACACCATCGGCACCGATAAATAACTGGTCAAAGCCGTAAGAACGAAGTACCGACTCAGCAACCTGCCCTTGAAATGATTCTGAATGACTATCCCAAGTACCGCCTGTCATTAATAGTGTTGGTTCATTTTCCAAGTCATTGATGGCATTCGCCAATGACAGTGAATTTGTCATTACCACCAAACCTTTCTTACTACCAAGCCTTGAAACCAAAGCGCCTGTTGTGCTGCCACAATCGATAACAATTCGATAATGATCATTGATTAGACCAACTGCGGCCTCTGCGATGCTCTCTTTCGAGGCGGACGTCAAACTCGACTCATTCAGCACCTCATCTACGGCTTCTTGAGGTAGTGCTACAGCACCACCATAGCGTCTTAGTAACTGGCCGTTCTTTTCTAAAGAAGTAAGATCTTTACGAATCGTCACTTCAGAAGTGTCGAATAGAGCGGATAGCTCTTCTACGCTCACCTCTCCACGCTCTTTAACAAGTTGAGCAATGGAATGACGCCTGACTTGAGTATTTCGCTTTCGCATTTTAATTTCGATTCAAAACTTAACTGATAGCAAAATTATTTCACAACGTAAGTTATCACGCAAGAAATCCGCTGTATTATATCTAAGACAGGGTTCATCTGATGAAAAAACACACACAAAACTTTCGTTTCGAAAGATAATATCACGAAGAATGGGTAGTATTTTGAAAAAAAGCCGAGGGAAAATTGAGAATAAACTAAGAAGAAAAGAAGGAGAGATAGAAATAAAAATATAACTTCGGCACAGGATAGTGCCGAAGTTCGTCACTATTTAAACCAGTGGGTTATCTCGACACAGTGTTTCAACCAACTCGGTAATCGCCAGAATAATGGTGGATTTAACGCGTTGATAGTGGCGTTCTAAAAACATTTCCAGCATCACCGCATCTAGGCCATCTGTCATGCTTTCATCGTATTCGATCGGCATCATTTTTTGGATAGCACTGATTTTGTTCAACTCAAACAACACGTCTCTTTCGGTAAAGCTCACATCATTTTCTTGATGCTTGGTCCATTCACGCAGTGTTACGAAGATATCGATATCATCGAATACTTCCTTGGAGATAACACCTAGACCTAAAAGTAGCTTAGCCCGAACGAGAATATCCCCTAGCGGACCATCGTTGGTCAGAAGAGGATCCACCACGTACTTCACTGCATAGTCGTCTTTATGAAAAATACTATTGATCAGCGTATCTAACGTATCATCAATCGCATCATAAGCCGCCATAAGGCACTCACTCGCGTCTTTCGCTTCAGACAGCGCCTCTAAAAGTTCAGTTTCATTAGGTGGGTGCAGTGGCATAACATCTCTTAATACAAAGGGTGCCACTTGCGTGGCACCAACAGCTTGAATCATTTGAGCGCTAGATACGCTTCGTGCGCTAGTGTAACAACTTCTGAATCAACATTCAGCTCTGAATAATGAGCGAGTGTTTTAGCAAAGCCTTGTTCAGCAAACATAGCTTGAAGCTCTACTGCTTGTGGATCATCGTCATTCTTATAAAGAAATGCTGCCGCAATACCTTTGATTAAGTGAGAGTTAGGTAAACCGTATTCAATCGTACCGTTTAGTGGTTTGATCAAACGATCTTGTGGGCTTAGCTTACGAATTGGTTGACGACCAACACGATCTACTTCATCACGTAGGTATGGGTTGGCAAAACGGTTAAGTATTTTTTGAATGTACGCCGAGTGCGCTTCTGCATCAAAGCCGTAACGACGAATTAATACTTCACCACTTTCCTGCATAGCTGCTTGAACATCTGCAAAGATCGCAGGGTCTTCAATAGAATCTTTAATTGTCTCATGGCCTGCAAGCACACCCAAGTAAGCCGTAATTAGATGGCCAGTATTCAATGTAAACAGTTTACGCTCTACGAACGCCATTAGGTTGTCCGTGCATTCCATGCCTTTAATAGCAGGGATGTCGCCAACAAACTGAGTTTCATCAACAATCCATTCGCTGAACGTTTCTACCGTTACTGCCAGAGGATCGGTTTCGCCTTCCTCAGCAGGAGGAACGATACGGTCTACCGCAGAATCTACAAAGCCAATGTGCTCTTGCGCAAACGCTTTGGCATCTGCTGATAGATGCTCAAACACCATCTCTTTGAGCTGGCTAGTGCCACGAACCATGTTCTCACATGCGATAATATTAAGAGGTGCAGTATTGCCACTTTCTAGACGTTTTTCGATACCTTGAGCAACAGATTTAGAGATAATTTTTAAAACCGTAGGGCCAACAGCGGTTGTTACCATATCAACAGTCGCGATGAGCTCAATGATGTCTGTGCTCGTTGAGTTTACGGCAGTCACATTGTTAACTTGCTCTACAATACAATCTTCGCCAACGATTTTTACTGGGTAGGATTGACGTTCGATTAGGGCATTAACCACTGTTTCGTTTACATCGGCAAATGTTACGTGAATACCCGCATCTGCCAATAGTTTACCAATAAAGCCACGACCGATATTACCTGCGCCAAAATGTAGTGCTTTCATAAGACGTCTTCCTAAATAACTCATTAAAAAAAGAAAAAAACAAAATCAAAAATGAGACCAACAGGGGGAGCGTTGGTCTCGTTTCACTTAGGAGCTATGACTTAAAGCCATGGTGATCATCACCATTTATGCTACTTACCACTTAGGATGCGAAGTACATCCTCAACGTCAGTGGTAGACTTCAAACATTCAACAGCTTCGTCGTCATCAAGTGAATTCGTAATCGCTGTGATAACTTGAATATGTTCATCACCTTGCGCTGCGATACCAATGACCATCTTCGCAACATCATCTTCGTCCTCACCCCATTGAACACCTTCAGGGAATTGGCAGAACACGATACCGGTTTTGTTGACGAACTGTTTTGCTTCAATAGTGCCGTGAGGTACTGCAATCGACTCACCAAGGTACGTAGAAACCAACTCTTCGCGAGCCAACATGCCTTCAACATACTGCGGTTCTACATAACCAAGTTTTACGAGTTGCTCACCAGCAAACTTGATAACTTCTTCTTTGGTTTTTGCTTCCATACCTAAGAAGATATTTTCATTCGAAAGCTTAAGCGTTCCTTCTTCGCTTGAGCTAGTGTCTGCTGGTGCTTCAGGCTTTTTTGGCTCAGCACCCGCTTGTTGTGCATTCACAAGGTCAGAAACCAGACCATCATACAAAGCACCATCTAGGAAGTTGCTTAGAGAAATGTGATGTGAGTTTGCGGCATGTTTACGTGCACGGTCAGTCAGATCTTTATGAGTAATGACGATGTCAGCGTCATCCGGTAGGCTGTTGATCGCTAAGTTAGTTACCGAAATGTCTAAGTTAGCAGCATCTACCTTCTTACGAAGCATGCTTGCGCCCATCGCACTTGAACCCATACCCGCGTCACACGCTACGATGATTTTGCGAACTTTTGCTAAGTCTAGAGCTGCACCAGTTTGACCTTTTGAAGACGCTTTCATGCTTGCCATTTGGCTTGCAGCTTTTTCTAGAGATTCTTCTTCGTCATCTTGTTTAGATGTTTTCATTAGTAGCGATGCGATGAAGAATGTCACTGTTGCTGAGGCAATTACAGATAGAATCACGCCTACAAATGAAGACTTAGGAGTCATCAGAAGTACAGCAAAGATTGAACCTGGAGACGCTGGAGATACTAGGCCTGCGTCGAACATCGTTAGTGTGAACACACCCGTCATACCACCAGCAATCACTGCGATGATCAGACGTGGGTTCATTAGCACGTATGGGAAATAGATTTCGTGGATACCACCAAAGAAGTGGATGATCGCCGCACCTGGTGCTGACTCTTTAGCATTACCGCGTCCAAAGAACATGTAAGCAAGTAGTAGACCTAGACCTGGACCTGGGTTCGCTTCAATCAGGAAGAAGATTGATTGACCCATTTCTTCGGCTTGTTGGATACCAAGTGGCGAGAAGATACCGTGGTTGATCGCGTTGTTTAGGAACAGGATCTTCGCAGGTTCAACAAAGATAGAGGTTAGAGGCAGAAGACCTGCGTTAACCATTACGCCTACACCCGCAGCAAGTGCAGTAGAGAGTACCTTAACTGCTGGGCCAATAACTAGGAAAGCAAGGATGGCACAAAGCATACCAACGATACCAGCCGAGAAGTTGTTAACCAACATCTCAAAGCCACTCTTAACTTTACCTTCAACTGCTTGGTCAAACTTCTTAATCGCTAGACCGCCAAGTGGACCTACAATCATTGCACCCATAAACATTGGGATATCTGTACCAACAATCACACCCATTGTTGTGATAGCACCAACAACCGCACCTCGGTCGCCAGCAACCATTTTACCGCCGGTATAACCAATCAATAGCGGTAAAAGGTAAGTAATCATCGGACCGACCATCGAACCCAAAGTTTCGTTTGGAATCCATCCGGTTGGAATAAATAGTGCCGTAATCAAACCCCAAGCGATGAATGCGCCAATGTTTGGCATCACCATGTTGGAGAGGAAACGACCAAAGTTCTGTACTTTGATTTTCGCTTCAGGAGATAGCATAAGGTCATCCTCGTTATCAGAAAAAGTAGTCCCTTTGGACCAAAAGTTGTTATTCAAAAGTCCATTAAAAAGTAACACAAGATTTCCAAAAGTCAGCATGACGGCATTTTTGTGATCCAAATCACCACACAAAAACCACAAACAACAATAACAAGTGATATGGATCACGTAATTACAGCGTTGATAAATTACACAGCAGCTTTATTGATAATGAATCTCATTTATTGTTGATCAGCGTCACACTTATTGACCCGTCACACATAAAATAATTAGAGACTCAAGTCACATTTTGATTAAATTACCACTCAGAATGCTCATCTAACCCTACTTAAAGCCGACCAATATAGCTCAACAAACAGTCAAAAATCGCCATAATGTAATTTTATTACAGATATGTTTTTTGACTTTCATTTAATCTCTGACAAAGTAGCGCTATAAAAACAAAACGTGAAACCTAAGAGGATTACCTAAATGATCTCCGCACTTTTATTTGATATGGACGGATTGATATTCGATACGGAAACGGTCTACAAAAAGAGTTGGCAATACGCGGCTACCCAGATGGGGTATGAATTAACCGACGACTACTATCAAGGTTTTATTGGCGTGCAAGACCCTGACTGTGAACGAATGTTGTGTGAGCACTTTGGTGAAGGATTTGACTTAGCCGCATACAAGGTCATTCGCGACCAACATTTTCATGAAACAAGAGAACAAGGAATAGACTACAAACATGGGTTCCACCAGCTTTTCAAAACGGCTAAGGAACTCAATCTTATCACTGCACTCGTCACCTCCTCCCATTTGCCTGAAGTAAAACATAACTTTCAAAACTCAGACTACCTTGAGCAATTCGATACCATAATTACCGCAGAAGATGTACAAAATGGTAAACCTAGGCCAGATTGCTACATCATGGCATGCCAACGCCTTAACCTGATTCCAAGTGAATGCTTGGTACTGGAAGATTCGAATAATGGCATGCGCGCAGGAAAAGATGCTGGATGCCAGGCAGCGATGATTCCAGACATCACACCACCCCAAAAAGACATCGCTGAAATAGCTGACTATTTATTCGAGTCATTGGAACAGGTCACCGACCTCATTCGTAGCCAAACGAGTTCTTAAACAACGTCGGTGATTACGCAAACCAATGGTGTCAACCAAGATACCATTGGTTAATCCCACCAAACCTGTTGATTCTCAGTTGCACTCAACTCTCGTATGAGTACCTTTTCTCCAATTTTCGGACATACGACATTTACATTGCGTTCACTAGCTTCTCGAACTAGGCGTTTTAACGGCTCATTCCAAGCATGGAAAGAGAGGTCGAACGTGCTGTTATGAATGGGCAACATGACACTCCCTTTTACATCGATATGCGCTTGAACACTTTGCTCTGGAAACATGTGAATACCGGCCCACCTATCATCATAAGCCCCCGTTTCCATCAACGTTAAATCAAAGGGACCATAACGTTCACCAATATCGCGAAAACCACTGAAATAACCAGAGTCACCACTAAAGTAAATATTTGATTCACTACCCTGTATCACCCAGCTTCCCCACAACGACAAATCACGCTCTTTGTAGGAACGACCAGAGAAATGTTGAGTTGGAGTGAAAACAAACGTCAATGTCCCAATTCTCTCCGACTGCCACCAATCCAATTCTTGGATTTTATTTCGCGCCACCCCCCAGCCAAGTAAATAGTGTCCAACACGCTTCGGTACAAGAAATTGATCAACTCGTTCATGAAGTTGTTTAATGGTTTGTTTATCAAGGTGATCATAATGATCATGACTGATTAAACAGATATCAATGCGAGGAAGATCTTCTAAAGAGATAGGTAAGGGGTGAAAACGCTTAGGACCAACCCAAGACAAAGGCGATGCTCTGTCGCTGAATACAGGATCAGTGAGCAACACTTTACCGTCTATTTTCATTAACACCGCAGAGTGTCCTAAGCGAAATACACAATCGCCTGTATCTGACTCAATGCTTTCACGTCTAATCGTTTCAACCGGAATGCTAGGAACCTGAGAGTAGATTAGCTTATCCACATTTAAATATGAACGCAGTGTCGCTAGCGTATCTTTGAAAGAGGGATTGTAGATGAGTTCGGTATTGGTGAATGGTTGAAGCTTAGCTTTGCGGGTAAATGGCAGCGCTTTTACACTGCGAGATAACAACACTGGCATACATGACTTTCCTTGTAGCTGATTATGTTCATTCAGTGTTGCCTGCCAAAATGACATCGAGATGCAAAATACACGAACATTATATGTCGTTAAATTGACCAAACTGTAACAATTGCTAGAGGTGGAGTCTGTATTATTTCCCAAGTAAAAATGACAAAGCCCCGCTTGATAGCGGGGCTCAATTAACTTAGTCGCAAACCGTTACTTCTTAAGTTGAGTAAAGTAGTCGAAGATTACTGGCACGTCGTTTTGAGCTAGACCTGCGTCAACCGCTGCTTGTAGGCTCTTAGAAGTCCCTTCAGCAATCAAAGACTCAGTACCTAGGTCAGATACCATTTCTAGGAAGTAGCCTAGATCTTTGTTTGCATTAGCAATGGAGAAACCCAATTTCTCTTCGCCGTCTACGGCGTAGAACTTACAGAACTGCATAAATGGAGAATTAGATGGGCCTGCTGACATAATGTCGAATAGCTGTTGGCCATCAACACCGGCTAGTTTCGCAACAGCGAATGCCTGCGACATCGTTGCTACAGTGGTCATACCCATAAAGTTATTCACTAGCTTAGTCACGTGACCTGAGCCTAACGCACCAAGGTGGAATACATTTTCGCCTTGTTCATCAAGAACAGGCTTTACCTTATTAAACGTGTCAATATCACCGGCAGCCATGATGTTTAGTAAACCATCTTTCGCGTGAGCAGGAGTACGACCCAGTGGCGCATCGATCATACCAGCGCCGCGAGCTGCAAGCTCTTCGCCAATCTTGCGAGTGGAAGCAGGGATAGAGGTACCAAAGTCGATAAGTGTTGAACCTTCTTTAATACCAGCTAGGATGCCTTCGTCACCATAAACGACTCTCTCTACTACTGCAGAAGTGGTTAGACACAGCATTACAATGTCGCTGTTTTCAGCCAGCTCTTTTGCCGTTGTTGCTTCTTTAGCGCCACGAGCTACACAAGCAGCAACAGCGTCTTTGTTTAGGTCCATTACGTTTAGCTCGTAACCACGGTTTTGAAGGTTCTCAACCATGTTACCGCCCATAAGGCCTAGGCCGATGAAACCAATGACTGGTTTTGTCATGTGTGACTCCTAAAATACTATTGTATGACTATTTGAGTTAATCATATATGCTCTGTTTGGGTTAAGCAATCAATCTCCGGTGAGATTTTGTGATCAATGCTAGATAATGAGATCTACCACTCGAAAATTGAGCATATAATCATACAAAAGCAGTTTTTCATTACGTTCTGATAACAGAATCTTTATGAAGACTCCGTTCAACGTTAGCCAATTTCTATGACGGCCTGTATATCGTGACTATAGTTAACAAAGGCTCATTAACACGGGAAAACAGATAGGCATGAGCGAGTTAACAGAGATTCATTGGCCTGACTATTACCATCCTAAAAACTCATCCGTACACGTTAAGGAAGAGATTGTCGTACCTTCAGAATGTGAACGGATATGGGCTTGTATCGTTCAAGCGCCTTGTTGGCCTAATTGGCACCATAGAAAAACTGCGGTTCAGATAACAAAAGGTGACACGCGTGAGCTTCACAAAGGAACGATGTTCAACTGGATCACTAAGACCATGAGCTTTGAATGTACGGTAGTGGAATATATCCCTCACGAGCGTATTGCCTGGAAAGGGAAATGTGGAGGCGTTGATATGTACCACGCTTGGCTATTAAGTCCTTGCGACAACGGTTGCCGCATTGTCACTGAATCAACTCAGCGAGGTGGACTCCGTTGGCTAACCGGTAGATTCGTGACCAAACAAGTGGCGGCTCATCACCAACAATGGTTGCATCTACTATGTGAGCAAGCAAAAGGATAACCAAATCACAGAAGACACGCAGCGTCTACAACAGCGAAAACACTGTGTCGCGTAACCAACGGTGAGCCACATCATTTTGCCATTTAGCATGCCACAGTAAATAGTAACAGTGTGACGGCAATGAAAATGGCAGCGGGTGAATGTCAAAGTCGGATTTGTCTGGCAATCTTTCTACAAGATACTTAGGCAGCGTTACCAATAAATCACTTTCTCGTACAACGTCCAGAGCTTCGCGAGCGCTCGACAACGTTAACGCTACATTTCTTTTTACCGATAAGTTGGCAAAAAACTCGTTCACCTCAAGATCAATATTCGCCACCAAATGCAGTAAGACATGCCGAGACTCAAGGTATCGCTCAAGACAAAGCGTCTGTTGAGACTTGTGATGCTCTTTAGACCTAACAACAACATAGTCGTTGTCAGCAATGCGCTTCCCATAAATGTTGTCCGGGATCCGGTGTGCTGGGGTGATCAGTATATCGACATCCTCCGTGGACAACTCATCAATATCCCGATGTTGCCACAATTCCATACTGAAGGAGGCATTCGGCGCTTGACTCATCAACGCCAAACTCAAGTCTTTTACCAGCGATAATGAACTAAAACTTGAATACGCTATTCGATAGGTGCGCTTTATTTCACTGGGCTCAATCGAACTGTCTGAATATAAGCCTTCAATGGCGCTAAGAACATGAGGTAGCGCTCGTTTAAGCGACTCCCCACGCGCCGTGAGCACGAATGTTTTTCCCTCTCGAATTAACAGAGGGTCAGAAAACTCCGCTCTTAGTTGAGTGAGATTTCTACTCATCGCCGACTGAGTTACTCGCAACCGTTCTGCAGCTTCAGTGAGGCTACGTGTTTCAAGTAGAGCTTGCAGTGGTCGCAATAACTTGTAGTTGTGTCCTATCATCCGTAACGCGATTTCCTTTTTTACGGTAGAGACTTAAGCATCCAAACATCGCAACCGTTATGCAGCGTACCTTCATAGGGTGCGTTTAAATGTGTGAAACCAAAGTTCTCGTACAATCTCACTGCTGCCGACATGGAAGTGAGTGTGTCCAAGTAGCAAGATGCGTAGCCTTGTTCAGTCGCGAACGCTAAACATTGCTGCACTAACTCCTTACCTAATCCAAGCCCGCGAGTTTCAGGTAGTAAGAAAAGTTTCTTTAGCTCGCATACGTCTTGATGATCACCAAATGGTGCTAATCCGCAACCTCCAACTACCTTGCCATCCACTAACGCAACAAGATACAAACTGCGATTTACTTCACTGTAGTTTTCGCTCATTGCTAACACTTCTGGATCCGAAGGACCAAACCCTTCGCCCACTGCGCCAAACTCGGCTCCCACGGACTGAATCACAGCACACAACGCCTCATCGTACTTTGGCATCGCATTTACTATTTCGACTTTCATAATGTTCTCTACTTCTATTAAATGCCTTTTCACTGTATGCCGCTTTAAAGCTCTATAAAAGTGATATTTAGTTTAGTTAATCATGATAAAAAGTGATAGTTATACAATTATGCAGAGTAACTCTGATTAGATGGAAGTGAAAAACATAATATATAAGTTATTGGTTATTCCGTGAAAGGACTCTGACCGTTAGGATAATGACTCGGTTGTAACTGATTGAAGCCCGATGAACAAAAACTTCTCTTTGGCGCTCACCGCCATGACGGCATTTGCGCTTAACTCTCTATTCTGTCGATTCGCTTTGGGAACCGAGGTCATCGATCCAGTAGGGTTTACTTTAATTCGCTTAGTCAGTGGAGCAGTCACCTTGGTTGCCCTTAGCTATCTATTGGACGACCAACGACAAAACCAAAGCTCACTTAAGCTCAGTCAATGTCAATCACTCTCCCTAGGCTTGTCACTTTTTGGCTATGCATTGCTATTTTCTTTTGCTTACATCACGCTTGATACTGGGACTGGCGCCTTAATCTTGTTTGGCACCGTACAATTGGCACTGATCGCTTATCACCGAATCGGTGGCCATGAAATATCCAAGTTAGAGATGGTGGGTATTGCCATCGCGTTAACCGGTTTTGCTTCATTACTATTACCGTCCGCATCTCAACCTTCTGTTGTCGGCACTGTGCTGATGGTCTTATCTGGGGTTTGTTGGAGTATCTTCACAATATTAGGGAAAAGCGTCCCATCTCCTATCTTAGCCACTAAACAAGGTTTTCTCGTGGCCAGTGGATTCATGATTCTCTATTTTATTTTGAGCCTATTTGTTAGCTCAGAGTCGATTCTATTCAATGCATCCGGTGCTCTTTACGCCGTGTTATCGGGTTCGCTCGCCTCTGCTGTAGGTTACTTTTTATGGTACTCACTGCTTCCGAAGATCGATGTGCTTGATGCGTCATTACTGCAGCTAACAGTCCCTGTTATTGCTATGGTTCTTGGTTGGCTATTTATCGGTGAAACCGTGTCTGCCATGTCGCTCCTATCAACCTTTCTTATATTGGGCGGAATAGGTTTAGTGTCTTGGTTTAAGTTGCAACGTAAATAGAAAATACAGATAGGATACAAAACGTTAATTGGTATCTACCTTAAAGTTGAACTAAGTTAGTAGCATTAAAATAGTCACTTATTCTGCTTGGGATACCCATGAAAACGTTATTAACTATCGCCCTGACCCTTCTATTACCATTGCAAAGCGTCTTTGCCGCGACCTCAGAAACTACAGAGCCGAGCGAGCTAGAGGAGCCATTAGTCAATATTAAAATGATGCTAGATCTTAAGGGAATCGAACAGTCCATTGAACGCTCTGCAGTTGCCATCGATAATTTGGCGACATCGTTAACTTTACTGTCAAAAAATGAAAGCTTGAATGAGGAACAACGACAAGTGCTCGTTGATACCATGGATAACATCAACGAACTCACTGAGATGTCCAAACAATCACTTATTGCCTTACCGGGCGCTTTAGAACAATCACAAAACTCCATCGCCAACAGCACCAAAAAATTTGCCTACGACGTTCGATTTAATGTGTTGTTATTGCTTGCTCTACTTGTCTTCGCCATTGTTCTGGCTTTGATTGCAGCGTACTGGTTAATTCTTCGTCCAATGCAAGGCACCATTATTCACGCCACACGAAACGTGTCCAAAATGGCCAGTGCGATCCATCAAACGGCAGAATCGTTAGAAACGACCACAGCCAATCAAAAGGTGCTAACCGAACGCTTAGCAGCGCACGAGGTTCAATCTACAGACCAAACATCACGTAATTGAGGCCAGCCCCAAGTCGTGATTTCCACACCTTTCAAGATGCCATGAAAGCTCAATGTTTGACGATGATGAAACATTGGGCTGGCTAACCCTTCATGTATCAAAAGCGAACCTAGCTGTTCTAACTGTTTTAAATAATCACTTGGCTTTGAACTCGCCCTAATCTTGTCAATCTCCGAAATAAGGCAATCACTGGCTTGTTTACCAATTGCAGAATGAAGTACGGGGTCACTAAGGAAAAACAATAAAGCCGACACCTGCCTATTATCATCTAAGTTTAAGCTGCTCATAATAAGCTCTTCTTCAAACCCTTCTGCCATAGCTTTTTCAATAAACTCATGAAACTTGTACAAGTTGAGTTCTACTTTCACCCCTTGTCGCTCAAGAATCTTCTTCGCGGCATCAGCGCTTCGTAAAACACCGGGATGAGCATAGAAAGCTATCTGAATAGTTTCAGGTAGGTCAACGGGCTGAGCGGTATGAATTCGCTTAACGTTGTGCCAGAAAGGAAAGAAATTACTCGCTATTTCCGCACCGAAGGTACGCTGATCCAGCGTTAACTGGTGCCAGACATTTTCACCGCATAAGGTTTCACTAAACCAACGTCGTTGAGGGTAAGTAAGTGCTCTACCATACTGATTAAAGAGGAGAAACAGGCAACCATCTTCAATTCTTGCTCGTGATGTGGCACTGAGCAATTCATTCTGATCAAAGTCGATGGCGGGATGGGATATAGTCGACCTAGATGAGGGCTCGATACGCTTAATTGTGGGTGAAACACGGTGCGCACATGCTGCATCACGCTCAGTCACTTTCTCTATACTGCCATCCAAAGACCAAATCGTAACATTATCGGTTAAGGCTCTTAGCCCAAAATACTGTTCATTAGCAACGAGGGAGAGTACTTGTTCTGAATGGTTATTAAGTGAAAAGACACCACTACCGACTATGTTTCGATCATTCTGTGCCAATCGCTCTGGTGGCTGTATCGAATACTTAAGATCGGTGAGCAGCGCGGCAAACCCTCTGTCAGGACGGCTAAGATTGATGGTCATCACATAGGGGGGCTTAACGTCTATGGATTCCAAATGGTCGAGCTCATTCGCATAGTAGCGATGTTGCTGAAGTTGCAACAATAAGCTTTTAATCGTCTTTGCATCAATCTGGTCACCGTTGTCAAAAAACACGGAAGGTCGAATGTAGAACGTCCAAACTTGAAACGACGGGTCCACTTCCCAATGATGCGCCACATCTGGTTTGAGCTCGCCAGCTTTATCCATTGAAACCAGACAACTATAGAGCTGGCGATTCAAGAATCGTTCGCTATTTCGATGTGGAATATGAGGAACTAATCGAGTTAATGGTCGGTTATAGGTCAGTTGGACATTGACACGTCCTTCAGTGATTTTTGCACCTGAGGTTTGTTGTAGCAGTTGACCAAACGCCACTTGATCATTATCTAAAAATTCCAGAGCCCGATCATACTTACCCTCTTTAACCCATTGAGAAGCAATACGACGTTTAACCTCCCCTTCAGACAATAATCGAATGAGTGTAGAGCGCTGGTTTCGGCCCGCTCTGGGCACCCAAGTAATCCATTCCGCTTGGCTTAGGTGTTTTAGGATCGAACGCGTGTGCCTCGGGCTAGAAAAGAAACGCTCTGCGACGTCAGAAAGTGTCACTGCATGCTGATGACCGACTTCAAAAGCCTCTAGGCGCTTAAAGTAACGGTAAAGGTTAATACTTTCCAAAAACAGGTACCAATTCGTCTTAGTAATGTTCCTTATTTTAGCAATTTAAGCCCGCATTCATAGATTAATCGCCAGAGCTTTACTTATAAGGAACATTTGAGACAAAAATAACTCTGTTTTTAACTGCCGCATTTTAACCGACAATGAGTTCAGATTCTGAAGCAAACTCAGGCTGGAGGAACATGATGAAACACACTAAGCCTAAAGCAAAACAAGATGCAAAACGTCCATTGCGAGACTACTACTTGGCTCAACTTGCCGGCAGTAGATCCAAATTCAAATCAGAAACGTTGATTCGACTGGCCCAAACCTGCAACTACATGTAACCAAGAATTTAGCGACGGTAAGATCCATTATGTTTATGCTCCACCCCCGCAACCATAAGCTTGCTGTCGCTATTCCGACTAACTTCATTACCATCGAATATAAATAGGCGTGCCTATTTTCACTAAAGAAACAAGCTCATCCATCTCATCGTTAGTAATGGCAATACAACCATTAGTCCAATCAAAACTTTGTACGAATTGAGGTGGCTTAGTATTGTTGTTCTTCAACCCATGAATTTTAATGTTGCCGCCAGGCGCGACACCCAAACTCTTTGCACGATTTTTGTCTCTCAGGTTAGGATAACTAATGTGCATGGAGCGATAAAAAGCGGAATCGTCCATAACAAAATCGAGATAGTACTTTCCTTCCGGCGTTCGATTATCACCCTCTTGGATTTTATGCCCTCTAGGATTCTTACCAAGCGCAATCCTATACTCACGGATAACAGTATCGCCATCCATCAAGTACATTCGCCTTGCTGATTTCTTTACCTCTACTCTATCAATTTTGACATCTGGAGAGATCTCCAGACCAAAAGACCGAAATGGCAGCCCCACTATAACCAATACAACTAATAACCACTTATACATCAGTTCGTCCCCTAACAACTGACAGGAATTTTAACCCTTTCTGACACACGATCCAACGAGGTGTTTAGGTGCATATCTTTTTTAGTATAGGAACAGAAGGTTAGTTTTCATTGTTGCTATATGACAACACAGTTTCAATTAAATCCCCATATATCAACAATAATTCATCTACTACAATACACACATCTTCGAAAAAGAAGTCTAATCACAAATAACACTTAGAGGGTGAACAAATGAAAAAGCTGATTGTAATTACAGGTGCGAGTTCTGGTATTGGTGAAGCGATTGCTCGTCGTTTAAGTGACGCTGGTCACCCACTATTGCTTTTGGCTCGTCGTGTAGAAAAACTTGAAGCACTGCAACTTCCTAACACACTGTGTGAAAAAGTCGACATCACTGACAAAGCTACGTTTGAAGCTGCAATCGCTAAAGCTGAAGCGCAGTTTGGTCCTGCCGATGCTCTTATCAACAATGCCGGCATGATGCTACTTGGCCAGATCGATACGCAAGACTCTGCAGAGTGGAAAACCATGTTTGACGTTAATGTACTAGGTCTACTAAACGGCATGCAAGCGGTGCTAGCACCAATGAAAGCTCGTAACTCTGGCACTATTATCAACATCAGTTCCATTGCAGGTCGCAAGACGTTCGGCAATCACGCTGCTTACTGTGGTACTAAATTTGCCGTTCACGCAATATCAGAAAACGTACGTGAAGAAGTAGCAGAATCAGACGTACGTGTTGTTACTATTGCACCCGGCGCTGTAGAAACTGAGCTTCTTTCACATACTACTTCTCAAGAAATTAAAGACGGCTACGATGAGTGGAAAGAAGTGATGGGTGGCGTGTTAGCTGCAGATGATGTGGCTCGTGCGGTTGAGTTTGCTTACTCACAACCTCAAAACGTCTGTATTCGTGAAATCGTATTAGCACCAACACGTCAACAGCCTTAATAAGACTTGCTGTTGAAAAGCGTAAGGCGGCAATCTATTGTCGCCTTATTTTTTGATTGGTAAATGGCCGGTCTTAAACCAAATAGTTGTCGGTTGTTTTACATAAGGTGTATGTTGGCTTTCGTGAGGGCTTCGCGTCCATGTTCCTTTGGGGTACTCTCCGTGCTCGTCTATCAAGGTCCCTTCTATAACGAACAATTCTTCACCACCAAAATGACCATGTGGATGGTAGTTATCCGGACCATTCCAACGCAATAGCACAACATTCTCCTGATTGAAGGAGTGCAGAGGCAGAATTTCCATTTGACCTATCCCCGGTAGCCATTCTGCTTGGGTCGTATCAACTCTAACAGACTTGAGATCACTCTCATCAAACTGATTGAGTTTCACCAAGATGACACACCCTTGCTTACTAAATGGCGCGTGTGAACTACCCGGAGGGTTTCGAAGGTATGTGCCTGCTGGGTAATCTCCCGTTTCATCAGAAAACACACCTTCTAATACCAATATCTCTTCACCCAGTGGATGCGAGTGTTGACTAAACCGAGTTCCTGGGAGGTATTCAACGATGCTAGTAACATGACCTGACTCAGCGGCTTCTCGTTCTAAAGGCTTCCGATTAACACCATTTGCGGGAGAAGCGATCCATTCCATAGTCAATGTATCGATAACAACTCTTTGGGAGAAATCCATATTCAACATACAACGTATCCCTTGTTGATTGATGATTTAATTATAAGATATTTGTTTCAAAACACGTACAAACATTTCAATATATCAAATTACATTCCCAGACTTGTCATTGTAAGTAGTTGTAAATTTATGACCTACTCGCTTTTTATACAATTAGTTCAAAGATAAAGTTCAATATATAGCTTGACGTCGCAATTAATATTCTACCAATGACATAAAATAAATAGCAGATAAATACTGTTCACGTTTCAAAGGAGAAGCGATATGGAGAAGATAATTAATACCATTGGCCTCTGCATCATAGCAAGCAAATATGCCATTGTACTACTTGTAGCTGGTATTACTTTCAGTACTGGTGCTTTAGCGACAGAATTACTGCTCTGCACTGGGTTAGAAAGCTCTGAATAGGACATAATAATACTTCGCAAGGAATGAGGGAATATTAGCGGCATTCATTTTTAACTTCTTTTAGTTGCTTAATATTTCAGGGAGCATTACTGCTCCCTTTTTTATTATCTATATCACTTCATATAATAATTCTTAACATCATCTATTTTAAATATTTTGTTACTTTTAGCGTGTCTGCGCGATGACAATTGTATACAATAGCAGCACCGCTGTTGTATTGTTGTTCTTTATAAAGGAAGTCCCATGCTCGCTGACTGGTTTAGTCACACGGCACTTATCGCGATGTTGCTGATCTTTTTGGGTTCGTTTGTACAAACTGCCATTGGATTTGGGTTAGCGATCGTTGCTGCACCACTGCTGTTCCAAGTATCTCCTGACTATGTACCGGCCCCTATCTGCTTGGTTGCATTATTTATCTCTTTACTTAATGCTGCGAAACATCGCTCTAATATTGCAATCGGCGGATTAAAAATGGCCATGATTGGCCGTGTACCGGGCTCGATTGCAGGAGCTGCGCTGCTTCTGTACGTTTCCACACAGGTTCTATCTCTGTGGTTAGGGGTATTAGTAGTATTCGCAGTTGTAGTTAGCCTGCTACCATTCAGAATAGAGCCAACACCTACCAGAATGGGGGTCGCTGGATTCTTCTCCGGCTTTTTTGGTACCAGCAGTGCCATTGGAGGGCCACCGATGGCTTTGTTACTCCAGCACCAAGAGGCGAACCAATTAAGAGGCAATTTGTCCGCTTTCTTTGTATTCAGTTCGATCATGTCATTAGTCGTGCAAGCGCCGATAGGCTTCCTAACACTACATCATTTGTATATCACAGTACCGCTTATCCCAGCAGCATGGTTAGGCTATAAATTGGCTTTAATGACTACTCATTCTCTACCAAAAGAGAAGATCCGTATTGGCGCACTGGCATTATGTTCACTCAGTGGTGTTACCGCTATTGTTCAAGGTCTAATTCATTAACAACAAAACAAAAAAGGAGGCAAACGCCTCCTTCTTTTTTAGTATACGAATGATGGAGCCATTACATATAAAATGCGCGCTTCAAAGCGAGTTCCACACCACGGATCTCAGCCAGCCCTTTCAAACGACCGATACAAGAATAACCTGGGTTGGTTTGTTTCTTCAGATCGTCGATCATTTGATGACCATGGTCTGGTCTCATTGGAATCATGCGAGTCTCGCCGGTGCTTAGTCGACGGTTCTCTTCTTTCAACAACGCATTGATCACATTGTACATATCGACATCGCCTTCCAGATGAGCTGCCTCATGGAAACTCATCGGATTATCTTCACGCTGAGTAGAGCGTAAGTGCGTAAAGTAAATGCGATCTCCGTATGATTCGATCATTTTCACCAAGTCATTGTCACCACGAACACCATACGAACCTGTGCACATCGTGATACCGTTCATTTTACTCGGCACTGCCGTCGTTAACGCTTCAATATCTTCAATCGTCGACACAATGCGTGGTAGGCCAAGAATCGGACGCGGTGGATCATCAGGGTGAACCGCCAACTTAAGTCCATACTGCTCACAAACTGGAATCAGCTCTTGTAAGAACAGCACCATGTGTTCGCGCAGCTTCTCTTTATCGATGCCTTTATAGGTATCTAGGCGCGCTTGAAACTCTTCAAGTGTGTACCCTTCCTCGGCACCAGGCAATCCAGCAATGATGTTAGACGTTAGCTTATCGATCTGAGCTTGAGACATAGCGTCAAAACACGCCTTGGCATCCGCTTGCTCCTGTTCGGTATATTCAGCTTTCGCGCCTGGACGTTTTAGAATAAATAGTTCAAACGCTGCAAACTCGATTTGGTCGAAACGCAGTGCTTTTGAGCCATCAGCTAATTCATATTCCAAATCTGTACGCGTCCAATCTAATACCGGCATGAAATTATAACACACCGTATCAATACCGCATTCAGCAAGATTGATTAGCGATTGCTTGTAGTTATCAATCCACTGTTGATAATTACCAGAGCGAGTCTTAATTTCTTCATGTACTGGTACACTTTCTACAACCGACCAAACAAAGCCTTTTGCTTCAATTATTTCTTTGCGCTTTAGTATTTCTTCTTTTGTCCAAATTTCACCATTTGGAATATGGTGCAGAGCATTTACAATACCAGTTGCTCCCGCCTGTTTAATATCATCTAGTGATACAGGGTCATTAGGGCCATACCAACGCCATGTTTGTTCCATATTAATTACCTATCTTTGGACAAGACTAGTGCGTAGCGAATAATTTCATACTCACTAGTCGTTATTATTATTGAAGAGCTAAATTGTTATTTTTAACTAACGGAAAAGGAAGCCGTCAAATTGCGGATCATCTACGTCAGATAATTCAAATAACGTTTGTTTTACGTTTTCCAAGTGTTGCCACATTGCTTCTCTTGCACCTTCAGGATCTCTACGTTGAAGGGCAAGCAACACTTTTTCGTGATCGTCTAACCAAGCGGTACGATAATTCATGTTAGTGATACGTGAGTGCAACTGTCTCCACATTGAACTCTCATCGCGGCGCATCCAAAGATCTTTAACAATATCACTAAGAACACTGTTTTGAGACGCTTCTGCAATGGTTAAATGGAATAGTTCATCACCATCGTAATCCCCATGACCTGTTTCCAACTGTTGACGCTCAGTATCTAATGCCTCTCTGAGGCGACTGATATCGTTTTTCGTCACATGCATCGCTGCAAAACTGGCGATTTGGCTTTCGAGTACTTGTCGAGCTTGAAGTAATTCAAAAGGACCAATATCAGAATTTGCCCTAAGCGTTGCCAATTGAGATTGCTGAGCATCAGCAGAGGGCTTTGCGTTGACGTAAACGCCTGAGCCTTTGCGAACTTCAACTAATCCTTGCAGCTCTAGCATGATAATCGCTTCACGCACCACAGATCGGCTCACTTCCATCTCTTCAGCGATATCACGTTCAGGAGGCAGTCTGTCCCCTATTTTGAATTCATCTGATTGAATACGCTCTTGAAGCGCAAGTCCGATTTCTTGATACAGTCTTTTAGGTGCAGTAATAGCGATATTCATAGCATCGTCTTATAAATTGGTCTTAGGTTAATAATATCACTTGGTTTAAATTGGTCAACCAATTGGTTGACCAATTATATGTCATTTCAAGCTTTCTTGTTTCAACTTGCCATAGAAGTCAGCAAGTAGCGTAAATGACTCTTTTTTCGTAAATTTGTCATTCGAGATGAGACCTTTACGGTTCCAACCTTTCTGGAACATGTTCTGGCGACGTTCCACACGGAACTCATAAAGAATCCATGGCGAAATGCCTTTAATGTAATCCAGTTTTTCCAGATATTCGATTTGCTTTTTGTATACATCTGTCATGTATGACTCGCTGAAGAAGCCGGTTTTCGGCGCACCCTCACCAATGAAGCCATCAGCACCAGTCTCCGAAATAACAACCGGTTTACCTGGATTAGAGTTTTCACCGATTTCGATAAGGTCATCAAACACTTCTTCATACCAACCGTAGTACTCGTTGATACCAATAATATCTAGATGCTCAGCTAAACGGTCCTCAATCTTGTTCTTCGCATGGTTAACCAAACAAGCAGCAGAAACTAGACGACAAGGATCATTGTCACGCGCGGTACGAACTAGACCAGACATAAACTCTAAGCGCGCATCCGTATCAGCGTTCTCATTGCCCACTGACCACATAATGATACTTGCGCGGTTACGGTCACGCTTAATCATCTCTAGTAGTTGGTTTTCAGCGTCTCGGTAAGTTGCTGGATTTTCGAAATCTATCGCCCAATATACTGGTATTTCAGCCCAGATAAGGAAACCAAGCTCATCAGCCATTTTGGTCGCCATTTCGTGGTGCGTATAGTGCGCAAATCGCATGTAATTGCAGTTCAGCTCTTTCGCATGCTGGAATCGACGCTTTAGGTCTTCCGGTGTAACAACCTTGCCTATCTCTTTGTCATCTTCATGGACACTGATACCACGTAAGAAAGTATTCACACCATTAACAAAGATTTCAGTACCTTTAACTTCGACCTGTCTAAAACCGATACGATCTGTGACGACATCATTCCCGTAGGTTGCTGAAACATCATACAGCTTCGGACTTTCTGGAGACCAAAGCTCAGGCTCAACGCTTAATTCTATTGTTGCTTTTCCATCTACAATTGACAGTCTCTCATTGATACCCAGCTCTTCAATTGCAAAGGTTATTTCAGACTGTGAACCTTCAACTTCTACGTCAACATGCACCAAGTTATATTGACCATTTGGTACTAAGTAGACATGTAAATCTCGAATGATCTCTTTTGGGGTTCTTACAATCTCGATATCACGGTATATACCACCGTAGTTGAACCAATCGGTATTGCGCATTGGTACTCGGTCTAGGGTGCGAGTATTGTTTACGCAGCACATTATCCAGTTACGGCCCTGGTTTAATTTACCCGTAAACTCAGCGAAAAATGGCGTGGAACCACCATAGTGATTACCTAGAAACTCGCCATTTAAGAATACCTTACAGTCATATTGTGCAGCACCAACACGTAAGAATACACGCTCATCCGTATTAGACTCTTCATAGTCCCAAGATTTGGTATACCAAGCACTGCCTTCGAAGAAATACCACTTCTCCTTTTGCATTTGCCAACACGAAGGTACTGGAATGGTTTCGCCGACGTATGGGTCATAGTCCCAAGGTTCAATTCTTTGCTCTGCTGGCATCGGCTTCATGTCATACCAACGTTGACGAAGACCTGTATCTAAAAGGTCAACCGCAAAGTTCCAATGTCCATTAAGAGACTCAGTGTTGCGTCCCCCCATAAACAACATATTGCTATGGTTTAAATTCTGTAGATTGAAAGGCACATCGTATTGTTCGTCATGCAAACAATTAATCGCATTCTCAGCAAGTTCAGAACGTTCTAGCATCTTACTTAAACTCCGAAAGCGGGAGCACAAATCGTGCTCCCAAAAACTCATTAATTATTGAACTGCTAACGCATCGATATCGCGTACGTAGTCTGCAATTGCAGGGTTATTCAACGCCGCATCGTGCATTGGTTTCACTGCATCAACAAATGGTTGTTTTTCTACAGTTACAAACTCTACGCCCATGCTATCTTTTGCTTTCTCGATAGCTTCGTTCGTCATTTTGGTCCATAGATCTTTGTGATACATCATGGAATCTTTAGCCGCTTTCTTAAGAGCTTCTTGCTGGTCTTTCGGCAGCTTGTCCCAAACTTTAGAGCTGATTACTAGAACATCTGGAATCATCGTATGCTCATCTTGGCTAAATACTTTAGCAACTTCACCGTGACGAGCGGTTGTTAGCGCTGTAGGGTTGTTTTCTGCACCATCAACAACGCCTTGTTGCATTGCTGTGTATAGCTCACCGTAAGATAGTGGAGTTGGCGAACCACCCATCAGTTTAATCATTTCAACAGCAGTTGGACTTGGCTGAACGCGGATTTTCATACCACTAAGATCAGCAGGTGTTTTAATGGCTTTTGAGGCGTAGAAGCTGCGAGCACCAGCATCATAATAAGTTAAACCAACAAAACCTTTATCGTGAGAGGAATCTAGGATTTTTTCACCTACTTCACCTTGCATTACACGGTAGTAGTGGTCACGGTCACGGAAGATATAAGGAATGTTAAACGCACCATAAGCTGGTTCAAACGCTTCCATTTCACTCGCATTTGATTTCGCAATGTCTAAAGCACCATTCTGTAGCAATTCCATCGATTCACGTTGAGTGCCAAGCTGTCCATTCGGATAAATACGGATACGAACTTCACCATCTGTCAGCTCTTTCACTTCATCAGCCATGTACTGCATTGATTTATGCACAGGGTGATTACGGTCTTGGTTGTGGCTAAGTTTTAGCGTGGTTACTGCAGAAGCGGTAAAAGAAGTCGATGCAGCGAGAGCACAAGTAACGAAAGTTGTTAGTGCTGTTTTGTTCCAACGCATAGGGGAGTCTCCATTCAATTTATGTTCAGTTATAGGATTAATTATTACAATTCGGTTAACCAATTATGGCTAAATTCCGTTTCTTATTAACTACGCTATCAATCTGAACCATCACCAACCAATAATCAACGTAAAAAATCGAATTGGTTGACCAATGTCATACTTTCATCGCTAAAATTGGTTGGACCAATTTTATTGTGAGATTTGTCACAAGCGGTTTCAATTTACTGTGTTTAAATCTGCTCAACCTTACCTCTTGCTCTTTTTCCAAATTATAAGACGAAGGATTTCGTCAACTAGGAGATGTTATGAATAAGCTCATTACGATAATGAATAAGGTTTTATCCTTATTCTGTATTTCGCTGAGTAGTGTTTTAGTTGTTTGCGTGTCTTGGCAGGTGTTCTCTCGCTATGTATTAAACGCGCCAAGTACATTCACTGATGAAGTTGCCCGTTTTCTCTTTATCTGGGTCGGTTTGATGGGTGCAGCTTATACGCTAGGACAAAAACGCCACCTTGCTATTGACTTATTAGCAATGAAAATCGAACACGACGAAGCTAAACATAACAAGTTGAAGTTACTGATTAATATGATCAGCATGTCTTTCGCCTCCATCATTATGGTCTATGGTGGCGGTAGATTAATGTTAAAAACTCTAGCGACAGGTCAAGTATCTCCCGCTCTAGGTATAGAGATGGGTTTAGTGTATGCCGCAATTCCTCTTGCGGGCTTATTTATGGTGATTTATTTGGTCCAAGATATTCTTGAGAATATCGCTTTTATGACCTCAAAAAATACCAACTCTTCCACTCTTTCAAACCAATAATTAATAAGGAATATTACTGTGGAATGGCAAATAATTATTGTTTTATTTGGTAGCTTTTTCCTTTTCCTAGGATTAGGGGTTCCTATTTCGTTCGCTATTGGTATTGCGTCATTATTAACGGTAATGATGACACTACCTTTTGATGCCGCTATCGCCGTTATTTCTCAGAAAATGGCATCCGGCCTTGATAGCTTTGCTCTACTAGCAATACCATTCTTTATCCTAGCGGGTAATATCATGAACCAAGGCGGTATTGCACTTCGCCTTATTGAGTTCGCAAAAGTACTTGGTGGCCGCCTCCCAGGGTCATTAGCTCACGTAAACGTACTTGCTAACATGATGTTTGGTGCTATTTCAGGTTCAGCCGTGGCCTCTGGCGCAGCTGTTGGTGGCACTATGGCACCGCTACAAAAGAAGGAAGGCTATGACCCAGCCTACTCTGCAGCTGTTAACATTACTTCGTGTCCAACTGGCCTATTGATTCCACCAAGTAACACATTCATTGTTTACTCTCTTATTTCCGGTGGCACATCAATCGGCGCACTTTTCCTAGCGGGTTACATCCCAGGAATGATTATGGGCCTTGGCCTTATGATCGTTGCCGCTATTATTGCGAAGAAACGAGGCTATCCTGTTGCCGCTAAGCCATCTACCTCTGTCGTCATTAAGAAAACACTTGATGCTTTACCAGCGCTGAGCTTAATCATCGTCATCATGGGCGGTATCATCGGCGGTATTTTCACAGCAACTGAAGCATCTGCCATTGCTGTTGTTTATACGCTATTGCTGGCTGTAGTTTTCTATCGTGAAGTATCAATCAAACAGCTTCCGGGCATCATTCTTGAATCTGTCGTTACGACATCCATTGTTTTACTACTTATCGGTGCGTCAATGGGCATGTCGTGGGCAATGGCGAACGCTGATATCCCTTATATGATAAGTGATGCCTTATTAGCCGTATCGGAAAACCCATTGATCATTCTACTGATCATCAACTTGATTCTGCTTATTGTCGGTATCTTCATGGATATGACGCCAGCGCTACTGATCTTTACACCTATTTTCCTTCCAATCGCGATGGACCTAGGTATGGATCCAGTTCACTTCGGTATCATGATGACCTTCAACCTATGTATCGGTATCTGTACTCCACCTGTAGGTAGTGCACTGTTTATCGGTTGTTCTGTAGGCGATGTGAAGATCGACAAAGTTATCAAACCATTACTGCCTTTCTACGCTGTATTGGTACTAGCACTAATGCTAGTGACTTTCGTACCTCAAGTAAGCCTGATACTACCTCAACTATTCCTAGGCTACTAATCTCACCAAATATCATTCTGAGAGCCCGTTTGGGCTCTCTCTATTGAAAGGAATTCTAAAGTGAAGACCATTAGAAACTGGCAATTTAAGCAGCAAAATAATAACGAAATCATTCTAAGCTGCGACGACAAACACACTCTTCATTTATTCGTGCTAGAGAACCATCTAATTCGTGTGTTATTCCAACGTCACAATACTCTTCGCCTTGACAGAACTTGGATGGTGGCACCCGATGGTAACGATGTACCATGGGAAGGTCGCGACAGAATGTCACTAGAGGGGTTCACCTTACCTACTTTCGAACTCTATGAAAACCAAGATACTCTACACATCGAGACAGAGCAGTTGCGTTTAACCGTCCACCAGCCTCTATGGATGGAGTGGGAACATAAAGTAAACGGTGAGTGGAAACCATTAACTAAAGATCGCAAAACAGGTGCATACCAATTGGGTGTTAGTGAACCAGGTATTGCCCACTTTATGAATCGTGGTGACAACGAACTATACTACGGTCTTGGAGAGAAGACTGGCAACCTCAATCGTGAAGGTCGTCGTTTTGAGATGCGCAACCTCGATGCAATGGGTTATGACGCAAGCAAGACCGATCCTCTGTACAAACATGTTCCTTTCTATATAACTAAAACGACCTCTGATGAAAGTGGCGCATCGTTTGGTGTCTTTTATGACAACTTAGCAAGTTGCTGGTTTGATTTAGGAAATGAGCTGGATAACTACCACATCAAATACCGTAGCTATCGTGCCGAAGACGGTGACCTAGATCTGTATTTCATGTACGGCGAAAGCATCAAAAATGTGACTCAACAGTTTGTCCGTTTAACTGGTGGCACTGCCTTTGGTCCAAAATGGAGCTTGGGTTACAGCGGCTCAACCATGCAATACACAGACGCACCTAATTCTCAGGAGCTACTAGAAGGTTTTGTAGACCAATGTGCAGAGCACGGTATTCCTTGTGACTCGTTCCAACTTTCTTCGGGTTATACGTCTATCGGGGACAAACGCTATGTCTTCAACTGGAACTACGAAAAAGTTCCTAATCCAAATGCAATGTCAGACCATTTCCATGCTCATGGGCTGAAGCTAGCCGCAAATATTAAGCCTTGTTTGCTACATGATCACCCTCGTTTCGATGAAGTCAAAGAGAAAGGCTTGTTCATTAAAGATTCCGAGTATGACGTACCAGAAAACTCGGTGTTCTGGGACGCGGACGGCTCACACCTTGATTTTACCAATCCAGAAACTATCAAGTGGTGGCAGGACAATGTTAAAGAGCAGTTATTAGAGAAAGGCATCGATTCTACTTGGAATGACAACAACGAATACGAGATATGGGACAAGAGTGCACGTTGCTTCGGGTTCGGCAAAGAGATTCCTGTTGGCTTGATTCGCCCGCTGCAACCATTACTCATGATGCGTGCTTCTTACGAAGCGCAAACCGAGTTTGCTCCAGAACTTCGCCCATACTTGATTTCACGCTCAGGGTGCCCTGGGATGAACCGCTACGTTCAAACTTGGAGTGGTGACAACAGAACCAACTGGACCAGCTTAAAATACAATATCAAAATGGGTTTAGGTATGAGCTTGTCTGGCTTGTATAACCTTGGTCATGATGTTGGTGGTTTCTCGGGTGACAAGCCTGATCCTGAACTCTTCGCTCGTTGGGTACAGAACGGTGTTATGCACCCACGTTTCACCATCCACTCTTGGAATGACGATGGTAGCGTTAACGAACCTTGGATGCATCCAACTGTCACTCCTATTATTCGTGACGCTATGAAGATTCGTTACCAGCTTCTTCCGTACATCTATGATTCGTTGTATCAAGCTCATACTCATGATGAACCAATGCTTCGCCCTACGTTCCTGGACCATGAGCATGATGAAAATACGTTTATCGAAAATGACGACTACCTACTAGGCAAAGATCTACTCGTCGCTTCCGTAGTAGAAGAAGGACAACGTGAACGTGACATCTATCTTCCAAATAACAAGGATGGTTGGTACGACTTCTACACAGGTCAATGGTATAGCGCTGGTAACACCATTTCCGTCGCCGCACCACTAGAGCGCATCCCTCTGCTTGCTCGTGCAGGTGCAGTGATCCCGACAAGTGCGAGAATCGCTAATGCCAACGCCCAAAAAGATGACAGTCGTGGCCTAAATATTTACCCACTTCAAGGGGTAGGACAGAGTCAATGTAGCATTTTTGATGATGACGGTGAGTCTAACGGTTATCTAACAGGCAACCATATTACTCTGAATATCGAAATGGTTTGCGACAACAACACCATTACTTTGAATATTACTCGTACCGGTGACTTCCTACCGGCATATGACACATTAACGCTGAACCTTCCAAACAGCGAAAAACGTCAACTCATCGTTAACGGAAACACATATCAAAACGGTGATGCGTTTCCACTTTCAGCGGCTAAATAAGGAACCGATTCAATGACAAATATCAGTAACCACACACTGAACGCATCTGTAAGCCAACCTAACTACCCGCGTTCTGAGCTGAAATCACGAATCGTTCATCTAGGCTTCGGTGCATTCCACCGCGCACACCAAGGACTCTTTACTGATGAAGTTGCGCGAAAATCACAAAGCGACTGGGGTATTTGTGAAATCAACCTTTTCGGTGGAGAAGAATTAATTACTTCGCTACGTGCGCAAGATCATTTATATAGTGTAGCTGAAAAAGGCGCTCTATCGACAGACGTCAAGGTCATTGGTTCAGTAACAGAATCTCTACACCCAAGTTTAGACGGCATCGATGCTGTTATTGAGAAAATGGCCGAACCACAGGTCGCCATTGTTTCAATGACTATCACTGAAAAAGGCTACTGCGCAGACCCTGCTACTGGTCGATTAGATAAGAACAATCCTTTAGTCATTGCCGACTTAGAAAACCCATCTTCTCCAAAATCAGCACTAGGCTACATAGTTCAAGCTTTGAAAGTTCGTCGCGAACGTGGTCTATCGCCATTTACCGTCATGTCTTGCGACAATGTACAAGAAAACGGTCACGTGGCGAAAGCGGCTATTTTAGAATTCGCCAAGTTACTAGATGCTGAGCTAGGTGCCTGGATTGAAGCAAACGTAACTTTCCCTTGCACTATGGTAGACCGTATCGTTCCGGCAGCAACGGAAGAAACGCTACGTGAGATTACTGAACTACTCGGCGTTGAAGACCCATGTGGTATTGCTTGTGAACCTTTCCGTCAATGGGTAATTGAAGACAACTTCGTAGCTGGTCGTCCAGATTGGAACATTGCTGGTGCAGAGTTTGTCGCAGACGTTGTGCCTTATGAAGAGATGAAGCTAAGAATGCTCAACGGTAGTCACTCATTCTTAGCTTACTTAGGTTACCTCGGTGGTTACGCTCATATCTCAGACACGATGACAGATGCCGGTTATCGCAAAGCCGCTTTCGATATGATGATGTTAGCGCAAGCCCCATCGCTTAAGATGCCCGAAGGGACAGATTTAGAAGCTTACGCCAAGCTGCTCATTGATCGTTTCACTAACCCTAGCTTAAAACATAAGACTTGGCAGATCGCGATGGACGGTAGCCAAAAGATCCCTCAACGTATGGGGGGAAGCCTAAAATTCCATCTAGACCAAGGTTCTGAATTTAAATGGCTTGCCGCAGGTATCGCTGGCTGGATGCGCTATGTGTCTGGTGTTGATGAGCAAGGTAACGAAATCGACGTCCGCGACCCAATGGCGACGATGCTTCGTAGTGTCTGCGAACAGCACGGTCTGAATGTCACTGTCGTCCCAGCATTACTTGGCATCGAAGCAATTTTCCCAGCTGATATTGGCCGTGACCTTCAGGTTATAGACGCCGTTTCGAGCGCTTATCAATCACTAATCGACAATGGTGCAAAAGCGACCGTCGCGGCACTTTAAGGGTGAGTTAAGGAATTAATGATGAAAGACTTTCTATGTGAAGATTTTTTACTGAGTAATGAAACTGCTCGCCGCCTTTATCATGAGCATGCGGCGGACCAGCCAATTTACGATTATCACTGCCACTTAAATCCAGCCGAAGTTGCAAGCAATCGTAAGTTCGATAACCTCGGTCAAATTTGGCTTGAAGGCGACCACTACAAATGGCGCGGTATGCGCTCAGCTGGTATTCAAGAGCAATTGATCACAGGTTCTGCCTCTGATTACGACAAATTTCAAGCGTGGGCAAAGACAGTGCCTATGACGTTAGGTAACCCGCTCTATCACTGGACGCATTTAGAGTTGCGTCGACCATTTGGTATTACAGGGAAGCGACTTAGTCCCGAGACGGCTGACACCATTTGGAACCATTGTAACGAGCTGCTACAAACGCCTGAGTTTTCAGCACGCGGTATTATGAAGCAAATGAATGTTGTCATGGCCGGGACAACTGATGACCCAGTCGATACGCTTGAACATCATAAAGCGATTGCTGATGATGAAAGTTTCGATATTGAAGTACTGCCTAGTTGGCGTCCTGATAAAGCCTTCAAAATTGAGTTGGATGGTTTTGCAGACTATATGACGTTACTAGGCCGCGCAGCAGATGTTGAGATTAACAGTTTCGCAACCCTGCTTGACGCACTTGATCGACGTCTTTCTCACTTCGATGCTCACGGCTGTCGTGCAGCCGATCATGGCATTGAAATCGTTCGTTACGCACAAGTTCCATCAGAGCAAGCATTAGACCACCTGATAAAACGCCGCTTAAGCGGAGAAAAACTCACAGAAGAAGAGTGCGCACAGTTTTCTACTGCGGTACAAGTCTGGTTAGGTAAACGCTATGCCAAGCTAGGTTGGGTAATGCAACTGCACATTGGCGCACAGCGAAACAACAATACGCGCATGTTCCAAATGCTTGGTGCAGATGCCGGCTTCGACTCCATCAGTGACCGTACCTTCGCATTCGAATTAGCTCATCTTCTTGATGAAATGGATCAAAGTAATGAACTACCTAAAACCATTCTTTACTGCCTAAATCCTCGTGATAACGAAATGATGGCGACGATGATTGGAAACTTCCAAGGTGGCGGCATTGCGGGCAAAGTTCAATTTGGCTCTGGTTGGTGGTTTAACGACCAAAAAGATGGAATGCAGCGACAAATGGAACAGTTGTCTCAACTGGGTTTACTAAGCCAGTTTGTTGGTATGTTGACAGACTCTCGCAGCTTCCTTTCTTACACTCGCCACGAGTATTTCCGTCGTATCTTGTGTGACATGATTGGTCGCTGGGCGGAAAATGGCGAAGTACCAAACGACCTATCACTGTTAGGTCCTATGGTTGAAGATATCTGTTTTAACAACGCCAAGCGTTATTTTTCCATCAAGTAATTGGGAGACTTACGATGAAACATATCGCCATCATTGGTGAATGTATGATTGAACTAAATGGGAAACCATTTGGTGAGATGCATCAGACGTTTGGTGGAGATACGCTTAATGCCGCGGTTTATTTGAACCGTGGCTGTCAGCTTAACTCTGAGGACACCTTAATAAGAACCTCCTTTGTCAGCGCTTTGGGAACCGACGCGATCAGCGAAGGAATGATTGCGCGTTGGCAAGATGAAAATATCGATACGCAGTTCGTGTTGCGTGACGGGGATCGAACGCCCGGTCTCTATCTTATTCAGCTAGACGAACAAGGGGAACGGACGTTTCTCTATTGGCGTAACCAGTCAGCAGCAAAATACCTGTTACAACACCCTAATTTTGACACCATTGCTCACGCTCTAAAGTCGACAAATATGGTCTTTCTCAGCGGCATCAGCTTAGCTATTTTACCCACTGAGGATCGAGTCAAACTTTTCGGCTTACTTAACGAGCTAAAACGAAATGATGTCGAAATAAGCTTTGATAGCAACTATCGTCCAGCTTTGTGGCCTTCAGATGAACTTATTACCGTCAAAGAAAACTACCGCCAGATGTATCAACTTACTGATATAGCATTAGTCACCTTTGATGATGAAAAGCTAATTTGGGGAGACCTCAACCCTCAAGTAACCATAGAACGACTTCATAGTGAGGGCATCAAAAATGTTGTGCTAAAACTGGGCTCAGAGGGTTGCTTAGTTTCAGAAAACTTTGGCAAGCAATCCCTAACCGTTCCCACGCAGCCCGTGAAAAATGTTGTAGATACAACATCGGCGGGCGACTCATTTAACGGCGGCTTCCTCTCTTGTTATCTCGCTGGCGGCTCAATGGAGCACTCTTGTCAGAGAGGCAATCGCCTCGCGGGAATCGTAATTCAACATAAAGGGGCAATAATCCCCAAGACTGCGACTGATGTCGTGACCAAAAAAAATTAAGGAATTTACATGTCGACTATCAACGAACAACTACAGGCGCTTAAAGTCATCCCTGTTATCGCTATCGACAAAGCGGAAGATATCATCCCTTTAGGCAAAGTGCTGGCTGAAAACGGCCTACCTGCTGCAGAGATCACTTTCCGTTCTGAGGCTGCAGTCGAAGCGATTCGTTTGCTAAGAGAAGCGCAACCAGACATGTTGATTGGAGCTGGTACGGTTTTAAATCGCGAGCAAGTGATTGCAGCAAAAGAAGCAGGAGCGACATTTATTGTTTCACCTGGTTTCAACCCAAATACCGTTAAAGCGTGTCAAGAGCTTGAGATCGACATTGTACCCGGAGTCAACAACCCAAGTACGGTTGAGGCGGCGCTAGAAATGGGGCTCACTACTTTAAAATTCTTCCCAGCGGAAGCATCTGGTGGCGTTAGTATGGTGAAATCACTGTTGGCACCCTACGGTGATGTTTGCTTAATGCCAACTGGCGGAATCAATCCTAAGAATATCAAAGACTACCTAGCGATCCCTCGTGTACTCGCTTGTGGTGGGACATGGATGGTTGATAAAAAGCTAATCGAAGCTGGGGAATGGGAAGAACTTGCTCGACTTACCCGTGAAGCGGTTGCATTAGTGAATAATTAATCTGTATTGTTGAGGCTCCAGAAGGAGCCTCCCAAGCAATAACGAAAAGGATTTTTATGAAGATTTTGTTCCTGCACACTTTAGCGAGCAACATCACCCTCTTTAAACCTCTAGCCGCAACATCGCTCCCTAAACATGACATATTCCACGATGTCCAAGAATCATTTCTAAGCAACATACGCAAAACAGGGCCAACTCCCTCTATCGTCAAGCAGATTCAAGGTTATTTAAACCATCAGCTTACTCAAGGCTATGACTTTATTGTCTGCACTTGTTCAACCCTGGGCCCAATTGTGGATGCTTACCCTGATAACCGTGTTTTTCGAGTCGACCGACCGATGGCAGAACAAACCATTGGCTACAGTCGGATACTTGTTGCTGTTACGCTTGAAAGTACGATAGAACCCACTCGATCTTTACTAGAAAGCTCCAACAACCATTCTCAATTCGAGTTTTTATTTATTCCAGCGGCGTGGGAACATTATGTCGCGGGCTCAATGCTGGCTTTCAATTCAAGCATTGCAAACACTATCACTGAGCATCGTATACATTCTACAAACCGTTATGATGCTATCGTGTTAGCGCAAGCGTCGATGGCATATGCATTAGCGGAGTGTCAGTTTGACATTACCGTTTTATCCAGCCCACAAAGTTGCCTGAACTATCTGGAGAAGCAATTAGAATGACGTTAATGCTATTCGCCCAACTTGTTGGTGGTATTGCTTTTGTCTTTGGGATCATGGCATTTTTACAAAAAGACGACCTTCGGTTCCGTTACTGTATGGTCGCATTTTGCTTCATCATGATGATACATTTTGCCATGATGGGGGCCGTGGTTGGTGCAATAGGTGTCGCTATCAATGGTATTCGTGCTTTCGTCTCCATTAAAACTCGCTCTAAGCGCGCTATGTGGTTCTTCATTGTTATTCTACTTGGCATGACACTCCCCAATGTCTCCTCTCCTGTAGAGCTCTTACCAATTATTGGTTCCGCAGTGGGTACATGGGCATTATTCTCCGCATCTGGTATCAAAATGCGGAGTTTAATTTTATTCAACTCCGCATGTTGGTTTACCCATAATATATGGATTGGCTCTATCGGCGGTTCACTAGTCGAAGGTACATTTCTGATAGCTAATACCACCACGATATATCGCTTGTGCATGAAAAAACACGAACCAGCATAAATGCTGGTTCAACACTTTGCCTAAAGTTATTAAAGCTTCGTCATCGTTTTCGGACAGGTATCGAGGTGAGTAGTGACAACTAAACCCGCTTCCGTTAGACAAATATTACCCGGTGCGCCTCCTTCCTCAGCTATAGAAGCGAACGAACACATAACGCCTAGCATAAAAATAAAGACTGCTTTCATATTATTCTCCATGTCATTACGTTCAAAAATGACGATTTCCTTTACTTCGTCATTTATAGCTTAGTCGAAGAAATCAACTCGCAAACTGATTTTTATCTTTATTTTTCAGATAGATAAACCATATCAATATGTTAAATGGCAAGATTTATCCGCTGAATCATATAATCGGTAATTTCAGCGGCAATCGTTCTCCGGTTACGGAACAAAAGCCGTTATAGAAAATTTGACAAGCACTTCTTCAAATTAGCTGACTTGAGGGCACAACCTTTATAAACCATTCAGGTAGAAGAACTATTTTCCAAACATCATTCCCTGAATAAATTTTAGGCACACCACTTGCTTTGTTATTGATACGCAACTCAATAATTGCGTATTTATTATAATAATTAGGATACGAATGTTATGAATTTGTCTATTCGAAAGCGGTTGTATGTCTTAACGATACTTCCTTTACTACTCGTTACATTAGGAATTTTAGGAGTCACTTACTCAAAGGTTTCTGAACTCAACCAACAACAATTTGATGATACCCGAGAAAGCTTGCTGGTTAATAAGAAACAAGAACTGCGCAACTACTTACAACTTGCTAAGTCCTCACTTCTCCCTCTAATTGAGAAAAAAAGCCAGAGAGAAGAGGTGCTTCAGCTACTTAAAAATCTTGAATATGGAGAAAATGGCTATCTATTTGGCTATGACTCGAAAGGCAATCGTCTGCTTGTAGGCAAAAATGGTTCAGGTCTAGGCCAAAACTTTATCGATGCTAAAGACAGCAAAGGCAACTTGTTTATTAAAGATCTTATTAATAACGCCAAATCTAATGCATTTACTACCTACTATTTCCCTAAACCAGGACAAACCAATCCTGAAGCTAAATTAAGCTACTCGATATATATACCTGAGTGGGATTTGATACTCGGTACTGGTTTTTACATAGACGATATAGACACCACTATTTCTGCTATGGAGCAGCAAGCAACAGAAGCGCTTAATGCGAAAATTATCACTATCATTTTATTATCTGGACTGACACTGGTTGTGGTATTTGGTATGGCTACCTTCATCAACCGAAGCATTATGAAGCCACTTGATAAATTCGATGCTTCGCTAAAAACGTTTGCGACAGGTGATGCCGACTTGACTGCAAGAATGGAGAGCTTCGATGCACCTGAATTTAAACGTCTTGGAGAGAACTTCAATGCGTTTGTGAGTAGTCTCCAGGAGATCATTACCAACGTCTCGGAGACCAGCCATATTGTTGTGGAAGAAACTCGCGCAATGAAAGGAAGAGCAATGCAGGTGGATAGCCTTGCTACCAATCAGCGAGAAGAGACCGAACAAGTAGCCACAGCTATGACTGAAATGACGACAACATCCTCTGAAATTTCATCTAACGCCACTAGCGCTGCAACATCAGCACAGCAAGCAGACGAAAATGCCCGAGATGCCCAACAAACGGTGAATACAGCTGCAACGTCGGTACAAGCTCTAGCTGATGAAGTCCTCCAAGCAAGTTCAGTTATCAGTAAGTTAGAAGAAGATGTCAAAAACATCTCTACCTCTTTGACCGTTATTCAAGATATTGCCGAGCAAACTAATTTACTGGCATTAAATGCAGCTATTGAAGCAGCTCGAGCGGGTGAACAAGGACGAGGTTTCGCCGTCGTAGCGGATGAAGTTCGACAGTTAGCTAGCCGCACACAAGACAGCACAGGCGAAATCCATCAGATGATCGAGCAACTCAAAAGCGCTTCCGATGAAGCCGTCAGAGCGATGGACTCCAGCCGAACTAGAGGAGATGAAACGGTACGTCAAACCAATGATGCCGCTACCGCCATCGAAGAAATACAACGAGCAATCGCTAATATTCACGATATGAACGCGCTAATTGCAACGGCAACGGAAGAACAAGCGATTGTCGGTAAAGATATAGCTCAACGTATCGTGGTGATTTCAGACCAAAGTGGTGAATCCGCACAACTTGCAGGTCTAAATAAGAGCGGGAGTGACAATCTAAATCAACGCGCAACGCAATTAGAGCAACTGGTATCCCGTTTTACCGTATAAACCGTTTCTCCACTTTAAAACCAAACGAACCAGCGATATATCGCTGGTTCGTGTTAGCTTCTCAATCATACATATGATCAGAGTTTGGTTGTGTTTTTAGGACAACGCTCCAGATGAGTCGTAATCACTTGTCCTGACTCCATCTGACAGATGGTACCTGGCGCACCACCATTTTCAGCAAAGCTTGAGAATGATACGAATATCAAGCTAAGTGTCACTAATAATGTTCTCATTTTGTCACTCCTTCTGTACTAGAATTAGACAGAAGCGCCGCCTCCCTGCCTCTGCATAACATAGACTAGGAAAAAACAATTCGATTTCAAATTATGCGCTTCTACAACCAAGCTAAATGAAAAAGTGAGGGATCTAAAATCAAGTGTTCATAAATATTCTGAATAAAAATTAACCTCAAAATCACACACGTTTATTAATAACTTTTTACAATCCACCTTTCACTTACCATTTAGGCTGCACGTTATGAAAATGAACAAGGCGATCGTTGCAATATTTGTTAGCGTATTTTTGCTAACTGGTGCTAGTATCATCACTCTTGATACCCCACCAACTAAGCAACATTTTCAGGCGTCAGCAAACGTGGTTAAAGACACCTACGAGTCACAATTATTTACTCTGTCTGCCTACAAACAAGGTCACTTCGGACTGCGTATGTATAGGCAAACACAAGACCCTAGATACAATGCTGTCGTTTTAGGTGATCTTGCCAACGTAACTTCTAGAGTGAATGAAATTGCGGCTGATGTAACCACGCCTAAAGCCATTCGAGCGTATTCTCTGCAAAGACTTAACGACTATAAAAAAGGCAAAGATGAACGCAGCCAACGTCGCTACGAAGCAACTAAAGAGCAACCTGAATATTTCTATATGGGACTGGACTTGTTGCGCTATTTGGCACGACTGAATGAATACGGTGTAGTTCATAAAGACGATAAGAAACTAAGGTCGATTTTACAGCAATACGATTTTGAAACTGTATTAACTGACCCAGAAATGATTACAGCTTGGGCTGCTCAACTAGCAAATCAAGCCTATTGGCTGAAGCAAATCGGTGAACAAGATCTTGTTGATGAATTTATCGCTGCATTTAGAAAAACTTACCCTGATGGTGAGGACTACCGATTAAGCAATCAGCAATTCGGTAATAAACTTTACGGCATGACGCATATTATCCTCGCAGACTCGGGTTATTACCAACGATTGGTCGACGAAAAAGAGCACCAGTGGATCTTCGACTACTTTAGAAAAAACATCGATGACATCATTTTGCATACTAAAGAAGACGTCGTAGCAGAAGTCGGGTTAAGTTTCTTGCTTGCTGGGTTAGATGATGATCCTGTTGTAGCGAAAACAAGAGTGTCGATACAAAAAGCCATCGACAAAGATAAAGGCATGATCCCATCAGTTTCCGGCGACTTTGATTTTGCTTATGGGGAACATCGAAATGTCCTTGCTATTATGCTGCTCGATTGGCAACCGCCCAAAGAGGGACCAAGCACAGTCACAGTTCCAAAGCTGTTCTCTGAACTCCCTTACGGCGTAAAGAAGATTTCAAAACCTCAGTAGCACGTCGAATATGGCGATTAACTAGTAGTCTAAATCTCGAGTAAACATTCAACTGATGGAGTGGTTAATCGACCACCATACACCTCACTTATATAATTAATCGTTTTTCAACGATAATGCAGTAGTTTTACGGTACTCAGTCGGGCAATTATTAGTTACAAAGTAGTTCAGGTTAAGGAGTACTGAATGTCACTAGCAAAAGAGCGAGCCAAACTTCGCTTAAAATCCGATATCATTAATTATCAATTTCCACCCGGTCAAAAACTCAGAGTAAACGAATTAGCAGAACTTTATGATGTAGGCCTTTCTCCAATGCGAGAAGCCATAATTGCATTAAGTAGCGAAGGTTTCGTCGAATATAAAACGCATTTGGGAGGTTTTGTTTCAAACCTAACATGGAAAGAGTTCATCGAATCCACTTCCACTGCAAACTTCATCTTGTCACAGCTTTTATCTCAACGAGAATACCCCCTAGCACCTGCACAGCTGAAAAAAGCGAAGACCTTGGTTACTGAGTTATCTCACGCATTATTAGAATCACCATTAACACTCAACCATATCGATAGAATAGAGCAACTTTATCAGCGATTTCTGCTGACTCTCACTGAAGAAAAATCAAAAACTATTTCTCACCAACTGCTTAAGACAATACTTGGTGTACTATCCCGATATCGCCGTCTGTATTACCTGAAAACCAGAAGCTATAAACAGATGATTGATATTGAGTCACTATTCAGTCTACTGAATGGGTCATTCAATCAAGTAAGCTATGAAAATGAAGAGATTATTCAGCGCGCTGTACAAGCTAATACAAAAACGATTCAAGAAGTTTTCTGTTTAGAACAAAGTTACGATCACTAATTTCATCTACGTGCCTATAATTATTTTTAGTGTATGTTGAAAAGCTAATAAGTCTTTATGTCGAAAATGAATTTTGAGTCTTTGATTTTATCTCAGTCCCAAAAACTGCATGCTGGAGAAATCGAGCAATTTGTTGGCACATGGAATGCCTGCGCCTTAGAACTACTTGAGTTTTATGGTTTGGATAGACTAACGGTTTATCCAAACTCTCCAATACTACTCCGAGATCAAAAAACTCTCTCCAGTGCTCGTGAAACTATTCCCCCTCTGCATAAGTTCGATTATCTGTCGGATGATGATAGTCATTTACACTACTTGCGCTTGCTCAAAACGAAATCACTTTATCGAGTATTTGATGAAGTAGAATTAGCGACATCCAGTCAATACGTTTTAAAACGTATTTTTCGTCAAGGCGGACGTTGGCACGCCATTATTCCCCTAAGTTTCTTTGCCAAACCGTGGGGAGCAATATCGTTAACCAACTTTGAACGAGGTTATGATGAGTTCACAGAGACTCTAGCTCGACAGATAAAAATGGTCGCCGAAATGTGGTTGTGTTATTGGCAGCATGCTGATTTACGTTTAAGTTTACATGGCAATGCTGGCAGTATTGCTCAAGAGTCCGACAATGAACGACTCATTAAACTGACGCTAAAGCAAACGACCATCTTATCGTTACTTGCTCAAGGTAAATCCGCTAAAGAATGTGGTGAATTACTTCATCTAAGCCCAAGGACCATTGAATCACACAAGTACCGTATGCAGATTGGTCTTGGTTTGGATAGCAAGGCGGAGCTCATTCAATTTGCTTTAAGAAACGGTTTAGGTTCACCTCTTAAAAGTTAAAGAGCCCCTGAAAGGAGCTCTTTGAATAATTGCTAACAACCTCTATTTAAAGATATTTCAAAGAAATACCCTCTTCATTAAATAAGTGAATTTTCTCTGGTTGCGCTTTTAAGTGAATGGTTTCACCTTTGTGGAAATCAAGGATACCTGGTAACTTTGCCACGACCGTTTCATCATGTCCTTCAACATTAATATGTAGGAGAGTCACTTCACCCAAGGATTCGACAAATAACACTTTCCCAGACATAAGTGCATCGGACTCTTCAGCGACTAAAAAGTCTTCCGGTCTGATTCCCAATTGTAACATACAGCCATTGAGCTCTTGTGCTGCTGCAATTGGTATTTCTACGTTGTGGCCACTCTCTGCAGTAACCAAGGAGTGCTCACCTGCCTTCTCCATACGCGCTTTACTAATGTTCATCGCCGGAGAGCCAATAAACTGAGCCACAAACACATTCGCCGGATTGGTATAAAGCTCAAGTGGCGTGCCTACTTGCTCAATCTTACCTGCTGATAAGACAACGATTCTGTCAGCGAGCGTCATTGCTTCTACTTGATCGTGAGTCACGTAAATCATCGTGGTTTCCGTTAACTCTTCCTTCAAGTTGGCAATTTCGATTCGCGTTTGAACACGTAACGCTGCATCTAAATTGGAAAGCGGTTCATCGAATAAGAACACCTTAGGTTGGCGAACAATCGCTCGACCAATCGCTACCCTTTGTCGCTGACCACCGGAGAGCGCCTTAGGCAGACGATCAAGATACGGTTCAAGTTGCAGCATACGAGCGGCTTCCATAACGCGCTCATGTATAGCGTCTTTCGGCTCCTTCGCTATGCGCATCGCAAAAGCCATATTGTCGTATACGGTCATATGCGGGTAGAGAGCATAAGTCTGGAACACCATGGCAATGCCCCGCATCGCGGCTGGCAACTCATTCACTCGAGCCCCTTCAATACAAAGCTCACCTGAAGTGATGTCCTCAAGGCCCGCAATCATTCGAAGCAGAGTAGACTTACCGCAACCTGAAGGCCCAACGAATACGATGAATTCGCCTTGGTCGATGTCCAGATCGATGCCGTGCAGTACCTGAGTTTCACCGTATGATTTTTTAACGTTTGTTAGAGATAATCCTGTCATTTCTTTCTTCTCATCGTTGAATCAGGAACTGCTTACTTAACAGAACCAGAAAGTAGGCCACGAACTAGATAACGTTGCAGCGTAAAGAACACGCCCAAAGGCACAGCAATCGAAACAAATGCAGATGCCGTCAAAATCTCCCAGTTACCACCACGAGAGCCTAATAGTTCACGTAATCGTGCTGTGAGTACCATGTGCTCTTCGCCAGTGCCCAAGAATACCGTTGCAACAAGAAGGTCATTCCATACCCATAAGAACTGGAATATCCCGAATGATGCTAGTGCCGGGAACGACAGCGGCAGAACGATTCTCATGAATATTTCGAAGTCAGTCGCACCGTCCACTTTCGCCGACTCGATAATCTCTCTAGGCAAACTGGAGATGTAGTTTCGCAGCAAATAAATCGCCAATGGCAATCCAAACCCAGTATGCGCTAACCATATTCCCAAATAGGTTTTCGCCCCGACACCGAAGAAAGCCCCAATGTCGTTATAGAGTCTTAAAAGAGGAATCAAAGACATTTGCAGAGGTACAACCAACAAACCAACCACAACTGCAATAAGTAGGTTTCTACCCGGCATTCTCATCCAAGACAACGCATAAGCCGCGTACGCCGCAATAAGAATTGGGATGATTGTTGCGGGAATAGTAACGGTTAAAGAATTAATAAACGAACGACCAATACCTTCTGCCGTAAGTACTTCACGATAGTTGTCTAAACCAAACTTCGGTGGCACCACAGCGGTAAAGAAAATTCGTTTCCCTCGTTTGCCTTTGAACGGTTCGAGTGCTGTCATTTTGTAGTGGCCATCTTCCGTTACCGTTAGCGTGCCACCCTTTCTCATTTCAGCAACATCACCAGGGACGAATTTTGTCGGTTCGCGAGAAGAGAAACCAAAGGCATGGACTTCAGCAGGCTTACCATCGACGAGTAATTGCCCCTTGAGAACATAAACGTCACCTTCCTGAACTTGGGTGTCGGGCGCTCCAGTGCGGTCTACAAGGTTCTGCTCGGAAGCGGTTAATGACGTCCACCAGCCTGATAAAGCAAGCTGATCTTTGTCCCTAAACGATGAGATAAAAAGACCTGCTGTTGGTAGAGTCCATAGAATCACAATCAGCAACACCGAAGCGTGAACCAAAATAGTCAGTGGCGAACGTCGTAATTTGCTTAAGCTAAAGCGTGCGTTACTCTCTTCAAGACTTGGCGCTGTTTGGGCTTTTTCAGTCATTATCGCCCCTCCATTTGAGCGCTAGCTTGGCGCATGTTCCATACCATGACAGGAATTACCGCCACCATGATCACGACCGCAATCGCTGCGCCACGGCCAAAGTCACCGCCACCACGGAACATCCAGTCAAACATCATATTTGCCAGAACCTGAGTACTCCACTGGCCGTTCGTCATCGCTAACACGATATCGAAGACCTTCAGAACCAGAATGGTGATTGTGGTCCACACTACTGCAATCGTTCCCCATATCTGTGGAATGAGAATTTTAAAGAATATTTGTACTCCATTGGCTCCATCCAGTACCGCCGCTTCCACCGTTTCTTCTGGAATACCGCGCAGAGCCGCAGACAAAATAACCATTGCAAAGCCGGTTTGAATCCAAATAAGAATGACCATCAAAAAGAAGTTATTCCAAAACGGGATGGTTATCCAAGCCTGTGCAGTACCTCCAAAGAACTCAACCACGGCATTCAAAATACCTATCTGCTCCGACCCCGGCGCACGGTAGTCGTAGACAAACTTCCAAATGATCGATGCACCAATGAATGAAATAGCCATTGGCATAAAGATTAAACTCTTAGCAATATTCCCCCAGCTCACTTTGTCAGTCAGTGCTGCGATAACCAAGCCAAAAAATGTGGAGGCGGCAGGCACAACCAATAACCACAATAGATTGTTAAATAGTGACTCTCTAAACTCAGGATCGTTGAAGAGCCAAATGTAATTTCCTAATCCTACAAATTTGTCAGCATTTCTGTCGTGCATTGACAGATAGAATGACTCAAATACTGGATAGACAAGATAGAGGCCTAAAAACGCCAAAGCAGGCCCAAGGAATAACCAAGGACGAATCGCTGCCGCTCGTCTAAGGTTTTGTGCCATCTTTTGGTTTGAGACATTTCTGGTAGGAAATAGGATAGTGAGAAGCCAGTTGCTGCCTACGAAGTAGACCACACATCCAGCGACGCCTAGTGCCATGATAAATAAAGAGGAATAAAGCTGTTCCATCATTACCTCGCTTTATAGAGAGACTTAACGAATATCAAGATTGCGAAAGCCGATAGACGACCCAATGAAATTACGTCTACCGGCATCGCGTTACTTCGCCAAGTTACTTACTTCCTTGGTTACTTAAGTGCATCCCAAGTTTTTTGGATGTCATCAGCGACCTCTTTCGCAGGTTTGCCGCCACTGTAGTCGACCATACCTGTCCAGAATGCGCCGGCACCGATCTTACCTGGCATCAAGTCTGAACCATCGAAACGGAACGTCGTCGCATCCAACAAGATTTCACCTTGTTTCTTCAGAGTGTCGTTGCCATAAGCATTAACGTTGGCACCTTTATGCGGAGTCAGGAAGCCCGATTGAGCCATCCAGATTTCATGTGCGATTGGTGACTGTAAGAACTCCATAAATGCGCGTGCGGCTTTAGAATCTTTGGTAATGCTCCACATAGTACCTGCGCCAAGTACTGGCTTACCTAAGTCTTTTGATTCATACGCTGGGAAGTAGAAGAAATCAACGTCAGCACCTAGCTCTGTACCTTCTGGGAAGAAGCTTGGAATGAATGATGCCTGACGGTGCATGTAACACTTAGCTGGCGATGTAAACAAACCTTTTGGTGAATCACGGAAGTCCGTTGCAGCTACTGCACGTGCACCGCCGTCGACGAACTTATCGTTACGTACAAACCATCCAAACTCTTCAATAGCACCAACAACTTTCTCATCATTGAACTTGAGTTCGTTTGTAGTCCACTTATCGTAATCAGCTGGCGATTGAGTACGAAGCATCATATCTTCCACCCAGTCCGTTGCAGGCCAGCCCGTTGCACCACCAGAACCTAGCCCAACACACCACGGTGTTTCGCCATCTTCAACAATCTGTTCAGTCAGTGCTTTTAGCTCTTCCATTGATTGAGGTACTTCATAACCGGCATCTTCGAAGTTTTCAGGCACATACCATACTAGTGACTTCAAATCGACTTTATAGAAGAAACCATACAGATGATCTTTACCGTCTTTACCAGCAAATGTACCTAGGTCAACCCATGAAGAACCAGCGGCGTAGTTGTCATTGATCCAATCACCCATTTTAGGGTCAAGTGGAGTTAGGAAACCTTTAGAGGCTAAGTCTGCCGCTAAACCAGGCTGCGGGAAAATCGCAATGTTAGGTGCACTACCTGCTTGCACATCAATCGCAATTTGCTGTTCAAATGAGTCAGAGCCTGAATATTTCACATCGGCACCAGTTGCCTCTTCAAAATACGCAATGACACTTTCAACAAGCTCTTTATCTTCTGTTAACCAAGGACCAAAAATGGTGACCGTTTCACCTTTCAGATCCATATTTTTCAGCTCTTCGTAGCTTTGCCAGTTAAAGCGTGCGTCTTCGCCAGGTGCGAATTTTAAATCAGCGGCGAATGCGGAGGATGCAGAAACAGCAAGAGCTACTGCGCTAGCAAGTAGAGAGGTTTTCATCAGTAAGACTCCATGTATTCAGATACTTTGTTTCGTTTTTATAGTCAGTTCTTATGTCCTCGACTTAACTTCTTACTTAATTACTTAATCGGTTAAGCCGTTAATGAATACCATAAAACCTTATTGACAATTCGACCACTTTCTTGCCAAATCTTGTGCCTTTGATCATGTTTTGAAATACCCTGATTACAATTAAGTGACAAGCATCAAACAAATTATAATGGCTATGAAATTTTAATTTCGCATTCCTTCTTAATCGATTTAGACTCAACTGATAAATTTCGCTATTCTAGATCGCAGATAATATAAATATGGACAATGACTGATATGGAACGGAAGAAACCTACATTGAAAACCGTCGCCGCTCACCTAGGTGTATCAACGGCTACCGTATCAAACGCTTTCAACCGTCCAAACCAACTTTCGAAGGCGCTGAGAGAGAACATTCTGCTTGAATGTGAAAAACTCGGTTACACCGGCCCAAGTATCACTGCACGAAGCTTACGCACCGGAAAGACCGGCGTAATCGGAGTTTTGCTCGCAGACAACCTCGCCTATAACTTTACCGACCCAGTAGCTACTCAATTTTTAGCTGGAATATCAAAGACTTTAGACGAGTCTCATGTCAACATGCTGTTGCTGCCATCAAGCAGTGATAACTATCAGAATACGCAGGTTGAAACTATCCCCGATAGTTTCATAGTTTATGGTAAACCTGTGGACTCAAGCATAATCAACCTGATACTACGCCAACATAAGCCTGTCGTGGCAGTCGATTTCGCCTTGCCTGACATTCCATCCATCAATGTCGACAACCGCAAAGCAAGCTACGACATAGCCATGCATGCCATTCATTCATCCGACGACAATGTGCTTATCTTGGGGCTGCGTCTTGAGCCATCAACATCGTTATCGCTTGCCAACCTCGACAATCTTTATACCAGCGAAGAGTCCGTTTCTCGTTGTCGTTTTGAAGGTTACAAAAAAGCTCTCGAGGAAAACGGCATACCATTGTCATTCGAAAATGTCTGGCAAATTCACGATCTTGACGAAACAACGTTAAAAACCATGTTGCGTGGCACACTAACGGCCCCTAAGCGCGTGGATGTACTGCTTTGTATGAGCGATAAAATCGCTTTGGCCGCTCTGGAAGTGGCTAGAGAAATCAACATCGATATTCGAATTGTTGGCTTTGACGGAATACCCAAAGCTGCAGAAGCCGGCTTAACGACTATTCAGCAGCCTATTGAGAATAAAGGCCGAATCGCTGCAAAGATGGCGCTCGGCCAACTACCCTACGAATCTATCCAACTGGATACGGAGCTTATTATTCGTACCAGCAGTTAGACATTACCTCACTTGCTAAGGAGAATTGATCCATGAGTACGGAACAACTGGAAAAGCGTTGGTGGCATGACGCTGTCGTTTATCAAATCTATCCAAGAAGTTTCAACGACTCTAACGGAGATGGCATTGGTGATATCCCAGGTATTATAGAAAAATTGGATTACATCAAAGCCCTTGGCGCGAACGTCATTTGGCTCAGTCCTGTGTATAAATCTCCGATGGATGACAACGGCTATGATATTTCTGGCTATCGTGAAATTGCACCAGAATTTGGCACCATGTCCGATATGGAAAAGCTGCTATTCGAAGCGGATAAACGCGGTATCAAAATTGTCATGGATCTCGTGGTAAACCACACCTCAGATGAACACCCTTGGTTTATCGAATCCAAAAGCAGTAAGGATAATCCAAAACGCGATTGGTATATTTGGAAAGATCCCAAAGAAGATGGCAGTGAACCCAATAATTGGGAATCTTTCTTCAAGCCTAAAGCGTGGACACTTGATGAAGCGACCGGCCAATACTATCTGCACCTGTTTAGCAATAAACAACCTGACCTAAACTGGGCAAATCCAGAGGTACGTGAAGCGGTCTACGACATGATGCACTTTTGGCTGAAAAAGGGCTTAGGTGGTTTCCGAATGGACGTCATTAATATGATCGGCAAACCGTCAGACTATCCAGATGCAACTATTTTTGACGCAGGAGTAGCAGGTTGGGAGCATTGGTCAAATAACCTACTTGTGCACCAATATCTACGTGAAATGCACGATAAAGTTCTGAAGCATTACGATGTACTCACCGTAGGTGAAACTCCCTTCACCACAACACTGGATGGCCGTTACTACTCTCACCCTGATCGCAATGAAATTAGTATGATCTTCCAATTCGAACATGTCAGCATCGACCGCGAAGAACACAATGCAGTGAAAAAAGATTTTGACTTAGTTCAGTACAAAGAAATCATGTCGCGCTGGCAGGAAGACTTATACCAGAAAGGTTGGAATAGTGTGTATTGGAGTAATCACGACCAACCTCGTACTGTATCGCGTTATGGCTCTGACTCTCCTGAATATCGCATCATCAGTGCAAAAATGCTCGGCACGGTTTTACATATGATGAGCGGCACCCCGTATATTTATCAAGGTGAAGAAATCGGCATGACCAATAAGCACTTCAATAACATCGAAGAGTTTAATGACCTCATGGCGAAGTTCCATTACCAGAAAATGATTGAACGTGGTGTTTCCAATGATGATGCCATTGAGTTTTTAAACTACTTCTCTCGTGACCATGCCCGTGTCCCAGTGCAGTGGGATACAAAAGCTCATGCAGGTTTCACTACAGGCACGCCTTGGCTCCCAGTGAATGAAAACTATGTGGAGATCAATGCAGAACAAGCGGTTAACGACGAGGATTCCATTTATCATCATTATCGCCAGCTTATCCAACTGCGCCAAGGTGAAGAATATGGGGATGTTGTGGTTTATGGCAATCATACGTTACTCGACCCACAAGACAGTGAAGTCTACGCATATATTCGCTCGAGCGGCGAAAAATCTTTGCTTATCATTGCTAACTTTACTGATAGTACCTTAGAGAGAACCTACCAATACGGTGTGAAACAAGTCGTACTAAATAACTATGATGATGCACCAAGCTCACTACACGAGCTAGTATTGAAGCCTTATCAAGCCATGATCATTGATATTGAATAACTAAGGCAAATTTAGCAAAAGCAGCGATTAACAACATCGCTGCTTTTTTGTTGGGGTACAACAGTTATCGTGTTGTATCAATATGGCTACAGTGCACCAAGCCTGGCTCTAACGACACGCTCACATCGACTCACTTCAGAAGCCTGTTTCGGGATCACTAGAATCGTATCATTGCCACCAATAGTCGCCAAAATATCAGCGTGCGGGTCAATATCAATCAAGCGAGCAATAAGCTGGGCACTTCCAGGGTGAGTTTTCACGACAACGAGAGACTGATTGTTAGTGATCAGCTCGATCTGTGACGAAATAGAAGAGTCAACACGAACAGGGCTGTTCTCCGACGTTAGACAATACGCCTTTTTACCGCAGGCATTTTGAACTTTGACTACTCCCAGGTTGGTCAATAGACGAGAGACCGTCGATTGACTAATCCCATCATAACCAAGGTCTACCAGTGCTTCGCGGAGCTTATTCTGTGTAGTAAAGCTCTGCTGCTGAAGAAGCTTCTTACATACATCTGTCAGTTTTTGATCAACATCGAGCATGTCGTTACAAGTTGGAGTTTCATACATGTTATCACCTGTAAAATATTGAAACTCATCCATGAGTGGGTTCGTGATCTTGTATTTGTTTCGCTGGTATAACGTAACAATTAATCGTTCTGAAAAATCCCGATCCAATCGCATTGTTACGGCAACTTATTGCTACTTTAGTTAAGATGAGAGGACATTCCTGTTCCTCTCATGCAATATGCTAGCCCTTTAGCTACCTAAGGTCGCGACCATTACCGCTTTAATCGTGTGCATACGGTTTTCCGCTTCATCAAAGACAATAGAATGCTCGGATTCAATCACTTCGTCGGTCACTTCGCAGCCATCAGCTAACATTGGATATTCGGCTGATAAAGACTTACCCACCGTCGTATCTTCGCCATGAAAAGCAGGCAAGCAGTGCATGAATTTCACGTTTGGATTGCCTGTCGCTTTGAGCATTTCCATATTGACCTGATAAGGCAGCATCAACTTGATACGTTCAGCCCAGGCTTCTTTTGCTTCACCCATAGAAACCCAAACGTCTGTATATAGGAAGTCACACCCTTGAACACCTTCACGTACGTCTTCCGTGAGTATAATTTTCGCTCCGGTGTGTTTAGCAATGGATTGACATTCCGCAACAAGTGCTTCTTCAGGCCAGAACTGTTTTGGCGCAACTAAATGGATTTCCATACCCATTTTTGCCGCGCCTACCATTAACGAATTACCCATGTTATTACGAGCATCCCCTAAGTAGGCAAAGCGAATATCTTGCAATGGACGACCTGGAGCATGCTCCATCATGGTCATAAAGTCTGCAAGAATTTGAGTTGGGTGGAATTCGTCTGTTAAGCCGTTCCAAACCGGTACACCTGCATAAGCACCAAGCTCTTCAACGATAGATTGACCATAGCCGCGATACTCAATCCCGTCGTACATACGCCCAAGTACCCGAGCGGTATCTTTCATTGATTCTTTATGGCCGATCTGCGATCCCGTAGGCCCAAGATAAGAAACTTGTGCTCCTTGATCGAATGCCGCCACCTCAAAAGCGCAACGAGTGCGGGTCGATGTTTTTTCAAAGATGAGCGCGATATTTTTGCCTTTTAAACGAGGTTGTTCGTATCCGTTGTACTTGGCTTTTTTAAGTTCAATGGACAGCTCAAGCAAGTGCTGAATCTCACGAGGAGTAAAATCTAGAAGTTTAAGGAAGTTGCGATTGCGAAGATTGAAAGCCATATTGTGTTCCTTTTCTATCTATGCGTGTCAGTCACGACATCACTCTGCTACTGACACGCTCGTGCTTTAATTTAAATACGTATTCGACGACAAAATTAGTGTTTTGAAATCGTGGTACCTGCGGTCCCTTCAAGAATGCGAAGACCATCTTGTAGCGCGCCGATCCCCACCATTTGCCCACCTTGATTAATAAACTCACACGAGGCATCAATTTTAGGCCCCATTGAACCTTCATCGAACTGGTAACGTGACAGTTCTGATGGTGTCGTGGCTCTCAACGCATGTTGAGTTGGTTTACCCCAATCTAGGTAAACGGCGTCGGCATCAGTTAATATCAGTAATCGGTCTGCGTGAAGTTGTTTGGCAAGGAAAGCTGCCGACATGTCTTTATCAATCACCGCCTCAACTCCAACCAGCTTGCCATCTTTATGCGTGACCGGAATACCACCCCCACCAGTGCAAATAACAAGGTGCCCCTCATCAATAAGGGAGGTGATAGCTTCGTGCTCAACAATGCCAGTTGGTAATGGACTTGGGACCACACGGCGGAAATAATCACCATCAGGTTTCACAGTCCAATTATATTTCTCAGCCAGTTCACATGCCTCCTGCTTGTCATAGACAGGGCCAATAAACTTGGTAGGATCTTTGAATGCCGGATCGGCTGGATCCACAGTCATTTGGGTCAACATGCAGGTGATATTCTTGCTGGGCATTTGATTCTTGAACTCTTGCATCAACATGTAGCCAATCATGCCCTGTGTCTCGCTACCCAATACATCAAGTGGGTAAGGACTCACTTTCTTATACTCCAGTCCTTGCAATGCCAATAGCCCGACTTGAGGGCCATTTCCGTGCACCAATACGACGTTATATTGCAGGGCAATTTCCGAAATGGTTTTAACCGCGATTTCAATATTGTGGCGTTGTACTTCTGCTTCGAGTGGCTCTCCGCGCTTTAGTAAGGCATTACCACCCAAAGCAACAACGATAGTTTGTTTCTTCATAATCTTTTATCCAATACAGGTAATGAAAAGCGAAGTGACTAAATACCATCACGTTCAATTGGGCAACTCATACAACGCGCACCACCGCGGCCGCGGCCAAGCTCATCACCAGGGATTGGTAGTACGGTAATGCCGGCTTTATCGTACTTCTCGTTGGTATAGGTATTGCGTTCGTAACCAATAACAACACCGGTTTTGACCGTCAGGACGTTATTTGCATCATTCCATTGTTCACGTTCAGCTTCGAAGTTGTCGCCTCCAGTAGTGATAAGTTTTAACTTGTCGACCTGTAACGCTTTTTCGATCGTCGTAATGTACGAACTCTGCTGCGTAGCCGTTACTCGACCGGATTCATCACCAGTAAGACTCCAACATTTCACGTCATCAGGAATAACATTAGGGTAGATGGAGAACGTATCCTCACGCATGTGTGTCATAACCGTATCTAGGTGCATGCATGAGCGATCTTTCGGTAGTTCTAAAGCAATAACCTGCTTAGCTTGGTTATTCTTAAATAAGCTCGATGCTAAATGCTCTACACCCTGTGGCGTGGTACGCTCAGACATGCCGATCAACACAGAGCCTTTACCTATGACCAGTACATCTCCACCTTCGATAGTCGAGTGATCATACGATTGCTGCTCATCACCAAAGTATTTAATGAAGTCTTGTCCAGCAAAGGTCGGATGCCAGCGATATATTGCACGTAAATGATTTGTTTCCCTTTGACGAGCGACCTTCGCCATCGGGTTGATAGAGACACCACCATAAACCCAGCATGATGTATCACGAGTAAATAAGTGATTTGGCAACGGGTCGATAATGAAATCGTTAGCTTTATATAAAGATTGCAACATTGACGAAGACTCAAGCGGCATTTCACCAAATGACAAGCCCCCAGTAAGTACTTTAGCTAATTCGATGTTTGGCATATCACTCAAATAACATCTCACATCGTTGGCAAAGGTATTGCCATAACGAAAATCTGAAACCTGAATATTTAGCAGCCAATCTTTTGCTTCTGAAATAGCGAGAGTTTCAGCAAGTAAATTTGTTAGAAGTAAAACCTCAACACCTTGTGATTCTAGTGTTTTGGCAAAAACATCATGCTCTTCGCCAGCCTTCTCTACCGCTAGTACATCGTCAAACAACAGTTGATGGCAGTTAGAAGGCGTTAAGTGAGTGAGAGCACGTCGTGGACGATGTATTAAGACACGGCGTAACTGACCAACTTCAGAACCAACATATAGTTTATTCATAATCATGTCTCTCTAATATTATAAGAACCAAAATCGTTCTTTATGGAATATATTAATAGCTTCGTTGTGGTGTAATTAATATGTACCAATCATTCAAAATAATATTGGACACCGATCACACAAATATATATGTAAACAAAGACGTCATAAAAGTGGCTGTTAACAATATTTATTCCTTGATAAATATAATTACCGAGAATTAATCTCGCATATTAAATGAAATAGTATGCATGGATTATTCGTGAAGCAGTCATAGTTACGTTCTTTTAAGAAACTTGATTCGCATTATTAATTCTAATGGATATGATTACTTGGAAGGAATATGCATTGGCTTTTGTTAGTTACCTATTCCTAGCTCACCTCCTCTGTATCCATTAACAATTTTTAGTCTATTTTCGTGATAAATATCACATTCAAGAGACCGTCGGACATAAGCGATAGAACGCTGCTCATATTCAAACAAAAAGGAGAAAAATTGGTATTTCGTCACAAGGGCATAGAAGTGACGACTATCTTTCGCAGCTAACTCAGAAACTGCAACAAAAAAAGCCCACTGCTAATAGCAATGGGCCAGTATAAAGACTAGGCAAACGAACATTTAACCGACAAGCGTACCAATACTAAGCATTACCACGCAGAATACGGTCAGAATAGCCATTAGTGGAGCCACCCATTTCAGCCATCTCACGTAAGGAACCCGAGCTATAGCAAGACCTCCCATCACAACAGCAGAGGTTGGAGTTATCAAATTCACCAGCCCTGAAGCGGATTGATACGCTGTAATAACCAACTCTCGACCAACACCGGCAAAATCACCTAGAGGAGCCATTATCGGCATCGTCAACACAGCCAGTCCAGAAGTCGAAGGCACCAAGAAAGACAATAATATTTCTAGGAAAAACATAACATTAACAAACACGATCGAAGAAAGACCAGTGACTATATGTTCCGCAGAATTCAATATGGTATCAGTGATCATCCCTCGGTCCATCACAACAACGATGCCTCGAGCAATACCAATAATCAAAGCTACTCCGAGTAAGTCTCTCGCTCCTTCAATAAAGCTATTGATGAAAGATTCTTCACTCATTCTAGCGACAAGCCCAACCAAGATTGACGAGGCTAGGAACATCGCAGAGATCTCTGCCATCCACCAACCAGCAACCGAAACACCGTATATCATTACAGCAAATGAACCACCAAAGATCGCTAAAATCACTTTTCTCGTTGTAGTGAAATCGAGTTTTTCCTCTCCTTTATTACCGAGGAAATGAGCCTTGTTCTCCTCGTGTTTATCATAAACAATGGATTTAGACGGGTCGGCCTTGACCATTCGAGCATATCTCATGACATAAGCAACACAGATGATCCACCCAAGCACTAACATGGCTAGACGCAATAAAATACCATCGGTAAAAGGAATACCGGATGCATTCGCAGCAATCACTGTAGCAAATGGATTAATTGTGGAACCCAGAACTCCAATCCCAGCTCCCAATAAGATGGTAGCGGCCGCAACAAGTGGGTCAAATCGAGCTGCCATCATTACTGGGACGAGAAGTGTGTAGAATGGTAGAGATTCTTCTGCCATCCCATAGACAGTGCCACCCGCGGCAAACAAGGCCATAAGGATGGGAATCATCAACTCTTCTCTACCCTCTAACTTGTGAGTTACACGCTCAATTCCAGCATCTATCGCTCCGGTCTTAGTCACTAATCCCAAGAAGCCACCAATGACTAATACAAATAACGAGACATCAATTGCACCTGCTTCATAACTATTGTGATCATAGAAGCCATCAATAGGAGCCATTAAGACGTCGATTGGAGTTTGTGGATTACTTTCTACGCTAGAATAAGTTCCAGCCACTGGAACTTCTCTGCCCAGATCTTCATTCATCACTCTCTCATATTGACCCGCAGGAATAATCCAGGTCATGACTGCAACGATAGCAATCAACACAAATAAAATGGTATAGGCTGAGGGAAACTTGAAATTTGCAAAAAAGCCTCCCGACTTTTTCGGCTCGTGAACGACGTGGGTAGTCATAGTATTCTCCTTAGTAGAAGGGCTATCCTGCTACTTTAGCTGTATGTTTTACATTCAATCACCACATTGAAGCCATAAGAATTACTAATCATAATTTCAAAGAAAATATACGCCTTTATTTACTGTTATTCTTGTGCCTTGTTCACACTTATTCTTGCAATAGTTAAATGGCCGCTGAAATAGAATTATTTGTCTGGATTAATAATTAGATATTTTTGAAGAATATTCGCAAACAAAACAATATCAAATGATAACTACTTTTGAATTTGGATATTTATTCAGATATATAATTATAAATATCTAATGAAATGAATTTTCTATTTTTTGAAGAATGTCACTCAAAATGCGATTAGCTAACGAAGTCACGAGACAAAATGCCGCAGCACTAAAGAACTAACACTATCGTATCGTTCTATAATGCTACGTTATTTCGATTCGAACTTATCGGTCTCAATAAAGTTCAGTACCAATGAGGTTACATAAGGATCACGACGTAGCCTATCGTGTTTGATATCTACTTCAATAAAGTCTCGCATACCATCAAGTTTTGTCGATTCCACTGAGACTAGCCCATCGTTGCTCTTGCTAAACATGCCACTAAAAACCGGGTAGCTTTGCGTACCTGCTATGACACCGAAATCGTAGTTTGGAATTGGCAAACTGTTTGGGAATGAATTAGGACTGGTTGTTAGCGATTCAGCGGTACCACCCACTAGAGATAGCATCCAAGTGTCCGAAAAGAAATCAGCAACATCACTACCATGGTTGGGAGTACCAACAAACACCACTTTTCCCATCTCCGATGAGTCGACAAAATCAGGGTGCTGTGCCAAGTACGAGCGGATCACCAATCCACCTAATGAATGCCCAACAAAGTGAATTTTCGACTGATTAGTGACAAGGTTTTTTGAGTGATTAAATTCGTCAATACATCGAGAGAGCTCCTTGGCACTCTCGGCAAGCGTATTTTCAATAGGCTGGCGAAGCGTTGGATAATCCACGACACAGACTTGATAGCCTTGTTTGGCAATACCTTTTGACATATTCTGCATCGACCAAGCGCTTCTCGCTAAGCCGTGCACTACAACAACTTGATCTAAGTGGTGTGCATTTAGTTCATTATCGACGGTTTCTATCTCCGGCTTACTGCAACCCACTAGAGCAAGAGCGGTCAATATTGCCATACTGACTTTCCACTTCATTCCACGCCTCCTAACCTCGATACCACCCCCAGAATATCAAAGTGGTTTAACCACTTCTACACCATCTCTGTAAGACTTTCATTCCAATTCTAAGTAAATTTACAAAAAACCAAAAACCACTGTACCGCTGAGTTTTTAATCGGCTATTCAATATGCTGCAGTGTGAAAGCTAACAATTTAAAACTTATGCGCTCATTACTCGCCGAACGCAAAGAAATCTTATTATATTCACTGTTTTTATGTGTCCATCACTAACAAAACTACTGCCGTATTAACCCTTGGTATCACGTATATATTGGCTAAAGAACTTATTCGTAAATTTTGAGCCTTAGTCGCTATTTTTCTATCTAATGCGTAGAAATAGCCTTTCTTTCCCAACATACATTCACCTCATCAATATAAAACCTGTTTGATATGCATTCCAAACTTTCTAAGGTGTTGAAGAGTGCACTCATTTAATTCCAATTTGCTCCGCCTATTACATGTTGCGACCAGAGCTCGTAACAGGCGTAAATAACTAAGGAATATATTATGAGAACAAGATTAAGTTACCCTACAATGATTCTCCCCGCATTGATGTTGGGGATGCTGCTGAATACCTCACTGACCTTCGCCAATGTCGATTCTGATGGCGACGGAGTTCCCGACCTTGAAGATATTTATCCTTGGGACGACACCAAGTCTGCCTTACCTATTCACCGATTACCTTCCATTGTGGAAGCGGAAGATTATGACCTTGGTGGACAAGGCATCGCCTACTTCGACAAAGAACCAGAGAACCGAGGGGGAAAGCAATACCGTAACGATGGTGTGGACATCTCTACTCACAGTGATGGGCAGGTACACGTTGGCTGGTTTGCGCGCGACGAATGGATCAACTACACCGTACAAATCGAAGAGGATGCCTACTATGAATTCTCTGCTTGGTTGGGTTCTTCTGCCGACAAAACCAAACATGTAGAACTGCGTAAGGGCACAGAGGTGTTGTTCCGGATTCCGTTCCTTTCCTCCACCCAGATTACTCGCGAATTTGAGCAAACCTCACCTCAAACCATTTGGTTAACTAAAGGGGAACATACGTTTACGCTCGCAGCAGTAGAAGGTTCAATCCGTATTGATCGCTTGCAGTTTGACTTATCGCCCCTTTCCAAAGACTCTGATAACGACGGTGTCGTTGATGCCGAAGATGCCTTTCCCTATGACCCCAACGAATCTGTCGATACGGACAGCGATGGCATTGGAAATAACAAGGACATTGATGATGATGGTGATGGTGTTGTCGATATAGACGATGATTATCCACTTGACCCAGAAAGGTGGAAAAATGAGGTCACCATTATCTCTCCAGATAGCTGCAATGGTTTAGAGAACCAAGCGCTACTATGCAATGTGTTAGCAAACGACCTAGACCCTGAAGGTGATGAACTAACCATCGTCATTGCATCTGAACCAAATTATGGAACAGTTACCGTTGTCGAAGGACAAATACTATATCAGCCAAATGCTGACTTTGTCGGCTTAGATGGCTTCTTCTATCATGTAGAAGACGGATTTAACCGATCGCAACCAGCTTGGGTCGACATTCAAATCGACCGAACCACGACAATCGAAAATCCAGCCACCATATACACTGCTGGTTGGGAAAACGGTCTAGCAGATTCCGGCTTACCTGGGGAACTCACCCCCTCTTTTTCTAGTAGTTACGACTCACTCACCAAAATACCCGCCAGCTATCACTATTACGAGGTAGCTCAAGTAGACTGGGCTCGCACAGGTAATCATGTGATGAAGTTTTACGGCGAGCCACCAGCTTATCGAAGCGAGACAGCCTTTATGGATGGCCGCTATCAGTACGCACCGGGAGATGACTTCTATTTTAGTGCCAGTATTCGCCCCGATGCATCTTGGCAGACCATCACTAAGTACTCCATTATCTTGGCACAGTGGAAGTCATTCAGTTCTGGTCCTCACGCCGCAGTGCGTCTAAGCAATGATGGGCTTTTCAAACTCAGCTTCCACGCACCTAACTATCCGGTGATCGATTTAGGCGTTGCACCACAAGACCAATGGACTGATATTCGTATCTACTTTAAAAAGTCTTTAGCCGACGATGGACGAGTAAAAGTCTGGGTCAATGGTGAGCTGAAGCTCGACCGGAAAGGTAAAAACATGCTGATTAGCAATAATGGCTACACCAAGATCGGAATGTATACAGAAATTCGCAGTCCTAGGACAATCTATTTCGACAACGTTTCTGTCTCTAAAGCCATTAATAGAGAGTTGGATGCTTGGGGACGCTCCCCCGTGGATGGTATCTATAATGACAGTGACGATGACGGTAAAAGTAATGGCTTAGACCCGTATCCATTTGACACAGAACGTTAGCCTTCGTCACTCTTGCAGCGACGGTGAGAAAACCGTCGCTAAGCTAACCCAAGGTACGGTTATCTACTCAAGAATCTAGCCACATACCAACAGTCGGCTTCAATCTGATAGCCTTGCTCTCTAGCCCACGCAAGACCCTGATCGACTAACTGTTTTGCAGCGCCCTTTCCACGCAGTGATTCTGGTACAAAGGTGCGAGTAAAATTAACCGTATTACCCGAAAGCTTGTAATCCAATACCGAGTCTTGCCCGTTCGAAGAGAGTACAAATCTCTGTCTATCTTGTTGATGTTCAATCATGATATTTCATGCCCTAATTGCGCTAGATATTGTTTCATAAACGCCACTCTACTGATTGCTTCCTGTTTACCCGCTTCGGTTTTCATTGTGTCTGCAATGGAAAATAGCTTGATGTAAAAATGGTCAATGGTGAACTTGGCATCGTCAGCAGAACGCTCAATGCAAAAAGGGTCATCAGTACTATACAAAGTTCGACCTAGACTGGTCGCAACCTGAATACAACGCGTAACACCTATAGCACCCAATGCATCTAATCTGTCGGCATCTTGTACTACTTTAGCTTCAATAGAATCGGTTGCGATATTAGCGGAAAAACTGTGCGCGACAATCGCATGGTGGATGGCATCAATATGCAACTCTGGGTAACCTATTGATCTCAAAAACTGACACGCCTTGTGTGCCGCGATAGTTGAACTGCTCGCACGTTCTGGATGATCTTTAGGATAAGTAAAGCAATCATGCAAATAGGCCGCTGGAATAACCACATCCAAATTAGCATTTTCTGTCACTGATAAGCGTTTAGCACAATTAACGACCCGTAATACATGGTTAAGATCATGCGCCGCATCAGTGATCATTTCCGCTCGAATAAAGTCCAGAAACTGAGGAACCCATTTCTCATTAAACACTGATAGTACCTTTGATAAGCGTAATCGCTTGACCACTAAGCTCAATACGGTCTTGTTTCAACATCATACCAACGTAGCCTCCGCGCTCAGAATCTTGGAAGCCAATTAATGAACACTTATTGAGTTTATCGGCCCAATAAGGAGCCAATGCACAATAGGCAGACCCCGTAACAGGATCCTCATTGACTCCAACCCAAGGAGCAAAATAGCGAACGATGAAATCCACATCACTACGCTCAGATTTAGCCGTTACCGCCAATGCTCGACCTTCACATTGGTTAAGAGCGTGAAAATTTGGAGTTAGATGATGCAGGCGTTCTTCACTTTTCATCACCAATAAGTCTTTACCACCTTCGAATTCACCCCAGAACTCGATATCCTCTTCTTTCAGACCCAGAGCCTCCAATTTCGCAAGCGACATGTTAGCCTCATTGGCAGGATAAAGTGGAAAATCTAAGGAAATACGTTCACCAACTTTCTGCGCATGAAGCTCCCCAGAAAGCGTATGAAAACTGCATTTTCCATCTTTTTCTAACAGCCCTATTTCATCTAGTACATTAACAGTAGCTAGTGTGCCATGGCCACAAAGCGCCACTTCCAGTTGAGGTGTAAACCAACGCAAGCGGTTATCGGATAATGATAGAAATGCGGTTTCTGAGATCGCCATTTCCTTAGCGATAGACAACATTAACGATGCGGGTAACGGTTCTTGAGTAATACACACACCAGCAGGGTTGCCCTTGAAGGGCTCACTGGAAAATGCATTTACCTGATAAATATCTAACTGCATGACGACTCCTTATGGACCGTTACTACTTTAAAGGATAGATAAAATAATCGCGAGAAGAGTTTAAATGTTATGGGTGATGATCTCGTCTGTTATCAACTCGTAGATATCAAAAAGAACCAAGACGCGATCAATATGCATCGAAAATCACATCTTCCGAGAAAAATCTGTGGTCATTGTGACAAGCCTTTCACTTGGCGAAAAAAATGGCAACGCTGCTGGGAGCAAGTTCGCTATTGCTCAAAGCGATGCTCAAGTAAAGCGCGTGGAGCTAAGAAAACGTCAGAATGTTAAACATTGTCACCACCGAATATCACTGCCATCGTAAGCAATGAACCGACCGTTGTCTTCTGGTCTAAGATTTTCCAAAACGTGGAACAGTAATCCTGCGGTTTTATCTGGCGCGAATAGCTGTTTTTCTGGCACATTGGCTTGAAAAGGCAGAGAAAGTTCGGTGTCCGTCGTTCCAGGATGTAAAGCTATCGTGCAGGAACGTTTGATTAAGCGACCCCATTCAATACTTATGTTCTTCACTGCCATGTTCAACGCGGCTTTTGAGCAGCGATAGCTATACCAGCCACCTAATTCATTATCGTCAATGCTACCTACTCTTGCGGAGATAGTAGCGAAGCGGGGAGCATCCGACCTTCTGATAAAAGGTAAAATGTACTTTGCTAACAGCAAAGTAGGCAGAGTATTGACTTGAATACTGGTCATAAGGTTGTTTGAGGTAACTGCCTTTAAACTCTTTTCAGGAGTAAGCTCATTTATCGACAAGACACCAACACAATTGATGACCCAGTCTAGATGGTCAGCCTCAGCATCGAGTGACGTCGTTAACGAGCTATAGTCATCTTCTACGGTGACATCTAAAGCATACCAGCGCAATCGCGCGTGCTGCACTCTAGGCTGAGCACGGCGATAAGTAGCAAAAACATTGGCATTGGTATGAGTCAGAATATGTTGGCTTAACGCACTCCCTATCCCTCCAGAAGCACCAACGATCAAAACATTCAATGGCTGCATCTATACCTCACAGGCGCTCTATTCGAGCTATATTTGCTTCGGCCGTTGTAAGATGTTCATCCTGTACTTCGGGAGCTAATCTGTCCCAAGTCCGATAAATCATCGCTGTGCGGGGGTTCTTACTCAACCACTCACGATGCTTATGCATAAACCGCCAGTAGAATCCGTTAAAAGGACAGGCCTGTCGACCTGAACGCTCTTTGACGTTATAAAAACACCCACTACAATAATCACTCATTTTGTTGATATAACCACCACTGGAACCATAAGGTTTGGTCGCAATAAGTCCTCCATCTGCGTATAAAGCCATACCTCGGGTATTGGGCATTTCTACCCACTCAATCGCATCAACATAAATACCAAGATACCATTGCTCTACTTGGTCTGGGTCCAACTCTGTGAGCAACGCGAAATTACCAGTCACCATTAAACGCTGAATATGATGAGCGTAAGCGAAATCAAGAGACTGAGTGATGGCTCGCTTCATACAACTCATCTTTGTCTCGCCATTCCAAAAATATTGAGGTAGCGCCCTAGAGGCTTTTAACGCATTGGCCGTCGAGTAGTCTGGCATATTGCTCCAATACATGCCTCGAATATACTCACGCCAACCAAGTATCTGTCGGACAAAGCCCTCAATCTGTGCAAGCGTGATCTGCCCATCAGAGTGAGCATACTGTTCGATGGCTGCATACAGCACCTCTAAAGGGGAAAGCATCTTACAGTTAAGCGAGAATGAAAGGCGGCTATGGTACAGACTCCACTGACTCTCATGCTGTTCCGTCATCGCATCTTGAAAACGGCCAAAATTGGGCAAACAAACTTGGCAAAAGTGTGCCAGTAGAGTGAGAGATTGAGAACGATTAATCGGCCAAATGAGTTGTTCACCAATTCGTCCTATCGAAGTTAGGTTGTGACGCTCTATCCGAGACACCGTCTCCTTCGTCGGTGACGCAAACAATAACGGTGTGGGTAGAGCTTCTATGTCGGATTTTTTTAGTTTGTTGCGATTATTAGCATCATAACTCCATTTACCGCCAAGTGGTTTGGTATCACTTTCCATCAACATGCCATGTTTCTTGCGCATCTTGCGATAAAAGTGGTCCATGACTAATGCTTTGCCTCTAACGAAATAGGTTTCTAATTCTGAAAAAGGCAGTAAAAAGTGTTCAGACTCCACCAAGGTGGCTGAAAATTGTGGGTGAGAAAAGCGAGACAACTGGTCAAGCAGACGATATTCGTCTGGCCTTTGATACTCAAATCTAACGATGTTGTATTGCTCACCAACTGAGGCAACCAGCTCCGTTAAAGAGTCAAAGTCGCAAGTGTCATCTAGAGTGAGATAGTGAACGTGATGCCCTTGCTGCATTAAGCTTTGCGCAAAACTTTCCATCGATAGGAAGAACGCCACTTGCTTTTGAATATGATGCGTCACGTATTCAGATTCTTGCTTTAGTTCGGCGATTAGATAGAGGACATCATTGTCCAGTTGAGAGAACCATGAATGTTGGCTATCCAATTGGTCACCCAAGACGAGTCTCAGCGTTTTGTATCCCATTTTCATTCCTATCAGTCCTGAATTGGCCAATCCGTCATATCCACCGCGTTCAAACTGGAATTAGGCCGGTCACCCTTCCACTTACGGATAAAAACACTTTCAGGATCATAGAGTTGGCTCTGTTTATCTAAATCAAACTTTCTGTTCCCCCTTGGGTCAGCACCCACCCCAGCCAAATATTGCCAATTTCCCCAGTTCGACCCGACATCATAATCAATAAGCACGTGCTGGAAATAGCACGCACCATAACGCCAATCGAGTGACAATTCGTGCACCAAACAGCTCGCGACCAGTTGCCTCCCTCGGTTAGACATGTAGCCTGTCTCACGGAGTTGGTTCATACAAGCATTCACAATGGGAAACGGCGTGTTGCCTTCGACCCACTGACGTAATCTTGAGGCATAAAAAGTGGTCAGGGGACGCTTGTCTTGTATCCCACCAAATGCAAACAGCTTGGCGCCATATTTGTGGCTGTACCAATGAAAGTACTCGCGCCAGAGTAGCTCAAACAGAATCCAGTAAGTGGACTCGTTACTACCATGCTTTTGCTCGAAACGGTGTAGTTGATTCACCACTGCTCTGGGCGACACATTGCCGTTGGCTAACCAGAGAGAAAATTTGGTCGAGCTGCTCCAGTTATCGAGTTCGTTGCGTGTGGATTTGTAACTAAGCGCCGCCTGAGTAGCAAAGTAGTCTCGCACATGCCCTAAGCCCGCCAGTTCACCTCCACGAACGCTGCTATGAAGCTTCAAAGAAGAAGGTTCGCACCCATAGCTGGCAGGGAGGCCATCTCGATTATTCATTGGACGTGGTAGCTGGGTCGTAGTTTGAGATGGGGACGGCACTACAATGCTTTCCATTTTATTCTTAAAACGAGTGAAAGAGTGTGGCAAGTCTTCTAAGTCAAAAGGCAGTAACGTTTGGTGAAATAAGGACTCGGTATCATCACGATGCAAAACGATATCGGTGCGCTTGAGGAGCGCTTTAGTGACCACATAGTCAATGTACCAACTTGCACTGTTCGCTACATACAGGTCAGTAATCGAATAATAGTCGAACATCTGTTCTAGCTGGCTCACGGCCTCATCAAGGCTGGTTACTGAAACTTGATGTAGTACTTGCCCGAGTTGCATCAGAGATTGGTTCAGCTCACCCAGCGCCTGCATCTTAAACTCTCGCTTCGCTGAATCGTCTATCTCTACCGGCAGAAAGCGTCTGTCATACATGGTTTTCAGCTCATCAAAGTACACGCAATGCAGTCTGTCGACGTGCTCACTGGCCTTTTGCAATAACTTATTGTCGTGCAACCGGAGATCATGGTTGAACCAATAAATTCCTCTTCTTTTTGACATACCATTTCCCAACGTCATCTTTTCCCAGACATCTGATACGCAGTAACACCCTTGATAGCTTAGAAGAGAGTTGGTCATTCTGTGATTCCATCACGTAGAAACTTTGTTGAAGCTATAAACAACACCTCAAGGAGGGCTTTGGGATGTCATTGAAAAAAAACCTCGATAAACTCGCTCCTCATTTTGAAGCTGGAGGCAAATACCAAACTTTTTATCCACTTTATGAGGCAGTCGCTACGTTGTTTTACACGCCTGGGCACGTCACTCGAGGACAAACACATCTGCGGGATAGTATTGACCTCAAACGCATCATGATAATGGTTTGGATCGCTGTATTCCCCGCAATGTTCTGGGGGATGTTTAATATTGGCAACCAGACTGTCGCAGCGCTATCGGTCACCTATTCCCCAGAAGAAATCAATCAAATGATCGCCGAAAGCTGGCGCCTATCATTGGCATTTGGCTCTGCCAATGATCTGATTGCGGCGGGCTGGGCAAGTAAAATGTTGTTTGGCGCTAGCTACTTCTTACCTGTCTACCTCACCGTATTTATTGTGGGCGGTTTTTGGGAAGTCCTGTTTGCTATCGTCCGCAAGCACGAAGTTAACGAAGGTTTCTTTGTCAGCTCAATCTTGTTTGCTCTCATCCTCCCGCCAACTATCCCGCTTTGGCAAGCAGCATTAGGGATAACCTTTGGTATTGTGGTCGCTAAGGAGGTTTTCGGCGGTACAGGGCGCAATTTTCTAAATCCGGCTCTCGCTGGACGGGCATTTCTTTACTTCGCCTACCCCGCTCAAATGTCTGGAGGGGCCGTATGGGTCGCCGCAGATGGTTATTCGGGCGCTACACCGCTAAGCCAATGGTATGAAGGTGGGGAGAGTGCCCTTTATAGTACCCTAACCGGGCAGCCATTAACGTGGTGGGATGCTTTCTTTGGCAACCTGCCTGGGTCTATGGGCGAAGTATCAACATTACTGATTATGTTGGCGGGTATATTCTTGATAGCAATCGGAATCGCCTCTTGGCGAATTGTGACGGGAGTCTTAATTGGCCTCACCGTAACCGCCACTTTACTGAATGCCATTGGTTCGGATTCCAACCCTATGTTTTCGATGCCCGTTTATTGGCATTTCGTCATTGGTGGTGTCGCTTTTGGTACCTTTTTTATGGCAACCGACCCAGTGTCCGCTGCGTTTACTGATACAGGGAAATGGGCTTATGGTTTACTGATAGGAGTTATGACTGTTGGTATCAGAGTGCTCAACCCAGCCTATCCGGAAGGTATTATGCTCGCCATATTATTTGCTAATTTATTCGCACCGCTATTCGACCACTTCGTGAAAGAGGCCGTAGTTAGACGGCGAGAGAGACGCATTAGCAATTAGGCGCTACAAATTTACACAGCCAACAAATAATGGCGTTAATTTTAATGCATTTTATAAATAGCGCCATTATTGAACCAAAATCACGTTAATATTTGAGTCCGTTTTCAAAAACTGAACTTTCTAAAGTGACAAACTACTGAACTCGTTGGATAATTATAAATAATCGGACCAGAAGAGTCTGAGTTCAAATTAAGTGCAAGCCTCGCCAATCAGAATGAGCCAAGGACAATAGTTAGATCATGAAAAAGAACGATTTTCAGAAATCGGCGGCTAATTTAAAAAAAGCAGTACCATTGATGGTAAAACACCACGTTCCCGCGACGCCTGCCAATTATGCACTTTGGTATACTTATGTCGATCAGACCATTCCAGAACTGAACGCTGAAGTTGACGCTATTCTCAAAGATTTCGACATTTTACCGCCCGCAAACACCAATCTACTTTATCGCGACCATATTGCCGGCAAAGCCGAAGTCAATTTGCAAGATCTCAAGCACAATATGGAAGCCCTAGTTACTGAAGTTTCAAGTTCAATGACGGATGCCATCGCCGATACATCACAGTTCTCCAAAGTACTTGAGCAAAGTTTTGACGGATTAAGCACGCAAATAGAATCGCAGCGCGATCCGACACTTGATGAAGTAATGCCTTTGATTCAACAGTTGGTTGACGAAGCAAACGATATTCGCCATTCAACCGACTTCATTCATAACCAGTTAAAAAACGCCAGTGATGAGATAGCACGCCTAAAATCACAGTTGGCTAAGGTTCAATGCAATGCGTTATTCGATAGTTTGACGTCATTGTATAATCGCGGAGCGTTTGACGCCGACCTCAACATGTTCTGCGATGCTAAGCAGCCAATGAGCCTCATTTTTTTGGATATTGACCACTTTAAGAAATTCAATGACGAATTCGGGCACCTATTTGGTGATACGATCTTAAAAGGCATTTCACAACGTCTAAAACAAGCTTGTCGAGGTGGGATAACTGCCTACCGTTTTGGCGGAGAGGAATTCGCATTGATCATTCCTAATAAGTCCTTGAGAGTGGCAAGACAAATGGCGGATGCACTGCGTCTGGCCATTGAAAAAATGACGATTAAAGATCGAAAAAATGGTTCAAAGGTCGGCAATATTACCGCTTCCTTTGGTGTCGCTGAATTTACAGCAGGTGATACCTACACCTCACTGGTCGATCGCGCAGATAAGATGCTTTATGATGCCAAACGAGCAGGCCGCAACCGAGTTATGCCTTTTTAATCGCTCAGTAAAAACCCTAGTCATAAATTAGAATAACAAGGGCAGATAATTCACTCTCTGCCCCTTTTATTACGTCACGATAAATACTGCTCTATATCTACTTCATCAATCTGTTCAGGGTTTAAGAACTTCATGGCAAATGTTTGGTAAACCCCAGACGTCAAGAATAGCTTAAATAACTCTGCATCAAGGTGTTGGTCTTTGACCATAAAAGACATGATCTTAATCGACTCTGATAACGTCTTGGGTTCTTTATAAGGTCTATCTGCACTGGTCAACGCTTCAAAGACATCGGCTAACGCCATCACTCTGGCAGTAAGCGGCATTTCATCGGCTTTGAGCCCCATAGGGTATCCCGTTCCATCCACTTTTTCATGATGACCGCCAGCTATAGCAGGAACATTACGCATTCCTTTTGGAAATGGCAGACTCTCCAGCATCTTAATGGTTTCAACGATATGGTTGTTAATCACATAACGCTCCTCATCGTTTAACGTGCCTTTGCGAATCGATAAGTTATACAGCTCTCCCAAATTATTCTGATACATCGGTTTTTTAAGCGTAAATCGAGTCGAAGGCTCTGTTTCAACTGCCCATGGAATGGCATGATATGGCTGATCGGCCAACACCGACTCACTTTCACCAGGTTTTGTTTCAGCTTGCTCATAACGTCGACGCTCTTCCCAAGACAACCCTTGGCCTTCATCAATAGTTTTAGTCCATTGCCGCTGAGCGATAGAATGAAGACGTGTCACCGCATCATCCGTCATAAACTCACCGCCTACATTCGTGGCGGCAATAAAGGCAAAGTCGTCATCAATGCGCTGCCATTTAGCGTCAAGCTGTTGTTGTAATTCAAACGATAAAGGTTCACCTAGGGCCTGCTGTAATATCAAGATATGTGCGTCACGTTTAAGCACCTCGAATCGTGTTCTTATTTCGTGAATGCGGTTATAGATTGTCTCTAGCTTCACTGCTTTATCAACCACATGTTCTGGCGTCGTTACCTTGCCACAGTCATGTAGCCAAGCTGCCAGCTGCAACTCTTGCCACTCTTCAGATGACAGCTTAAAGCCTTTAAATGGCTCAGTTTCAGACTGCTCGGCGGCTTTGGTCAACATTTCTGTTAGTACTGGAACACGTTGACAGTGATTACCCGTGTATGGAGATTTCGTATCAATCGCGCCCGCCATGACCTCAATAAACGAGTTAAGCAACGCTTTTTGATTAGCAAGAATTTGCTGAGACTCAATGGCAACAGAAGCGTATTCGCTTAATGATTCAATAAATGGCAAACGTGTGGTCGACAACGTATCAAGCTGTTCACTTTCAATAATCAAACCGAAGCCACCTAACACCTGACCACCTCTGTCTAACAACGGTAAAAACAAGAACACGTCATGGGTTCCTATTTGCGGAATAGCATGCTTGATGTCCTGATATTCGACCGCTAACGCTTTTGGTCGGGTGCCATTTAAAGATTCGAATAAATACGCTACATCGCGGTTCTTTGCATCAAGTGGTGACAGTTCAGAGAGATCAAACTTATCGTCCGTTTTTGAAACCACACTGTGCGGAATCAACACGTTGTCATCATCACTTAGATACAACAAAGCACGCTTCGCACTGGTCGCATCTAGTGCTCCGTTAGCCACTAAATCCAACAAAGGTTTCAACTCGTCTTGCCTTGCAATCGCATTGGTCAATAGCAAGAATCTAGATAGTGTCTGCTGCATCCCAAACAGAGCTTGAGATAAGTCATGAATCTCTTTGATATGTGACTTTTGCGGTGTCTTTCTAGAAAAGTCAAAGCTCTCTATTTTCTGTGCTCGTAGCGTTGCCCTTCGAATTGGCGCAGAAACACGCTGCGCTGCAATATACACAAAAGGAAGGGCAATCAATAAAACGATGAGTGAGGTCAGGATTGATCGCTTGGCGATAACTTGAGACTTATCCAACAACTCTGTGGATTTCACCACCATCATCAAATACAAGTCATGACCGGAGTTATTGACCGACTTGGTTACTTTACCTATCCATTTTTCACCGTCGACATAAAATTCATGTACGGTATCTACCGTATTGCCAAATAATAGAACGGCTTCGTGAACAACAGGGTTATCAATATCTTCAATAAGAATGGTGGCACTATCCAAGGCGCCTTCTTGAATAATTACTTGTTTTGGGTTGCTGTAGGCGTACAAGCGCCCACTTTCATCATAGAGCACCCGAAATGAAGATTTACGACTGATGGTTTCAGCAAGCACCTGAGAAATTTGATCCAAGGTGATGTCCGCGGCGACCACTGCGCCACTCTCGGAACGCCTTGACACTGTGACACCAATCTTTCCTAACTTTTGGAAATAGTAGGGTGCAGACATAGATACGGAGTCGGAGTTAGCAATACCAAACCACTCTCGCTCTCTTAAGTCGGTCTGATATCCATCTTGTGAGGTAAAGTTAACCAATTCGTGCTCTTCATCGTACTCGTATCTATGTAATTGTTGCTGGTCAGCATAGTAACTAAACACCACATAGTGTGCCTCAGGAGAAACCTCAAACCCCTTTTGGATCTTACGGTCAAATACTCGATAGACACTGAAATGGTCACCATTAGGTAGCGTTAAGGTATAGGAAAAAATAGAAGGGCTAGCAGATAATAAATAGCTGATTTCGGGAACGTAACCGAGACGTTCGTCATGCGTTGAAAAACGACTCAACTGCCCTTTGGAAAATGCAGTAACGGTTGAAAATGCAGGACTATAATGGTGAAGCAAATTGGCTCTCGCTTCACCAGAGATTCGGTCAAATAGATGGTCATTAGCGTCAACCAATACTTTATTTAAGCTTGAATACGTAAGCCATAACTGCACACCGCACACCAACATCACAATGATGATAAACAAACTCGATATGTGGATGTGCAGTGGGTAACGGAACCAGCTTTTGCCCGCCCTTTTGAAATCCATTTCACGTACCTAAAACTAATTAACTGATAATTAATAATAGGTTACGCCACCGATTTTAGTAGCTTAACTCATCCACATACTGAGAAATATCCACGTCATCTATTTGCTTACTATCAATGTGCGCCTGCGCATAATCACGATAGACACCAGAGGTTAAAAACAGTTTGAACAAAGCTGGGTCCAAATGTCCGTCCTTTACCATAAAACTCATGATTTTGATGGCTTCAGAAAGCATCTTTGACTTCTTGTATGGTCGGTCACAACTTGTTAGTGCCTCAAAAACATCAGCGATAGCCATGGCACGAGCAGGGAGGGGAAGTTCGCTGGCTTTCAAACCTAATGGATACCCGGTTCCGTCCACTTTCTCATGATGACTACCAGCTAAAAGAGGCACATTTTTCATATGTCTTGGGAATGGCAAGCTCTCTAGCATTCGCAGTGTCTCTATCATATGGCTATTTATGATGTAGCGTTCTTCAGGGTTCAACGTGCCTTTGCGAATCGATAAGTTGTACATCTCACCTTGGTTATTTTGATGCTCACCAGCCTTTAAAACAAAACGTTCTTCCCGAAGAGGCGCTTTTTCCCACGCAACCAAGTGCGATTCATTATCTGCCAACACGGGAACATGTTTACCTTCAACAAAAGGATTGTCCGAATAACGTGCGAGCTCCTCCCATGAAAGACCTAATCTAGGATCAATCGTGCTCTGCCATGTTCTTTGAGCAATAGTTTCTAAACGTTTTACTTTGTCGTCATCTAAAAACTCAGAGCCCAAATTGATTTCAGCAATCAGTGCAAATTCCTTATCTAACTCTTCCTGAGCCAAGCGAATCGCTTCCAAGTCCTGATTATCTATTTGACCACTAAATTTAGCTCGATAAGTGGTTAGTTCTACATCGCGCTTTAATACCTCAAAGCGAGTCCTGACTTCATGAATTCGATTGTAGATGGTCTCCAGTTTGGTGGACTTATCGATAATATGCTCAGGTGTGGTCACTTTCCCGCAGTCATGTAGCCAAGAGGCAATATGCAGCTCTTCCCACTGTTCTTTACTCATTGAAAAATCGGCGAAAGACCCTCTAGTAGAGTCCTGAGCTGCTTGAGTCAGCATTTCAGTCAACACTGGAACACGCTGGCAATGGTTGCCGGTATAGGGTGATTTGGTATCAATAGCTCCTGCCATCACTTGAATGAATGAGTCCAATAGCGCTCTCTGGTCAGCCAACATTGTTTGAGTTTCAATGGTAACAGAGGCATATGCGACCAACGTCTCTAGATACTCTTTGTTATCCATTAATACTTGAGATTCATGCTCTTCATCAAAGCCTAAACCCAGCCCACCAATTACTTTTTTGTTGCGGTCTATCAAAGGAATAAACAATAAGTTGTCGGTTTCATTTTCCTTAACAACAAAAGGCCTAGCCTCGTAATACTTAGAATAAACCGGTTGCTTTTGATTAAAAAACACCTCTACATCTTGAGCAAGCCTAGGTTCATCTAGGGGTAATCGCGGCTGTGTAGTGATATCAATAATGCCTTTGGTTTTGAGCTTGATAAACTTAGGTTCGAGATATTTCTCATCTTTACTCAATAAATACAAATATGTACTGTTTGCGCTCGTTGCATCTGCGGTTTCGACACAAACCAATTCAAGTATCCGCTCTAGGTCATTCTCTTTTGCCATTGAATTGGTCAGAGAAAGAAAACGCTTTATTGTCGCCTGCATCACCGTCAATGAATCCGACATAGCTTTGATTTCAGTGACTCTAGAGTGCTCCTGACCACCATCATCAAAGTTGAAATGTTGTATGGCTCGTGCTTTCTGAGTAGCCTGACGAATTGGCCGTGCTAGCCACTGCGAAAGATAGTAAATGCAGGGTAATGCGATTAATAATGCGAAGAACGAACCTATCAGCGAGCGTTTCGCTACAATATTGGCATCTTTCAAGAGCTGCTCTGACTTTACTGCCATCACTAGGTTAAATAGCTGGTCACGAGTGCCGCGCAGCTTATCGACTTTAACGACCCACTTTTCTCCTTGATAGTTGATTTCTTTGGCTTGCGGACCGAACTCAACGATGTTTGTTGTTCCTGAGATTAAAGGGTGGTTAATTTCTCCCAACTTGAGAGGTGTCGACTGTCTTAAAGCATCTCTTACTTCAAATAATTCAGGTCGGCTGTAAGCAAATACATTAAAGTCGTCGTCATACAACACTCTAAGTGCATCGCGGTTTTCATCACTGTCCCTTAATACTTCAGATACTTGATCCAATAAAATATCCGCTCCAAACACCGCTCCATTAGCTGCTTTTCGATGAATAGTGATACCGGTTCGCGACAGTACCGGCATAAAATATGGTTTAGATACGTGAGCGTGTACCAGCGATGCTGTGCGAAACCAATCTAATTTTCGTGGGTCGCGAAGCGGACTACTCATTTCACGAGATTGCAGCAAGGCAAGGTGAGCACTGTAAGTTCTGACCTCTAGCTTATTTGTATCTGTATTAAAGTTTAACGCCGCATACTCTGCGCTGTGGTCAATCCCTAAATGAGTCCGCATCCGATCATCCGCTAAACGAACAACCGCTAACCACTCACCATCAGGAAACGCCGCTTTTAGCGAGAAGATATGTCTATTTGCTCTTAAGAGCGACACTAACTCCGGGACAAATGCAAAACGCTGCTCTGGGTCTACTTCCCGAACCAGTTCTCCAGCTGAGTAGGCATCGACAATGCTAAATGCTGGGCCGAAGTGATAGGACATATTACTGCGTGTCTCGCCGGCGATACGTTCAAATAAGTTTTCATTCGCATTCAATAGAACTTTATTCATGCTCGTTTGAGTAATCCATATCTGAACACCACTTATCACCAACACCAAAATGACGAAAATTGCGGAGATATGAATATGCAAAGGCAGAGTGAACTTTTTACTGGATTGCGAGCTGGTTGGCATATCGACTAACACTTTGAATTGACACAATATAAGACTAGTCGAGTTAGCTATTGACGAGAAGTTAAATATAGAAAAATAATATAAAAAAATACCCCACTGCTCGTAAGTGGGGCTTCACTACCAAAGGAAAACGGTATTTAAGTAAAAGTGCTAGCGGGTATTAAAAGGCGAAACTAAATCCGAGGTTATAATCGTCACCGTTTTTCGCCGTAAATTCTTTGTCTTCACTACAAGCTCTAGGGCGGCCTTGATCATCACCTTGAACTAGGCTAACCCAGTGGCGAATACCAGACGCATGGCATTGCTCTGTTTGGCCGAAGGTTGTGCACGTTTCTAGTTGGATATCTTCAATTTCCACAAGCTCTAGATTACCGGTTCCTTTGCGCTTACCCATCATCACTTCTACGTGTGTCCCACTCTCATCACGGAATAGAATTGCTTCAGGAGCACATTTATCACCGGCGTAAGCCACAAAGTGTTTTGCGCGCTTCAGCCCCGTATGCTCACCATTCTTAAAATAAGCTTGCACGTGACGATAATCTATTTCGTAACTTACCACGTCTTCGTGTGAGCCATTTTCTAGTGGAAACAAAGTATCAAGCAGCTGTTTCGCCATCTTTTGTTTCTCTATTTGCTCGTCGGCTTTCACCATTTCCACGGCAAAGACAGCTTCTGCGATAAACGTTGAGTGGTTTTTATGTAGTTCTGTTTTATCGAATGTCAGCATGTTCATAGTCTTTCCCTCATACGGCCTTTTGTTCTATTTAGAGCAAATATCCTAAACAAGTGTTTAAATTTATATTCGTTTTGTGATTTGTATACTTTGTAGACTAGCCTGTTTTTGACTACAATTTCACAACAAAAATTTTACAATGTGAATTTTACAAAATGCCTCTGTCAAAAAGTCTAATCCGTCAGTCCCATTTTTTGGGCACTAAGGTAAGAAACCTTAGAAAACGCAACCATTTAACAATGGAAGACCTCTCTGCGCGTTGTATTCGCATCAACCCAGAGTACGCTCCTTCTGTTTCGTATCTATCGATGATTGAACGAGGAAAACGCGTCCCAAGCATCGATATGCTTGAAGTTATCGCCGAAGTTTTCCAAAAAGATCCAGCATGGTTTTTAGATAATGAGCCTGAGCAAGAAGAAATTACTCCGGTTAAAGGCAATCGCGGAGGCATCAGTGGCATGGCTTTAGAGCCAAGCTTTTTATTTTCAAACGACATACTGCAAATTGCCATTCCGGAAATGTTGTCGCAAACCGGAATCACCGGAAGACAATTCGCCCATCTTTTGATACGCGCTCACCAAGAAAGTTTGCAAAACCACTTTCCCGATCTAGAACGGGCTGCAGAAGAAGTGGGACTGAAGCGATTGAATCTATCTGTAGAAGATCTGATCGATATTGCTGGCGATTTAGGTTTGCGAGTTCAATGGGTCAATCGCACACCGAAAGATGTGGTGGATGAGTTAGGAATTAATGCCAAGCAACTCGTTACCTCGTTTTTTGAGCCTCCAGGTACCATCTACCTAAACGAAATACTCAAAGCATACCCAACAAGACTCAAATATGATCTAGCGGTTTATATCGGACACCGAATTTTGCACAGTGAAGAAGGGCTGAAAAGCGTACTCAGTGTTGGTCATCACAATAGCTGGGAAGACTCTGCAGCCAACCAGTCCACATCTGCTCTCAACTCACAAGATATTTTGCAAGCATGGAGAGATTTTGAATCCAGCTTTTTTGCAGGAGCCCTACTTTGCCCTAAAGTCCCATTTAGACAACTACTAGACAGAAGTGGGTATGAAATCGACGTTCACAAACGTGCAGGCGTATCTCCGTCTGTCGCCATGCGTCGTATGACCGTGGTATCTCCCTATCCACATTGGCACTATTTCGACGCCTACGGGCCTGGAAAGCTCAAAGCCGTCTACCGAGGAAACGGTATTCCGCTGCCATGGGGAAATATGCGGATGGTGAACGACCCGTGTCAACACTGGGCGGTATTTAGGCGCTTATCTGAACCTCAAAACGGCTCTTCTGCACAAATCTCTATTCTTAATGTGGGTGATGAACCTCGTATTTATTGCTGTGAATCCATCAACATGACCGACCCGGCTGGAAATAATCGAGTACTCTGCGCGGGTATTGATCTAAATCCTGCGATAGATGCTCAAGGCGGCAACGCATTGGAGATAGCCAGTGAACTAAAACGATCATGTGTCGAAGGGGGTGGCAGTGTCAGCATTCCTCGTTCTATCAAAAAGGATCTGCAAACAGTGGCTAAAATCCTCAATATCAATTGGGTTGAACGAGGTATTGAAGGCGATGCACGGTTAATTTGTTCGAGAGGAGCAGCATGTCCGAGAAAACCAAGCTGTTATGAAGGCTGTGCTGAAAGTAAGGGAGTTGAACTAGGCGATATTGTGTAAGCCTTAGTGATTTAGCTCTTAGCCTAAAAATAAAAAAAGCCAGCCACCAAATAGTGTGACTGGCTATATACAAGTGTGAACAATAGAGGTTCACTAACAACGTCAGTTGGCTAGGTGACCCTCGGCTTAAAAAGGGTCGCTCTAAATAATGCATCAAGCGTGCCAACTTTTTAAATCGTTGTTTTCAGATAATTCTGGTCAGATAAGTATCGATTTCATGTAAACCATACTCATATAGTATTTTCATTTTGCAAATACAGATGCATTTTGCAATTAGCCCTTATCTATATTTGCAAAAACGCATTAAAAAAACCATAGCAATATGAAATCAGTATCTAAGCAACCTGCTATTTATAAAACAGTACCAATAGATAAGAGACTAAATACCCTACAATGCTCCAACATTTTAGGTTCTCTGTTGTGTTAGAGCTTAATTCCTTCAAGCTCCAGCAGCTTTCTTTTTCGTTCAACTCCGCCAGCATAGCCTGTCAATGTACCACTTTTCCCAATTACGCGATGACAAGGAACGATAACTGAGATGGGGTTTTTTCCATTTGCAGCTCCAACGGCTCTTACGGCTTTAGGTTTGCCTATTCGATTCGCTAACTCTTGGTAACTTATCGACTCTCCGAAAGGGATATCACACAACGCTCGCCAAACAAGCTTTTGAAAATCAGTTCCTTCAGCTGCTAAGGGGAGATCAAATGACTGTACCTTGCCTTCAAAGTAACAAGAGAGCTGTTTAGAAGCTTCAGCCAAAATTGGATGCTCGGGAGCTAGTGAGCCCAGAACATCGGGCAATGTAGTATGCTCTTCAAACCAAAGTCCTAGCAGACCATCATCGTTCGCTTGAATAGTGACATTCCCAAGTGGGCTTGGTGTTATTAGGTAGTAGTTCATGAAAAATGACTCCAACAATGTAATGTAGCGTAGCTTCCCCAAGGTGACACATTCGCAGCGTTCAATTGTGGGTGCTCAGCAAGGTATTTTTTAACGATCAAATCTGTATCAAGAAACAAGTTGGGCTCGGAGGCTCCCCTCATCTTTGCATAACTAATGGTCCATGGACCTATGCCTTTTAGAGCCAACCAGTTATCTGGTGTGTCCTCGGGCGAATTGGTAATATGATGAGCCAACCGGGCTAATGTCTCTTTTCGACTGTTTGGCATTTTAAGAAAACTAAGGTCGGAACAGGCGACGACATCCGCACTAGGAAAAACTCGCTGCCCAGATACCGTATGATCCAAAGTGTCAGTCAGCAAGTTAAGCTGCCCTATAGCTGCTTTTACCGAAACCTGCTGCCCAACTACAGCTCGAACACCCGCTTCCCAAGTCGACCACACACCAGGAAGCCGCAGCCCTGATTTAATAACTAATTGGTCGTCGTACTTCGATAGCAACTCTTCAATCAAAGCCACATCGGTGTTTAAATCAAAGACTCTTTTTATATTGCTCATCAACCAAGACAGTTTTGTGACATCTTCCAATTCAAATTCCACTTTGATTGTTTGCTTGCCCTCCACATCAGCGTGTAACTTGAACCAAGCTAAACTACCATCAATCTCCACATAACGAGCGTAGCTGTATTGCGTCACTTCTTCTACGCCTTCTATTGCTCTTAAACGATAAAAATCGAGTAACGACTCCCAGTGATATTGACCTCGGTAAGCCAAATGAATCACATTGCGACCGCTGTCATCTTGCCTTGCATGGTGACGCCTCATTTCTGAAGGCGTCAATTTAAGATACTTCTTAAAGGCATCATTGAATCGTCGAGTACTATTAAAACCGCTGGCAAAACCAACATCAGTTATTGATAGTGAACTGTTGTGAAGCAGTTGTTTGGCAAACATTAATTGATGATATTGAGCATACACCTTGGGTGACATACCCAGGTGGTTTTGAAATAGTTGTCTCAAGTATCGACTGGTAACGCCGAGCCTATCTGACAACGTTTCCAAATTGGAGTGCTGTAACGCCCCCTGCTCGATCAAACTTAATGCTCGTCGAAAACTGGTTTCTTTACCAAGCCAGGCCCACGAATTAGGCGCACTATCCGGACGACAGCGCAAACAAGGTCGATATCCTGCCTGCAACGCTACAGGCGCCGTAGAGAAATACTCAACATTCTCCTCTCGTGGCAAGTTTGCTGGACAAATAGGGCGGCAAAAAATGCCCGTTGTCTTCACTGCCACAAAAAATACGCCATCAAACCTTGGATCCCTTGATAATCGGGCAACAGAACATTGCTCTCTACTAAGTGACTCCATACATGCCTCTAACCTTGCCTACTCTATCGCCAGTGTAACGCACATTTTGCATCTTACTAGCCACTTTCGGAACTCAAGGGCGACATGAAATCTTCATCAAACCATCACACAATATTAAAAAACCCAAGTAAAAGTAGCGTCTAACCAATGAGTTAATGAACAAACCAAAAAACGTTGAAAAAATCGATGGGTAGAATTTCAAAAACCTTACATCCTCTGTCTATACTGAGGCTGAGTTCGATGATTAACGTCATTTTATGAGGGTGACTATGTCAAATGTAGATTTTCGTCTTGGAAAGAGACCTTTTTACGATAACAAGCGGTTTCGACGTGGATTTGCTAAATCTGGCGATTTTACTTTAGCTGAAGAAGATATCTTGATTCGCTTTGGAGATACGATGAGTTTGCTAGAAAGTGGCGAGCTATCTCCGGAATCGGATTCAGAAAAACACTTTCTAGAAGTGCTCCAAGACGAAAGTCATGCAGAGAGCAAACTAGAAAAAACATGGTTGAAATACATACACCTTGCACGCGATAGGAAAAGGTTTCATGCATTAAATGGTAAGAAATCTGAGCCAGAGACAATCAATGAAGATGTGGACTATGACGATTCAGATGTGCTCAGTGATGACATAACTGATGAGAATATAGATTCTGACAACTAGTTTTACAGGGAAACCAAGGCTCTCCAGCTTGTCGTAAATATATGTGATAGCTTATACAACTAGCTGTCACATATAGCTTTTAAACCTATTTCTCGATCTCAACCTCAGCTTTTTCTATCACCTTTGTTATTTATTTTTTGCTTATATACTCTATTGTTAATAAAGTAAATTATAAAAATATTCGTGGAAGAGCATGCTTACTGAATTAGACGAAGTATATGAGGTGCTTTCTTGTTTACCTGACCCTGTCTTCATAATAAGTGAAGAAGGAGAATATGTTGATTTTCTTGGCGGGACTGATACTCAGTCGTATCATGACGGCAGTGTACTGATTGGGCAAACTCTGCACTCGGTAATGCCTTCCGAGCAAGCCGACTGGTATATCAGTCAAATCATCACATCACTCGATAATAATCAGGTCATGACTGTCGAATATGATCTATGCGTTGAAGATCTTAACGGCATTGACCCCAAATCGGGTCCAGCAGGCACATTAAGGTTTGAGGGCAAGATCTTTCCGCTTTCTTTTACCTGTAAAAACCAAAGGGTAGTTTGTTGGCTCACTCGAAACATATCGAAGCGCCATCGCCTTGAACTAAAGCTCCGTAAACAGAGTGAATCCGATCCACTCACACAAATAGCTAATCGCCGCTATTTTTTCTCCACATTAGCAACCATAACTAAAAGCACGACCCCACACTGTTTATTGTTGATGGATATTGATTACTTCAAAAAGGTCAACGATACCTATGGACACCTAGCTGGGGATAACACGCTAAAAGAAGTGGTTGCTCGAATACAAGATATCATTCGGCCGGATGATACTTTCGCCCGAGTAGGTGGCGAAGAGTTCGCACTGCTTCTACCTGATATTGAAGAGCACACGGCTTACGAGATTGCGGAACGCATTCGCTGTACCATAGCCGATACTCCTTTCCACTATGAACAGCAAACCTTTTCGATAACATTGAGCGTTGGCATAACCCAAGCTCGCTATCAGGAGCGAAATAATCATATTTTTTCAAGAGCGGATGACGCGCTGTACATTGCAAAGAGCCGAGGTAGAAATCAAAGTATGGTATTAAGTTAGCCGATCAGAACAGAGTACTCGACCACTAAAAAAGCGGCCACTTGACCGCTTTGACTTTACCTTACGAAATTTCCTGACAGGTTACTTGTTGCTATTCACTAATACGTAAGTCGGCCCCGCACTATCAGCGGTAATCAATTGCAACTCAGAGGTGTTTGCCCCTGCTCCTTGGTATTGATTAAACCCGTTTTCCAAGGACATGTTTGGAAGTGTTAGTGAGTAATTTTCTAACTGCTCTTGCCCTACTATAGTTGAGGTGTAAAACTCATTATGGTAACTGGCATCAACCAGAGGAAACTGCTCTGTAGCTCGTACACTCACAAACTCTGGGTTTTGTGAATTGTCGACGACATTGTTGTTAAATCGAATATCAACACCAGCAAAAATATTGTCTACTTCGGCATTATTGAACAAGCTAACACGGTGAGATTGATTACCGTAGACAATGCCCCACTCGGTATCAACAAACGTGTTGTTCTCTATGTCGATGTTCTTAGGTGTCCATTGCTTGTTTAGCTCTTTTCCTTTTACAGACTGGTCAAGCTGCTCGCCGTTTTTTACGTCGATAATCCCTGTATTAATGACAATACCACCTCGAAGATCAGCGTTACCTTCAATTAGTCCATCACGCCCACGTGTGTTAGCAAAGTAGTTATTGCGAATCACATGATCTTCATCGTAGATGCGCACACCACCTGTTAGCAATTTCTTGTTTCCAAGAATAACGTTGTTCTCTACCTTATTACCTTTACCATGTCTCAATGAAATCAACGCTGCACTTTCGAATATTGTGTTACCCGAAATCTCGTTATCACCCGACTTGATCGAGATAAGTTCACGTTCTCCATCCATATCTACGAGCAAATTATCGACAAACTTAGAACTAGAATCCCATTGCGAAGATTTCGAGTCACCAATTCGAATCGCTTCCCAGCTGTTACCGTTGTAACGAACGGCTTCTTTTATATCTAACTCATTAAACTGGTTCTGTTTCTGATCAACAAAAATATTATGAGCAATAAGGTGGTTATCTGGCGTCTCATCTTTCTGAACACCAATCAAAGTGCCACGTTTCTGCTTTCCTTCAAATCGATTATTGATGACTTTTCCATCTTTACCCCATAAGGACACCCACAGATATTTAGGATATTCAGAACGACGCTCATCAGGTTCGTACGCATAATCATGATTGAAGTAATAGAATGTGGAATTTTGCAGTGTGTTTCCGTTACCCATCATGCGAACTCCGCCGAAACGTTCCGCCGGGCCGCCTTCGGTGAACACCAAGCTATCTAGCGTCACGTTGTTACCTGTTAGTTCAAATTGAACCAGACCCGTAAACCAAACCGCTCCTGCAGTTTCGGCCTTAATCGTCACACCATTTGCCGCAATTGTTACATGCCCCAAATTGGTATATTTTCCATCTGGAATCGTAATCACCTCACCATCTTTTGCATTCTCAAGTTGAGATTTAAGTGCGTTAACCTGTTGGTCTGATTTGGACTCCAGTGTCGCACCATCAACATCAACCAATCTGTCACTCGACAAAAGGTAATCGCGTGTCACTTCATTAAACGCCATCGGCACAGACGTTTGAAGCATTGTTTTATTAGCGTGAGTAGTGTCAACATTCGTGTTACCACAACCAACCAGCGCAACTGAGGCGAATACTGCCGTTAAAGATAAAGCGAGGACATTTTTTTTCATGTGATTCTCTTTATGAATTCTTGTTGGATTAGATTTAACAATGGACTTGCTTGAACGTTGCAAGCATTAGAAAGGTTGAAAGCGGCTGGAATCAGCCGCTCAATATTTATGAATAAAGCACTCTAGTTTTCGGTAGCTACGTTGGCTTCAGCCGCACTTTCCACTTTGTCATCCACTGCTTTGACGAGCAGTAAGCCGACTGCAAAGACGATGCTGCCGCACAGAACAAACACGAAACGCCCCCACAATGGATTTGGCAAGACGAACATCGCCATTACACCAACACCAGCAACGGCGATCAATGAACCCAACATACGACGCTGTCTATTATCAAGCTTCTTCTGTTCAGTACTTTCTGCCACAAGAGGTGTCGCCAGATTGTTGAAGAACTTGTCGACGTCTTTTTCACGATGCTCAGGTAAAGGCTTATAGAACAACGTTGAGAGTACAAAGAAACCTGCGGTGAAAATCATGTGACCAATCAAACCAATAGCGACTTTTAAATCAGCCCATTCACGACCAGTCAACTCATTAAGACCGAACCAGTTTTGAATCATGTCTGCCGTAATGACAAAACCGACGAAATAAGAGACAAAGCCACCGACGACTAGCGTTCCCCAACCCGCCCAATCTGGCGTTTTACGAATGAAGAAACCACAGAATGCAGGAATAGTCATTGGGAAGCCGATCAAAGCACCCACGTACATCATAGTGTCGAAAAGGCTTAAACCTTTAAGGGAGTTAATAAACAGCGCGACTAGAATAATAGCAATGCCGAAGAAAGTAGACGTCAGCTTAGAAACCACGACTAGCTCTTTTTCATTGGCATTTGGACGCAGAATCGGCTCATAAAAGTTCTTAACAAAAATCCCTGAGTTACGGTTCAGACCAGAGTCCATGGAAGACATGGTCGCTGCGAACATCGCTGCAATCAAAAGACCAACCATGCCCACTGGCATATACTCTTGAACGAAGTAAAGGTACGCAAAGTCACTCGCTTTAGAGCCAGCTTCTGGGTATTGTGCCGCCAAGTCCACACCTTGACCTGCAATAAACCATGAAGGCATAAACCAAATGATTGGCCCAAGCGTCATCAACACACATGCCAAAAGTGCAGCTTTACGAGCGTTATTTGAGTCTTTTGCAGCCAAATAGCGGTATGAATTCAACATGTTGTTAGTAATGCTAAACTGCTTTAGGAAAATAAATACAGCCCAGATACTGAAGATACTTAAATAGTTGAGGTTATCACCGGTAACAAATGACTCGGTTGGGAAGTTCTCAACGATATTGGAAACACCACCACCATGATAAACCGCAACAATTGCACACGTTACCGTTACGGCCATGATAATGACCATTTGCATGAAGTCAGAGGCAATGACGGCCCAGGAACCACCGGTCACAGACATGACAAGAACCACAAGGCCGGTAAGAATAATGGTTGTGGTCATATCGAATCCAAAAATACCAGAAGCGATGATGGCTAGACCATTCAGCCAAATACCTGCCGAGATAACACTGTTAGGCATCCCTGACCACGTAAATACCTGTTCATTTACTTTGCCAAAACGCATACGTATCGCTTCGATGACAGTGACGACACGCAACTGACGGAATTTAGGAGCAAAGTATAGGTAGTTCATTAAATAGCCAAATGCGTTGGCAATAAAAATGATGGCAACGGCAAAACCATCGGTAAACGCTTTGCCCGCAGCTCCGGTAAATGTCCAAGCGCTAAACTGCGTCATAAATGCCGTTGCACCAACCATCCACCAAAGCATGCTACCGCCCCCACGGAAGTAGTCACTTGTAGTGCTAGTAAATGTTCGAAACATCCAGCCTATTGCTATAAGAAATAGGAAATAGATGCCTACAATTAGGGTATTGAGATCCATCTTGAAACCTTTTGATATGTTATTCGGTTACGTTAACTATACGTCCACACCTTACAATTTGTAGTACAATATAATTATTACGTGAACAAGATCGTTTATTTAACCATCATTATTGTATTACATATGATCCGTATCATGTTTTAAAGAATATCGAGATCTACATCACAACCGAGAGACAAATCCACAATTTAAAAGCAAAAACAATCAGTTAAATGAAACCATAATCGAAACTAATGATTTATAAATTAAGGAAAGCATAAGTAAGTGAGACAATTTATTGTAAGACATAAAAAAACACCCTCGCATCACCTGTAATAATGCGAGGGTTAAAACGACATTAGGAGATCCATTGTCAATGTAGAGTGACGTCGACATTAACTCCGGGGGTGTTTGAGTGAGGTGGTAAACAACACTCTTATACTTATCAAGTAGGTTTTGGAGAATCATCCCATTCGCTTGGGGTCGTATGGAATAATCTGAACGCTTGGCTGCTTTGCCACATCCAAGCTAATTCTGACACTTCGTGCCGTGCTCTACCAAAAGCAAATTAATATTAATGTATTACAAATAAAATTAATGCGACATAGATCATATTTTGGAAAGGTGTAGAACTCTCTCGCGACTACCACACCACAAAAACCACATTAAAATACTGAAATAAAACAATTTAATTCTCAAATCTCGTAACCTAAGTCTCGATAGAAGACTTCCTTCCAAGTATTTTCAATACTGTCGCCTCTCTTTCAATACGTCAAAATTTGCATATTTGTAGTATTTATAAAAGTCATGAGTGTATTTTTGTGCATACTCTGTCTCTATCCCATCATTAACAACAAACTAAATCACCAACAGTTTGTTGCTGTGGTCTGAGACCAAATCTATTCGACAACATTCCAACTTTAATGGTATTTGAGTTGGAAGTAGAAACCTCCCTCAATAGGATAATTCGAAGGCTTTAATTGGATAAAAATCAACCGCATCACATCGTTATTGTGATTTTATAGTATAAATATATATAAAAATTACTTTACCTACATCACATATCTTATTGTTAAATTCGATAGAGGCACAACTACACAACAACATATAAAAACTTATATATCAATAGCATAAGTCAATTTCCTGCAGTAAGCCGTATGAAAGGCATTGCCAAAGGACGGCCAATCTCGATCCGTATCACATTAAAAACATAGAAAACCCCTTATCATATTTGTCATACATTACCACAAACTAAAAATCTTAAGGGTTAAATAAGATGAGCACTTTAAACAAAGTAACAGTGGCATTAGTTTCTGTGTTCGCGACAGCAGCGGTAAGCGCAGCTTCTTTAGATATACGTACTGAGTACAAGCACACAACGGAGCAACATGCGACGCGCATCAAAATGGGAGACAGCATCGGTAACTTCTACTATAGCGGTGAGTTAAAGTTCAAAGGAGAAGATGGCGCGTTTCTTAAAGACTTGCAAAATAATGGTTGGGAGCTGGATTTAGGTTATCGTTTTAAGATTAACGACAACTGGACTATCCAACCAGGTATGCCTATCGAAGCTCGTTCGGCGGGTATGACTTACAAACCACAGCTTCGCGTGACTTACGCACTGGATAGTGTTGAAGGACTCAGCTTAAGTGGTCGTTATCGTTATGACATTCGTCAAAACAACGGTGAAGACGCACAAAATGAACGCCGTCATCGTCTAACGGCTAACATCAATTATTCAGTAAACGAGTGGCGCTTTGGACTTGAAGGTAACTATTATAAAGCAGCGACAGATGGTTATATCTTGTACAACGGCAAAGACACAAACTACGAGCTAAACGCCACAGCACGTCGTAGCTTCGGCCAATGGGCACCGTACGTTGAGTTTGGTGATGTGAACGTCGATTCTGTTACAGATCGCCGCGAACTACGTAGCCGACTGGGTGTCACATACAGTTTCTAAGACGTAATTCAAGAATCAGTAAAAAGAGGTGTCTTGATAGGCACCTCTTTTTTTACCCCCTTATTGGCTTAGTCGGTACAATTTTCCAATACAAGGGTGCTGTTTGTTGAAAAGTCGAGTCGACTGAGCCAAAAACAACTCTGCAGTTGCAATAGCATCAATTAAGGCCTCATGCCCATTATACTCAGGTAGTCCGTATCGCTTCCTAGTCTCAGACAGACGAACGTCGATCTCAGCATCTTTATTCACCGCTAACGCCATCGACTTTTCAATAGCTAGTGTATCCAACCACATCACTGGCAGATCTGACACTCCATACTTCTGAGTTAAATATTCATCAACGAATGCCGCTTCAATCATCGAACCGTGTGCAATCAGTATTTTGTTTTTTGCTGCTTGAAATAACTGTGTCATCGCAGAATCTAATGAAATTCCATCTTGCAACATTTCAGGCATGATATGGTTTATGACCGCGGTTTCCGCCTTAACCTCATTTGGCGACTCAATAAACAGCTGTTTTGCACTAGCAACATTGACCGTAAAGTTGGCAATTTCTACCCAACCTAAACTAAGAATGGTGTTGGTATTGGCATCTAACCCAGTCGTTTCAAAATCCAACACTAGGTACTCGACTTCTGTTGCTAATACCTCCATTCTCGGCGGTTGCTCACTTAACAAGTTTCTCAACTCATTGGGTATCTTTTGATTGGCGAGATATCGCTGCCTTTGCTTGAGATAATGGTTATAAACGTGAAATTGATTCATCACGCTTTTCAAAACACCAGCCACTAGTTACAACCTCCCACCAAACCGGAGTTTAACCGCATCTTGCAACGTAGAAATGATTCTAAATGCATCTTTCAAGTTGCCACGTTCAAAACTGCCAAATGAATCGGGATTGATGTGATTATCCGGCTGCTCACCTCGTTTTAGCGCTTGTAGCTGATGATGCTGTCTAAACATAAGAATGTAATGGTAAGCATTGATAATGTTTTTATATGAGTCATCACTTAACATGCCTTGCTCATTGGCTTGAGTGAATCGTTCGTCGGTATTCGACGAGTCGCATTCTACGGCAAGACCGTAAATACGCGCTAAATCAATAACGAGGTTTATCGCGTATTTTTTTATATTCAGAGTTTTCTTGTTCTCGCCTGTTTTTTCCAGCACTAGGCTGTTAAAAACACCAAGAGGAGGTGACGTATTAATAGCATCTCGAGTCAAAATCCCTAAAAACTCACGGTTGCTACGAATGTTGGAGTGAAGTTCATCGCGTAATATATCGGCATAGCTCGCTTCACCATAAACACAGCGAATTTCCAAGAACACGCTGATATTCAAAAGTCTTTCGTATTCAGGGTTCGATACCCATTTTTTATAATAGTGTTTCCATGTCGACAATGGCTGACACCATTTGGGCGTAGCTGCCATATATTTACCCGGACACAAGGGATATCCGCAAGCAGCAAGCCCATTTGAGACATACTGTGATAAGTGGCGGAAGTAGACTTTGTCATTCTCGGTCGCCTCATCACTAAGAATGATTGCATTGTCTTGATCCGAAAGCATGTGAACTTCATTTCGAGCGTGAGAACCTGCAACTATCCACGAAAAATGACATGGTGGCTCCCCCAGTTTATCAATCGCAATCTGAATAATTCGACGATTGTACGCATCCATAATCATCGACATTACCCGACCTATGGTCTCAGGTGCGACATTTCCTTCTACTAGAGCTTCAAATATGGCCTGACGTTCCGTGGTGAAACTCGCCATGTTACGAACACTGGTAGCGTATTTGATTTTTTCGATAAGAAATATCGCTTGCATGCGATGATTCTGCACCAAGTGCGAAGTGGTCAGCAGGCCCACCACTTTACCCTCAGAAACAACGGGTAAACCCCGAACATTATGTTGCATCATCAATGATGCGGCATGCAAAACCAGATCGTTTGGGCTGACTGTTAGTGGATTAGGCGTCATCACATCCCTAATAGGAGCGCTGTTATCATGGCCTTCTGCGATGACTCGTTTGGTCATATCACGATCCGTCATTAGGCCAACTAACTTGCCGTTGTCGCACACCACCGCAGTTGAAGATCGTTTAACAACTCGCATTTCGTGTGCGACACCTTTAATCGACATAGAGGCATCAACAATCGCAATGACTCCACTCGCCACGTCAGACACCTTTTTAATAAACAGACCTTTTTCTTTATTGGACCAAACAACATCTAGTGCAGATTTAAGGCGAACTTGCGCTTGAGAAGCAAAGTGTTCCGCGTACTCTGGATTACGTTTAAAGATGGTTTCAAGCGTAGAATGAGGGATTAAATATAGAAGCGTATTTTCGATGGCAACCGCTTGATAACCCGACTCTTTAGAAACTTGATCATCGAGAAAAGTAAAGCCAAACAAATCTTCACTTCCCAGTCTTGCGCGAAGAACGCCATCGGGTTTGCGTTGCTCCATAGAGCCAGTTCGAATGACATATAGAAACTTCTGTTGGCTTTTCGGCAAATTCTCCCCTTCTCCACTAAGCCCAGATTGCCCGTTACAAGGGTCAATCACCTCACCCTTACCCAAATAAGTGATTTTTATTTCCGCGGCTACCTTACGAACCAGCTCTTTGGGAAGTTTATCAAACGGATCAACGCTACATAGAAATTGCGTGATATTGGGTAGAAGCGCGTGAGGCATGTGAAGTCTCCAACTGACATTTTGTATTATTATATCAATAGAAATTTCACAATGGTGCACTTTGGATACAAAAAAGGCAGCTTATATGCTGCCTTTTTCTTCAAATTGTTAACAAGCGCGCTCATCTCTTGGTGTTAACTTGCTACAGGAAGCCTGTGGTTTTCTTCGCGTAGATGGTTTGCTGACGCCTCACGAGCTTTGTCACTATCCCCTGCCATGATCGCTTCGTAAATAGCTCGGTGTTCGTTGATACACGTCGACCCGCCGTCTGAAGAGAACTGGATAAAGTTAACGAACATAGTGGTAAGAATATTGCCAAACGGGAGATAAAAGTCATTGCCCGTCGCATTAAAAATCAAACTGTGGAAACGAGTATCAACATCTAACCATTTAGACTGTTCAAAGTTTTCTTCTTTAGACACTTCGACCATTTCTTGGAAGGTCGCAGACAACTCAATTCGTTGCTCTGCAGACGCGAATTTGGCCGCTAACGCACATGCTTCTGGTTCAATAGCACGGCGCAGTCCAAGGAACTGACCGCAGAACTGTTCTACATCGTTAAGACCATCCATCCACTCGATCAACTGTGGATCGAGAAAGTTCCAGTACGCGCGATCGACAACACGTGTACCAATTTTAGGTCTAGATTCAAGCAAGCCTTTTGACGTCAATAGCTTAACTGCTTCACGAAGTGCAGTACGGCTTATACCAAATTGTTCACACAACGCCATTTCGCCTGGAATAATTGAACCTTCCGGCAAATCACCAGAGAGAATACCTCGAGCAATTTCACGAGCGACCTGGACGTGGATACTGCGCTTTGAACCCGTAATAGAATTAAACTTACCTGACATATCTTTATCGCTTACTTAAAGTGTTTATGTATTATTTTAGCAGCTATTCTATCACTAAACTTTCCATAATAGATGTGATACATCGCATTTATTCAGTGTAAATGTCTTACGTTTTGCCCCAATTAACCACCCTATTACCCAATAACCGGCTAATTTACGTGTTACCCATCACATAATCCGAGTCTCATGCTCAGTTTGCGACCTAGAATTGTTTTTTTACTATTTTGTCCATTGACGCCATTAAGTGATATTGTATGATTATATAGTTATTACACAAACACACGTGAACTTAATTGACGTGTGAACCTAACAACCAACAAGGTCAGAACTATGGCTACGTTCCATACCGTGGCAGACTCTAGCAGAAGAATTCACGTTCAAGTGGCAAAAGAAATCGCCAGCAAAATCCTTACCGGTGAATTAGAAGAAGGTGAAAAGTTGCCGAGCGAGTTAGAACTTTGCGAGAAGTTTGGCATCAGCCGTACTGCACTTCGTGAGTCCACTAAACTGCTTTCTGCCAAAGGCTTAATCGAGTCAAAACCTAAAGTCGGGACCAATGTGACAGCTCGTCACCATTGGCACTTTCTCGACCCTCAATTTCTTGACTGGGTAAAAGACACTGATAATGTCCAACGCTTCCTCACCCAATTTTTGGGACTTCGAAAAGCGATTGAACCAGAAGCCTGCTCCATGGCAGCGAGAAATGCCTCTATCGAGCATCGCAAGGCACTGTCTGTCTGTTTTCAAAACATGAAACAGGCCGCGTTTAATCACGACTACACAGCGTGGACACATAACGATCATGCCTTTCACAAAACGATATTCTTAGCGACAGCTAATCCGTTTTACGTCCCTTTTGCCAATATTCTTGAATCGCTTTTTAAGACTTTTATCGATGAAGCTGCCGTGGGCGGGCGATTCTGTATTGAAGAGCATGGGGATATTTACGACGCAATTATGACTGGCGATGCAGACTCTGCAAAAGTCGCATCACGCCAATTATTAGATGATCACAACCAAAGACTTGCCCTATTAGAGGCAGTTTAAACCTGATTTAGAGGAAACAGCAATGTTCGTATACAACAAAGATGTAGCATTAGAAGATCAAGGTGGCGGCCTACGCCGCAAAGTGTTGGCGCATTGTGAAAACATGATGACCGTCGAAGTACACTTCGAAGATGGAACGGTTGCACCAATGCACAACCACCCTCACGAGCAAATTACCTATGTTGTCTCTGGTGAATTTGAATTCACAGTAGGTGAAGAGACAAAAATCGTCAAATCGGGAGATACTGTTTATAAAGTGCCAAACATTATGCACGGCTGTAAGTGCTTAAAAGCCGGTATCTTAATTGATAACTTTACCCCAATGCGTAAAGACTTCATTTAAACGCTAACGCAATGGGCAGTAGAGACTCTCTTAACTGCCCATTGCGCTTCTCCAAATGCCCCTTCTTAGTGACTCTCTTGCGTTGTTATTTCTTAATAGTTCGTACTCTAAATATTTATTGAGCCAAGTCAGCCTACTCAATATTGTTTTTCCGCTGAACCGAAATTCCAAACCTTTCAATCCCAGACAAATTAAAAGCCAAAGTAATCATTTTAAATCAATGAATTAGATGACAACAAATCAACTATACAGCTTGGTTTAGCACTTTTATTGACCTGTTTCTTTGGTGTCGAATGATAGACCCACTCTTTGGTTGTGTTAAAAAATGTTTACTTACTGGTTACGCAAAAAGAGACATTTAATTTGAACTCAAATCTTTTTTCAGGCATTTTATATTTAACTGAACGTTCAATTAAAAATAAAAGGGAGTTCAAATGCCGAAGGTTGGCATGCCATTAGTCAGGAAACCACAGCTAGTTCAAGCAGCCATGTCTGTTATAGATCGTGTGGGCTTGCACGCCGCGAGTATCTCGTTAATTGCCAAGGAAGCCGGCGTCTCTACAGGTATCATCAACCACTATTTTGGTGGTAAACACGGCCTTCTCGAAGAGACCATGCGAGAGATCCTAAGGCAGCTTTCTAGAACCGTGACATCTCACCTAAGTCAAATCCCCAAAACAGAACACGTCAAACGTATCAATGCCATTATTGACGCCAATTTCGTAGGATTTCAGGCAGAAAATAAAGTGGCGAAAACTTGGTTAGCGTTTTGGTCTTATTCAATGCATGACGCCCAGTTGAAACGCCTACAACGTGTCAATGAAAAACGCCTGTTATCGCACCTTAAGATTGAACTCAACACTTTGCTCACACCGGAACAAGCCGATGTCGTTGCTAACGGTATCGCTGCGCTTATCGATGGAATTTGGCTAAGAGGCACCTTGACCCCAGAAGGTATTGACGCTGAAAAAGCCCGTTTCATCATCAACGATTATCTAGATAAGCAACTCACTTTTTACTCATTAAAATAATCATAAGTCAGACTTTCAAATGGATATGAAAACACTCTACATCGACGGACAACTTCAACAAGGCTCATCCGACGAATACTTTACGACCTATAATCCTGCTAACGGTGAGCCCTTAGCTGAAATCGTCCAAGCAAATTCTGAGGACTTAGCGTTTGCTATTGAATCTGCTAAAAAAGGCTTCGCCATTTGGTCTGCGATGAGCCCCATTGAACGCAGTCGAATTCTTCTCAAGGCAGTGGCATTGCTGCGCGAACGCAATTCTGAACTCGCTGCTCTCGAAGTTACTGACACCGGAAAACCACTACAAGAAGCCATTGAAGTGGATATTGCCACTGGTGCCGATGTCATTGAATACTACGCTGGTCTCGCTCCAGCATTGCAAGGTGAGCAACAACCACTTAGCGAGAATCAGTTTTTCTACACCAGACGTGAACCTTTAGGCATCTGCGCGGGAATTGGCGCCTGGAACTACCCGATTCAAATTGCTATGTGGAAGTCTGCACCGGCACTTGCTGCGGGTAATGCCATGATTTTCAAGCCTTCGGAAGAAACGCCTCTAAGCGCACTAAAGCTTGCGGAAGTCTATAGTGAAGCGGGAGTACCAGATGGTGTGTTCAATGTGATTCAAGGTGATCATCGGGTTGGTCAGATGCTGACAGCACATCCTGATATTGCCAAAGTTTCCTTTACCGGTGAATCAGGTACAGGGAAGAAAGTCATGGCTAATAGTGCTCGAACCCTTAAACACGTCACCATGGAGCTTGGCGGTAAGTCTCCAATGATCATCTTTGAAGACGCTAAACTGGATGACGCAGTATCTGCCGCTATGGTCGCGAATTTCTATACCCAAGGCGAGGTCTGCACTAACGGCACCCGCGTCTTTGTACATCAATCTATATACTCAGCCTTTATTGAGCAGCTGAAATCCCGCACTGAAAAACTGATCGTTGGCGACCCGATGGACAGCAAAACTCAAGTTGGTGCCCTCATTTCAAAAACGCATTTATCTAAAGTTTTAGACGCCATTGAAAGTGCTAAGAAAAGTGGCGCAACCCTACTGACTGGCGGTTATCAGGTGACTGAAAATGGGTTAGACAAAGGTAACTTCGTCGTGCCAACTGTCTTCGTCGATTGTGACGACAACATGCCGCATGTACAGCAGGAGATCTTCGGACCTGTAATGTCAGTACTTACTTTCAATGACGAACAAGACGTTATTGCACGCGCTAACGACACCGATTATGGATTGGCCGCTGGACTTTTCACTCAAGATTTATCGCGAGCACATCGCGTTATTCATCAAATGCAAGCTGGTATTTGCTGGGTGAACACATGGGGTGATTCTCCAGCAGAAATGCCCGTAGGCGGATATAAGCATTCTGGTATTGGCCGTGAAAATGGACCTGAGACCTTAAGGCATTACACCCAAACTAAGAGTGTTTTAATCGAGCTTGGCGAATACGTCAGCCCTTACGCCTAACGATGAGTTTACGGAGACAGATTATGGAACAACGCTACGATTATATTATCGTCGGCGCGGGATCGGCTGGCTGTGTTTTGGCAGACCGACTAACGGAAAGCGGTGAGCACTCTGTATTACTGTTAGAAGCAGGTGGCAGCGATAAAAGTATTTTTATTCAGATGCCAACAGCCCTCTCTTACCCAATGAACACCGAAAAATACGCTTGGCAATTTGAAACCACTGAAGAGGCGGGTCTAGATGGACGCAAGCTACATTGTCCTCGCGGTAAAGTGCTTGGCGGTAGCTCATCCATTAACGGAATGGTGTATGTTCGCGGGCATGCTTGTGATTTCGACCAATGGGAACAACAAGGTGCAAAAGGTTGGAACTACCAGTCTTGTTTACCCTATTTCCGCCGCGCAGAGTCTTGGGATGGTGGCAGCGATGAGTATCGTGGTGGGGACGGCCCAGTTGGCACTTGCAATGGCAATAACATGACTCGTAACCCACTCTATCAAGCCTTTATCGATGCAGGCAAAGAAGCCGGTTACCCTGAAACTCAAGACTATAACGGTTATCAGCAAGAAGGCTTTGGTCCGATGCATATGACCGTTGATGGTGGGGTCCGAGCTTCTACATCCAATGCCTATCTAAAACGTGCCCTCAAGCGCCCTAACCTCACGCTGATTAAAGGTGTCGTGGTTCATAAAGTCTTATTGGAAGCAAAGCAAGCTGTCGGCGTCCAGTATGAAAAGTCTGGTATTGTCGTCGATGCCAAAGTGAACAAGGAAGTCATTTCTAGCGCTGGTTCTATCGGCTCAGTGCAGCTCTTGCAGCTTTCCGGAATCGGTCCTAAGAAGGTGTTGGAGCGCGCAGGCGTGACGGTAGAACATGACCTCGCTGGTGTAGGTGCTAATCTTCAAGACCACCTTGAAGTGTATTTCCAATACCACTGCTCTCAGCCAATCACGCTAAACAGCAAACTCGGTTTGGTGAGCAAAGGGCTTATTGGCGCAGAATGGATTCTTACTCGTAAAGGCTTAGGTGCGACCAACCACTTTGAATCTTGCGCGTTTATTCGTTCTCGTAAAGGGCTTAAGTGGCCCAACATTCAATACCACTTTCTTCCAGCTGCTATGCGCTATGACGGACAAGCGGCTTTTGATGGGCATGGTTTCCAAGTGCATGTGGGGCCTAATAAACCCGAGAGCCGTGGCACCGTAGAGATTCGTTCGGCAAATCCACATGACAAGCCATTAATTGAGTTCAATTACATCTCGACCGAGCAAGATCGCCAAGATTGGCGAGACTGCATTCGCCTGACTCGTGAGATTCTAAATCAACCCGCAATGGATGCCTACCGCGGTGATGAGATTCAACCTGGGCTCCATATTCAAAGCGACGACGCTATCGATGAGTGGGTAAAGCGGAACGTAGAAAGCGCATATCACCCTTCTTGCAGCTGCAAAATGGGAGCCGATAATGACCCACTAGCCGTACTCGACGAGCAGTGCCGCGTTCGCGGTATCAAAGCACTACGCGTGGTCGATTCTTCCATTTTCCCAACGATTCCAAACGGCAATCTTAACGGTCCAACCATCATGGTTGCCGAGCGCGCTGCCGACATCATCTTGGGTAAACCTCTTCAACAAGACAAGCAACCCGTTTGGCTCGCTCCGAACTGGGAACAAACACAACGAATTGGCTCTCCATTGAGAGAGCTGGACTAAGTCCACCAAAGTCAGCCAAAAATAAAAAGGAAATAGCATGTCAACGATGACAAAAACACTCTCAGCACTCGCTCTTAGTAGTCTGGCGATGAACGCCTATGCCAACCAATGTGAAACGGTACGTTTTGCCGATGTTGGTTGGACAGACATCACTGCAACCACTGCGGTCACTACGGAACTACTAAAAGGGATGGGTTATAAAACCAAAACCGATCTTCTGTCAGTACCTGTCACTTACTCTTCAATGGCGAACGGTGATATCGATATCTTCCTTGGCAACTGGATGCCTACGATGGAGGGAGATATCGCTAAATATCGTGAAGCCAAAACCGTAGAAACCGTTCGTGCCAATCTAGAAGGTGCTAAGTACACCCTAGCCGTGCCTAAATATGTCTATGACGCTGGCGTAAAAAGCTTTGCTGATCTAGCCAAACATGCCGACAAATTCCGCGATCGTATCTACGGCATAGAACCAGGCAACGATGGTAACCGCCTTATTCAATCCATGATCGACAGTGATGCTTTCGGCCTCAAGGACTTTAACTTAGTCGAATCTAGTGAAGCTGGCATGGTATCTCAGGTTTCTCGCGCTGCACGCCGCAACCAATGGATTGTGTATTTGGGTTGGGCACCACACCCAATGAACAGCAATATCGAAATGGAGTATCTCTCTGGCGGCGACGATTACTTCGGTCCTAACTACGGCGGTGCCAACGTTTACACCAACGTGCGTGCCAACTATCTATCTGAATGCCAAAACGTGGGGCAACTGCTGAAAAATCTAGAGTTCAGCCTTGAGATGGAAAACCAATTGATGGAAGCCATCTTAAATCAAAATGTACAACCGTCAAAAGCGGCACAGCAATGGATGAAGGCAAATCCAAAGCAAGTAGAAGCTTGGCTATCTGGCGTAACAACTCTATCGGGTGAAAACGCAAACGCAGCAGTACAAAGCTACATCGACTCAAAAGCGTAATTCAAAATGAGTGGGCATAACTGTCCACTCGAAAACACTAAGGTTGTATTGTGAATTTTATTACTGACAACAAAATCCCTCTGGGTCAATGGATGGAAGCAGGTGTCGACTGGCTGACATTCAATGCCGCAGGCCTGTTCGACGCAATTTCTATCTTCCTTGAAACCATCATTTTGTTCGTCGTTGATGTGTTTAAATGGATGCCACCTGCAATGCCGATCATTATGACCGCAGCCATTGCTTGGTATCTGCACCGTAGTATCCCTTTGGTACTATTTGTCATTGGTGCTTTGCTGACGATTTTGAACCTTGGCTACTGGCAAGAAATGCTAGAAACCTTTGTTTTGGTGTTTGCCGCGACAACGATTTCTGTATTAATTGGCGTACCTCTTGGCATCATGGCAGCACACCGCCCTTGGCTGTATACGTTGCTGCGCCCCATTCTCGACTTAATGCAAACCGTCCCCACTTTCGTCTATCTGATTCCAACTTTGGTTCTGTTTGGGCTGGGTATTGTTCCTGGATTGATCTCCACCATTATTTTCGCCATCGCCGCGCCAATTAGACTAACTTACCTTGGCATCACCAAAGTACCGGAAGAGTTGGTGGAAGCAGGCAAGGCATTTGGTGCCACACGAATGAAGCTGTTGTTTAAAGTAGAACTGCCAGCGGCCATGCCCAGCATCATGGCTGGCGTGACCCAATGCATCATGCTGTCTTTATCCATGGTGGTCATCGCCGCTCTCGTCGGTGCGGATGGACTGGGTAAACCCGTCGTTCGAGCCCTAAATACGGTCAATATTTCTCAAGGATTTGAAGCCGGATTAGCGATTGTCCTAGTTGCTATTATCCTAGACCGACTCTGTAAATCGCCGAATCAAAAGGAAGCCTAGTCATGGATGCCATTACGATTAAAAACCTAGACGTTGTCTTCGGTGATAAGCCGCAATTAGCGCTTGAGCAACTTGACCAAGGTAAAACTCGTCAAGAAATCATCGACCAAACTTCACAAGTCGTCGGGGTCGACAATGTGTCGATGAGCGTAAAAGAAGGTGAGATTTGCGTCCTGATGGGACTTTCAGGCTCAGGTAAGTCAAGCTTACTCCGTGCAGTCAACGGCTTAAACACCATCTCCCGAGGCTCATTAGCGCTGAAAAATGGTGACGATTATGTTGATTTAGCCACTTGTGATGACGAAACGTTACGTCACCTACGTACTCATCGTGTTTCTATGGTCTTTCAGAAATTTGCTTTGATGCCTTGGCTAACCGTGTTGGACAATGTAGCTTTTGGACTTGAACTGCAAGGCATGTCGAAGTCGACAAGGCGAAACAAAGCACGCGAGCAGCTAGAGCTTGTTGGTCTCTCTGAGTGGGAAGATAAGTACCCGCATGAGCTATCAGGTGGTATGCAGCAGCGTGTTGGACTCGCTCGTGCATTTGCCATGGATACTGACATCTTATTGATGGACGAACCCTTTTCTGCCCTAGATCCATTGATTCGAACCCAGCTTCAAGATGAGCTGATTCTTCTCCAAGAGAAACTCAATAAGACGATTCTATTCGTCAGTCACGATTTGGATGAGGCTCTAAAAATAGGCAACAATATTGCCATTATGGAATCTGGCAAACTAATTCAACATGCGAAGCCAGAAGAAATTATCCTCACACCAGAAAACGACTACGTCCGTGATTTTGTTGCTCACACTAACCCGCTTAACGTACTTAAAGGCCGCTCATTAATGCAACCGGCAAGTGAGTTAAAGCAAGAACATGATCGTTTGCAGATCTGTTCCGATCAATCGGTTTGGGTCAATCAATCGAATGGCAAACTCAGCATCGTTAAAGACGAGGAACTAAAGCTCGTCCACTGGGATGCAAATCGAGGTGATCTGACCCATATTGATCAAAGTACCGTCGTGGTCGCCAGTCCAGACATCGGTATGAGAGAAGCAATAGAACTTAAGCAGCGTAGTGGGTTACCGATTTTGTTGGTTGAGTCTGGTAGAGTCGTTGGCATTCTCGATGACAGCGAATTTTATGACGCATTGTTAGGTAACTTTAGTACTCACCAGGCAGCCTAACATGGCCAAGAAATGATCTCCTCCTTGTTGAAGCTTGGAAGAATCTCTCAATTTTATTGGCTATCACTTTGTTTTATAACCACAAAGTGGTAGCCAAAAAATTGACACTCATCAAACCATTGACGCTTCTCGTATCGTATCAAAGTTCTAATACCCTGACGTGTAATACGTGTATTGAACTCTGTAAAATCTTTAGGTTACGCATCCAGTTTTTTATACACGGTTTATACAATGCCTAACCTTCTTAAGTTACTTAATATTAAAAACACCATTCTCTTGGTTTTTCTAATTCCAACAACACTTTTGATGGGACTCATCGCTACCCAGATCTTCAAAGCCCAAGAACGTGCCGACCATGCCCAAGCATCACAAGAAGCAGTCGAGCTGTTCCATCTGTTCGATAACATTGCTCATCAATTTGCTGTTGAACGAGGATTAACGGCAGGTGTGGTAGCATCCAAAGGACAAGGGCCGCAAGTCACAGCACTTAAACAGCAAAGGGTGAAAGCCGATCAGGCGTATCAAAGTCTATTGGCCTTTGCACCACAAGTGTTGGACAAACAACTGATAGACCGTTTAAGCCAGGATGTTCGACAACAGTTGGAACAACGCAATAGCATTCGCCAGCAAGTTGATACTCTGAATATCAAGGATTCACCCTTTGCGTTTTACTCCAATATCAACCGCATGGCGCTTGATAATCTATCGGTAATTTTAACTCAGGTTGACGCACCAAAACTTGAACAGCAGTTACGTGGTCTACACGCCTTACTAGCTATGAAAGAGGAAGCCGGTAAAGCTCGTGGCGCTCTCAATGGTGCATTTGCCGGACAACGTTCAACACTGGATGCATACGCCAACATCACCAGTTATATCGCAACCGAAGCCTATGCCCTTCGTCAAGCAACGCTTCTGTTTTCCGCCGAGCAAGCTCATCAGCTATCCGCAATGACTAACAGTTCAAACTGGCGTGACGTGAATGCCATTCAACAAGATTACCTGTCACAGAAAACAACGCTGGACAACTTGCAAGGACCAAGTGCTTCTCTTTGGTTTGAACTTGCTACTAAGCGTATCGGACAGATTAAGTCTATGGCCGATTCCATTGCCAACGATATGACAGCACTGGCGTTACAAAACCAGCAACAAGCACAGCAACTAGTCTATGCGTATATCGCTTTAACATTATTTGTGGTGCTACCTCTCTCCATCATCGCATTCATGTCAACCAATCGCCTACATCGCCGTGTTAGTCGTTTTGTCGAACAAATCGATACCATTGCGCGCAGCAAGGATTTGAGCCTAAAACTGCCTTGTGAGCAAAAAGATGAACTTGGCAACATCGCTCACCACTTTAATCAGCTAACGGACAGCTTTGCATCGGCATTACAAACCTCTCTCGATGTCGCACAAAAAACTGAGCAAGAAATGGCAGAAATGAGTAGGTTGGTCGCCTCGACTCAAACCGTGAGTCAGCAAACTCATCTGCGTTGTGACAATATCGCAACGGCTATGACAGAAATGGCCCAAACCAGTCAAGAAATGGCGGGCATTACCGTAGAAGCCCAACAAAGCGCTGATAGCGCTCAGAATGATGCAATGCAGTGTCAAAGCCATGGGGAACATTCACTCTCGACCACGACCAAGTTAATTTCGAGTGTTGACGACACTTACACGTGTCTAGAACAGTTGGAAGTGAAGATGGCGAACGTGTCTGAGATTCTCGACAACATTAATGCCATCTCAGAGCAGACCAATTTGCTGGCGCTGAATGCCGCTATTGAGGCAGCACGAGCGGGTGAGCAAGGGCGTGGGTTTGCCGTGGTAGCAGACGAGGTTCGTTCACTTGCTCAGCGCAGCAAAGAATCAACTGAAGTCATCCGCAACCTTCTGGATGATATCTCTAGTAACGCGAAAACCTCATTTGAGAACATGCAGCAAAGTCGTGATGCCAGTTATTCGGCACAATCTATGGTATCGGAAACCAATGCCATGATCGAAACACTTATTGGCACCACCAAGAAGATCACAGACTACAACAGCAGTATCGCGACAGCGACTGAAGAACAAGCACAAACCACACAATCGGTTGAATCAGATATCGATAACCTGCTCTCTATGGTGGAGGAAACCGATAGTAATATTCAGAAAATGAACAAAGAAATGCACATTGTGAAACAAAGAATGGAAGAGTTAGTGTCGGAAGTTTCTCTATTTAAGCTAAACACCTAATCAAGTATAAAAGCAAAGGCCCTAATCAGTGATGACTAGGGCCTTTTGGATCGTCGTGACAATGCGTATTAGTCTTCAATTTTCGAGCGGTAAACAAAACCGCCGATAAAGACAACCAATACCAATGCTAGCGCTTCTAGAGTCGGGACATCGAACATGTATTTGCCTTATTGATGAGCTTGCCAAAACACTGCTGAAAATCCACAAACAAAAGCTAACGCTAATCCAATGAAAGCAATCGCTTCGTGTTGCTGCTGAAATATTTCCATAATGCCAAAACTGTATGAGGAAAAGGATCTCAATAGTGAAGCAACTATTTCAGCCCCTCAAGATGATAGATCTTTACCGACACTAGCCACTCTGATAAATAAAATTCACTCAAATTCTATCCTAGAGTGAAAATTCAACTAATGTATTGTTAATACGGTAATTTTAATGTGAAGTCGCATCTTCTAACTTGTCGTCATTATGTCTGGTTCGATATAAATGAGTACCAGCCAACACTATAAGAGCACCAATGACAACAAAAATACTGCCATCACGTAACGAGTCAGTCGTCATTGAAATAAGCACCACCAGCAATCCTAGAACTTGACACATTCTTCCTAGATAAGCGCCTTGACGAAAATCTACAGGTGCCTCTTCTTCTTTACTAATCGGCGTGAGTAAATTCTTTTTCAGCGTATTCAACTCACCTAATCTCGCACCAATCGGCTTTTGATAAAAATAACGTGTCATCATGAAGAACCCGCCGGTAATAAAGAGGTGAGCTAACATGGTCGCTGCGACTTGCAGATCCACTGTTTCACGATGGCTAAAGCTTGCTGTATCGAACAGTGGTAACAACCAATCCACTTGGAATATGAACTGCATAAATGCTGACACACAGAGTCCCACAGCAATAGTCGCCCAGCCAGACCAGTCTGGTGTTTTTAACGTCACAAACGCCAACAGCGATGGAATAGAAAGTGGTGTCTGTAGTAGCGCACCAAATAACATCATGATATCGAAGAAACTGTATTCTTTAATCGACGCAAACATCAAGGCAGCAAGAACGCAAAGCACACCATTCACTAATGTGGCTACTTGCCCCACGCGAAGCTGCTCTACTTCGTTAGCTTGAGGTTTAATAATGGATTGATAGACATTACGCACGAAAATACCTGCATTACGGTTCAATGCTGTTGTCATTGGAGAAATCGTCGCAGCAATCATTGCAGCTAATACCAAACCTAACATCCCAGCAGGTAAGAAGTGGTCAATATAGTAAACATATGCAGCGTTATTGGCACTCGTGCCTAACGTTGGATAATACGCCATCAAGTCAACACCCATTGCTGCTGTTGCCCATGGCGGCACGAACCACATAACAGGTCCAACAATGAAAAGAATACCCGTAACCAGAGCCGCTTTTTTCGCTTCTTTCTCATTGGTTGTCACCAAAAAGCGGTAACAGGATAATGCGTTATTGGTGTTCATGGTTTGCTTCATCATCATAACCACGACCCATAACCAGAAGATCTGCCAATAACTGATGTCATGCCCCATATACGTTTCAGTCGGGTATTGATTAATTAGTTCAGATGGACCACCAATTTCAATGAGTGCGTAAACACCAACCGCCATCGTAATAGCCACCAGCAAAATCAGTTGAATCACATTCGTCGCTGATACCGTCCATGAGCCGCCACTCACCGCAATAAACGTCACCAAGCAACCAACACCAATAATGGTAACCATTAAATCGATATTAAATACCGCAGAAGCAAAGATCCCTAAGCCATTGAGCCATATTGCACCAGATAAAATGGTAAGAGGAAAAGAAATCCAAGTGTAGACCTGCTCTGAACTACGACCAAAACGAACCTTAATCACTTCCATCGCCGTTTCAACGCGTAGCTTTCGATAGCGTTCGGCAAAATACCAAGCCGCTACAAAGAAACCGAGTGCGTTGCCCCAGAAGATAAATAGCACAGTTAGGCCATCCTCATAAGCTTTTGCCGCAGCACCAGTAAATGTCCACGCGGAGAACTGAGTCATAAAGGCCGTCGCGCCAGCCATCCACCACATCATCGCTCCACCACCACGAATAAAGCCAGATGAGTCAGTAGTAAAACGCTTGAAAGCTAACGCAGCGAACAGCACAAAAGCAAAATAGCCAATGACAATCACACCATCAAGAGTGTCCATAGTTCCCCTTTTAAATTGCTAAAATCGTCAACGCAAAAAGCCGGGCAATGCCCGGCTAGAAATAGATATAGAGTTAGAGTTGAGCAAACGAGCCAGTAAAGCTCACGCTTTCGTCGCCAATCGTCATTTCATGTAATAACTCTTGTTGCCCCGCTTCGCGGTTACTGATGGCAAATCGATATGCATTACCTGTTGTGGTTGTCACTTCAATGACAGTCGCATCGTCATTATCAGCCAGCGTTGTCACCGCTTCGACAAGACCACGGGCTCCCACTGAAGCCTCAAACTCTTCGTTAAAATAACCATGAGTTTCAAGTACAGAAGCAAATACATGATTCTGACCAGATTGACGCAAGATAAGTGCAGGCTCGCTGCGTAGGTTGAAGTCTGGATCGTTAGCACCTAGGCGCGCAAAGTACACTTTTGAATCTGCTACTGCACTTGTTATCAAGCTGTAGTAGCTGTTGCCGTGTAACCAAGATACAAGAGAGCTACCTTCAACGTTACCACTAGCTAAGTTCCATAGATGCTGATAACCAAAGTTTTCACCCATTGGGCGCAATGTAGATTCTGTGCTGTATTCAAAGTCGGTACGAATGATTTGACCAGAAAAGTGAACGGGGAGATCGTAAGAGTGCTCTTTGTCCGCTTTGATACGGTAAACGTCAATAACCAATGGTTTCTCGAATTCTTCTATGTCAGCCAGTAGCACTGAACGCTGCATATCCACGCCTTCATAGTACTCGCTGATTTTACCGCTCATACCTTGCAGTTTTGCATCATCAGCTTTAAAGAACTGCTTCGAGCCAAAACGAGACTCCGCGGTTGCCGTGTCGAAGTTGTTTTGCGTTCTTTGATCAACTGTTACTGTGTTATGCGCGACCGTCTGCTTACAGTACGACTTGTTCTCAGGGATATAGCGACCACCAAACTTAGGCTCTACGTTTACCCAACGACCGAAACCATAATCGTGCAGAACTTCTTGTCCACGATTAAATACGCTTAGATGAAGCCCATCGTAATGACCGTGGTCAAGAGCAGAGTGATACTGGTGATCAGAGCCGTGTTGACCAAACCATAGAAGAGCCATCGTATCATCGTCTTGAGTATCGCGATGACGGAGAATAGTAAGTCCACCTTTCTCACCTTTAGGACCGTCAGTGACAAACAAGCTACCCCAGTTAAACGGCTTAATTTCATCCGCAGCATCAACTGCATCAGACAGAGTTTTACCTGCAGATTGAACCCAGACGTCTTGTTGGTGGTTTGCCATGCTAAGCAGCGTTTCGCTTTGCTCATAGCGGTGGTAGCACACGCTTGTCGCCATAATAACGCCTTCATCATTAATGCTGATGGTTTTCGACGAATCGTTTAGTGCTGGTAGCGTACCGTCTGGGAAAGCTGTAGAGAATACCGCGTAAGAAGTCGTCTTGATCACTGAGTCGTTAAACTCATAGATACCGATCTCTGGTTGACGACGCTCAATCGCTTCTGCGAACAGATAGATTGGACGCAGCGAGAAGCGGTGGTAGTAAGGACCTTCCATATAGTAGCCGTCTGGCGAGAACAGTTGGTCTAGCTGAGCTAGGAAACCGCCGCTTACTTTGTCAAGCTTCAGACCGTAAAGCGCTTTATCAACAGACTGTTGATCGTTGATCGCATAGCCACAAATACCCACAGCGGCTACTGCCCACAAACCGTGGTTGTGGACGATGTCGAAGTCGTGACCATAAGTCACAACGAAAAGGTCGATCATCTGTTTGAATAGGTCTGTTTCGATGTGTTGCTTTTGCTCATCCGAAAGCGTGTGGTACACGCAGCTGTATGCGCAAGATGCGTAAAGCATCCACATGTTTTCGTTTAGCGTTTGGTGGAAGATTTTACCCGGTGGGTTAGTATCACGGCTAACGTTGCTTTCCAGTGTTGGATAAACATTCGCGTACGCGGTTAGCATCTCTACGATGTAGTCACGGTATTTAGTTTCCTCAGTGATAAGGAACAAACGACCAGCTAAGTCGATATGAATATAGTTTTGCTTATGACGGTTATGCTCGTAACCGCCGCCTTCACCGTGGCCAGGGACTTCAATGCCCACTTCAGCCATGTAGTCATTCACTTGAGCAATATCACGCGCTAGTTTCTTACCTAGCAAGGTTTCCTTACCTAGATCTTTGCGCAGCTCCGCTGCTTCCTCAAAGTTCAATAGTAGTGGTTGATAGCTCATTTATAGTGTCTCCTGCTCAATCGCGAAACAGCCAACCCAAGAGTAGGTTTTGCCTGCGATCTCAGCATTGTTGGTTGTATCTTTAGTAACTTGTGGGTTGTTGCTCACCATTAGCGTAAAGCGAGAGGTTTCCGTCTCAATCTCTACCACTGACGCTTGCGCGTTGTGACCAACAACTTGAATATTTTTAACGCTGCCACGGGCACTGACCGATTGCTCAAACTCTTCGTTGAAGTAACCGTGTGTCTCAATTACCGATGCGAATAGAGTGTCTTCACCCTTAGTGCGAAGAATAAAGCTTTGCTCACTACGTAGGTTAAAGCTTGGGTCATTGGCGCCCGTGCGAGTGAAGATAACCTCGCCATTGTCATTCGAGCTGGTACCTAGCCAAGTATAGTAGCTGTCTTCTTGTAGCCAGCTGACTAGCGCCGTCTCGTTTGCTTCGCCTTGTGCTACATTCCAAAGGTGGCGATAGCCAAGCTCTTCGCTCAATATGTTGAGCTCTTTATGTGCCTGGTATTCAAAGTTGGTGCGGATCACCTGACCATCAAACTGATGCGAATAATCGTACTGGTGCTCACCTTCGCCTGTTAGGCGAAATAGATCGATGAGTAATGGCGCTTCAAGATCGTCATGTTTCAACATGAACACGCTGCGCTGCTGCTGTACACCGTCGTAGTGCTCATTAGCAAAAGCACTCATACCAACGATCTGCTCGTTGTCTGCAGCAAAGAAGTGTGGCAGACCGTGTACGCTGTCAGCACGCTCTACGTCAAAGTAGTTTTGGCACGTTTCGTCAACCGTCACTGCGTTGTGAGCAATCGTCTGACGAGCATAGGTTTTGTTCTCGTCTAGGTAGCGTCCACCAAACTTAGGTTCAACGTTAACCCAACGGCCAAAGCCGTATTCGCGAAGCACTTCTTTACCTCGGTTGAAGTAAGAAATACCCAGCGTATCAAAGTTGCCATGTCCCATACCGTGCTGACCATAGTTCATCACTAGCTGGAATACGTCTTTGTTTTTGTCCTGCACGCGCATAAAGCCTTGCGCACCGCGGTCACCATTTGGTCCTTCGTTGAGCTCAACGCTTGGCCAGAATGGAAGACCCACATCCGTCGCTTTTTCAAACGCTTGTGATAGCTCCAGACCACAGCCGTGCACCCACACAGAGTCTTGGATCTTCGCCATACCGAGTAGGTTATCGTTGATACCATAGTGCTTGGCGTACTGACTTACTGCGACCTGCACACCCGCATCATTGATGCTCATCGTGCGAGATGCATCGTTAAGTGCTGGGAACTGACCATTTGGGTAGGCCGTTGCTAGCATCGCCTCAACCGTGTTACCAATCACACCATCTTTGTAATTGAAGATGTCGAGTTCTGGCATATGACGATGAAGAACCTCAGCAAACACACACAGTGGACGAATCGCATAGCGGTGGTAATAAGGACCTTCAATGTAGTAACCCGACGGAGCAAACAGCTGAGTGATCTGCGCTAGGAAACCACCCGTGCCGTTGTTCTCAAGACCAAATACGGATTTCTCTAGGAACTCACGACGGTTAACCGCTAGGCCACAAATACCAACGGCCGCTACTGCCCAAACACCGTGGTTATGAATACGGTCGAAATCATGGCCGTATTTCACAGTGAACATGTCCAGCATTGGGTTAAACAGACGGTCAACCACGTTCTGGCGTTCTTCTTCACTCATGGTTGCGGCAACACATGAGTATGCAAGGCTAGTAAACATTAGCCATACGTGTTCGTTTAGAATTTGGTGGAACAGACGCCCTGTTGGGTTCGTGTTCTTTTGAACATGAAAATCGAAGGTGAGATATAGGTCTGCATACATTGCCAGTAAATCACGCACAAACTTAGCGTAACGATCATCCCCCGTAATGAGGAACATACGACCCGCTAGGTTCATGTAAGTATAGTTTTGCTTGTGGCGGTTGTGCTCGTAGCCACCTGCTTCACCGTGACCTGGTACTTCAAGAGGAAGCTTCATGAATGCTTCAACATCTTTGATGGCTTTTGCAATCGCTTTACCCATTAAGGTATCGCGACCGAGCTCTCTTCGTAATTGCTCTATTTCGTCTTCGTTTAACAGTATGGGTTGAACCAATGTGGACATTTTCACCCTCAAAATCTATTGAATCTATAAATCCGACCCATATAAAGTAATACAATATGCATTATTGTCATACAAGAAATCAGACAAAAGTGGACATTAGTCACATTTAACCAAGGATGTGCGATATGAACACTACTATTCACGGGCACAAACTGGTAAATTACACATTATTAAAACGGCGTTTTAATAATAAAACAGATCAAGATCACATTGCAGTAAGCTTATTGTATTACAAATTAATAAATCTGCTTATTATGACGTCAACGAATTTAAGAGTAGACATTAACTTGGTCTAGGAGGCAGTTAGTGCACCGTTTTTTCTCTGCTGATGAACACCCGTGGGAACAGGTGAGTCAAGGCATCAAACGTAAGATTGTCGGCTTTACCGATGATCTGATGGCGATGCATCTTTGTTACGACAAAGGAGCAAGCGGTACGATACATAGGCATGAAATACACGATCAGATTGTTTATGTCGTCAGTGGCCGTTTTGAAGCCATCGTCGATGGGCAAAAGCGTGAGTTAAAGGCGGGTGATGCATTTATGGTGAAAAAGCTTCTTGACCATGGCACCACCGCACTAGAACAAGATAGTGTTCTACTCGATATTTTTTCTCCTTCACGTGAAGACTTTTTAAGTTAATCACTCCAAAGTGGGATCGCACACAATGAACCAATACAAAATCGCCATCATCGGCGAATGCATGGTAGAACTACAGCGCAAAGGTGACCTTTTAAAACAAGCCTTTGGCGGTGATACGCTCAATACTGCACTATATCTATCTCGGCTAACTCATGCTCACGACATTAAAGTAAGTTACATTACAGCACTAGGTAACGATCCGTTCTCGGCTGAGATGATAGAGGGCTGGAATCAAGAAGGTATCGATACAAGCTTAATTCTGCGCCTTAATGACAAAATGCCGGGCCTATACCACATTGAAACCGATGAAACTGGTGAGCGTACCTTCTTTTATTGGCGAAATGATGCAGCGGCCAAATTCGTTTTCGACCAACAAGAATCAGAACAACTCATCGACACCTTATTAGGTTACGATGCGGTTTACTTAAGTGGTATTACCCTTGCGATCCTGACTGATTCAGGACGCGATAAGTTGTTCGGCTTCCTAAAAGCATTTAAAGAAAAAGGCGGGCATGTCTTCTTTGACAACAACTTCCGCCCGAAATTGTGGGCAGATCAGCTCACAGCAATCAATACTTACAAAGCGATGCTTAGCTATACCGATACTGCCTTGTTAACATTTGAAGATGAACAGGCCTTGTTTGGTGACATGTTTGTTGAGCAATGTATTGAACGCACAAGCGAAGCTGGCGTCTCAGAGATTGCTATTAAGCGAGGTGCAAAAGATTGTTTGGTTATTGTGAACGATCAGGCTAATTACGTCGCACCTAAACCAGTTGACAATATTATCGACACCACTGCAGCTGGCGACTCGTTTAGCGCAGGTTACCTAGCGAAACGCCTAACTGGCGGCGATGCTCTAAAGTCAGCCGCAATGGGTCACAAAGTCGCAGGTACGGTTATTCAGCATCGCGGTGCCATTATTCCCAAGAACGCAACACCAACTCTTGATTAGTAGGACAAATAAAATGACGACATTAAACGAACAGCTAGCAAGCTTGAAAGTAATTCCAGTAATTGCCATCAACAAAGTTGAAGACGCTATTCCACTAGGCAAAGCGTTGGTTGACAACGGTATGCCATGCGCTGAGATTACGTTCCGCACTGAGTGTGCAGCTGAAGCTATCGCTGTAATGCGTAAAGAGTTCCCTGAAATGCTTATCGGCGCAGGTACTGTGCTGACTAACGCGCAGGTTGACCAAGCAATTGAAGCGGGTGTTGATTTCATCGTAAGTCCTGGCTTTAACCCACGAACAGTCCAATATTGTTTGGATAAAAACGTACCAATTGTACCGGGCGTAAATAACCCAAGCCTTGTTGAACAAGCAATGGAGATGGGCTTACGTACACTTAAGTTTTTCCCTGCAGAACCTTCAGGTGGCGTAAACATGCTAAAAGCACTTACGGCGGTTTACCCAGTAAAATTCATGCCTACAGGCGGTGTAAGCCTCAAGAACGTCGACGACTATCTGTCTATCAAGTCAGTATTGGCTTGTGGCGGTACATGGATGGTTCCTACCAACCTAATAGACGAAGGTCGCTGGGAAGAACTCGGTCAACTGGTTAAAGATGCAGTTGCACACGTAAACTAATCCGTATTGACCTTGCAGTTTAATTCGGGAATTAGCGAGCCATTGGCTCGCTTTTTTTGTCCCACAATAAGTGCATATCTGCCCACTTTCGCTTGAAGTCTTCACCGTTTGAAAAAGCATAGGCGTAACAACCGCACAATAGGCAAAGCAAATTCAAATATAACTCGTTCATAACTCGTTGATTTGTATTAGAGTTAATTTGTGAGGATTTATGTATCGTTTTCCACACAAAATAAAGATGCGTCTCCCATCACACTTTAAGCTTATTGTAATACAAAACTACAAGAGGATTATTTACTATAATCGTCAGTATGAATGATATAAGGCTGAAACATGACTATTGATACTCTTGTAGTACTCGCCTACTTCTTTTTCCTGATCGCTATCGGTTGGATGTTCCGTAAATTCACCACGTCGACCAGTGATTACTTTAGAGGTGGCGGTAAGATGTTATGGTGGATGGTAGGTGCTACCGCTTTCATGACACAGTTTTCAGCATGGACGTTTACAGGTGCCGCAGGACGCGCGTTCAACGACGGTTTCGTTGTTGTAATCCTATTCTTAGCCAATGCATTTGGCTACTTCATGAACTACCTCTACTTCGCACCAAAATTCCGTCAGTTACGAGTAGTAACGGCAATTGAAGCGATTCGTCAACGCTTCGGTAAAACTTCAGAGCAGTTCTTCACTTGGGCTGGTATGCCAGACAGCTTGATCTCAGCCGGTATTTGGTTGAACGGTCTAGCAATCTTCGTGGCAGCTGTATTCAACATCCCAATGGAAGCAACAATCGTTGTTACTGGTCTAGTACTGATGCTAATGGCAGTAACAGGTGGTTCATGGGCGGTCGTAGCATCTGACTTCATGCAGATGTTGGTCATCATGGCTGTGACAATCACCTGTGCAGTTGCAGCGTACTTCCACGGTGGTGGTCTAGGAAATATCGTAGATAATTTCCAAGGCGACTTCATGATGGGTAATAACCTGAACTACGTGAGCATCTTTATCCTTTGGGTAGTGTTCATCTTCGTTAAACAGTTCGGTGTTATGAACAACAGCATCAACGCTTACCGTTACCTATGTGCTAAAGACAGTGAGAACGCGCGTAAAGCGGCTGGTCTAGCCTGTATCCTAATGGTCGTTGGCCCACTAATTTGGTTCCTACCACCATGGTACGTAGCAGCATTTATGCCTGACTTTGCTGAGCAATATGGTTCAGTAGGCGGTGACGCGGCATACCTAGCATTTGTGCAGAACGTAATGCCAGCAGGCATGGTGGGTCTACTTATGTCAGCTATGTTCGCAGCGACTATGTCTTCGATGGACTCTGGTCTAAACCGTAATGCTGGTATCTTTGTGATGAACTTCTACAGCCCTATTGTTCGCCCTCACGCGTCTCAAAAAGAGCTAGTTATAGTAAGTAAACTTACCACTATCATGATGGGCTTTATCATCATCGGTATCGGTTTGTTTATTAACTCGTTGCGTCACCTGAGCTTATTCGACATCGTATTGAACGTTGGAGCGCTTATCGGCTTCCCAATGCTTATCCCGGTGCTACTTGGTATGTGGATTCGCAAAACGCCAGATTGGGCTGGTTGGGCAACACTTATCGTCGGTGGTTTCGTTTCTTACATCTTCGGTATCTCACTACAAGCAGAAGACATTGAGCACCTGTTCGGTTTGGAGCAAGCTCTAACAGGTCGTGAGTGGGGAGATCTTAAAGTTGGATTGAGCTTAGCAGCACACGTTGTGTTCACTGGTGGTTTCTTCATCCTAACGACTAAATTCTACCGAGGACTATCGCCTGAGCGTGAAAAAGAAGTAGAACAATTATTTACCAACTGGAATACCCCGATTGTTGCAGAAGGTGAAGAGCAGCAGAATCTAGATACTAAACAGCGTTCAATGCTAGGTAAACTTATCAGTGTGGCTGGTTTCGGTATCCTTGCTATGGCTCTAATTCCAAATGAACCAACAGGACGCCTATTGTTCCTACTATGCGGTTCAATGGTACTGACTGTGGGAATCCTATTGGTTAACGCATCTAAATCTGGTTCAACGAAAAAAGCGCAAATTGCGAGCTAATCATTGAACTCAACAGAAAGCCGCGCAGAGTCTTCTCTGGGCGGCTTTTTTTTGCTAAACGTAAGTGAAAGTTAGTCCATCATTTCCTTCATACACATCTCACACAACTGTGGTTTCAGTCTTGTTCGCTGATACTTTAACCAAAACTCAGGTTCGGCTTTGGTGACAAAAATCCCGCCAAGCAAAGGTAAAAGTAGACCCACAGATACTAACGAGATCGAGTTCCCAGCAATCCATGTAGAAATACTCAATGCGATAAGCGGAAAGAACAGAAAACAGATCGAAGCAGTAAACGGCGTAGACACCTGGCCTAATTTGAAATACGCCACAATGCCGCCGACACTGGCAAATACCCCTAGGTACAACACCGCTGTCATCGAGTCCAATGTGAACAGGCTTATGTCTGGTTGCTCAATCACCCAAGAAGTGAACAACAAAAACAATGACGCAAGAAAGCTTGGTACCGCATTATAGGTAAGCACTGGCGTGCCTTTGCAAAACCGCTCCACAAACACATACATAACTGCATGAATCGCTACCGCCCCCCCAAGGGCAGCAAAGCCAACCAAGTAGTTTTTGCCTCCCAATTTCATCTCTGTCGCCAGAATCAGAATGAGGCTTAACACCGCGACTAGCAGTCCTGCGATTTGAACTTTTCGCAGGCGTAAACCAAGAAACAGGCTCGACATAACCATCACCGCAATCGGCATGTTGGCGAAGATAATCGAAGCCAACCCAGAGGAAATATATTGCTCGCCAAATATCATCAACGTAAACGGAATCGCAAAGTAGAAAATTGCGACCACATACATCCACGCTCGCTTTCCTTTAGGAAAGAATAACGGTTGTTTTAGGTATTTCGCCAGCATCACCAATAGAGGCGCAGCGATGAGAAAACGCATGCCCGTTGCGAAAATTGGTGGAATAGTCTCAACGGCCACTTCCATTGCAAACCACGTCGTTCCCCAAATAAGGCACACTGAGACAAACAGTAAAATAGGTAGCTGTTTATGCGACATCACAACCTCCTAATTTACTACAACGAATGAGATAGCACAGAGGCGTGGCATTGAGCTTGCCACAAGCTTTGGATTTAGTTTTCATTTTTTATTCCCATCACAGGATGGTGCAAATAGCTTTATTTGCACGCACAACAAGTCCGCGTGAGTAATCACGCAATAAAATTGTTAACAGCGAAGCGCTGTAAGACAGGAACTAGGCGATGGGAGGTCGGTAGAGCGAGTGCATATCTGCGCTCGTATAAAGACTAGCCAGTCTTTGTGTGAGTTCATAACGATACGGAGCAAGGCGAGAATCTTGTGGCGTCTCAACTAAAGCAGAGCCTGATGCGTGACCATGGGAACAACACTGCTTTTCGAAGCAGGTTCCTCCAGGCTCACAACAGCCTGAGTCCTCAGTTTGCAATGTATCGGAGGTGATACCGCAGAACTTCACATGCATGACTTGCGCCATGCTCAGTGTTGATTGCGGTGACGAGACATCTGCACGCACAGCACCACTGGATAATACGAGTATTACCAGGATCGCGAGCAAGCTACAGATTGTAGATACGCTTTTAGCGAGCATCACAACGTCTCATTCAAGTAAGTAGAAAAAACACTTAAAAATTCTGAGTCTGAAGATACCTATCCAAGTTGCAACACACAATAGCCTTTGAGACGACTTTACATTTTTTTACGCGAATTTGGTGACCTGTATTAGCGCAACGATACCTTTGTGTGAATAACGCTACTTTGTAGAAATAACGTTAGGTTGAACCATCGCTCTCGTGGACCATTACTAACAATAATCCAACTTGCGTACCCAATCATCAAAACGTCGTAGCCAATCGTCGGCATCACTTCCTTCTCGGACATAGACGCCAAACCCATGTCCACCTCGCTCAAATAATGTGAGTTCACTAGACACAGATGCTGCTACTAGTGCATTGTGCAGCTTAAGGCTATGTTCGACTACAACAACATCATCGTCTTTAGCGTGCATAATGAGCATCGGGGCAACATCTGGGGAAATACGTTCATCAATAGACAACAAACTTATTTGCTGCTCATCGTTTAAGGCATTAACGACATTCTCATAAGAGCCCAGATGCGTGACACCAGAGGTCATTGACACCACAGGATACATTAAACAAGTGAAGTCTGGTCGGTTAGACCGCGTATCGGTACTTAACCATCCTGCTAAATGACCACCTGCGGAAAAGCCCATGATACCTACCCTTGCCATGGGGACTAGCTGGCGAATCAAAGTCAATGCTGCTCTTGCATCGACGATGGGCGCAAGCTTTTCTATGTCAGAGCCATTGTTTTTTATAGGCAGTCGATAATTTAAACAGAACGCATGATAACCCATTTCGCTAAGGCACTTTGCCACCTCTACGCCTTCATTATCAATCGATACAATTTGATAGCCTCCACCAGGAATAATGAGAATGGCGTGACCGTTGCTTCGCTCCGGATGAAATTCAAGTAGTTCAGGGTGGGATATCTCGGAAATGAGCCGATGAGGATAGCGAAGCGGAGCTTGCGAATCGTTTACTTTCATTGGAGAGCGTTCCGAAAATCCATCACCTTGCTCAAGGGAATGGACTGTTACTGCTGGGAATAACTCCGAAAGCGAATAAATAGATTGCATCAAATTACTCGTTATTATTCTTTAAGTTAAATACCAAAGTAAAACGCTTCTTACATGTCCACAAGCGTTTATTGTGTAAACAATGAGCAGCTTCTCAGTACAAAAAAGCCGACCAAACGTCGGCTTTTGAAACTTCAATGCACAATATATTAGTCGATAAGTGTGCGCACGTACTCTGCCAGTTCCGGTTCTTGGCAGTTGGAGAAAAAGCATTCTTGAAACTGAGCACTACCGACCGCCGTTTTCACCAGCTCTTGGTCAATTGCCTTCAGTGACTCCACAACATCTTTGCAAACTGCAGCTTTTACTTCTGACAAAATCGCAGCATTTTTCTGTTGAGGTTCTGCACGTTCAATAGGGTAACCTTCGCCACGATTACCAGTGAAGGCCTTTTCAAAGATATAACGTACGTTCAGTTCACCGGCCCAACCAAAGCCTTTCGCAAACGCCAGTGAAATCGCATTACCGTTGTTAATTTGATTGAAAAGAAATGCGTCAGATGGCTCTAGGCAGTAACCACATATCACTCCTGGGTGAAGGTTGCTTGCCATCATCGCGCCCTGGCCTGTGCCACAGCCAGTCACGACAAAGTCCACCGCTTTTGAATTCAGTAGAATGCTCGCCATAATGCCAAGGTGAATATAGGTAAGATGATGGTCATTTTCATCCGTCATACCTACGTTGAATACGTCGTGACCTAAACCGCCCGCTACTGTATCTAATTCAGCCGCTACCATAGCATTTTTCGACGCTTGGCTGTTTTCCATCATTAGTGCAATTTTCATGTTCTTTCCCCAACGGCCTTATTAGCCGCGAATTTTCCTAAAACTAAATAACTGTGTCGTCGACCAATACATTGACCATGCTGCAGCTCAAACATCATGAGCCGTACGCTGACCATCGCGAGTTAACCTAAAAATAGTCATTAAATTGGTTAATAGAAGCGTAGCTTCGAGCAGGACGCCGCCAATTGAACCCACCATAATGTTGTTTGTTAACCAGCACATTGCGCCTAATAAAAAACCGATTCGCATCGCAATGCCCTGAAGCATAAACAGCGAATACGTACCAATTGCCGCTCCTAATATTGGCCAAAGCTGCGATAAGTCTTCGGCAATCATGCCACCTAAGAGGAGACTTAACGCAATGAAAATCAGAGCGACAATTTTGGAGTTTGTGTAAATGGCAGCTGTTGTTCTGACCGCGGAAAGCGCAGCAGCTAACGCAGAAGTTAACGAACCTAACAATAAAAAGTGGACAAGGTGATTAACGTTCAGTGCCAGCATCAAAATTTTAAGTCGTTTATCGTTTTTTTGGTAAAAGGTAGCAATACCTAAACCATAACTTACAAACCCTAAAATCTGCCCAGCAATGTACGCGTCCATCACCTAATCGTCTCCGGTTAGCGTGCCAACCATCCACCATCAACTGCAATGGTATAACCATTAATATAGTCTGATGCTTGTGAAGCTAAGAATATACAAGGACCAGCAAGATCTTCTGGCGTGCCCCAACGGTCGGCAGGAATGCGCTCTAGAATTTCTGCATTACGTTTTTCGTCTGCACGTAGCGCCGCAGTATTGTTCGTCGCCATATAGCCAGGTGCAATTGCGTTGACATTGATGCCTTCTTTGGCCCACTCATTTGCCATTAGACGCGTTACACCCATAACGCCACTTTTCGAAGCGGTATATGATGGAACACGTATGCCACCTTGGAATGAAAGCATGGAGGCAACATTGATAATCTTACCGCCCTCGCCTTGAGCAATGAACTGCTTAGCTACCGCTTGAGACATGAAAAACACCGACTTGATATTGATGTTCATCACGTCATCCCAGTCTTGCTCTGAGAAATCGATAGCGTCGTTACGTCGGATAATACCTGCGTTGTTCACTAGGATATCAATTCGACCTAGTTCGGTAACTGCACGGTCAACAATGTTCGGAATATCATCAAGCTTCATCAAGTTAGCACGAATATCGATGAACTTTCGGCCGGTCCCTTCGATAAGCTCGATCGTTTCTGTCGGCTCAACAATATTCACACCGACAATATCACAACCCGCTTTAGCAAGACCCAATGCCATACCTTGGCCCAAACCAGTATCACAGCCAGTTACGATTGCGACTTTCCCGTCTAATTTGAATGAATCAAGAATCATTTTTTATTCCTTCATAGATGTATTCGAGGATGAACCTTAGAAAGTTCTCACTGTTGTTAAATTAACCATACACAAAAAATGAATCGCATTAAAGTTATTTTTGAAATGCCGTTTCATTTTTATCTTTAACTTATGCAAGTTTGTGAAGGCAATCTCACTATTCGGTTCTGATTTTTATGAAAAGCCTTTTTGAAATTACTGACATGGTAAGGTTGCAAAGCTATAATCGCGCCCACAACAGAAAATCAAAGGAAGATAGATGGATAAGTCCACGCAGCCAGAAGCCGTGTCCTCGGTACTCAAAGTGTTCAATATTCTGCAAGCCTTGGGCGAGCAAAAGGAAATTGGCGTTTCAGAACTATCACAAAGACTCATGATGTCAAAAGCGACGACCTATCGTTTCCTACAAACCATGAAAACACTCGGTTACGTTTCTCAAGAAGGAGAAGCAGATAAGTACGCACTTACTCTTAAAATGTTCGAACTTGGTTCGAAATCATTGGAGTTTGTCGACCTTATTGATATTGCAGATAAAGAAATGCGTGAGATTAACAAAGTGACTAATGAAACGGTTCACTTGGGTTCTATTGACGATGGTTCGATCATCTATTTACACAAAATAGATTCAAGCTATCACTTACGTATGCATTCTCGGGTAGGCCGCCGCAATCCACTCTACAGCACAGCGATAGGTAAAGTGCTACTTTCCCACCTTCCTGACGCAGAAGTTCGTGTAATATTAGACACGGTCGAATTCATCAAACACACAGACAAAACCCACGACAACACAGAGCAACTGATTGAAGAGCTGAATACCGTTCGTGAATGTCATTATGGTGAAGACAACGAAGAGCAAGAGCCTGGACTACGTTGCATCGCTGTCCCTGTTTACGACCGTTTCGGCCATGCTATCGCTGCAGTCTCAGTCTCCTTCCCCATCATCCGTTTCGACGAAGAGAAGAAAGCAGAATACATCACTCTCCTACACAATGCCGGAAGGACCATTTCTGAGCAGTTGGGTTATCACAATTATCCTGTTTAGAAAAAGGCTAAAAAAGCCCTCATTTAATCTTTGAGGGCTTTTGGTATCCAAATACGCTCATATACTTTCATTCTACCAATATTAATGAATCGTGCTTTGAACCATTGCTTAGCTATTTGGAATTATACATTTGATTACAGCATCTCGAAGCTAACCCTGAGTCTATATTGAATGTACCTTAGTTAACTACTTCATAAGCTTGTGTTCAATTGACACCGAACAACTGCGGTAAATACATGGTAAAGAATGGAAAATAAGTTATTAACATCAATCCAATAAATTGCAGCGCAAAAATAGGTAATAAAGGTTTAATTATATTTGTTATTTTTTCTCCCGTGACGCTGCAAGAAACAAACAGTACTGTTCCCACTGGCGGTGTAATTAATCCCATACAGAGGTTATAAACAATTACTACGCCAAACTGAACCGGATCAATACCTAACATCATCGCGACAGGGTAGAAGATAGGGGTAAATATCAACAATGCGGGTGCCATATCCATAAAGATACCCACAGCCAACAAAGTTAGGTTCATCAGCAATAACAGCAACAGTTTGTTTTCAGTCACACCGATGAGCATCTCACCAATCGCATCAGGAATGCTCGCAAACGTCATGCTCCAGCTCATCAATCCGGAACAAGCGATTAAGAACAGAATCACAGAAGAAGTCAGCGCCGAATCAAACAGTACCTTTGGCAACGATTTCAAGCTCATGGTGCGATAAGCAAACGACAGAACCAAGCTATACAGCACGGCAATACCACCAGCTTCAATTGCGGTGAATACACCAGACAAAATACCACCGATAATAACGAAAATCATCGTAAGGCTTGGTAACGTCTTCCATACCGTCAATGCTATCTGCTTCCAATGGTACTGCGTATTGTCGACGGGGTATTTGAGCTTTTTGGCATAAAAGTAAGCCACAATCATCACAGACAACCCCATCATGATTCCAGGTAAGTAACCTGCTAGGAACATAGCGGCGATCGATGCACTTCCACCGGTGATCATGGAGTAGATAATGAATATCCCCGTCGGAGGTATCATCATCCCTGTTGGCGCGGATGCGGCGTTAATCGCAGTTGAGATAGGCATGTCATAGCCTTTCTCTTTCGCCATTGGTGAAATAATGCCACCAATAGCGGTAGAAGCCGCGATGCCCGAACTGGATAGACAACCAAACAACATGTTAGACAGTACATTCGCTTGCCACAGGCTTCCCGGAATACGTCGGCCTAGCAACATCGCTAAATCGATCAAACGTCTCGCAATCCCGCCTTGGTTCATGATATTGCCTGCCAAGATGAAAAATGGCAGAGCCAAGAACCCAAAGCTTTCTAGGCCACCGAACAACTTTTCACTCGCGGTCACCATCAAGACATCGGCATCAATTTGCAGCGACAATACCCACAAGCCAGAGAAGGCGAGTCCTACAGAAATGGGAATATTCATTGCCAACAAAAAGAAAAACGCACTAAATAACAAGACAGTAGAGGTCACTTCTAAATGCTCATCAACTAAATACTCATACCACTGCGTTTGCTGCAGAGCTCCCCACACCCAATAGCTAAGGATACCAATGGAGATCATCACCGCTGCGGTGATCACGGTTGAGCGTCCAAGCCCCACCAGCTCAATCACTCTTTTAAGCTGCATCAGTACAAAAAACACACCAGACAGCACCAAAATGCTTTGCAGAACCGACATAGATATCTGCAACATCGGAGAGGTAAACGCCGAGTTCTTCTGCATCGCGTTATAACCACCGTAGATGATGATTGCCGCCAACAGCACGGTTAACAGCGCGCTAAAGATAGTGAGCCATTTCTGATGACGCTCAGAAAGCGCGTCATAAATGATAGGCAGACTTAAATGAAATCCTTTGGAAAAGCATATCGATGAACCGATAAAGCTTAACCAAATCATCAAGTAGATCAGCATCTCCTGTGACAACCCACTTGGGTCATTGAGCACATAACGGGTAAACACCTGATAGATGATCAGAACGCTCATGATGCCCAATATGACAGTGACAGTTTTTAACAACGCCACTTCACAGACGTGACACATTTGATAAAGAGCACGTTCAAATCGAGCCAGCGCAGATTCGTTGGGGTTATCGTCTAATCTCATGAGCTTTTCACGCATAACACACTCCTAGATTGCGCAAAGAGGAAAAAGGAGTGAAGCCATTGCTGACAATGACCCCACCCCAGGGGGTTAAAGAGAACGCTCTTGAAGCTCAAACATCTCTTTCAAGAATGGGCCTTTGTCGGGGTCTGCAAAAGCTCTTTCATAGATGGGCTTCATTGAATCGATCAGCGGTTGTTTATCAATTTCGACAAACTTAACCCCTAAATTCTTCTCGGCAAGATCCATAGACTCTTGTGCGTCAGCCATGATGACTTCTAGCGATTTATCACTGGTCGCTTGCATGATTCGTTTGACGGTCGCAGCATCTTCCTCAGACATCTTGCCCAGCGCCTTCTCATTGATGACAATGAGATCAACCATGCGAGTTTGCTCCGTTAGCACACCGTACTTCGCGTACTCACCAAACTTGATATCCCAAAGCGTGCCAAGGCCACCTTCACCACCATCAATCATGCCTTGCTGCATTGCTGAATAAATTTCCGTAAAGTCGAGTGGCGTTGGAGATGCCCCCATCAGCTTAAGCATCTCCATATAAGTCGGGCTTGCCATGCTTCTTAGCTTAAGACCTTTGATATCTTCGACGGTTTCAACAGGCTTGGTTGAGTAAATGCTGCGTGGACCAGTATCCATAAACCCAACCACTTCAAAACCTTTCGAATTCGTGGTCTGGAACAGATCCTTTTGCACCAAATCACTGTTCATCACCTGCTTGAACTCATCAAAGCTACGGAAGATGAACGGCAGATTGAGTACGCCAAACTTAGGCTCGATGTTTTCCATCATCGCACTATTAACCAGTCCCATATCCACTACACCGCTTTGGATCTGTTGCAGATATTGCGCTTGTCCACCTAAAGTGCCATTGGCAAAGACTTTAATTTTGACGCGCTTATCTGTCTCTTTGGTGACGTTTTGAGCAAACTCCTGCAGCAGTTTACCTGTCGCACTGTCCGCTGGTACGTTAGATGCCAGCTTAAAGGTTTTGGCTATCACGCTTGGTGCTGATACCAGCAGTAGGGTCGACATAATCACTGTCGCTAGGTTCTTAAATTTCATAATAATGTTCCTTATTGGATGTAAGTGATTGTACTATCACCAAAAAAAGTTCGTGTGCCCCATAGCACGCAATACGGCTTCGTAGTAGTAGTAATCGCCGTATGGCAACATTGAGTTGGCCAGATAATCGAGGTCAAGATCATGCGCGACATGAACAAACGACGCCGCTTGATTGAGTAGCCCTTGAGCTTCTGGAATATTAGTGAGATCGCACTCGTCTCTGAGCGCACCAAGCATCTTGAGTCCAAACTGATGGTATTGCTGCGCTCGCTCACCATCACCGAATTTCTCCAACACTTGGCTAAGCAATAACGCCCCTGCTGACGTCACCGATCCGGCAGAACTGTCTTTGTAAGGTACTTCATGCTCTGGCAAGCGGTAGTCCCAAATAGGGATACAGTCATCGCTAATATGTTCCATAACAAAATCAAGCAGCTTGGCACTGATGTCGGCATAGCGCTTTTCACCCGACATTAATGCCAACTGAGCAAAGCCATGGATAGCCCAAGCCTGCCCTCTCGCCCAGCAAGATTCGTCAGCGTAGCCTTGATAATTGCAGCCGCGGATAGGCTCATTGGTCGTAGTGTCAAAATCGAAGGTGTGATACGAGCTCCAGTCGTCACGAATGATGTGTTGGATCGTGGTTTCTGCTTGAGCGATAGCGACAGTTTTAAATGACTCAATGTTAGTCTCAGAATACGCCCACATAAGAAGCGGCAGGTTTTCCATGCAATCAATAATAATCTTGCCCTGGATTTGCTCTGCGTGCTCCTTGCCCTCAGAGCCCGCTGTCCACGCGACTAAATAGTTACCATTCCAGTTAAAACGGTTTCGCAGCGCTTCCGCCGCACGCAGCGCCAACGCTCGTGACTCTTTATTACCTGTTAACTTGTAATCCGCGACAGCACTCAAGCTAAACTGAAATCCAAGGTCATGGTTCATTTGAATAGGTGTTGCCAGAATGCGCTCCAAATGGCCGTAACGCATTCTTGCTAAATTACGATACTTACTTTCGCCGGAAACCATGTAAGCCAACCATAACTGCCCAGTCCAAAAAGAATCGGTCCAAAAAATGTCTTTGTGATAACGCCATTGATAATCGGTTGGGCTCATCCCCACCATTGGATTGCGCAGTCCAATGCGCGGCGCATTACGCTCAATGCTCGCCAAAATATCTTGGCTCATCGTTTCATATAAAGAACTCATGATTCACTACTTCCTAATCGATTCATTGGTTTGATTATTAGGTTAGTGACTTCGTTATCGATAAACCGTGACTATCGGTGAGTTTGAAACAAGGAGATCCACTGAAACGTTTCATGAATTGTTTCAGTAAAAACCTCGTGTTCTCGCTCTGTTTCAAAGTTTTGGAGGCGTTACACTATTTGTACTTCGGAAAAGATCGAATTTTGGCAAGTAACTAACTAATTCTCATTGGAATTTTTCATTCGAATAGTGAGAACAGGTAGCCGATAAGAGAAGCAGAACATGGCAAAAAGAAACAAAACTACTCTGACTGATATCGCTAATATGTGTGGCGTATCGAAAGCCACGGTCTCTCGAGTCATCAATCAAAGTGAGCTGGTCAGTGATAATGTGGTAAAACGGGTTCGTGAGGCTCTTCATGCCAATGGTTATCGACGCAGACAACCAAAGATCAATATCCCAATGCCTGTCAGCAAGATAATGGTTCTTGGCGAGCAAGACCTCAACTCACCTCATAGTTTCTTCGGATCGATACTGCGAGATCTAAAACATCATTGCATGGATTTAGACATCACCATCGAACTGGTATTTCGTTCGCAGCTCAGTATCACTGATACCGAGCAAATCCTCACACGAGCTCAAGCAATCATCGTACTGGGGATGGATGATGAAGAGCTGCTGACTATGTTACGCGCAACGCACTTGCCTGTTCTACTCATCAATGGGTACGACCCCAAAATGCAGTTCCCCAGCGTGACTCCTGATTATTACTTGGGTGGTCAACTTGCAGCTGATTATCTTTTTGAGCTCGGGCACAAGAAAATAAAATGCATCACAGCCAACATCAAACCCACCGTCTATCAACGAACTGAAGGTTTCAAACGCAGTCTTTGGAGCAGAGGGATTACCTCCCCAGGCTCTGCCATTGTTGACCTAGCTCCGTACATTTTAGAAACGGGCAATTTATCTGAAGACGTAAAACACTTAGGTACCGATTTTGGCGCACATAAGTGGATCCCAGAGATGATAAGAAACGGTGAGTTTTCGGATTGTACGGCAATATTCTGTATCTGTGATATGGTCGCGATGACGTTAATCGAAGCACTGAGAACCCAAGGCATACGTGTACCTGACGATATCTCTGTACTGGGTTTTGATGATGTCGATATCGCCGAGCTGTCTACCCCACCACTAACCACCATACGTACCGATCATAAACGGATTGCCAAAGTTGCTATTCACAACCTTATCCAATCAATAAACGAAGGTGGTGATACCGTCACTCGAACCTGCGTCTCAGTGTCATTGGTTAAAAGACAAACTTGTCGGGAATATAAGAACGGCTGATACTCCTAATGCCAGTTATGAATACAACAAAGGCGAGTATTCAATCATGAATGCTCGCCTTTTCAGTTATAGGCAGCTTAGCTTATTGATACTCGGGATAATCGATATACCCCTTCTCATCACCACCATATAGACTCAGCCTTGCATCGGCATCAAACTCAGCAAGTGGCCAGTTGTTTTTAAAACGCGCCACAAGATCTGGGTTGGTCACATACGGTGTGCCAAACGCCACAAGGTCGGCGTAATTGTTTTCAAGCAGTGCCATGGCACTCTCTTTAGTCAACTTGCCTGCAATCATCACTGGGTTTGGGTAAATGTCACGTACCTCTTTACGGAATAACTCTGGTGCTTCAACATAACGCGAGATGTTTTCAGAGAAATGCACATAAGCAAGATTCATTGGAGCCAGCGCGACAAGTGCCTTTTTCACCACTTCCACAATCTCTGGATCTTCTTCAGCAAAACCTTCCATGACGTGCGGCGAAACACGAACCGCGACTTTGTCACCACCGATTTCATTCACTACCGCTTGCATCACCTCAACAAGAAAACGGATACGGTTTTCTTGAGAGCCACCATATTGGTCAGTACGTTGGTTGCTAGAAAGTCGCATGAACTGGTCTAGCAGGTAGCCGTGCGCCGCATGAATTTCAATGCCATCAAAACCTGCTTCGATAGCGTTTTTCGCGGCTTGCACATAATCAGCAATAGTTTGCTTAATATCTTGCTCAGTCATCGCGCGTGGTTCGCCGGTTTCAATCATACCGAAGCCACCTTCTGGTAGCGGACCAAATACTTGGTCAGCCTCTTTAATGGCCGATGCCGACAAAACCTGCTCACCTGTGATGGATTCATGGCTGCGACGACCCACGTGCCAAAGCTGAATGAATACTTTACTGCCTTGGTCATGAATCGCTTTAGTGACTTTTTTCCAGCCATCGATGTGCGCTTGGGTATAGATACCCGGAGTCAGAGAGTAACCACGACCAATAGCCGAGATGGGCGCACCTTCTGTGATGATAAGGCCCGCATTTGCACGCTGTGCATAGTAAGTCGCCATCATGTCATTTGGCACATCGCCTGGCTGAGTGGTGCGAGAACGAGTCATTGGTGCCATCGCAATGCGATTGCTTAGTTCAAGTTTGCCGTAGTTGAAGTGAGAAAAGATCATGTTGTATGCCCTCAATATCGTAATGGGGACATTCTAGCGACGAGTCACCTCTAGATTGAGAGCAATAATCACAAATGGCTTTTGTCAAAAATGCAAAAGCCACGGCGACAAAAAACAAAAAGGGAGATAAGACTACAGCGATAGTCTAGGCTGAATAAATTCAATAAACGCCGTAATGCGGCGCGCTACCGACGACGAACGGTAATAGACGGCATTGACTTGCTCGCGACCTGTCGTAGTGAGTTTTTCTGACTCTAGAAGTGGTACCAAAAGCCCTTCTTCAATATCTTGTTTGACCATAAAGCCCGACATACACGCAATCCCATTACCCGCCAGAGTTAACTGGCGCACCGTCTCACCGTTACTCGACACCATACTTGGCCGAATCGTAGGGTTGCCGGGTAGTGGCCATTGGTTGAGTACTTTCGCTCCGACAAAACCAATCAAACTATGAGTGCTCAAGTCAGTAGCTGATTTGGGATAACCACGCCGTGCAAGGTAATCGGGTGACGCGACGAGATACAATAGACTCTTTCCCAACGGCTTGGCATGCAATGTTGAGTCGGTTAATTTACCTATACGAATCGCAACATCAGTGCGCTTCTCAAGTAAATCAACAAAACCCTCGTTGGAGGTCAGCTCAAGCTCAATATCTGGGTACTCTCTATTAAACTCAGCGATAAGTGGCACCAGTTGATGCAGTACAAATGGGCTTGCAGCATCGACTCTCAATCGCCCTTTTGGCAGCTCACCTCTAGCCATAATCTCCTCTTCGGTCTGCTGCAGAACACGCAGCCCTTCACGGACTCCGTCGACAAACTGACGACCTTCGTCTGTGAGCTCAATGCGGCGAGTCGTACGGTTTAAAAGCGTGACACCAAGTTGACTCTCAAGCTTACTAACACTGCGAGACACCTTCGCCACTTGAATGTCGAGCACTTCTGCGGCAGCGGAAAAACCGCCACTATCTACGACAGAAAGTAATATTTCCAGATCATCGGAACGAGTGAGCATATTTATTTCATAAATTGCAAAAGTTATGCCTTAGAGTATATCAATTCGGCAATGATCTGCGAGAAAGATCACGAGCTAAAATCAATGCCAGCCCGAGAATTTGCAGAAATACCGCGATGTTTTTGTAGTACACCATGTCTTCTTCGACGCTTGCTAACGTTTCGGACAGCCCTAAATTGTCGAGATAAAGCTCATCAATCAAATCACGCTGCGTGTCCTGCGCGCTATTGATGATAGTCATTAATTCAGGGAGGTGTTTACGATGAATAGGAGGGACATGAACTGCGACCCATTGAGATAGCTGCCCTCTCAACATATCCGCTATATCAGTATAGATATCATCGCCATCAAGATGCAGCAGTAGCGCTTCGCGCTTTCGTTCAAGCGTTTCCACTTGGTTCCACGCGAGCTGTATCGAATACAGATTTGTCTCTTTACGCTCTTGAATGAGAGCAATATCGCTCGACATTTTGTCTAGCACTTGGCTTGAAAGCACAATAGCCATTACATTAAGGATAAGACCAATGGAGACCATCATCCAAGCTGGCGGCAGTAATGCTCTTGTCATCTTTATCTCCCTCTGTTTTTATTCAGTGTAGGCAACAATCGTGATTCGTCACACAACAGGTATCGAAACCAACAGGGTATGGGATTTGGCGATACGGTCGAAGATAACTTTACTACTTACAGTATTCGCTGTGATGAATGATTGAAATTGCTAACCACCTTAGATCTTGCTCAAGACTTAGATGAAGAAAACGCTATAGTGGATTCGGTATTTAAAGTCGACAACAACATACTGCAGGCTTTCGAGGGACAACTACTCTCAAACAGCAACTTCAAGATATGAAAAAGAAAATTGTCGAGATTGAGGCTAAGTACTCTACTGGTTTTAGCCTCTTATCACCGGGAAATAGAAAGTAAAATCGCTGCACTACCAAAGCTTATCAAAAGGAAGATACACAAGGTTTGAGACAATAAGACCTGCCATAGCAAAAATAGTGATTTGCATTCCCCTAACTCTACCTTTGAAGCGTTTGTTAAGTATCCCGTGGGCGTGAAGGCAGCGCCCCACAACAAAGCTCACCCCAATAACATGAATCCAAATCGCGGGCGCTCCGTTATACTCCACAAAAGCCATGAGCATTAGAGTAATAGGAATATAGTCGACAGCATTCCCTTGTGCGCTTCTCGCAATTTGCAAGGCTTCCACACCACCATCGGCATAAGCGATCTGATTCGATCTTCGCTGTTTGATTACCTGAAATGACAGCCAGATCATTAAAGAAGCAAGAAGAGAGCCGTACAACGCAGTTATCATCAATAAACCTTATTTTTTATTAAGTTAAGTCTATTGAGTGTAGACAAGAATCTCTGTATCTCCACTGGTAATGCCAACAGCTTTAAATAAGACTCAAAAGAAAAAAACGCCGCGAAGCTCAAGAGCAGCGGCGTTAAAGACAGGGGGATTTACTCATTAAAATTGGATGCTTACATCGTTCGCTAGGCCGAAGTCTGTAAATCTAATGGCGCCAATAAAGCATCCGATTCCGCAAGCCATTGCTCGACTATGCGATTAAACGTCTCAGGTTGCTCGGCCATAACCCAATGATGCGTGGACAATCCCACCACTTTATTTCCTTCGATATTCGCCATTTTTCTCTGCCAGGACTTAGAATGAAACATTCCTACTTTTTCTCTCCCGTAGATAAACAAAAATGGCACCTGAATATCCAAAGGAATCGTACCAAGTTCGCGCCTCATAAACGCAGAACTCCAACGCCAATGGTAAGGATAATTCATTCCTGAATGAATCCGTGATGCTTCACCCGGTGCCCCAAATACATGCGCCATTTTACGTGTCATCCAATCTCCAAGCTTTCCTCCCAAGTTCCATGCAAGCATCAACCAAAGTTGATACCCCAGCAGGATAACTTTAGCTTTTGCCGATAATTGCAAATCCTTAGAGCTTGCATCACCAATATCTACGCCAATAATACGTTCGACCTTCTCAGGGTTTCTCATCGCGTACTGATAGCCAAATACGCAGCCCCAGTCATGAAGAAGTAGCGTCACCGGTTTACCTTCGGAGATTCTGTCAATGATGCTGTCGAAGAGCATCAACATAGTATTCAAGTCATAATACTGACGTGGTTGTCCATGCTCATATCCTGGTAGTGAAAATCTCACACAACGGTAGCGCGACTTGAATCGCTCTACTTGGTGATCCCATAAACGATAGGTATCAGGCCAACCATGTATCATTACAATGGTATGCGCTCCCTCACCTTCAATATGAACATCTATACCCTCAATAACTTGTCGTTGTTCCATTTTTACCTCCTGCCCAGCAGATAGGGTCAGTTATTGTTATTTATTGATTTAGCATGCAACAACCTATTGAGATAGCATGTCTTTTTTCAATGATTTATCAGTCGGTTTGTCACCCAACCAGACCGATAATAGTGCGCGCCGAAACGCGTCACCTTCCACTAAAACAAGCATTTCACCATTTTTGTAGCTATAAATACCTATTTCAGGTGCACTTACTAAGGTGAATTGGTCACCCTCTGATATATCATTTGCAAAGGTCATTTCGACAAACCGATTAATACTGGAATCTATTGGTGTGGTATTCCCATCAGTCGCATTGTTAAAACCTTCATTAAGTGCATCAGCTAACTTTTCCTTGGTGATCATGCTAGAAGTAATATTTAACCGTATTGCTGAAGGTTGATCGCCTCTGATAAGTGAAGCGGCCTCGGTAGAAGGCAAAGAGGTGAAAAGCGATCCAACGTACAAATCCATAAAGAACTTACTGCGTACCCCCGCCCCATTGAGCTGTAGTTCTGTCTGTTGAATCGCCAGAGTGTCTGGTACATCTACGCCACTAACGATTTTTGCCTCGGCGGTAACCGATACCACAGCAGCAAGTAAGGTTATTAATCTCGGAAATTTCATGGTTGCTCCTTGTGACCCCTAGTCCTAGGGGTCATGTGGTGGAATTAAGTCTACGAAAGTTAAAACGCGTAGTTATACTCCAGCCAGAATTTGTCAGATGAACCACTTTCCGAATAACTATGGAAGTTGAGACGCAAATTTTGGCGATTGGTGATCTGATAACCTAGGGTCAGTTCAATTTGCTGCGGGCTGAGTTCTAAACCGCCCTCAGAAACAGGAGCATCCCAGCTCTTACCACCAAACGCATCGGTATAAGTCCATGCACCTAAAATCCACCAAGTGTCGTTAAACTTATAGCGCCCATATACTTTGACGGAGTAGATGGTAGAAGCCCAATCAATACCGCTACTGCTCAGGTTATTGGCAGCAACCAATCCCGGGTCATAGCTAGCAAGTTTACTGGTGTTATCTTCCATAATTACTCCTCCAGCCATCAACACTGGCCAGATAAAGGCGTTATCACCAATCGGTAATGTTGCCACCGCACCCGCTTGTACTACTGCTGTTTGACCATAGAATGGGTGATCTTTGACGACCGCATCGACCATATGTCCTAAACCATTAGTTGTGTTTACCGAACCATAACGAAAACGGTAATTTCGATTAGTCGTTTTGTCGTTCATTTGAGGAACCACCATTCCCCCCATGACCGTTGTACCAGAAAACTTAGGCGCCCCTCCTTCTTGGTCGAATACATCGTTAAACTCTAGAATGAACCCCGACTTACGATCGGCATTCGGGTCAGACAACATGTACATGGCTTTAAGGTTCATTCCTTCGTTGCCATACCCCACGCCGAGTGCGGTATATGCTTCGGTTGGACTCGACATGTCAATTTGCTGTTCACTCTTTTCATCAGCAAGCACAGCACCAGAACAAACAAGAGCGATTGAGGTCATTGGAATTAGGTAAGATTTCATAATTAGGCTCCACTACAATATTTAGTCATACAATTGATTTATTTAATATTTTTATAGTTAGGAAAGAACTGACGTTATGCGCTGTTCGCGCGTTTTTCTAAAAAACAACCAGGCATAGATACCGTTTGCCACAAAGCTCGCCAATCCCGCTAATAACATGAGCTCATCGTTGCGCGGCAGCACCACCACGTTGCTTTCGTACATAAATGGACAACTGAAGTAATACATAAAGGAACCCGCAAGCGTGAAGGCGCGCGCCTGCAACCAAGTACCTTTCTTGATAAACAGTGATGGCAAGGTCGCCGCCACCAGAACCATAGCCTGTGCTGTAGCGCTGCCAGGGAAGTTGAGGTAAACAAACACGATGTTCCAGATGTCGTAAGCGATGATCCAAAACGTGGTCATAGCAGGCCACACCATGTCTCTTTGTTTCGATTTGTCAGCGTGGATCTGTGCCCAACCCGCCAGAGTGATGATGGAGAGCAAACCACCAATCGCATTGAGAATGTTGGCCATGTTGCCCATGGTGAAATCTTGCAGCACCGCTTCTGAAATATTCAGCGCCAAGAACGCAGCGGCGCCAAAACGTGCCCACTTTTTATCGCCAATAGGGGTAAATCGGATAAGGGTAAACAGCGCGGCGGCACCGACTACCGAGTAAAGCTTGACCCACTTGAACCAGTAGGTAACACCATAACTACTAAATAGTGGAATTAGTGCAATCGGCAGTACGAACCAAAGTAGGTAGTTCGCCCACTTCACATGACGGCAAAGCTCATTGAGTGCAATCAAGCCAACCAGGACAAACAGCACATGCAGATAAGCACGGGTTTGATACAGTTTATGGAAGTTGCAATGATTTCCATCCTTGGTAAAGCGCATCTGATCGCGATCGGTATACGCAAAAGTAGCGTTATCAAAGTCCGTGATCTCATCGCCAGCATTGCTGCGGATCATGACTTGACCCTCTTCAATATGCCAATTCTGAACTTCGGTCTTGTTAAAGCCACCAGACTGTCTAAGCACTTTGACTTTGCCGTCCGCTAGGAACTCAAGGCGATAAAATAGACTGCCCTCGCCAGGGTCGCCATCAAAAGTACCTTGCCAAGTTTCGCCAATAAGTTGTTGTTCGTTATAGCCTTGGTCGGCTACTGCAAGCGGAGACATAAACGCCGCGCACAGTAGTACCAACAACGCCAAAATCTGTGTTGTTAATCTTTTCATACCATCACCTGTGTCAGGTTTTGAAGTGGTGGCCTAATAACGTCGTCATCAACTAGGCCACCGGGGGAAAGCTCTTTAGCTACTTGCCTATAAGCTATGTGCCTCTAAGCAATCTGCTTTTAACTATTTGGCGAGCGCCACTTTGTCGGGAGCTTCGTCGTACTCATTGACGCAGTCCGTTTTCAATGGAGGCTGATTGTCGCCATACGGTGGCTCCTTCTGCTCGCGCTGCTTTTTGAAGTACCAAATGACAAATGGAATGTGCATTGCGAGGTTGATAGCACCCCACCAATAAAGCACGCTTTCGTTACGCCACGCGCTGGAGTCCATGACTGGGGTAAACACATCGTGAATAGCCCGCACGAAGATGTGAAACGCCAGCGTATAAACACGAGCAATGATGTATAGCTCTGGACGTTTTTTGATGACGGGATACAGCTCAGCAGCAATCAAAATACAGAATGAGCTAGCGAAATAGCCGGTATTCTCACCATACACAAACGCAAGATTCCACGTGGTGTATAGGAAGTTCCAAGCGGCAGTGGAATAGAACAGCAGATCATTTGGCTTATCTTTCGAGATAAGCCAGTATTGTCGCACTCCGTTCTTGTAGCGTGGGAAAGGGATGGTGATACATAAAATCACGCCACAGATAAAGTTGAAGTAGTTGCCGGTTACCAGATCTTTCAGTGTCGCTTCAGCAATATTGAGAAATAGCACTCCGTACAGTACTTTCAATACCCAGTCACCACGAAAGAAACGTAATATCGCGTTAGGGTTCTCTCGGTAGTACCAAGCGAGCCGAGCAAGGCCAACCACCAAAGCCGTAGGAATAAGCACACTCACTGTTTTTGCCCAGCGGAACCAGCCATCCAACTGTTCAACCCACAATGGCGCGGTAAATAAAGTTGCAATCCAAATAAAGGCGGTTAGCCGGGGTGTCCGGCGCATGCCTTCGATGAGTAGTAGCAAAAAGACTATATACGAAGACATAGATACCACGTAATGCCAGGTTGGTATGTCCATAATACCTCCACGTTATTTTTATATAAAACCAATATTTAACTAAAAATTCATTACTATTATTCTTATTTATCAATATCTTACTCTAGAGCATTTACTCTATGTTTGAGTAATTACTCTAATTTCATTTCATGTTACATGTTGAGATCTTTTTCACGTTTTCAAAAATGGAAGCTAAGGTTGATGGTGATTTTTTAAGCTAATCACACAAACTCTATGAGGTTTATATAAAGCTGTGATCGGATTCACAGAAAGTTTTCAGACGAATGATTGGAGGAGTAAAAAAGTGGCATTGAGCCACCTAAAAATTCTTGGGAATGACTGAAAAGGGACAATTATATGTATACACTGAAGTTGCGATAGCAAGGAAAGGAGCAACTTCGAGTTCTAACGTTAAGTTGGAGACTGATATTTGAGTTTCAGCTTAGTGAGTACTACTTTGCCTTTGTCGGTACTATAAGGCCATAGTAAGACGATAAACTTACCAACACCTCGATTAACATCTGCTTTAGTGATCGATTTGCTTACTGAATTTGCCATTAAGTAACTTACCCAAAAGCCACCAACTACACGCATCAATTCAATCAACTCATCAATCTGGCTATCGTCGATAATAATAAACCCATCACGACGTAAATTGAGCACTGACTCACGGGCTCTTGCAACCAAAATATCGTGTGCTTGCAAGTAATCCCTATGCAGAGATTTGTCTCGCATTACTATTTCAGGCATGCTGGCATGAAAGAATCGAAATCGCCAAATACTACCAAACACTTCTTCACAATATCGCTGTAAGTATACTTCGGCGGGTGTATCACTAGATACTGGCACAAAGGATTCACGCACATAAGTAATGTATTCATCAAAAATCGATTTGATGATGTCTTCTTTATTGCGAAAGTAGTAGTAGAGATTACCAGGACTCATACCTAAGTGGGCAGCAATATGGTTGGTAGTAATGACGCGCTCACCTTTTTCATTAAATAGCTTCAAGCTGGCTTGGATAATTTTGTCTCGGGTTTTCATACTCAATTACGAATAGGCCTCGCTCGCGAGGCTTAACTTGCCTTGTACTGGAAAACAAAAGCCCCAACAATTTGCTGGGGCTTTTGTACTCTTAACCTTGATACTTATAGAATACCGTTGAAAGCGGTGGTAAGCGTAACGACAACGATTGTGGTTGTGCTTCACTTTCCATTTGCTCAGTCAATGCAGTTTGCACCGCACCAAACCCACTACCAGCATAGATAGAATCATCGGTATTTAACATCAGCTCATACTTACCTGCTAATGGCACACCTAAGCGGAAAGCTTCATGGGGTACAGGGGTAAAGTTACTGATCACTAACATACGTTCGCCTTCTTCACTGATACGTTCATGAGCGAGAATACTCGCTTCTGCCGCATCTTGAAGACGCCACTCAAAGCCTTTAGGTTCTGAGTCGAGTTCGAACAGTGATTTCTCATTACGATACAGTTTGTTTAAGTCACGCGTTAGCGCTTGCACGCCCTGATGACGGTCAAAATCTAACAAGAACCACTGTAACTGGTCATCGTGGTTCCACTCACCGGTTTGCCCAAACTCAGCTCCCATGAAGTTAAGCTTCTTGCCAGGTTGCGCATACATATAGCCTAAATACGCTCGTAAGTTGGCAGTTTGCTGCCACTCATCACCCGGCATTTTATTGTGAATAGAGTGCTTACCGTATACCACTTCATCGTGTGATAGTGAAAGAACATAGTTCTCACTATGGGCATAAACAAGCGGGAACGTGATGGTATCGTGATGGTATTTGCGGTTAATAGGATCTTCTTGAATATAAGAAAGACTGTCGTGCATCCACCCCATATTCCATTTAAACCCAAAACCTAAACCACCCATAAAGGTCGGAGCCGATACGCCAGGGAATGCGGTCGATTCTTCAGCAATGGTCATCGCATTCGGGAAGTGCTTGTAGACTTCTTCGTTCATCCACTTAAGGGTTGCGATAGCATCGTAATTTTCGCGACCGCCATCGACGTTTGGAATCCACTGATCGTGACTACGCGAATAGTCTAGATACAACATCGACGCAACGGCATCAACGCGAATACCATCAATATGGAACTGCTCAAACCAATAAAGCGCATTGGACACTAAAAAGCGACGAACATGTTCACGACCTAAATCGTAAATATAAGAATTCCAATCTTGGTGCCAGCCGCGACGCGGATCAGGATCGTGGAATAGAGGCGTACCATCGAAATTCGCCAAACCATGATCATCTGATGGGAAGTGTGCAGGTACCCAATCCAGTACAACACCTAAGCCTGCTTGGTGGCACTGATCTACGAAATACTTAAAGTCATCTGGGGAACCAAAGCGGCTCGTCGGTGCGAACAACCCGACTGGTTGATAGCCCCAAGAACCGTAGAATGGGTGTTCAGACACTGGCATTAACTCAACATGGGTATAACCCATATCGGTCAAATAAGGGATAAGTTCGGTGGCCAATTCACGATAAGTCAGGAAATCGCCATTATCATTGCGCTTCCACGAACCTGCATGCAACTCATAAAACGACAGCGCCTCTTTACGCTTTTCGGTGACAGGTCGAGATTGCCACTTTTCATCTTGCCAATCGTAGCGGTTATGATTGTAAGTCACTGATGAAAAAGAAGGGTATTGCTCGGAGTAGAAGCCCCAAGGATCCGCTTTATGCGGTAAGCCTTCACCATTCGGTCCTTTCAATTCAAATTTGTATTGTGCTCCTTCTGGCAGATTTGGAATAAAAATACCCCAAATTCCATAATCCAATCGCTGCATTGGATTACGGCGCCCATCCCAAGCATTGAAGCTACCTACTAAACTGACCGCTGTAGCATGTGGGGCATAAACCAAAAAGCGTGTTCCCTCAACGTTTTCACCGTCTCGCTCAAGCGAGATAAACTGTGAGCCCATATGGTGATACATCTCTTTTGGTGTATGTAACTCATCGTATTCAGCGTACAAAGCGTGATATTGGTATGGGTCATCCAGCATTTGCTCAGTACCATTCCAATCTACCGCTAACTGATAGTGAGTAAATCGCAGGTCCAAATCAGATTTGAGAACAAAACCTGACGCCTCATCTCTCACCATCGGTAGTCTTTCACCTGATGCTAGTTCAACGGCTACCCCATCGGCACCTGGCATCCATACTCTTAAGGCAATACCTTCTTCCTGTAGATAAGGTCCTAAGAATGAAAATGGATCAGCAAACGATGCACTCGAGAGTCGATCGTACGCCTGTTTTAGTTTTTTAAGCCCTTTATTATTCAACGTTCATCTCCCTCGACCTTAAATAGCCCCATGATTATTTTTTCGAAACCAATAGTTGGTTTCACTGACGTTTGAGGCACTATAAAAAAGCCCGCAAAGCGCGGGCTACCAGCAAGGTTTCATTGTACTTGATTGCACCTATACGGGAAGTGATTTAACCCTAATTTTCGGGTGCAATACGGTATTTTTACGCACTTCTTTACAATATAAATCCCAATAGTGACAAGCGATAAAAAGAAAAGCACGACTCCCAGAGATGACAGAACAAATCTCTGAAGAAGCCGTGCTTGATTAGCGATTTTGAGGCGGATTATTTGCTTGCGTTAGCGCGCACTTCCGTTAGACGTTTCGCGATACGATTCACCCCTTCTTGAGTAAAGATTTCCTCAAGGTTCATCGACAGTTTGCGACGCCAGTTCGGATACTCATTCACCGTTCCAGGGATGTTAACTGGCTTATCCATTTCTAACCAATCTTCAAGCTGGACACTCAATAGCGTTGATGCGCCCGCAGCAACATGCAACTGAAGTGCTTCACTTAAATAAGCGTCCATCGGCACTAGGCTAGCATCACGACCAACACCTTCTGGTAGATAACCGTGCCATGCTACGCTATCAAGAATGCCTTGTTTACATTCCAGGCGGTCATCAAACAAGCCTTCAAGTTGCTCTTTATCAGGGTAAAGACCAATCTCGCTACCCATTTTTAGGTCGTCACAATGCCAGAAACCACGTAATGTCGGCATGTCGTGCGTACATAGTGCTGACATTGACTGATCGGCGTAGTGCGCTGGTGAGATGAAACCACCATCTTCTGCTGTTTCGAAGAAGAACACCTTGTACGAGTGGACGCCTGCTTCACGAAGGATTTCAACGATTTCATCTGGCACCGTACCCAAGTCTTCACCAATCACACTACATTGATGACGATGTGATTCAAGCGCTAAGATGGCTAGCATGTCTTCCACTGGATAGTAGATATAAGCACCTTTAGTGGCATTTTCACCTTTTGGAATCCACCATAGACGCAACAGGCCTAGTACGTGGTCAATACGCAGTGAACCGCAATGTTTCATATTAGCGCGCAGTAACTTGATGTAGGCATCATAGGACGTCGCTTGCAGTACTTGTGGGTTCAGTGGAGGTAGACCCCAGTTTTGACCTAACGGACCTAGAATATCAGGTGGAGCACCAATGCTTGCATCCATCACAAGGTTGCCATTGTCTGCCCAAGTTTCAGAGCCAGAATCTGCAACGCCAACCGCCAAGTCACGATATAGACCTACAGCCATGCCTTTTTCTTCGGCAAGTGCTTGTGCTTCGTTGATTTGAACATCAGCGATCCACTGTAAGTACATGTAAAGCTGAACTTTATCGCGGTTATCAGCGATAAATTTCTGAGTAGCGCTATTTTCAAAACGGCGATATTTCTCAGGGAAAACAGGCCACCCCCAAACACTTGAATCTTCTGCGTGCAATTCGGCATGAATTGCGTCAAATGCCGCCTGATGCAGAAGGCTTTCGCCACCCTCTTCCACAAAATCTAAGAACAATCTTGCGCGCTCAGACTGCTTATCCAAATGACGAGATTTAAACTCTTCAAAAAGAAGAGGTAACACGCTCATTTTCAGATCCGCAACTTCAGTGTAATTAACCCAGTGGGAATCACGCGCCTTCTGAAGGCGAGCTTGGAAGTCAGAGCTGCCGACCATTTGCTGAGCATCAGCGCTCAAAGCGAATTCAGCGACAGAGCTCACATCGATATAGAGTATGTTCAACCAACGACGAGAAGAAGGACTGTAAGGGCTTGCTCCTTCTGGGTTGGCTGGGAATAGTGAATGAATTGGGTTTAAACCAACAAAGTCACCACCACGCGCAGCAATGTCTGCCACCAACTGTTTTAGATCACCGAAGTCACCAATACCCCAGTTGTGCTGAGTGCGTAACGTATAAAGCTGGACACTCGGACCCCATAGTTTCTTACCATGGTCAATGGCACTCTGTTTGAAACAGGCACGTGGCGTACGAATCAGTGTCATTTCATAAGGAGCTTTGCGACGCTTACGCTCTAGGTAAAGCTTATGGTAACCCCATGGTAGGTCACTAGGTAACGAAAATACTAAAGGGCCACCCTCAGCACGCTCATCACGAACGATTTGAGATTGAAGATAGCCTTCAAGTACTTCTCCCTGCTCGGTCTCTAAACGCCAGCTGAAATCGCTTTCGCGAGCGCTAACACCTAAATGAAGTTCGACTTCAACCGCATCCTCGTCTTTAACAACAAGAACTGGTTCAATCACTTCTTTTTTATGCTTTTTCTCAGCAGATTTAAGCAAAGTTTCATCATTTGTGGTGTCATAGCCTAAAGACGCTAGCAGACGAAGAATTGTTTCGTCTTCTACTTTCGCTGGACTGCCCCACGCACTTACGTAGCTGTCGGCTATTTTTGCCATTTCAGCAACTTGTTTTAATGCTGTTTGTTCTGTCATCGCTCTCTCCGAAGGACTTCTTTAACCTTCAAAACGGTAGGGTTAGTGTAATTTTTGATTCGAGCTTATTATGCCGCTCGACAGTCTATTTACGTCATTCCTGCTCATCGCGCATTTACGCAGGCAGAAATCTACTCAAAGTATTCATTATCGCTGTTAGAAGATCCCTGCCCGCGCAGGGATGACGCTAAAACAGAGATGAAGCAATTAAAGCGACCAAGGCACTCTCTGAGCACCTTGGTCATCGTGATTAACGAGAAACTGCTTCTAGTTTCCAAATGTTATTCACGTAGTCTCTGATGCTTCGGTCAGAGCTGAACTTACCAACTAGAGCAGTGTTCAGAATCGCTTTCTTAGCCCAGCCCGCTTGGTCACGGTATTGCGCGTCCATCGCTTCGTGTGCTTCAACATAAGAAGCAAAATCAGCAAGACATAGGTAAGGGTCACCGCCATCTAGTAGGCTATCGTAGGTAGCACGCAGTAGACCTGGTTGACCTGGAGTAAACTCATCACCTAGAAGTAGGTCTAGAGATGCTTTTAGTAGAGGATCCGCGTTGTAGTAGTCGTAAGGGTTATAGCCCGCCGCCTTCACTTCTTTAACACCGTCAACATCTAGGCCGAAGATGTAGATATTTTCGTCGCCTACTTCTTCACGAATCTCAACGTTCGCACCATCCATCGTACCGATAGTTAGAGCACCATTTAGAGCCATCTTCATGTTACCTGTACCCGATGCCTCTTTACCTGCCATAGAGATTTGTTGAGACACATCTGCTGCTGGGATGATGATCTCAGCCATGCTTACTCGGTAATCAGGGATGAATACCACTTTCAGCTTACCGCCAATACGTGGGTCATTATTCACTTTCTCAGCAATCTTGTTGATTGCAAAGATGATTTCTTTCGCTAGGTGGTAACCTGGCGCTGCTTTCGCTGCGAAGAACACAACGCGTGGAACCATGTCGAAAGAAGGATCTTTCAGTAGGCGGTGGTAAAGCGCGAGTACGTGTAGAAGGTCAAGGTGCTGACGCTTGTACTCGTGTAAACGTTTAATTTGAACATCAAAGATAGCGTTAGTATCTAGCTCGATACCCATGTTCTCAGAAACCCAATCCGCAAGGCGCTGTTTGTTTTGCTTCTTAACAGCCATATATTCCTTCTGGAATTTAGCGTCATCAGCAAACTTAGCGATGCCTTCAAGCTGTTCCAGTTTCGCAGGCCACTCGTCGCCGATCTTGTCAGTAATCAGAGCAGATAGACCAGGGTTACAGAACTTCAACCAACGACGAGGCGTAATACCGTTAGTCACGTTATGCAGACGCGTTGGGTACATTGCATCGAACTCTGGGAATAGGTCTTTCTTAACCAATTGAGAGTGAAGTGCAGCTACACCGTTAACCGCGTATGAACCAATAACACATAGGTTCGCCATACGAACCATACGATGGAAGCCTTCTTGGATGATAGACAGTTTCGCTTGCTTCTCACCATCACCAGGCCACATTGCACGTACTTCTTGCAGGAAGCGGTGGTTGATTTCAAAGATGATTTCCATGTGACGCGGAAGTAGACGCTGGATTAAGGACTCAGGCCATGTCTCTAGTGCTTCTGGAAGTAGTGTGTGGTTAGTGTATGCGAATGTCTTAGAAGAAATCGCCCACGCGTCATCCCAACTCATGCCTTTTTCATCAAGAAGGATGCGCATTAGTTCAGGAATTGCGATCGTTGGGTGCGTATCATTTAGCTGAATAGTTTCTTGCTTAGGTAGAGATGCTAGCGTGTAACCCGCTGCTTCATGACGACGCAGGATATCGCGCACTGACGCTGCTGAGTGGAAGTACTGCTGCATTAGACGCAGAGTCTTACCTTTTTCATGGTTGTCGTTCGGGTATAGAACCTTAGTGATGTTACCCGCGTCAATTAGCGCGTGCTGTGCTTCGAAGTAATCACCATTGTTGAAGCTTGCCAATGAGAATGGTGCAATGGCTTGGCATTCCCAAAGACGTAATGGGTACACTGTTTCTGACTCGTAACCTACGATAGGTAGATCCCAAGGCATCGCTTTTACTGTCATGCCAGGAACCCATTTACGAACTTCTTTACCGTTCTCGTTGACAACTTCAACGTGACCGTAAAAGCCAATTTCTTGCGCAAGTTCTGGACGCGCCACTTCCCATGGATAACCTTCTACACCGCGCCATGCGTCTGGTGCTTCTTGTTGACGGCCATCTTTGAATGACTGCTTAAATAGGCCGTATTCATAGTGCAAACCGTAGCCTACCGTTGGGTATTCTTGAGCGGCGCATGAATCCATGAAACATGCCGCTAGACGACCAAGACCACCGTTACCAAGTGATGGGTCGCGCTCTTCTTCAAGAAGGTCGGTAAGATTATGACCTAGTTCAGCCATTGCTTCAGTGATTTGCTCATACAAGCCCATGCTGATCAGGTTGTTACCTGTCAAACGACCAATCAAGAACTCAAGAGATAGGTAGTTAACACTTTTTGCTTTTTTGATGCGCTCGTCCGCTTCAGTGGCAAGAAGGTCAAACGTAGTTAATTCCGCTAACGCTCGACCCATCGCTAGATACCATTGGCGCTCAGAAGCAGCCTCGACAGTCGTTGCATAGGTAGCAGACAGGTGCTTTTTAACACTTTCTTGGAAAGAAGCTTTATCAAATTGTTTTTGCTGAGTAGGTTTCATTAAGAAATCTCACTTTAAGTTTTTATCCATCTGTCCCATATCGTGCATGGTGACGTTTCCATAAACATCCTCCTAGTTCCGACTCCATGGAGGATGAGTGAGGAGGGCGTAGAGGGCGTACTCCCCTCCACTTAGTGATCGATCTCCCATTCCGGTTAACCATTCTGTTTTTTCTGGTGATAACGATCACGCCAAGCTCACATTTCACTCTAAGCGTTAATTAAGAAACATTTGCTATCCCTTATCGGACTAAATACAAATTCTGCTGTTCAGATCACAATTAGCCTCGAAAAAAGCCGCAAATCACAGGTTTTTTTTGTATACATGACAGGCCATTCACACTCCACACTAAGCAGTAAAAGTGACATCAATCACATTTATAAGGCGTAGTAGCTGTGAAAAAAGCTTAAAAATCAAAATATAGCCCTCGATCAATAAATGTAGAGCTCACTCTCTCATACCATCGAACGTGCAATAAAAAGCTTTGGTGACTCGCTCCCTACTCCCCGACGGAGTAGAACATAATAAATTGGTAGGAAATATCTATGTGGATTCCTTCAAAACTAACTCGACCTGGACGCTTACATAACGCGATTGTGCGTCCACGAGTATTGGACCTGCTAGCACAGGCTCCATTTTATAAGCTTGTACTTTTTCGCTCGCCCGCCGGTTACGGCAAAACAACGATGGCAGCTCAATGGCTATCAGATAAACCAAACGTTGGCTGGTACAGCATCGATGAAAGTGACAACGACCCGTTCCGCTTCGTCAACTACCTATTGCAGGCCATCAACAAAGCCACGAATAACACGTGTCCAAATGCACAAACCTTGGCAGAGCGTCGTCAATTCTCTTCACTCCACTCCCTGTTTAGTGAAGTGTTTGCAGAACTGACGAGCTATCATAACGAGTGCTATATCGTCCTTGATGACTACCACTTAATCACTGACGAAGAGATTCACGAAGCGATGCGCTTTTTCCTTAAGCACATGCCAGATAATGTTACTCTCGTGGTTACCAGTCGAGGCAACCCTCCTTTAGGCACAGCAAACCTCCGTGTGCGCGACTTAATGATTGAGATTGGCAACGAGCTACTCGCTTTTGATACCGAAGAGACCACGCGTTTCTTTAGCCAACGACTCGCTAGCGATATCGATAATGAGACCGCCGATTCATTGCGTACTTACGTTGAAGGCTGGCCATCTGCATTACAGTTATTTGCACTACAAGCACAGCACCAAAAACGTACTCTTGCCCAATCGGTCGAGACTATTTCTCAATTCAACCATGCACACCTTTGGGACTATTTGGTTGAGGAAGTGTTTGACCTGTTAGACAAAGATACCCGCAAGTTCTTGATGCAGTGTTCAGTACTCGATCACTTCAATGATAGTCTGGTTATCGCCCTAACCAAGCGCGACGATGCGCTAAGCATGATTGAATCTCTTAACCGATTCGGCCTATTTATCTATCCGCTTGAGGGAGAAAATAACTGGTTTAGATTCCACAATCTGTTTGCCGAGTTCTTATCCCATGAGCGCAAAGCACGTATTCCTCAGCAGGAACACGAGCTTCATTTGGCAGCAGCCGAAGCTTGGCTAGAGCAAAAAGTGCCGCACCAAGCACTGCGTCATGCTCAACTGGCCAATAACAGTGAGTTGGTTGCAAAAATCTTAAGCGAGTTTGGCTGGAAAATGTTCAACCAAGGTGAGCTTGCGACTCTGGAAGGAGCCATTGCGGTCCTGACCCAAGACCAATTATATAGCCAGCCAAAGCTGTGTATGTTGCAGGCGTGGTTGGCGCAAAGTCAGCACCGCTACAACGATGTTGGCGAGCTGATTGCTAAAGCCGACAAAGAAATGGAAACGCGCAACGTTGAGCGCTCGAAGAAGCAAGAAGGTGAATTCCACGCGCTGCTAGCTCAAGTTGCCATTAACCAAAACTCACCAGAAAAAGCGCTTGAGCTTGCCGAGCAAGCATTGAGTGAACTCGACCATTCTGTTTATCGCAGCCGTATCGTGGCAACCTCGGTGGTGGGTGAAGTGAATCACGTCATCGGTCAGCTTAGCCGTGCTTTGTCGATGATGCAGCAGACTGAAAAGCTCGCGCGTCAGTACCATGTCTATCACCAAGCACTTTGGGCCCAGCTTCAGCAGAGTGAAATTCTGATTGCACAAGGCTACGTACAAGCCGCGTTCGAAATTCAGGATAGCGCACTGAAACTCATCGAAGAACAGCAGCTACATCAAGTCCCATTGCATGAGTTCTTGCTGCGTGTTCGTGCGCAAGTATTATGGTGCTGGAACCGATTGGATGAAGCTGAAGAGTGTGCTTATAAAGGACTTGATGTACTTGGCAACCATTCACCGAGCAAGCACCTTCATAGCTACTCGATGATTGCACGCATCGCAATTGGTCGCGGGGAGCTCGATAAAGCCGCTAAGTTCATTGAGCAGATCCAACATCTGATGAAACAGTCAACTTACCATGTTGATTGGACCGCAAACGCCTCATTATCGCTGCTCCTCTACTGGCAAGCACGCGGTGACGTGGACTCCATCGAACAATGGCTAGAAACTGCGATTCGACCAGACAACGCTTGTAACCACTTCGAGCAGCTTCAGTGGCGAAACATCGCTCGTGCCCAAATCAACCTAGGCCAGTTCGAGCAAGCTCAGCAAACTCTAAACTATCTCAATGACAAGGCAGAAGCCCACCAGTTAGTGACCGATCGCAACCGCAACTTGATTGTGGAAGCGGTACTCAATGTGCAAAACCAGGATGAAGAGACCGCCAAAGCTCTGCTAAAAGAAGCGTTAGTCTTAACGAACCAAACTGGCATGATTGGTAATTTCTTAGTCGACGGTGCAACCATCGGCCATCTGCTTGAGAAACTGGTCTCTAAGTCTGAATTAGGGGATTTGGAGCGTCATCGCGCACAACTATTGATGAAAGACATCAATACCACGCAGCGTAGCCGTTCCGTCCACTTTAACGAAGAGTTTGTGGAAAAGTTAATCAACCACCCGAATATCCCTGAGTTAGTACGCACTAGCCCTCTAACACAAAGAGAATGGCAGGTTCTTGGTTTGATATATTCCGGGTTCAGTAACGAGCAGATTGCTCAAGAGCTGGACGTCGCAGGTACAACAATTAAAACACATATCCGTAATTTGTATCAGAAGCTCAATATCGCAAATCGTAAGGAAGCAATCAGCACCGCTGAGAATCTCTTGCAGTTGATGGGATATTAGTAAGCCAGCCAACAAACAAAGCCCGAGCGTACAGTTCATACACTCGGGCTTTTTCATGAAGTCCTTACTGATACAGTTTAATCTACACCGTATCAACACACTCAAATTAAGCCAATATTTAATTTAATGGAATATTTTGTTTCATTTTTTATAATTTAATAGTATGTTATTTATACAACTTCCCATGCGAGATCCAATACTTGTAACGTCAGATCTCACGCCCAGAACCACAAACGTAGAGGAGAGCATGTATGGATTTACAATCAAACCATTACCAGCAAGAACATTGCTTAATTAACACTTCTACTTCTGAGGTGATTCGGGGCAGTGTCTTTGAATTAGCACAACAGCTAGGCTGTCGCGTGGAAACCATTCAGGCTTTGGTCCTTAACGCAAAATCGAATAACAAGTATTGGGGACAGAATGGGTTTTCAGGGTACGAACCTTACGTACCCTGAGTCTGGTAAATTGTGGAAGTGATTACCAAGTAGTGGTTGATGTTTAAGAAAAGCTGGAGTGTGTGCCTGAGCCTAATTGAATCGTTTGGACAAACAAACAATACCTCGACTCTCTCCTAATTGATCTCCCATAGGAACCTCTACTGCGTCCATGGCGTTATCACCGAAAGTCAATTGCCAAACTCGATACCCATGAGGCTCGTCTCGAGATAAGAATACTTTTTTGGGAAGTTCTGCAATTAGCTGATGAGCCCCTAGGAAGTCCCATAGCTTTTGATACTCAGCCTTCTTTGCGAGAATTCCACCATAACTCTTACATGTATTTCGAATGTCCCAGGCATTGGCTTTATAATTCAAAAGTTCATCGGCCAGAACCTTATAGTTTGTATCTCCAATTCGGTATGTCTTAGAAGGTATAAGATCATCTTTGTGTATAAGAATAGTCCCCATATAATCATCTTCCTTACCTTTCGCTCTAACATACAAAGGAGCCTCCGGTAGTTTGGAGAACTTGAGCACTACTGAGTTAGTTCCTTTGGAATACGAAGATTGAAAACTTACTTCAGACGCAGATAAAAAGTCCACATCAATTGTGTCATCCTCATCTTCACCTACTGGTCGAGAAAAGGTTAGCATCACTTCGTTCTTTGCTAGTGTCTTTTTCTCTATAAGAACGGAAGGTAACTTCATTTCGGTTACGTTCTTTCTATCATGATCTGTAACATGAGTTTCCATATAAGACTCGCCTTTCCCATACTTATCTCCCGTAATGGCACTCCATGCCCATGAAGCTTGGGCACCATAGGTCATTCCAGACTCATGACTGAAACCATAAGCATGAGCTACTTCATGCCATATGACATTGTAAGCTTCATTCGTATAAGGCCGATTAGAATCAACCGTTGGGTCCACTACCTCCCACCAAGCTGATGCCCATCCCCCCCTATTTGACAAGGCTTTGGTTATATCAGGTGATGTCCCTCCGCCCATACCGTGGGCAGCATAGTGGGCGGTCATCACACGCATTGATAGGCGATGGCCTTTAGAGCCATACTTTAAAAATGCCATTTCTGAATAGCTAAGTTTTTTGTCTGTCCATGACTTACAATCATATTTCTGGCATTCCTCTGGAGTGGCGAAATATTTGTTCAAGTTGTCTAAAAAGCTCTTACGATTAAATGAATTATGCATATTCGTTAGCATGGTTTCATAAACTTGTCTTTGCTCTTTCGTTGGCGTGGCATAACATGCCTGGCCAGGACTCTTTAAAGAACAATCTTCACCGCTCATGGTTACTTCAGGTGTAAACAGTCGCATTTGGTTCACAACCTTGATATGTTCTAATGTCGTCGTTCCGGAGGTCAGTCTCGCTTGGCTATACGCTGGAATTTCTTGGTCCAAAACAATTGTGACAAGACGCTGGTCGTCGCCTATCCGCGCTATAAAACGATTTACCGGCTGCGGAGTGCTATTCGTCAATAGAGCATCTACGCCTTTTTGCTCTATTTTCATCTCGGAGAATGCGAACGTATCAGGTGTAGCAATTGGTGTGATATCTCGTGGAGTTATATCCACTCGCGGAAGTTGAGCAGGGCTAACTTCATATTGAGTGCTGAAACTCTTTTCATTTATCGCTCGCCCCGTATGAGAATTAGAGTGTTGACTACCTTGATTGTTATGAGCATCAAAGTACCCATCATCGCTATAATTACAACCAACCAAACTAACCGCACTGCCTAACATTGTTATTAATAGTTTATTTTTCATACACATCCCTCATATAGGAACGCGATTGTCATTCGGCATACATTGAAAATAAAGATAATATATGGAATGTGATTATTTAACTTACTGATAAATATTTATCTCAGATTCGAATGATTTAAAATTATCTCGGCTCTATTCAATAATAAAAAGGGCCGTGACTCAATTAGCCACAAATTCAAAAAAACATTTCGCCTCTAAGTTACATCCTATTGTTTGGTGTTTAAGTAAGAGGTGGAGTGTGTTGTGTGAGCATTGCAGAAACTCGAACTGGCAGGTCATCGAGCCATGCCTCGACGGTTTGTTTGAACTGTTCATTGCTTGCCACATTGGATGTGGTGGGAAATAGGTCGACACCAACTTGCTCCAACATTTTGAGAGTCGAGCTTTGATATTGACTATGTGCTTGTGCCTTTTTCACTCTTGCGATGATCAGCTGTACCTTGGCTTTGTACACTTCTAGTTCATCCATTAACTCGTAACTCAAACGATCTGAACGAAGCTGCACTATTTCCTCTAACGTTTTTTCGCGTTGAGATTGAATCTGCAATCGCAGCCTATCTGATTGGTAATCAATATTCGCCGCACGAACTTGCCCGATGATCGCTACCGCATTGGCTAGCGAGGTTAATTTCTCTAATGCTTGTTTCTGCTCCAACTCGTCCAGTTTTGCAGGCAATGTCAGCAACTCGATCACCTTAATCGCTAAATTTAAATCTACCTGAAACCACTCATTATTACGCAAGTTAGGATCAGAGTCGTAGTAACTGGAATAACCCACTGAGAAATTTGGCAGTGCCTCAAGCCAAGCTCTTTTGATCTCAAGACCGGCGTTGCGAACTTGATACATCGACTCCATTAAGTCAGAACGATGATAGAGCGCGAATCGTTCAAGCTCCGGAAGGGCAATATCCTCAATGTTCAGCCCCAACGTGTTGACACCTTTGTGCTCAAGAGGAATATCTAGGCTTGGCGCACTTATCAGTACCATGAGGTCTTGCTTGGCGCTCAGAAATTCCTGCTCTACATCTTGCAGTTGTACCCTGAGGCTTAATATTTGCTCTTGATATTGCAATAGGACTAAGGGGTCAACCAGCTCTGTCTGCTCCAGCGCTTTTGCTTGGTCTAACATCTCACCTAATGTCTGCAGCGTTTGGCGAGAGATCGACACTTCTTGTTCCATGGCAGAAACTACTAGGTAGGCACTTAGTACTTCTCTAACAATGCGGCTCATCACCCTTCTTTGTTGCTGCTGTTCCATTAACAGGTCATTGCCAGCTTGCTGCGCGCGTAAATATGCTTGACCAAGATCTAACGAGGACCAAGAAATAGTAGTGGATGACGAATTTTTGTCTCGGGCAGGAGGAAGTACGTCTACTGCGCCACCATCGTTGTTGCGCACATAGCGATTGGAGTTCGAATCTAGCTTGGGTAAAAAGCCAAACATGGCGTTATTTAACGCTGATTGACCGATTAAATTCTTGTATCTCGCTTGCTCAATCTCCAGATTATTTTTCAGCGCTAAAATCACCGCATCCGACAGTGTGAGAGGCTTGTTAATTTCTATCTGCGTGTTTTGAATCCAGTTAAGTTGCTGCAGTACTCGCAACTCTATTTGTTCATCAGATACTTTGTCTGGTGTTACTGAGCACCCGGCAAGCAACACCACCATTACCACCAATAATCTATTCATTTATGGCTCCCTAAAGCTCTCATCGAGCGCTCTCGCAATCGGGAACAAAATGTACGAGATCAATGCTCTTTTGTCGGTTTGGATATTAGCCTCAAGCGACAAACCAGGCTGTAATCGAAATTCCTCCGGTTTATTTCGAATACCATCAACACTAGTGATATCAATCCAACCTCGATACGCTAACCCTTCTTTCCCATAGACATCGTCAGTTAACACATCCTCACTTACTTGGCGCAGCTTGCCTTGCATGGTGCCGTATTTGGTAAAAGGTAACGAATCCAACTTAATGGTCACCTCATCCCCCAATGTAACTTGGTTAATATCGGCTGGATTCAAATCAACCACGATTTCCATTCGCGTGTTAATAGGCACAATCTCATATAGGAATTCGTTTGTTGCCACATAGGTTCCCGAAGTCTTATCTGCGACTTTAAGGATAATACCGTCAATGGGGGCATGGATTTTTGAAAGTCTCTGCTGACTTTGCGCCGACACTAATTGCTGCTTCAACGCAATGTACTCTCGCGTAGCACTAACCAGTTGATCGGAAACGTCCACTTTGTGCTGACTGATGTAGCGCTTGAGATCACTAAGCGTCGTTTTTGCTTCAGTAGTCAGAGAGGTAATGCCACTGAGAAGTGACGTCTTTTTTCTTTGCAGTTCAAGGAGTTGTTTTTGAGAATCTAGAAATGCCTCTCGCTTTGGTCCCGTGCGTCTGTACTTGTCCTTTTCCTGCTCATATAAACGTCGCCTCTCTTTAACCAGCGACGTTTGCAAACTGATTTGTTCGATGACCACCGATTGCTCTTGGTGCAAGCTTTGGATTCGTTCATCCAGCGACAGCAAGGTCTCTTTTTTGGCCGCAATAGTGGCACCGTATGCCCCTTTTCTCGCGTCAAACAGAGTCATTTCTAATTTCTGCGCTGAGCGAGGCGGGTTTTCTATTAAGTAAGGCGTCTCGGCAAGCTCTGCCTCCAAGCGACGAATGCGTTCTTTAAGGCGCGTCATTTGATATCGAGTAACGTGAATATCCGAATCGATCGCTCGACCATCGATAACAGCAATAAGATCACCTTTTGCTACTTGGTCGCCAACTTGAATGACAAACTGCTCTAAAACGCCCTCGGCTTGACTTTGAATGACTATATTTTGTGCCATAGGTTTAACGTGGCCACGAGCAACAACAAAGGTGTTTACCTTAGATACACTGGCCCAAATAATCAGTAGAAATAAAGCACCTAGAATCACCCAAACAGAAAGCGAAACCAGCCGATTAGGGTAAGAATGACGAATTTGTTGCCATAAGGGAGCATGGTTTAACAGCTCATCCTTGTGCTTAATATTCATGAGGCCACGATCTCCTCAGGTTGTTCGAAGCTAGGTTGTGCAGACTTATGCTCAATGGACGCATGCTGTTTATGCCACAACTGCTGATACAAATCGCATCGTGCTAACAGCTCCTGATGAGGTGCAAAATCTACTAGCTCACCATCTTTGAGAACAAGGATTTTGTCCATGTAAACCATGGAAGATAAACGATGAGAAATGTTAATTAGCGTTCGCCCACGAGCAAGCGCATGAAGGTTGTTAAGTATGTGCTGCTCACTGTCGGCATCAAGTGCACTCGTAGCTTCATCCATTAACAATATTGGAGGGCTATTTAGTAACGCACGCGCAAAGTTGAGTCGCTGCCGCTGACCTCCCGACAAATTGCTGCCATTTTCTTCCAACACCGTGTCGTAACCCATAGGGAGTTTATCGATAAAACTATCGGCGCCAGTGAGTCTGGCAACATCGATGATCTCTTCCAACGATTTGCTCGGGTTGGCTTTAGCGATATTGTCTTTTATCGTCCCTCGAAACAGGAAGCTGTCTTGCAATACAATGCCGATTTGGGAGCGAAGATACCCTGGTTCATATTCGCGTAGTTCATTATTATCAATACGAATCGAGCCTTGATTCGGTCGATAAAATCCGAGTAGCAAGCGAGTTAATGTGCTCTTTCCTGAACCACTAGGGCCTACAATGCCTATTTTCTGGCCTTGATGAATATGTACGCTGAGCTGATTAATCGCGGCAGGTAAATCAGGTGCATACTGAAATCCCAACTGACTGATGGCGATTTCCCCCTTGATTGGCGACGTCACTCCTCCTTCTCTCACCCGCTCTGGAGGACTATTAAGCACTCGACCTAGCATATCAACACTAATGGATATCTGTTGAAACTTGCTAGTTAGTCCAATGAGTTGCACCAAAGGCCCTGCAATACGGCTCGCCATGATATTAAAGGCAACTAAAGTACCAATCGTCAGCTCCCCTGCTAATACCAACTGAGCACCAAGCCAAATAATCACCAATGACATCACTTTCTGCAAAAAGCCACTGATCTCATTGATGTAACCACTCCAACGGCCAACGGTGTGCTGACGAGACACTACATCAGCTGTGACATCCAGCCACTCTTGTTGCTGACGTTTTTCTATCGCCATACTTTTTATGGTTTCCATGCCTTTCACATTTTCAACCACTATGGATTGTCGCTCTGCTTCCGAGAGATAAAGCGCCTCTAGCTGGCGTCGATAAGGCCGAAGAATTGCGAATAATGCCATCATAATGACGCAGCAAAACCCAGCCACAATCCAAGTGAGCGTAGGGCTGAAAAACCACATCACAGGAAGCAACACCACCACTGACGTGAGTTCAATCAGGGTAAACAATAGGTTGCCAGTGATAAACTCACGAATGCCACTGGCTTCTTGAACTTGCTTGGCGAGCTTGCCGGATGCCACCTTGTGGAAAAAAGCCAGCGGTAGCCGAAACAACCTACGGCAAGTCAAGTGTGCTATTTCGATATCCAATCGTGCCACTGAGTGTAAAACGATCAGATTGCGGATGAATGCCAATACACCACTGATTGCAAGAGCGGCAATAGCAGCGATGAAAAGCACGTGTAAAGTGGCGTAGCCGGAATAGCCAATAACCTTGTCGAAAACAATCATGGAAAATAACGGCACGACAAAGGCGATGATATGCAGAAAAAGAGACACTGCTCCTATAGTGTAAAGTAAGCTTGGCTGCTTAAGTGCTTCGTGGAACAACCAGCCAAAACCAAAGGGTTGTTCGATGCCAACATCCACACCGAGAGGTCTAACAAAAATCACATCTCCTTTCCAACAGCGACGAAAGGTAGCTTCATCAACCGACAACAATTCTGTTGATTCTGCCTTAGGGTCTTGAATCAGAACTTCTAGTTTGCCTTCAGACGTAGACTGAACGCCAGCAGCGATAACAAAGTCACCGTGCTTCAATTTAAGAATAACTGGGAACGCAGCGCCCAACTTAGATAGTTGTCGCCAACGCAGTTTTTCGCATTTGGCATTAAGCCCAGTTTGATTAATCAGCAGCGTTAAATCGAGCGAACTCATGTCATCTTCCTTGATTTCATGATCCCGCTTTAAAGTATCGACAGAGTGATAAACCTGATAATACCTAGCGATAAGAACGTACGCCTCCAATGCTGTGTTCATATCTATTCCTACTATTTTTCAATTAGCTAAAACTTGGCGCTAATGTGGTTTTCTCTTGGTCGCTGCTTGTACCTTCGGCCGGCTTCTCAGTAATCAAACCTCTACTTTTCAATTCTTCGAGTAGCTGAGTGTGGGTTTGCCAGCTTCGTAAAAACGCATCGGGAGACATCACCAATCGCAAGTTATGCTCCTTTGGAGGCTCTTTACCGCTAGTCTCTGGATCCACCGCAAAGGTGTAAAAATCCATGCGAATATTGCCCGCGATGATTGCGACGTTTTCAATACCATCAATGTAATGTTGATCTGCCATGATTTTGCTTTCCTTATTTAGAAAAAAAAGGCCTGACTCAATCACTGAGTCAGGCTCCCGATTACGCAAGACTTACTGCGCTATCAATTTTGGATTTAGAATCGTGCATGTCGCCAAGTATTGTTTCCACAACGCTCGACAGCTCGTTGTTTACATCTCCAAAGTCAACCTTATTTGCCTCTCCGTCTTGTAACCAAGCTACCGTTGCTTCAGCTCCTGCCTCTAACGCTGCAACTGAATCAAAAGCAGCAAAGCCACGCAGCTGTTCAGATGCCGACGCATCCATACTATCCCAGTGCTGTTTTAGCTGTGCGAAGGTTAGGCTGGACAATCCTTCGACTTCAAATACGTCGTTATCGCCCCAGTTGTTTAAGCCAATTTCGCCAAGCGACTCATTGCCAAAAACAATATCGAGCTGAGAGTAATCTTCAGAAAGAACGAGGTTATCCAAGGTAAAATTCAGGTCATTCTGAGTGTTGTTGCTGTTGATAAATAACGAGTCAACTTCAGACACAATATCCGACTCATAAATATCAAAACGGCCGCTTCCCAATGTAAACCGATAGCTGTCATTGCCTTCGCCACCAGTTACTTGAGCACTACCGAATCCAGACACGAACACGTCATTTCCTGAGTTCCCTAAAGATACAGACTGATCATCAAAGCTGAACAGAGAAGCGATACTATCGTGCTTATCACCACCAAAAGTACTAACAACGTTACCCATAAAGTCGGTAATACCACCTAACACATTATTGATGATTGTTGCGCCGCTTGAGGTTAGTAAGTCGAAGGTCTCCCAACCTAGGTTGAGGAAGACATCATTACCTTCACCACCAGAGCTAACACCAGCTAAACCGATATTAAATACGGTGTCATTGCCATCTCCCATGGACACCACATTGGCCAGTCCCATGTTAATCGCAAAGTCATCACCTAAACCTGCGGTCACCGTGTTAGCACCACCAATAGTAGCAATCACATCATTACCACTACCGCCGCTGACAACCGACTTACTGCCCATGGCAACTATGAGGTCATCACCATTACCACCTACAACATGGTTGAACAGGCCACCAACAAATATACCGTCATTGCCTCCACCACCATCGACTAGATTACGCACGCCTGCGGCAAACAACACATCACTTGCAGATCCAAACTCATCGACATAGTCACCATATACTTTGTTATCAATACCCATCACGAAAGCAACGTCACTACCTTTATGTAAGGAGACCGTATTTTCCACGCCTATGGACACCACATAGTCATTTTCAAACGTCGTACTGACATTATTTTTACGACCCACAACAACGGCGGTTGTTACGGCGAAACCACCTTTCACGGTATTTTCATTGCCTAGAGCAAAAATGACGTTCTTCGAGGTCACCCCCGGAAGGCCGGGTGCAGTATCGCCTTTAATGGTGTTTTTGTTACCTATCGCTGCCATCAAGTTCTCACCAGTGCCACCAGCTAGGTTGTTCTCATTACCAATCGCCAGCATCACGTCATTATCGAAGCCACCTGCTAAGGTATTTTCAGCACCAATCGCGAGCGCCACATTGGAGCCGTAGTCGTCACGCCAGATATTCTTCGCGCCAACCATCAGCGCAATATCGTTACCACGTCCGGTGTAGACTACGTTCTCGCGTCCGACACCAATGGCTACATCGTCACCACGACCGCCCATCATGCGGTTGGTATCTCCTAACGCCAACATCAAGTCACCCCAGTCACCTTCTTGATTTTGTTGCAACAGATAGTAGTCATGGTTAAACGATGGCAACCTCTGTGACCAATCAATACCAATCACATTGGGAATGGAGAACGCAGGGATATTCACCGTCTGAGATGGTATCGTCAACGAGTCCATTTCCACATAATCGCCCAGGCTAAAATCTGGCACGCCAAACTCTGGTATCTCAAAATCTGGGATTTGGAAACCGTAAAATTCGCGACCACTCAATGCCGTTCCAAACAAGCTAAAGCCCGACAAATCAAAACCATTCAAATTGAACTCTGGCACTTTAATTTCAGGCAGCAATAAGGTAGGCAGTTGAACCGTAGTAAATTCTGGAGTAGGTGCGGAATCGCCAGAACTGTCCACCGTAGAGTCCGAGGATTCACCGAGGGTAATATCATCCTTATGACGAAGCTCAAAGTCGTCCGGCGTGTTCCAAGTCCCCACAGAGGTGTCATTAATTAGATGATTATTGGTTCCCGCTTCTGCTGGAGTGTCTTCATCTCCGTACAAAAAGTAATTGTCTGAAGCCGCTTTAGTTGCGGTGTCGATATTGCCCAAATCTGCCGACTGGTGTGTGTAGGTATTGAGGAAAACACCGTTGTCGTTGATTCTCGGTTTAAACTCCGCTTGAGAGTTGAGAATGTTGCGACTCTGACCGCCTCCCGACTCATAGCCAGCAATATCACCAATCAACGAATCCATACCGCTGAATATCCCTGAATTCACATCCAACTCATAAGTGAGTTCAAGATCAAACCTATCCACTTCAACACCAAAGCCACTTAATGAAGGCATACATAGCGATGGAAGCGTGATGCTTGGAATCTCAATTTCAGGAGTACTTAATGTAGGCAGATGAATTTCCGGTAATCCATAGTTGCCAAGAGAACCATATTTGTATGATGGTGCAGACTTCACCTCGGGAATAGGTGGAATCTCAAAATCATATTGAGGAATAGTGAAGGAAGGGGTTTTCCAATCAGGCACACTCGGATCAGAGAAGTCTAGTTCAGGGAACAGGACATTGAAGTTAGCGGTCGCTTGCAGTTCTGCTTCAAAACTTGCAGAACCTAAGCTGCCTTCAACGGGATCACCACTGCGCTCACCTTTCTCATCCTTATCTTGGAACATATTGCCAGTGCCCTTTTTGAGCTCGGTAATCTCTTCCGTAGAAAAAGTAATCTCATTGTCCGCGGCGATCATATTGCGCTTACCGACAGCGAGAATGATATCGGCCCCACCACCTGCGGCGATCCAATTCTCTTTGCCGAATGCGGCAACAACATCGTTACCACTGCCAGACATAACGACGTTATTTTGACCAATAGTCAATACGACATCGTCTCCACCTTCGGTAAGCATAATGTTATGTTGCCCTGCAGCAGCAACAATGTCATTACCCCACCCTGTGAGTGCCACATTGTAGCGGCCACCCATAATAGCAACATCGTCACCACCACCTGAGTGGACAAAGTTGGTGTAACCAAACGCGTAGATGGTGTCGTTACCTGATGCTGTAGAAATAATGTTCTTGGAACCGAGCGCCGCAACAGAGTCATCATCGCTACCAGTCAAAACGATATTGTCCATTCCGGCCACTATCACGCTGTTTTCACCGTCACCGGCTAGCATCACGTTTAGTTGACCTAACGCAATGAGCGTATCGTCACCATCGCCAGACCAGAATAAGTTTTTAGCTCCCACGCCCAGCAAGAAGTTGTCACCATTGCCAGCGAGCATAGCATTGAGATTACCTAACCCGGCGAAGGTATCGTTACCACTCGCGCCTTGGAAGAAGTTATTCGCGCCCACTGCGATAGCAATATTGTCGCCGCCCCCCATCACCATGATGTTATTGGCGCCGCCAACCATTACATCATCGTTACCACCAGCACCAAGGAACACATTATTGGTGCCTATGGCCGTCATAGTGTTATTGCCATCACCTGCAATAAATATGTTGGCATCACCCATAGAGCAAAGGGTATCATCGCCAGAACCACCCCAGATGATGTTATACATTCCCAAGGTCGTAATATCGTTGGTGCCATCACCAGCAATAATCAGGTTAGCGTAACCAAAGGCGACAATGAGGTCGTTACCTGAGCCCGTTTGCACTAAGTTGCCGCCACCATATGCTTTGACAACATTATTCCCTTCTCCAGCCAAAACAATGTTGCCAGCACTGGTAACGTTAGCGAGATTTTTTAGATGGTCGACACCAGTGTCTTTGCCAAAGTCATCACCATCTTCGGTCACGATCGATAGTAATCCACCTGCTCGAATTTTGTCGTCGCCATCACCAGACAAAATAAAGTTACCAAAGCTATAAGCTCGGATTTCATTACCTGCGACTTCACCATGCGCAACTTGCCCGACTGAAGAAGCCCCCGAACCACCGCCATTGCCGGTACCAATAATATTAAAGCCGCCCTCTGCACGGATAATATTCTTACCGTCACCAGCAAAGACGATATTTAGACCGCCCGCTGCGTGAATGGTGTTTCTGCCATTACCCGTAAAGACAAAGTTTCCACCACCAAAGGCATCAATGTTGTTTTGGCCATGCCCTGACAGCACAACATTCATACCACCAGCGGTATAAATTGAGTTGTCTCCGTGAGCCACTTGAACCACATTAAGGCCACCACGAGCATCAATGGTATTGTTGCCCCAACCTGCAGAGACCACGTTAACGCCGCCATAAGCTTTGATAGCGTCATTACCGTTACCTGAATCTATCGACTGACCACCTATAGACAGCGATTCAATGACATCATTGCCACTACCACTACTGATCTCCGCTCCAGCTGCGCTGACAAAAATCGAATTGTCACCATTCTTTGCGTCGATTTTTACGCCGACCGCTTTCACTTCAATGCGGTCGTCACCATCACCGACAAACACATTGCCACCAGCTGCATGTAAGACAACATGGTTGTTACCGTGACCAAGATCGAGCAACCCTACACCCGCACCAACGTACGCGTAATCGTTGCCGTTTCCTGCGGTAATACGAGCACCTGCCGCTCTCACATCAATATGGTTATTGCCCCCTTTCGCATCAATATTGACGCCAACAGCTCGAACGTTAATACGATCGTTACCATCACCGACACGCACTTCCCCGCCTACCGCATGAAAATCAACGGTATTATTGCCATGTCCTAAGTTGAGCAGGCCTACTGCAGCGCCAACATAGGCATAATCGTTACCGTTACCTGCGGTAATATTTGCGCCTGCGGCTCTAACGTCGAGGTGGTTATTACCCTCTTCAACATTCATGCTGACACCGACGGCACGAACATTAATACGGTCATTGCCATTACCAACACGTACCGTGCCCCCAACAGCTCGATAATCAACCGTATTGTTACCGTGCCCTAGGTCCACTAACCCAACACCTGCCCCGACATAGGCATAATCATTACCATTTCCGGCGGTGATATTGGCTCCTGCTGCGCGAATATATAAATCGTTATTGCCACTTCCGGCATTGACCGTGGCACCCACAGCATTGATATTAATTATGTCATCGCCGCCTTCAGTGCGGATCTTGGCGTAAATGCCTCTCGCATCTATTTCATCGTGCCCATTACCAGTCCAAATGTCAGCGTGAGCCCCTCCAGCATAGACATAGTTGTTACCATTCCAGCCAGTATGAGCCTTGACCGATGCGCCTTTTGATACAATCCAATCATCGCCATCACCACTATGGATATAGGAGGAAACAGCGCTGCTTGTGATGGTATCGTGACCACTGCCTGTTTTAACGTTAACCCCAGCACCCTCAGCAATGATGTTATTGTTGCCACCCCAACTTTCCACTTTGCATGAGAACAGACCAAAGGCGTACACCGTATCGTTACCATAGCCAGTCGTGACACTGGTGTTGGCAGACTTCACATTAATATCGCGGTCATACCAGTAACCCTTTTCAACTAAGGTAGCCTTCGAACCAACGTAGTTAACCGTAACATCCTTCTCACCTGTACCTAGCTCAATATACACATTGCTACCAGACGTCACTTTATAGGTATCATTGCCCGAACTAGCATAGATGTTTACGTTGACAGCACCGACATTAACGTAGTCATCTCCCGCGCCATCCCAGATGTAGATTTGATTAAGGGCCTTGTTGTAGTTACCAATGACATCGTTGCCATCTCCCCCGTAAATCCACGACTCCCATGTTGTGTGTCCAGCATTCAAATCGTCGTTACCACCTCCGCCAGAGATGATGCTTTTGTGTGTGGCGTGACCCGCATGGAGCCTATCCGCGCCGTTGCCACCTCGGTAATTTCGAGTACCCATATTTCTCCCTTACTTTTAAGTTGCCTTACATTGATGTCGCCACTCGATGAAACATCTCATCGAGTGCCATCAATTCAAATATCCTTCTTGTTCATCCGTTAAATGACCTTTGCGGTGCAAGAACACGCGATCCGCTCGCTTTTCATCACCTATTCGGCGACACCATGCTTTGGTTTTATGTCGAAATTGAGCACTGAGCGAACGGCGAATAGATGTGCAGTTACCAAATGGAGCAATGAAGTCCATGAACCATAAATAGTTACCTCGGTTCCATTCTTCTTCAGGTAGCCACTCATCCTGTTCCATCAGTTTTTGATGCCAGACTTCAGTCACTTGAGCCCAAGTCACTAGACCAATTGGACCCTTGCTATCGTAGTAAATGCGGCATTGTCCCAGTCGAATCGCGTTAAGGAAGCGACTCTCCAAGACGTGAAGGGGGTATTCTCTGTGTAAGGGAGATTGCAGTAACAACCACGTCACTTCTCCTATGAGTTGCATTTCCTTTTCATTCGAAACAGTTCGTTCCTGTGACATGAAGCGACCTCTAGCTGGCTATATTTTGAGCATATCTATATTGTTAGTAACTTCATGGAATTCAATCAATAAAAAATGCAGTAATTGTTATAATTTGTTTTAAATACCATGACACAGATCTACATAATCAATGTATATGAAACAAATTGTTCCACTATTGTGCTTTATATGAATATAAAAAAGGAATTTAAAGGGTTCGCTACCAACCAATACAACACGGCTGATAGCGATGAAGAAGGGGGATGGGATTAAGATGAAGCAGTTTTAACGTAATAGCCCACAGCGACAAGTTTATTGTCGATCACACGGTAGTATGTGTGTTTGGTTTCAACTTTGTTCGACTGAGGGTTCAACCATTTATAGGTATAAACGCCGCGTCCATTTTCCTTAGCTAGAGTCAGTAATTCGGTGAGAATAGGTTTGTTATCTGGGCTTAGGATCTCATCATGTGAGCGGCCCACTAATTCAGGAGACGCACCATGAGCAAGAAACTTACCCGAATTCATATCCATTACAAATACGTATAAATCCCCTTCCACGAAACTACCGTCGGTGTCGTTAAACTCATCGATACTTTTCTGTTCAGATTCCACCATGGCTTTCATTGCCCTAGCCAGTAATCGTTTCGCCTCAGCTGCACTGGAACGCTCGGGGTAATAGCCCACAGCAACGATTACATCACCTACACGTTCAAAGAACGTAGTTTTGGGCTCCCCCATACGGTCGGTAGGGTTAGCCCAGTTGTACTTCACTTCACCGTAACCATCATGTACCGCTTTCGTGATCATCTCTCGGAAAAACGGCTTACCGTAAACATCTTGAGTATCGAGCACACTGTCACCAACCAACACCATAGACGAGCCTCCACTGGCGAGAAATTCGCCATCAATACCTAAGGCAAAGACATAGAGCTCTCCATCAATGTATTCGGGGTCACTCATGAAATCTTTAACACTCTCATCCCCTTCGGTTTGTACATGTATCACCGCTTTCGCCAACAAGGTTTTGGCACGCTTTTCTGCGTCACTGGCGACATGAGGCTCGGTAATATCCAAGACATTGACGGCAGGGCTGCTTTCAGCTCTTACAACAAAACTCGTTACCATGCCGGACAAGGCACAGCCTAACACCATCAGTTTCAATACGTTCATGGATATCTCTCCTAATAGCCGACTAATGACGGAAGCCATAGCGTAATTTGTGGGAAGAAGGCAATAACAAACACGCCAATTACCGAAGCCAGCACAAATGGGTGGATCTTCGCGGTAATCTGTTCCACCGTGGCTCCCCCTATCCCTGAGGCGACAAAAATATTCTCCCCGAGAGGTGGCGTCGCAAACCCTATCGATAACGTACATACCACAACAATACCTACGTGAGTTGGATCAGCGCCAAGCATGTACATAATAGGTAGCAGAACAGGCACGATAATCATGATTGCCGCTAACGTTTCCATAAACATGCCGATAAACAGCAATAAAATGATAGTTAATGCCCAAACGAGATACATATTGTCGGTAAAGCCAAGCAATGACTCGGCGACCACTACTGGAATCTTTTGCTCAATCAGTAAGCGACCAAACACGGTTGCCGCGAATAAGATCAATAGGACGCGCCCAGTAATCCATGTTGTCGTCGACAGGGACTTAAGGATATTTTTGAATGACAGTTCGCGGTGAATAAATAAACCAACAAATAGCGAGTAGAAAATAGCAACCACCGCAGACTCTGTTGGAGTAAACATACCGCTATAGATACCACCGAGAATCAAAAATGGCGCTAATATTGACCAAAGTCCCCGACGCAATGAGTGTCGAATCTCACCAAAAGACCAGTTTTCAGTCAGCCCTTGATAGCCTTGTTTTTTGGCAATCATGTAATTGGTGAACACCAAGGTTGATGCCATGATCAAACCAGGAATAACACCCGCGACAAACAGTTTAGGAATCGACAGCGAGGCAAACTGGCCGTGCTGAGCAATAGCCTCAGGCGGCGCCATCAAACCCATTGCAGAGATACCGAAGATGACCAACGGAATCGACGGTGGAATAATGATCCCAAGTCCGCCGGAGGCCGCGGTAACCGCGGAAGCATAACTTTTTTCATAATCACGCTTCACCATAGCCGGTACCATTAACATACCTACTGCTGCAGTGGTTGCGGGTCCAGAGCCAGAGATGGCACCAAAGAATAGACACGCCATAACGGTTGCCGCTCCGAGGCCGCCGGTTACAGGCCCCGCTAAGCTTTCGGCAATGTCTACCAAGCGTTTGGAGATACCGGCAGCTTCCATCAAAGCACCAGCCAGTACAAACGATGGCAATGCCATCAACGGGAAGTTACCCACTGAGGTAAACGCAATTTGCACAAGTGCAATCGGGTTTTTATCCAATATCAAATACGCGGCCATGGAGGCACCTGCGAGCGATACGGTAATTGGCGCGCCAAGGATTAACAGCGTTAAAAAACCACCAAATAAGATTAGAGTTAAATAGGATTCCATAATTACATCTCTCTGTTACGACTATGGCAGTGACTTTTGAGCGGTCATTTTGCGAAGCTCTTTTACTTCGGGGTCTTCATTTTGAGCCCCTTTGAATAAACGCTCATAATTGTTCCAAATGATTCGAACCATCATTAGGGAAAAGGCTATCGGCAAAATCATGTAGAAGTACTTCATTGGGATGCCAGTCGTTTGTGATTTCCAAAATAGATTCATTTTGTTGAAAACAAAGTCGTAACTGAGGTAAACAAAGTAACCGTTGAACAGCAGCCATAAGAAATCTGCGATGGTTTCACTGATGGTCTGAACAATGGGTGGAAAGAACTTGAAGTGGAAACTTACTCGGTTATGAGCGGACATTTTCGCTGCAACCACCGCACCTAAATAAGCGAACCAAACAAACATGTAGGTGGCGACTTCATCACCCCAAGGAATGGAATAGTCAAACAACTGACGAGATAAAATTTGCGTGAACAGCAGTAAGACAAAGCTCGCTAGTAGTAAACAACAGGTGTACTCCTCAATGTTGTTTAGGTGTTTTCTAATTATTTTAGCGACTGACATATAACCTCCAATGTTGATTTTTACATGACAACCAGTCGCTCAATATGTATGAACAGATAAACGAGTAAAGCCATGCAAAAACCCTATCTATCAGGTCACCAATAGATAGGGCGTAACTAATCGTTATTGTCTACCCAGTAGCTCAAGAACGTTGTCTAGCTTCTCTTTACCTCCGATGCTTGAGTAGAATTTTGGCCAAACAGACGTTGTGACTTTCTCGATCCACTCTTTTTCGCCGTTCGCTGGATCGGTAAACACCATGCCTTTGTCTTCAAGGTCTTTACGGATCTTGCTTTCAGTTTGCTCTAGGTAAGCAAAGCTGTGCTCTGTCGCCTCTTGGCCTGCTTCCAGAATGGTTTTTTGCATCTCTGGAGTCTGTTGCTGGAATACAGTTTCACTGACAATCAACGGCTCAAGAGAGAAGATGTAGCGAATATTAGTGACATACTTTTGTACCTCATTAAATTTCATCGCATACACTGTGATGTATGGGTTATCTTGACCATCTACCACGCCCTGTTGCAGACCTGTAAAGGTCTCAGACCACGCCATTGGTGTTGGGTTTACGCCCCATGCTTGATAAGACGCGATCATGATTTCGTTACGAGGAACACGAATAACCAACCCTTTTAAATCTTCCGGTGAAGCCACTGGTTTCTTCGAGTTGGTCAAGACTCTAAAGCCTGAGTACGCCCAACCTACAATGCGAACGCCTGCATCACGAATGGTGTTTTCAACCAGTTCCTGACCAACCTGACCTTGTGTCAATAGCACAGCTTCTTCAGGACTTTGAATTACATATGGCATGGTTAGTAGGCCAACCGTTGGTGAGAAGGGCGTTACGTTGTTTATAGCTAGAACAGAGAAGTCTAATAGACCGATAGCCGCATCATTGACGGTGTCTTGTTCATTACCCAATTGTCCATTTGGAAATAGGTCAATCTTTACTTTGCCATCCGTCTTTTTCTCCATTAGCTCGGAGAACGTCGTGGCTAGCTCCCATTGCGTTCCGCCAGCGGCATCGCCAATAGCCATTTTGAAATTTGCTGCCGCAGCCGTATATGAGAACACTGCCGTCGCCGCAATTGTCATACCCGCAATGATTTTGTTCTTAATAAGTTTCATAGTCTTAACCTTTAATATCGTACAGACATCCGCTCTGTACTTTGCTCACAAGGTGACCTGGTACAACTTTCCTGGTCGTCATTATTTCCCTATTTTGGAAACATATTTTGAGTGTCACAGCACCTCATCCTTTAGCGAATACCACTGATAAAGGAATCGCTGTCCTACTCGTCGAAATGGTGCAAACATCTCTGATTCCACCACTTCCCTCACGTTTGGAAACGGAAGTTTTGATTCGAATATGGGTAGATCCAGTTTGTGTCCTTCTCCGCCAATCCATTGAGCCAGACGTTTGCCGGCTTGTGCGGAATACATCACACCATTACCGCCGTAACCTAAGGCGTAGAATATGGATTGCGATGGATTGGGCTGATAGATCCTTGGCATCATATCGTGGCTTACATCCACCCATCCCCACCATGAGTAATCGATTTTGATCTGATCTAGGGCTGGGAATTTACGCGTGAGATCGGCGCGCAACATATCTTCATATTTCTTCTCTGGCGCATTTTTACCTGTAATGGCACTGCGAGTTCCTATCTGAACTCGATTGTCTGGTAGCAAGCGATAGTAATGACGAAGAACACGCGTATCTGTAATCACCTGATTGGTTTTGAAATTACACGCGGCAATCTCCTGTTGCGTCAAAGGGCGTGTAACCATTGAATTGGACAGCACTGGCAACAAACGGTTTTTTAGCTCAGAGTGCAGACCTTGACTAGTGTAGCCACCAGTGCAAACCCCCACTGAACGAGCCTTTACCACACCACCTGGTGTTTTGAGGTAGTGCACGCCTCCGCGAGTTTCCCATCCCATAACAGGGCTTGACGGATGAACTTTCACACCCAATGCTCGTGCTTTTCTCAAGTAGCCAAACGCTAGTTTACCTGCGTGAATGCCGATGCCTTCTGGCTCGTGCATTGCACCTGCGGCTTCTTGATCGCCGACGTAATCGCGTTTTACTGTCTCAGCGTCCAAAATTTGCGCATCGTAATTGAAGGTGTCACGCAGCAGTTTTGCTTCTTTCTCTAAACCAGGCATCATTTTGGGTCGGTGCGCCACATAGAGGTGACCACCAGGCTGTGGGTCGCAGTCGATATCTTTGATTAACTCTTTGAATGTGTTCATACCATCAACGCATTCGCGGTGCATTTTCAAAGCCGTTTCTAGACCCCAGCGTTCAATCCACTGAGAGCGCTTTAGCCTCCCTGAAGCACATTGAGCCTGACCACCATTTCGAGTACTGCAGCCCCAACTTAAGCGATTCGCCTCAATAACGGTTGCTTTAATACCGTACATTTCGGCAAGGTGTATAGCCGTACTCAGCCCAGTAAATCCAGAACCAATAATGGCAACATCAACGTCCATATCGGACATTATTGGCCCATCATCTTCTGGTGGTGCACCTGCCGTATCAACCCAGTATGTTGGCGCATACTCTTTACCGTGACCTGGCGTTTTGTCTTTTAGAGGATCATATTTCGGGTCGTATTTATCTTTGGCTTGGGTACTTTTCGCTTTAGCTTCTACAGCATCTACTGCTGGTTGTTCCATTACTAAACTCATAATTCGACTCTCCTAGTCATAACACGTGAACGAACAATGGTTGCCGCGTTTACTTATTGGGAGTGATTACTGGTCGAGTTTTTCTAAAGGCGTTCTTAACACTGATCTTCCCTTCACGTAGCGTGAAAACGTCCACCATACGAGCTTCGATAACAGTGCCATCTGGGTTAGTTGCGGAGAATGTAGATTCTGTTACTGCTCTATCGCCGCAAACAAAGTGCACAGGGTCGCTCCAAGCTGCATCTGGAAAGTTTTGCCATACCAACTCAAAACTATTGCGAACCGCTTCGTACCCTTCAATGGTGTTTCCTAGCAAGCCATCACCTGCAACAGTGTGGAACACACAATCATCGGTCATAAATGACATTAAGGCTTCGATATCGTGGTTATTCCACGCATCACTAAAGGACTGTAAAAATGTCGTATCGACTTGGTTTTCCTGCACTAATGTCGCGGCATTGGTTTGCATATTCATATTCCAGGGTCCTTTTATGTTTTCGTTATTGATTTAATATAAAGCAGTTTTAGACTGCCGTTTTATTAGAGTATTTAAACTAGAATTACAGCAACTTAACAAGTTTGTAACATCACTCCAACTCTAACTTTGAGTTATGGTATGTACAAACTTTAAGCTCACAGATTTAGTTTTTTTTATAATTTAATTATTGATCTCGTTAGATTTAAAAGCATTTATCACTCACTGATAATTCAAACGCTCGTTTGCTTTCTCTGCTAATTTTTTCTAGTCGAAATCAAAATCTTGATGATACTTACGTCCATATTGTTCCAGTTTTCTATCATGAACAATTACTTCAAGGTCGTTATTTATTTCACCCTTATTAGTCTTACCGTTATTATCTAAATTATGTTTGGAATCTATATTCGCCATTTTTTCTTCAACTGTTATTGAAGTTTTGTTTAATGCACTCATAGATATTAGCTCCTTTAATAAGTTATTTTTTACCGATGGCGATATGTAAATAGATATCAAATCCGTTACATATCGCTGATCATCATAAAGAGAAAGAAGGCTGCTATTTCTTTCCTTTTCAAATGGATGAATTGAGTACCATTCATCGTTTTTCGTCGTTCTAAAATCGCAGTCGGTCGCTTTAAATATTTTCGTATTTTCAATGTCATGGGGAGATTTTACAAAATTCACCTTATGACAGTCCCGGACCTTAAGAATATTTACACAGTCCTCTGTTGAGCTATTACAAACCGACCACATTACGTTAAACAGACTGTCAGTCCATTCAAGTAAACGCGTTGGAAACCCTTGCTGATTGGATAAACACATTAATAGCCATTCATTGATGTCACGAGAGTCCAACATCGGCACACCGTAAACTTTCATAGTTGAAAGAAGCTCTTGTTCTACTCGCCTTAGATTATTACTATTTACTTTACCCAAGCTTGGAATTAGTCCGCCTTTTGAACATTCTTCCGCTCGATATATCAAAGGGTCATTATTATTGCATTCAGAAAATAAATTCACTATTTCATATAGTTCGTCTATTGTATTTATATAATGCTTATCATTCATAATGAACACTCTTGCTACCGAAATATGAATTAGCTAATTAAATCATTCTCTGGGTGTAAATTACCGCCAACATATACCCGGCAATGAACATTGCATTTAGTAAAAGCAATATGATTGGTTTCCACCCTAATGAGAAAAGCTTCTCAAATGATGTCTTTACGCCTAAGGCTGCAATTGAAATAACCAAGCACCACTTAGATATTTCTGACATACCTTCCGAGACAGAATCAGGGACAAGATTAAAGCTATTGACAACAATCAGAGCAATAAACACCAATAGGAAAAAAGGGATTATTGGCGCATTAATATGGTTTTCCTTTCCGTCACTTTGTTTTTGCGCTCGAAATGACAATGCGATTAGCAGTATCACTGGCATTAGCATGGCTACTCGGAACATTTTCGCCAACGTTGATGCATCACCGATCTCTGTCGACAACATAAAACCTGCCCCAACAACCTGAGCGACATCATGAATTGAACCACCTAAGAACATGCCTGCTTCACTGGATGACAACTGCAATGAGGTCACCACTAATGGGTAAAGCACCATAGCAATCGTTGAAAACGAGGCCACACCAATTGCAGTCATTAACGTGTACTGCTCATTCTCTTTGTTTTGCGGTATCGTAGATGAAATGGCCATCGCCGCAGAAATACCACAGATTCCCGTTGCGCCACCTGCAAGTAATCCAAATGTGCCAGAAACATTCAATAGCTTGGCAAAAAGTAGGCTGAACATGATGGTCAACACCACCGCACCAGCAAGAATACCAACGCCATCTAATCCGATAGTGCTGACATCGCTGTATGCAATGCGTACCCCTAATAAAGCAACACCTATGCGCACCAATTTTTTAGCTGCAAACTCGATACCTGCACCACATTTTTCATGGTCAGAAAGAAAATGCAGAGAAATACCAAGCAACAATGCATAAAGAAATTTGGGACCACCATAATGGTCGGAGACGAACGTCGCGGCCGCAGCTATTACTATGCTGAGTAATAAGCCAGGTGCGATACCCGTCGCTTCTCCATACAGCGTTCTCGGCATTTTCATGGTTTTCGAAATCATCGCGCTCACCTTTCCGTGTGTTCGTATTGTCCGGCCAAACATTGGCCGGACAGTCTTCCCGTGACCTATACGTAGTCTTTGTATTTATCTAGGAAGCGAACCGGTTTTGATAGCGCATCACGACGGAACGGGTCGCCCAGTTCTTGTGTACACATGATTTCAATAACCGTCGTTTTGCCTTCGTTCATCTGCATGTCGATGGCTTTTTGAAGAGTAGGGCCGACATCTTCTAGTTTATCAACCGTGATCCCTTCAGCGCCCATCGCACGTGCAATTTCCGCGAAACTTTGGTTATCTAACTCGCCTGCAACGAATCGGCGGTTGTAGAAATCCACTTGGTTTTTCTTCTCTGCGCCCCACTGACGGTTGTGGAATACTACTGCAGTCACAGGAATGTTATGACGAACACATGTCATGGTTTCCATCAGGCTCATTCCCCACGCACCGTCACCGGCATAAGAAATAGCTGGACGATGTGGTGCAGCAGCCTTCGCACCAATAATGGTTGGGAATGCGTAACCACAGTTACCAAAACTCATTGCTGCAAAGAAGCTACGTGGCTTTTCAAAACGCAGATAGCTGTTAGCAACCGAGTTGATGTTACCAATGTCGGTAGAGACCATGACATCTTCTGGCATCGCCTTTTCCAACTCACGAAGCACTTGGCGAGGGTGGAGATACTCACCACCGGAGAACGGCGTTTCTTGCGCGTTTTCTTCAATCATATCTAGGCTGAATGGGTCACGTTCGTGCGTCCACTCATCCAGTTCCTTCTCCCAGAGTGCTTTTTCTGTTGCGACTGTGTCTTGGCGAGACGCTTTATTTTCGTCACATAGCAGTTCGCGACCTTCCAGACGCTCTGTTAGTGCAACTGCTGCCGCTTTAGCATCGCCACAGATGCCCACGGAGATTTTCTTAACCAAGCCAAGCATCTTGTTGTCTGCATCGATTTGGATGATCTTCGCGTTTTTCGGCCAGTAATCCATACCATGCTGAGGTAAAGTACCAAATGGACCGAGACGAGTACCAAGAGCAATAACAACGTCTGCTTGCGCCATCAACTTCATTGCTGCTTTTGAACCTTGATATCCAAGAGGACCACACCATAATGGGTGGCTTGCTGGGAAGGAATCGTTGTGCAGGTAGCTGTTTACAACTGGTGCACCAAGTCTTTCTGCTAATGCAGCACATTCTTCGACAGCATCTGCCATCACCACACCACCACCAGAAATTATGACTGGGAACTTCGCTTCAGCAATAAGGTCTGCGGCTTCATTCAGAGATTTTTCGCCACCTGGCCCTCTATCTAAACGTGCAGGTTTTGGAATTTCCGTTTGAATCTCACCATAAAAGTAGTCACGCGGAATGTTCAATTGCGTTGGACCCATCTCACTCATCGCGCGGTCAAAACAACGACCCGTGTATTCCGCCATACGGTCTGGGTGCGTCACATGACCTTGATATTTAGTGAACTCTTGGAACATAGGAAGCTGGTTACACTCTTGGAAACCACCTAATCCCATTGTTTTAGTTCCGGTTTCTGGCGTGACGATAACCACGGGGCTATGTGCCCAATAAGCTGCTGCAATCGCAGTAACACAGTTACTGATACCCGGACCGTTTTGTCCGATAACCACGCCATGACGACCAGATACTCGTGAGTAACCATCCGCCATATGAGCAGCGCCCTGCTCGTGAACCACTGGAATTAATCGAATGCCAGCAGGAGCAAAGATGTCCATTGCGTCCATAAATGCTGACCCCATGATGCCGAACATGTCAGTAACATCATTGGCGACCATAGTTTCAACAAACGCTTCTGATGGTGTCATCGTTGTATTGCCGGAAACAACCGTGCGTTTTTCTTGCTCGCTCATCCTTCCCTTCTCCTTGAGTTGAACTAAAATTTCATTTTTCGGAATGAATTGTCTCTTTTTTAAATTCACATTCACCTTAGTAGTAGAATTTTTGCGCGTCAATTTTTTATCTTAAATTGGAATAATTCATTCCAATTAATAAAACTAGATCACATTATTGATAGTTTTTTGTACAAAAAGTATCGTTAACTCAAGCTACGCTGTTCATAATCGATGAACATTACCAACCGTTACCGGAAATTTGCACGCTATATAGAGGGAATGAGCAATGAAAGAAAAGGAATGGGTACCGACTAAACAGGTTAGCGTTAGAGAGTACTTCGGTATTGATAGTGACTTAACAGTGTGGGCGTTTGAGGAAGCTGGAGAATACGTTCCACAAATCGACCCCAACTATTGTTTTGATCCCGAAGTAACGTTGGCCATCTTAGCTGGCTTCTCATCTAATCGCCGAACTTTGATTCAAGGTACGCACGGTACCGGTAAGTCTTCGCATATAGAACAAGTTGCAGCCCGACTCAATTGGCCTTGTTTGAGGATCAACCTTGACGGTCATCTAAGTCGATTAGATTTCATCGGCAAAGACAGCATAGTTATAAAAGATGGAATGCAAGTGACCGAATTTAAAGAAGGGATTCTGCCACAAAGTATCCAACAACCTATCGCTTTGGTATTGGACGAATACGATGCAGGGCGACCAGACGTGATGTTTGTGATTCAGCAATTACTAGAGCAAGATGGCAAATACACGTCTCTGGAGCAAAACCGTGTCATCACTCCGCATCCTTATTTCCGGTTGTTCGCTACCTGTAACACCCTAGGTCTTGGCAACTTCTCTGGTTTGTATTCCGGTACTCAAGTACTCAATCATAGCCAACTAGATCGATGGAATATCATTGCGACTCTGAACTATCTCGACCCTAAACACGAAGCTAATATCGTGTTATCCAAGAATCCGGAACTTAATAATGAGCTTGGCTTAGCACTCATCGAGCAAATGATTGCGACAGCAGGAATGACGCGCAATGGATTTATGGCAGGCGATCTTTCTACCGTTATGTCCCCCAGGACCGTGCTGACTTGGGCAGAGAACATTCGAATCTTTAATGATGTCGCAACAGCGTTCCGGCTGTCCTTCCTAAATCGATGTGAAGAAGAAGAAAAGCAACTTGTTAGCGAGTACTACTTCCGATGCTTCGGCGTACCTTTGATTGCGAGCACTTCCTCCTCCTCTACTATGGAGCAGACAAACCATGGCTAATGTGTCGTCTCGACAGAAGAATATTCTTGACCTAAGCGTTTCTGTTGCCCGCGCGATCAGCGGTGATGCAACGCTAAACTACCGTGGTGAGCGATTGTATAAAGGCGACCAACCTTGCTACTTTCTCTCAGCACATACTAACGATCTCACGTTTGTTTCTCGACATGAGTTAACAAAAAGTAAAATGGCGATGCAGGGAAAGATAGACTCTTCAGCATTCCGACTATTGATTTCTGACGCAAAATTGCATTACTCACTGCGCCCAAGTCATGAAGTAGAACGGCTCCTATTCGACTTTTGCGAACAAGTGCGTATCGAGTCGCAAATCCCGCTTTACTTAGCTGGTATTCAGACCAGCACTCGATTTAATTTCAGTTATTGGAGTGAGCAGTATCATCAAAACGGCTTTACCGAGTCTCGTCTCGGGATGCTTCTTTTCACTCTTATGCAAATCATTTACACACGTATGATTGGCGTGCCGGTTTCAGAGCCTATCGCCGAAGCGATAGAATCTACTCGCGCAGGGATCGTGCCGATAATCGGCACCTGTTTAGTTCAGCTTAAAAAACACCGTTGCGATCAACAACTATATGCTGCTTACGCTAAGGAGCTTGCCGCGCTAGCCAGTGAACTCATAAAACAAGAGCAGGAACAATCCAACAACCAGCCCACACCAACAGTAGAGGAAGACATTAAAATCCTCGCGCAACTTGCCTTGATTGTAGACGGCGATATTGAAGATCATGACGTCGAAGCAGACATCACTGGCAACAGTAAAGCTTTTCAATTGGCTGGATCAAATTACCAAGTGTTTAGTCGGGAGTTTGACAGAGAGGTTAGAGCCGACACTTTGGTTAGACGAGCATTACTACTGGATCTGCGGCAAAAACTCACAGATGACATGATGGCTAGGCAAGTGAACACTCGCCGGTTGGCCGCTATCTTGTCTAGTATTGTACAAATTCCTCAGCACAATAAGCGCCAAGACCATCTCGAAGAGGGGGTAGTCAACGCCGACACTCTCACGAAGCTGGTTACGTCACCTCTTGAACGCAGCATCTTTTCACAGCCAGAATTAGGCACCTCCCACCAATGTGCAATTACCTTTCTAATGGACTGCTCTGGTTCTATGCAAAAGCACAGTCACAAAATGAGCTTGTTGATGGATACTTTGCTTAAATCGGTAGGGTTAGCCGATATCCCTTTCGAAATCCTTGGTTTTACGACCGGTAACTGGAATGGTGGAAAAGTATATCGACAATGGCTTCAGCAAGGCCAGCCAAAACACCCTGGCCGTCTGAACGAGCTTAAACATATCGTATTCAAAGACTTTGAGACACATTGGCGACGCGCTCGACTCGGCATCGCCAGCTTGCGAAAGGCTGATATTTTTAAAGAGGGCATCGATGGAGAAGCCGTCCAGTTCGCCGCCCAACGTTTAACATCACAAGGGGCACAACGAAAAATCCTCATCATCTTCTCAGATGGTTGCCCTATGGACACTGCCACCAGCACCGCCAATGATCAGTTTTATCTAGACAACCACCTAAAGCAAACCATAGAGCGAGAATCCCACCGTAATAACATCGAGATCTACGGCGTCGGCATGGGCGTCGACCTGAGCCCCTACTATCGCAACAACATCACCCTAGATGTGCAAGAAAGTTGTTTGTTTAGTTTATGCCGAGAGCTGTTTGGGATGTTGAGATAATAGCTACTAAAAAACCGTTCACTCTATATCCCATAAAACTCTCACCCAAAGAATTACCTATTGGGGTAGCTAAGATCTGACTTTGTCGCTGCTCCAACACGACTTTCAATTCAACCAACCCACTTCAATTTTATAACGTGCCGTAAAACTACGGTTTAAACGTCCCACCTCTTCTGCCAAAGTTCTCCCCGAAATCCTTATTTTCATCAAAATAAACTGCATAACGTCGATCTAGAACACATTAATTGTTTCGCATTACGGAATTTCAGAATCTTTTTATTCCTTTTTTTAACCAGTTAACAGTTATTGGCAAAAGACTTAATAGCAGAAATTTTCTCAACTTGGCTCACAGTTTTATTTTGGAATCTTTCGCATAATTAATTCCGTATTATGGAATCTAACTTAGCGGAGAGCTCAAATGCCATTGGTATCCACAGAAAAACTACAACAAGAATATGAACGAATTCTTTTAGCTCGCGACATGAAACCGGAGATGGCAACTAAGCTAGCGGCAGGTTTTGTAGAGATGGCAAATGAAGGGACGTATTCACACGGTATTAACCGGTTCCCAGTGTTCATTGACCAAGTAGACAAAGGGCAAATCAAGCTTAATGCCGAGCCAGAGTGTGTGAATAGTATGGGAGCGTTAGAGCAGTGGGACTGTAACTTTGGACCAGGTGTACTCAACGGATTAATTTGCGCGGAGCGCGCAATGGAACTAGCCCGTGACTATGGAATCGGCATGGTCGGTATGCGTAACTCCAACCACTGGATGCGTGGTGGTGCTTATGTACTAAAAATGGCGCGCGAAGGCTTCGCAGGTATCGCATCAACTAACTCTATTGCTGTTATGCCAGCTTGGGGCGGTAAAGATCACCGTGTCGGTTCTAACCCATTGATAATGGCCATTGCAGGTGATCCACCAGTAGTTGTTGATTGCTCAATGACCCAATTCTCCTACGGACAACTACAGAATTTCGTTCTGGCAGATAAAGAACTGCCTGTAGTTGGCGGATTTGATGACAACGGTGAACTAACCAAAGACCCACATGTTCTTTGGGAAAACAAACGTCTTCTACCAATGGGGTTCTGGAAAGGCTCTTCAATGGCCATTGTTCTAGACATGATGTTAACGGCAATCACAGGTGGTCACTCTGTTCCAGCTTTAACTGAAGATATGGGCGGCGAATTTGGTGTTTCTCAGTTCCTGATCGCTATCGATCTCAGTAAAACCATGGACGAGGGCCGTTATGGTGAAGAGATGAAGCGAATTCGCGACTATGTCCTTGCGTCTGAGCCAGCAGAGACCGGCTCTGTAATGATCGCGGGTTCTGAAATCCAGAACTTTATCAACAAACACGAAGCAGCCGGTGGCATCGAAATCAACGATGGCATATGGGATCAAATTACTTCTCTGTAATTCGCCTAAGGTAGGGAAAGCTTTATGCAAAGTGTATTTAAGAGTATTTGGAAAAGCATCGACGTCATCATGGCAGTCATACTGACTTGCATGATTGTTCTCGTATTTACCAACGTTGTATTACGTTACGGCTTTTCATCTGGTCTTCGTCCCTCTGTAGAACTATCTCGCCTTGGTCTTGTATGGGTAGTTATGCTCGGCGCCGCGGTTGTGCTGCGCCGAGGTGAGCACCTAGCTGTCTCGGAGTTTTCAGAACGACTATTTCCAAAAGCAGTACCCGTATTAAGACGACTTTGTTGGGTAGTAGTACTCGTATCGGTAGGCATGCTCTACATCGGTTCTTACCGTCAGATGATGTCTAACTGGTCAGATATTTCTCAATTAACGGGGCTTCCTTCAGCGTTATTTTACTTGGCTGGCGTGGTGTCGGGTGTGCTTATGGGGGTGATCGCGTTTGTGCGAATCTTCAAGCCAGACTGGCAACTAGATAGCTTAGAAGAGGAGAAAGAATAATGACGCTAGCCATTTTCTTATCGGTATTGATTGTCTCAATCTTATTGGGTCTTCCAGTGGCGTTTGCTTTGCTGTTGTCATCAATAGCACTGATGCTTCACATGGACTTCTTTAGTGCAGACATTCTTGCGCAGTCTTTAATTAATGGTGTAGACAGCTTTACACTGCTCGCGATTCCATTCTTCCTCATTGCAGGTGAAGTTATGGCGTCTGGTGGTTTGTCACAACGCATAGTTCGTTTAGCCACCACTTACGTTGGTCATCGTCAAGGCGGTTTAGGTTACGTCGCCATCATGACTTCGGTTCTACTGGCAGGCCTATCAGGCTCCGCTGTAGCGGATGCGGCAGCGTTAGTGAGTATCCTTTATCCAATGATGAAAGCGGCGAAATATCCAGAAGCTCCATCAATGGGTTTGCTTGCATCAGGCGGCATCATCGCCCCCGTTATTCCACCTTCAATTCCGCTTATTTTAGTGGGTGTTGCCGGCGGCATCTCTATCAAAAACCTGTTCCTTGGCGGTATTGTTCCAGGGCTATTAATGGGTCTGACATTGATGTTCGTTTGGCGTATGACAGTTCGGAAAGAGAACTTAGAAACATCTGAGAAAGCAACCAAAGCAGAGAAACGAGCTGCGCTTAAAGATGGTGTATGGGCATTGTTGCTACCAGTGATCATCATTGTTGGCATTCGCTTCGGTATCTTTACTCCAACGGAAGCAGCGGTTGTTGCGGCAGCGTACGCGATTTTCATCTCAACCTTTGTGTACAAAGAGCTGACGCTTAAAAAGTTCTACGACATCGTCATCAACGCAGGTCGGTCAACGGCAATGGTCATGTTCTTGGTCGGTTGTGCCATGGTAGCAGCGTGGCTGATTACGGTTGCTCAACTCCCTCAGCAATTGGCAGAACTGTTAGGCCCACTTGTGGATAGTCCTCGTCTACTAATGGCGGTCATTATGCTACTCGTACTTTGTGTAGGCATGGTGATGGACTTAAGCCCAACTATTCTAATTCTCGTTCCACTATTAATGCCTGTAATAAAAATGGCTGGCATTGACCCAACTTATTTCGGCCTACTGTTCGTTATTAACTGTTCGATAGGTTTGATTACGCCTCCTGTAGGCACCGTATTAAACGTAGTTTGTGGTGTAGCTAGAGTGCCAATGTCTACTGCTGTGAAAGGTGTATTGCCCTTCATTGGCGCTTACATGGCCCTACTCGCATTGTTTGTCATATTCCCAAGCATTATCACTGTGCCAATGTCATTTGTCATTGGTTAACCCTCGACGGAGAAAATCATAATGAAAACCCTACTAAAACTCACGTTACTTGCTTCAACTATCGCAATGAGCTCTAACGTACTTGCTGCAACAACACTGAAATTGGCACATGCAGCACCTGAATCTGATTTACAACAAGATTTGTCGTTGTTCTTCAAAAAAGAAGTAGAAGCACGTTCTAACGGCGACATTAAAGTCAACATCTATCCACAAGGTCAGCTAGGCAGTGATAAGCAAATGATCGACGGTTCTCGCGCAGGGATAGTGGATTTGGCTATGGTTGGCCTAAACAACTACAACGGTTTAATGCCTGAATCGGCAGCATTTACCCTACCGTTCATGTTCCCAAATCGCGAGACTGCGTATAAGGTTCTTGATGGCGAACCAGGCAAAGAAGTTCTAGCGAAGTTTGAGAAATTTGGCCTGAAAGGTCTAGGGTTCCCTGAAAACGGTTATCGCAACATGACCAATAATGAGAAGCCTATTCGCACCCCAGCCGACGTAAAAGGCCTTCAAATGCGAGTCAACGGCTCTAAAGCACTGAATGATATGTTCAACGAGCTTGGCGCTAACCCACAACAACTTCCAGTATCTGAGCTTTATACTGCACTTGAAACAGGCGTTGTCGACTCTCAAGACCACCCAATTTCTGTAACGCTTTCGTTCAAGTTCAATGAAGTACAAAAATACTTAAGCCTCACTCAGCATGCTTATTCTCCCTTGGTTCTAACTATGAACCTACGTAAGTTCAACGGCCTAAGCCCAGAAGAGCAAAAGATCATCGAAGAGGTTTCAGCAGAAGCGGTAGCGATGCAACGCAAGCTCAGCATTGAGAAAGAAGACGAGATGATTGCAGAGCTTGAAGCACAGGGTATGCAAGTAAACCGTGATGTTGACGGCGCTGCATTCCAACAAGCTATCCAACCAGTTTGGAGTGCATATATCGAGAAAAATGGCGACACCATGATCAACAAGATCAAGGTAGCGGCTAAGTAACCATTGTCAGGGTTGCTTAGAGCTTATCTGAGTAACCCTTCTTTTAACCTCTTCCTAAAACACGAACAACGGCAGTTTACTTATGTACCAAGAATTAAAGCAACGCGTACTCGCTGCAAATTTACAACTACCTAAATATGGTCTTGTAACCTTCACCTGGGGCAATGTATCAGAAATTGATCGCGAACTTGGCGTGATTGCAATCAAACCATCAGGTGTGGAATATGACGTTATGACAGTCGACGATATTGTCGTTATCGATCTTGAAGGCAATCGTCTCGAAGGCAGTCTGAATCCTTCAAGCGATACTGCAACACACATTGAGCTTTACAAAGCCTTCCCAACCATCGGCGGAATTGTTCATACCCATTCACGCAATGCGACGATTTGGGCACAAGCAGGTCGAGATATCCCAGCACTCGGCACTACTCATGCTGACTACTTTTATGGCGATGTCCCTTGCACACGTTTACTTAGTAAGGAAGAGATCGAGACTGATTACGAAAAAAACACTGGACTCGTCATCATTGAAGAGTTCAACCAAAGAGATATAGACCCTCAAGCAATGCCTGGCGCCATCATAGCTGGTCACGCTCCATTTACGTGGGGTAAAGATGGTTCTGACGCTGTACACAATGCCGTCGTCATGGAGGAAATTGCAGCGATGGCAACTGCAACTCGTGCTATCAGCCCAGAGGTTGCCATTCAACCCGAATTGCTCGACAAACACTACAACCGTAAGCACGGTAAAAATTCATACTACGGGCAGAAGTAAGGGTAATCCTATGTACAGATTATTGGCGTTAGACCTCGATGGGACAGTACTTAACTCAGAGCATACTATCAGCGAAGAGTTGATCGAAATCATACAACAAATCGCGGTGAACACACATGTGGTGATAGTGACAGGTCGCCACCATGTCGCCGCGAAGCCATACTACGACCAACTCGGTCTATCGACGCCAATCATTTGTTGCAACGGTACCTATATCTTTGACTACCAAAACAACTCCGTGATTCAAGAAAATGCCATCGACAAAAACACAGCTTATCAGTTCATCACGCTATCACACGCACATGATCTAAAAATGGTGATGTATGTTCGTAATGCCATGCTCTATTCACGAACACGTCCTATTGACTATATGGAGGCTTTGCTTACCTGGTCACAAACATTCCCAGAAAACGAGCGCCCGAACATTCGAAAGGTAGATGATTTTCAACTTGAAGCAGAACGCTCAGACTACGTGTGGAAGTTTGTCGTCGAGGGTGAAGTAGATAGCTTTGCAAAACTGCCTTTCATAAAAAACCATTTTAATGGTGAACGTTCTTGGATTGACAGAGTCGATTTTGCCGCAACAGGCAATAGCAAAGGTAATGCGTTGTGTCAGTATATTTTGCCCTTAGGCATCGAACTTGATGAGTGTGTGGCCGTTGGTGACAACCACAACGATATCTCGATGTTGAAAACCGTGGGGATGGGTATCGCCATGCAAAACGCTGACGACACCGTGAAAAGCACCGCCGACCTTATCACCGAAAAAACCAATGACGATAAGCAGGGTTTGGCACAGCTATTAGGGCAACTTTTTCTCAATACTCATTAATAGAAATCGAGAACTTTATGTTAGTTGGAAACACTCAAACCTCATCAATAACCAAATCGTATCCTGTCGTTATCCAAAACGTCTTGGAATACTTAAATGGCCTAGATCACGCCTCTCTCTCCTTAGGTCGTCACGAACTGCCTGGTTTTGACTCTGATAAAGCGTGGTTTGTTGTACTGGAGTACCACAAAGAACCGTTGGCGAACTTCAAACCTGAGGTTCATAAATATCATTCTGATTTGCAAATCGTATTAGAGGGCTGCGAGACCATGGCATGGTCAATCGATACGGGAAAACACACAAACGCAGAGCCCTATTTGCAACAAAGAGATCTGCAATTCTACAACCATGACGGCATTGCTCTGAACTTCATTCACGCGACCCCAAACCAATTTTACTTGTTTACACCCAATATCGTGCACATTACCAATATCCAAAATGATGATGACCAACCAGTAAGGAAACTTGTGGTGAAAATTCATAACGACCTACTGGAAGCCAAATAATGAACTATTACATCGGTATTGATTCTGGCGGCACCTTTATGAAAGCCGCGTTATTTGACGCTAAAGGCACCCAATGTGGACTCGCTCGCGTTTCAGCAAGCGTCATCAACGATCAACAAGGTTGGGTAGAACGTGATTTGAATGCGCTGTGGCAAAACGCAGTTGACGTCATTCAACAGTTGTTAGCAACCACTGACGTTGACCCAAACCGTATCGAAGGTCTAAGTATTTCTGCGCAAGGCAAAGGAGTGTATCTGCTAGACAAGCAAGGGGAAAACTTAGGCTATGGCATCATGTCTTCCGATTCGCGCTCGTTACCGATTGTCAAACATTGGTTAGATCAAGGCATTGCCGACACCATTTACCCAATGACTTTGCAAACGCTTTGGACAGGACACCCAGTGTCCATTCTTCGCTGGATCAAAGACAATGATGCTGAGCGTTACCGCAATATCGGTGCCGTGCTAATGTCTCATGATTATTTGAGATATCGCCTCACCGGAGAAGTCGCCGCCGAACTGACCAATATGTCAGAGAGTAATCTCTTCAACTCCATTACTGGTGAGTACGATAAAGCACTGCTGAGTCTCTTCGGTATCGAAGAGCTTTGGGATGCCCTGCCCCCAATCGTTAAACCACAGCAGCAAGCAGGAAAAATTACCGCCGCGATCGCTAAAGAGACAGGCCTTACAGAAGGCACTCCGGTGTTCGGTGGGCTTTTCGACGTCGTCTCAACCGCGATCTGTTCTGGCATTAACTCATCCGAAGACTCGCTCAACTATGTGATGGGCACGTGGGCAGTCACCTCTGGCATCTCAAAACATGTCACTAGAGAGCGTCATAACTTTGTCTATGGTCACTACGCCATTGACGACGAATACATTATTCATGAGGCTAGCCCGACTTCCGCAGGCAACTACGAATGGTTCGCCGATTACCTTGGAGACGGCGGTGAGCTTGACCATGCACAAAACCAAGCATTGGTAGCAGCCCTAGCACCAGCATCAAGCTCGGTCTACTTTGTGCCTTTCCTTTATGGATCCAATCAAGGCTTAGGATTGAAATCCGGCTTTTATGGTCTTCAGTCTCACCACGGTAAGGGACACTTAATTCAAGCGATCTGGGAAGGGATTCTTTTCTGTCACAACCTGCACCTTGAACGGATGCGTCAGCGTTTTCCAAAAGCAAACGTACTAAAGGTAACGGGCGGCCCAGCAATGAGTCCCGTCTGGATGCAAATGTTAGCCGATCTAACCGGTATGACAGTAGAGATTTCTGATGTGGATGAAACTGGCTCTTTAGGTGCGGCCATGATGGCTATGGTTGGCTCAGGAGAGTTTGCGTCACTTCAAGAGTGCACTAAAAGTATGACCAATTCGATGTCTCGCATCGAACCCAATTTAGAAAACTATTCACGTTACCAAAAGAAATACCACAACTACCAAAAACTGGTTCAGTTATTCAAACAATTTGAGGATGAAATCGATGCCTAAACCTTTACTGCAAATGGCACTTGACGCAACCGACCTCGATACTGCTCTGATGTCAATAGAACATGTTGCGGACAAGCTTGATGTCATTGAAGTCGGTACTATTTTAGCGTTCGCTCATGGTGTGGACAGTGTAAAGGTCCTCCGCGAAAAATACCCAAATCATACCGTTGTCTGCGACATGAAAATAACCGATGCAAGCGCCATTTTAGCGCGTTTGGCGATGGAGGCTGGCGCTAACTGGGTCACTGTGAGCGCTGCAGCTCATATTGAAACCATCCGTTCAGCAAAAAACGTGACCGATAAGTTCAATGGTGAAGTGCAAATAGAGTTATATGGACACTGGACGTTGGATGACGCCAAGGCATGGGTTGAAATGGGAATTACCCAAGCTATTTACCATCGCTCGCGTGACGCAGAGCTCGCTGGTGTCAATTGGACCCAACAAGATTTAGACAAAATGCAGGAATTATCGAATTTAGGAATTGAACTATCCATTACTGGTGGTATTGTGCCTGACGATCTGCATTTGTTTAAGAATCTTTCTGTTAAGTCATTTATTGCTGGTCGAGCGTTAGCTAGCAGCAATGGTCGTGAGGTGGCAGAAAGTTTTCACAATGAAATAGGAAAACATTGGTAGCACGTATATGAGTGAACAAATTAAATCGTTGTCTAAAGCGTTGAGTGTACTTGAATTTCTAGGGAACTATCCGAACGGAATTTCTCTACAAAAAGTGTCCGAGGGCACTGGCTTTAATAAGTCTTCAGTCCATCGCATTTTGGCAACATTTGAAGCCTCAGGATACGTTGCTCAAATGAGTTCTGGTAAAGAATATCGTCTTACTATGAAGCTGGTACAGCTCGGTCATGCTGCGATTAACTCTGACGTGACAGGAGCGGTTAAGCCTTTCCTATCAGAGCTACTTAACGACGTAAATGAAACCGTTAATTTTCTGTCGTTTGATGCTGACAATATCATCTTTAAAGACAAGTTCGAGCCAGTCAACGCCGCCTTTCGAACTCGTACCTATGTTGGGTTGCATTCTCCTATGTACTGCTCAGCTGCCGGGAAATGTTACCTCGCATTTAGCACCGATGCGGTACGAGAAACTTATTGGCAACGTAATGTCAGTACAATGAAACCATTAACTGAGAATACCATTCTGGACAAATCTCAGTTCTTCAGCGTTCTTGATCAAATCAAAGCCCGTGGCTATGCCTTAGATGATGAAGAAAACGAAGCCGGTATTTCTTGTGTGGCTGTTCCTATTTTTGACAAAAACAACACCCCTGTATACGCCGTCAGCGTTTCTTCACTAACTCCAAAAATGAAAGCATTAGGTTATGAAGAAATTGCCAGTAAAATTCAAGACATCACCGCGCGTATAGAGGAACAACTTTTTTAAGGAAAAAGTATGTTCAACTCTCAAAACAAATTCAGATTAGGTATTTACGAAAAAGCAATGCCAGCGTCTCTTTCTTGGGAAGAACGCTTAATTAAGGCCAAACAAGCGGGGCTCGACTTTGTCGAAATCTCAGTTGACGAAACAGACGAGCGACGCGCCCGTTTAGATTGGTCAGATGAAGAAATCTATCAACTTCGTCACTTATGCGAAAAGCATGAAATGCCCTTGCAATCCATGTGCTTGAGTGCACATCGCAAATTCCCATTTGGTTCAATGGACGAAAGCATTCGCGCAGAATCCCATGTCATCATGGAAAAAGCGATTGCGCTGGCCTTCAAGCTTGGCATCCGCTGCATTCAGATGGCCGGCTATGATGTTTACTATGAACCTCAATCGGCAGAAACCCATCGCCTTTTTATTGAAGGCATGAAACAAGCAACCAAGCTAGCAGAAAGAGCGGGCATCATGCTCGGTGTGGAAATTATGGATACTCCATACCTAAACTCGCTCAGCAAATTTGAAGTGCTCAAACGTGAGATTCCGTCCCCTTATTTTATGGCCTATCCCGACGTAGGCAATATTTCAGGTTGGAACCACGATGTGTGCACTGAGCTCAGATTAAGCCGTGATCATCTGGTTCAAGTCCACTTGAAAGATACACTACGCGTCTCAGAAACCTGTGATGGTCAGTTCCGTGACTTGGTCATCGGTGAAGGCCAAGTCGACTTCGCTTCGATTTTTAAGACGTTAGCTGATATAGACTATCGCGGACCTCTCGTGATCGAGATGTGGGCTCAAAACGACAACTGGTTCGAGGATATCACTAAAGCCAAAGCGACCCTCAAATCCATCGCTAACCAATCTGGTTTTGAGCTATAAGGGGACAACGTTATGACGATTATTCGCACCGCTTTCTTTGAAGCCGAGTTAACCGAAGAACAGAAACAAGATTTCTATCAGTATATGGAAAATGAAGTGGTGCCTATTATTCGCACCTTTCCAAATAACCTTGGCGTCGTTGTCAACAAACCTGAAGCCATCGAAGCCGATAGTCATAAGAACTTGCTGCTGATGATGCAACACAGTTATGAAGACGAAGCGACGATGCTAAAAGCTTTGGATTCCGATGCACGTATTAGGAGTATGCTCGCCACCAAAGTCATCATTGAAAAATACAATATCCATGTTCATCACATCAACTTTGTGCGTAGCTAGATTTTCTTAATTGAGGCGAAAAGCAGAAGGATATCTTCTGCTTTTTTTATAGGTACAGGAGGCACAATGAGAGCATTTCATCTAAAAGATGCCCCACTTGTCTTATTATCACTGATATTTTTTATTTGGGGCTTGATTACCGTTTCAAGTAATTCTCTTATTCCCTACTACAAAGATGCGTTTGCTCTGGACTATAAAATGGCCATGTTATTTCCTATGGCCTTTTTTATCACGCGAGTGACTGTCTCGCTTCCAACGTCATTCGTTATGGCGAAGTTTGGTTATCGAACCACCATGCAATACTGCCTTTGTTGGTGTTTAGTGGGCTGCTTAGTCATGGCTTATCTTGTCAGAACAGAGTCACTCTACCCAACCCTACTCGGCATTCTACTTATGGCGTCAGGCATCTCTGCCATTCAAGTGGTGAGCTCACCTTATGTATCGCTACTCTCGACACCAGACAAAAGCGTGGTTAGGCAGAGTATCGCTACGGCAGCGAACTCAGTAGGAACAGTGTTAGGGCCCTTAGTTTTGACCGCTATCATCGTTACTGCTACGACGTTGGGGTTTACCGATACCTCGCTTCACGTATCGATTCTGTTTCTGCTGATCGCAGGCTTTTTCTTTGGTCTTCTGCTGTTTTTCAGCAAAATAGAGCTGCCTGATATCAAACCAAAACAGATCTCAGGGTTTTGGAAAGGTCTGTTCTGTTTGCTAAGCCATAGAGAGTTTATGACGCTTGCCACGGTACTATTGTTCTATATCGGTGTTGAAGTCAGCTTTGGGACCTTCACTATTACCTATCTTGCAGATGAGTCGTATGGTGGTTTAGGGCTTATTCTGGCGACGCAGTTAATTGCTGCTTATTGGGTTGGTATGTTCCTTGGCCGCTTACTATTCGCGAAATTCGGCCATAGGGTCAATCGGCATGGTTTATTCACACTCGCATGCCTTGTTGCCACAATGATTAGCTTGACCGCACTGTTTGAACAGGCGGCTTGGGTAGGGTTTCTATTACTATTGGTGGGGCTGTGTAATGCAACGCTCTACCCCATCATATATGCACAAGCATTGCAGGCTTCGGGAAAACATAGCTCACAAGGTGCTGCTATCTTGATCATGTGCTCAATTGGGGGAGTCATCTTGCCCTTCGCCCAAGCCACATTGATTGACGAATTATCACTAAGCACAAGCTACATTGCACCCGCAATCGCCTACTTGGTCATGACCACTTTGTATTGGTCTAGCCTGAAAAAGCGTGATAAACCCTGAAACACAGAAAGTGTCTCTCGGGATTAGATTGGATTAAACAACAAGAAGGTTGAAATTAGAGCAGGCTGAATAGCGAGGGGATATACCCCCGACATCAAAAGAAGTGCTCAGGGAAGATTAAACCCAAGCAGACGCCACTAAAAGGACAATCGCTGCCATCACTAAGCTCGCCTTAGCAAAGAAAAACACTTCATTGAAAAAAGAAGGTTTGATTGGTGCTTGGCTGCTTTCGTTACTAATTACTGTAGCATTCATACTTAATTCCCATACTGGCGTGATATAAGGTCAATTTTGCGCCAGTATGTGATCAAAGTCAAAGATATTTGTTGTTTTATTACACCATCAAGAGCACCTTACTGTTAAACATAAGCATATATTCAATATGCGGGAATAAATGCAGTAATCTCACCAGATTCAACCATATAACAGTCCATGCCCGCAGCCATCGCCGCGTATTGCCCAATCAACGTATCTTCGAACACAACGCAATCTGTTGGGTCTAGATCTAACTGCTCAGCTACCTTTAGGAAAGTATCAGGATTGGGCTTGTGGTTGTCTACATCATCAGAAGTAACTATCGTGTCGATCAATGACGGAATATCTGTGGTAGCTAAAATACCATGAGCGTGCTTAGCTTGAGCACCAGTTCCTATACCAATCTTTTTGAGTTTGTGCTGCTGTCGAAGAATCGTATAGATAGTGGGTATCACGTCGCCTTTGTATTCAATGGCTTCAAAGTTGGCAATTTTATCTGTTGTTATAAGCTGTGGGTCTATGGACAAATTATAGCGTTTTAAAATTTCGAGTGTGACTTTCCTAGATGGCATTCCACCGAGTTGATCCAGCCACTCTTTGTCATAAGGAATATCAAACTTATTACAAGTCTGCTTCCAAGCACGAGCATGTGCCACCATAGAGTTCACTAGAGTCCCATCTAAATCGAAGATGATTCCTTTATACTTATTTAGGTCCAACATATTAAATCTAACTAAACACCACTATACATTAGGCGAAATCGTAACGACCGATATGAGGCTTGGCTAATGCAACTTCACTGAATGTGATCTGAACGTCACCGTTCAATATCGGCCAAGCCATGTAATTAAGAATCAACCCAACGTCGAAGCAGATACCCCCATTAAATACCCTCCAATAACCATCAAGACACCGAACACCGTCTTTCTCAACTGATCGTTTGATAATGGAGGCGGATAACGCCTAGCGATTAGAGTGACCAAAGCCACCAGCGGAACGGCAATGACAGATAACCAAAGGATACTAACACTCAAGCTACCGTCGAAATACACGTAAGCGGTGCGCGAAGCCGAGGTACAAGCGAAGACCATCAACAGCGTGCTGCGCACTAATTCAATAGAAAAAGGCTGCCGATAAAGATGGTAAACAATCGGTGGGCCCGCCATACCAAATAGGCCGCCAGTAAGCCCCGAACCAAAGCCAGAAAATAGAAAAGACGCTGCAGCAGAACGCCGCGTTAACGTTTTCGGCTTAAACATGAAATTTAGCCCAGCCGCTAAAATCATGACACCAAGAAGACCGCGCAACATATTGGTTGCCGATTCACTGAGTTGATCAAGCAAAAATACTCCAGCAACGACACCCGGTATGATGCCAATTACCAGAACCAACATGGTTTTAAGATCACCAGATAATGGTTTACCTACCAATGCCACCAAACAATTGAACAAGGTAACAATACTCACCACCGCTGCAATCACAGGTAAAGCGACCAGATTTAGGCTCACCGTCAAACCAATGACAATGATGCCAAGGCCAAAGCCAGTTACTGTCTGAAAATAGGTGCCAATGACTATGGTGGCAAGAATGGCGAGTAACGTCAGTAATTCCATTTGTTTCCCTAGTTGGTTATCCCTTCTTTTATTGAAGCGGGTGGAGTGTGTTTGATGTTTCGATCTTGTTGGGCTTGCACTGCAGTAACCGCAATAACATGAAGAATATCCTCGGCGCTGCATCCCCTAGATAGGTCATTCGCAGGCTGATTTAACCCTTGCAACAACGGTCCTATAGCTACTGCACCACCTAATCGCTCCGCCAACTTGTAACCTATGTTTCCCGCTTCCAAATTGGGGAATATCAGTACATTTGATTTGCCCTTGACTTGTGAGTCAGGCAGCTTCTTTGCAGCAATTTCAGTAACAATTGCCGCATCCAACTGTACATCTTGGTCAACAGCGATGTCAGGGCAGCGCTGCTTTACAAGTTGTGCGGCATTGCGAACTTTGTCAACGGACTCATGTTTAGCGCTGCCGTTGGTGGAAAACGACAACATGGCAACTTTAGGTTCTTCCATTAATAGCGATTTGGCGCTGGCTGAAGCTGAAATCGCAATAGACGCCAGCTCTGCTTCATTCGGATCAATGACTAATCCGCAATCACTAAAAATCAAACCACCTTTGAGGTTATGAAAAGGCTCACATAACATCATTAAAAAGAAACTCGATACTAGCTCGCTATCTGGAGCAGGACCGATGATTTGAAGCGCTGCACGAACCACATCAGAAGTAGTGTACACAGCACCATTCACAGTACCGTCGCCTAGCCCTTCTCTGACCATTAGGTTGGCGAAAATAAGCGGGTTTTGCACTTGTTCTAGCGCGTCGTTGTAAGACATACCTTTTGCTTTACGCAGCAGATATAACCGCTCTGCTAACACTTCTTTAAGCGGTGAACTCTGTGGTGAAACAATATGAATGCCAGCGAGACTCACATGACACCGCTCCGCAGCCTCTGCAATGGTTTGTTCGTCACCAACTAAGGTAACGTATGCCAATTGCTTATCGACAGCCATGCGAGCAGCGGTAAGCACACGAGGGTCTTCTGCTTCACTCAACACCACCCTCTTACGATCTAAGTGAGCTTTGTTGACAATCCTTTCTATCGCCTTCATATAACAAACTCCATTTATCGAGACATATTGTTCCATAATTTTATTTCATGTTAATAACACTAATACAAAAGATCAAATTTTATTCAGAAAATGGATATATACTAAATTGGAATGTACAATCTTAGACTTCGACGTATCGCAAGGATGAATGACTCTATGCCAACAGAAACACCACAAGTTCAAGGAGATACTCCTACGCTCAGACTTTTTGCACTATTAGAGGTGATAGCGCAAAAAGACGAGTTCATATCTCTTCAAGGATTAGTAGAAGAAACAGGATTACCAAAGCCAACCCTACATCGTATGCTGCAGCAGTTAGAGGCCGCAGGCATCATTCAAAAAGATGGGGATGAAAAGCACTATAGCTCCGGAATTCGTTTGAGAAAGCTAGCCGAGAATTTGTTGCTAAATAGCACCATGCACAGTGCCCGCCGCACGATTCTTGAGAACCTACGAGCCGAAGTGGGCGAAAGCTGTAACCTGACAGCGCTCTCCAGTGGCGAAATCATTTACCTCGATAGAGCAGAGACAGAAGCCCCGCTTCGCTTCCACTTACATCCAGGTTCGCGTGTTCCTGTTCACTGCTCTGCAACAGGCAAACTGTTTCTCGCACATATGTCGAAGTCACAGCGTAGACGCCTGATTGAAAACGTTCCGCTTACTCAATATACCGTGAACACCATCACCGAATACTCAGAATTGGAAAAAGACATTGAGGAAGCAAAGATTCAAGGTTTCGCTATCGATGATGAGGAATTCTTACCTGGCTTGGTGTGTATTGCGGTTCTGGTACCCTCTCCAACCGGGCAATCTAACCTCGGTTTAGCGATACAGGCTCCGGTTATTCGCGTTAAACCGGATGAAGCCATCAAGTTCTTGCCTGCACTACAAAAAGCAGCGAAGGCACTGGCAAAAATAGAAGCCGATAATTGGGGTAATGATTAACCCCAAACCTGATGAAAAGGCACCGAGAGCACTTAGCCCGGTAGAACTACCAAACCCAGTGGCTCTAAAAGCTGCTCTTGTTGCCAGTCGCAAATTTTTACCCCGGTGAGATCCACTCTTCTGGGGTCCAGCCCCTCAAGATCTACATGACACAAATCCGCTCCTTGAAACCGAAACTGCGACCAAGCGTCCGCTGAGAATACCCCGCGGCTGAGATCTGATTCTTTTAATGACGCTCCCATTAAGTTAGCCCCAATCCAACGGTTCTCAAACAACTCGCACTTTTCTAAAACCTGTCGCTCTAGATTGGCATAAGACAAGTTACAACCCGTGATATACGCAGAACAAAAATACATAGTGTGACTGACTTGATTGGCAAATCTTGCACGCTGGAAATTCGCCCCTTTCAAGTCACATTCACGTAGCTCTATGCCAAAACAATCAGCTCCTTCAAAATTACACATGGCTAACTGGCAATTATTAAAACTGGCATCCTTCAGATTAGCATAGTCAAAATGACATCCTTCTAGGTCCGAGGTTTCGATGAATTTACAACGCTCAAACCTTGCATCCGTGAGATCTGCCCGAGCAAAGTCACAGTGAAAAAACTGACAGTTTTCAAAAACGGCTCCAGAAAGATCTTGCCGAGAAAAGTCATGCTGACGGTAGACTTTATCTTTTATATTCATACTGTTACTCCTTCGTAGAGCCGAAAGACTAACATCGATAACGCTATTGTTCGAGAATAATAACTCCATTAAAAACAACATGTTAAAACATGCCAAAATCGCCATTTTAAGGCACCTAGGAAGCATCAGGAGAGCGAATAAATTCTCTTGAGAACGCTCAGGTGTTGAAAAAAGTTTTGAGATATCTCGAGGCACACAGGAGCATCACTCATAATCATATTTGAACGGTCGCTCAATTAATAAATGAACGGATGTTCAAATATGAATATGATCAATAAATATAAGGATAAAGAATGAGATAAAAGATGTGAGGCATAGTTATAAGGCTAGCCTAGACTGACTAGCCCTTCACTATTCTGCTAACGCTTTTCATACAGCGGGACATTCTCTCCCACAATGTATTTCTGTCTCAGAATACTCGATACCTTATCCAGCCCCATGATAATGGCGACAAGAACCAGCGTAATAAAAGTTACTACGTCCCAGTTCCACAAGCGCATGTTCTCCGCATAAACTAAGCCGATACCGCCAGCACCAACAAAACCTAATACCGCCGCAGAACGAGTATTTGATTCCAGTTGATACAAGGTCAATGCAAGAAAAGTCGGAAATGACTGAGTAAAGATGGCAAAGCGATGTTTCTGCAGATTATTCGCGCCCAACGCAGTTAGTCCACGTGACGGTTTCTTATCTGCTGACTCGTGACTCTCTGCATACAGTTTCCCGAATAGCCCTAGATCTTGAACGAATACCGCCATTACACCAGCAAGAGGCCCTAACCCCACGGCACGCACAAAGATCATGCCCCAAATCGCCATATCAATTCCGCGTAAAACATCGAACACACGGCGCATGAAGGTAGCAATAAAGCGAAATGGTCCCGTCATCACGTTACGAGCAGCCATAAATGACAAAGGCAACGCCACAAGAGATGCCGTTAACGTGCCGCCAAATACAATCGCCAGTGTTATCGCTATTTGCTTAAAGTAATAGGCAAACGGCCAATCCCAAAAATCTCTCCATACAAACATATGCAGGAAATAGCTCATAATTTTGCTATTGCCCATTTCAAACTGCTTTGAAGACACGCCAAAAAACGTAAAGAACAAGAAGTAATACACCAAAACGCTGCTCGCAAGCACTGCAACAATGGTTAAATAACGTTTTTGTTGCGAGAAAATCGCTTTATTTTCTTGTTTGATTTGCTCTAACGTTAGTTCCGTCATTTTACATCTCCACTGATGACTTTTTTGCGTAGCACACCAGACGTCATGTCTATGAGCGCGACGACAATGATGATCAGCAACAGCGTGATGCTGACCTGATCATGTCGACCCAAGCTAATGTTCGTCATCAACTCTTGACCAATACCACCCGCCCCAACTAAGCCAAGAATGGTCGAGGAGCGAAAATTGATTTCAAATCGAAGAAATATATACGACAGAACTGTTGGCTTAATCTGCGGCCAAAAGGCAAAACGTAGTCGCTGGACTGGTGTTGAACCACACGCCGTTAAACCTCGAACTGGCTTATCAGAAATGGTCTCGATGGATTCATAAAACAGCTTGGTCAAGCTACCTATCGTATGCAGTGTCAGTGCCACGAACCCTGGGAACGTTCCGACACCATAAGCCATCACAAACATCACCGCCCAGGCAAGCTCCGGCATGGTGCGCAAGAAGGCAACAAAAGAACGCACAGCCACTCTGACAGATGCAGGCGCATAACCATTACTGGCGGCTAAAAATGCCAAGATAATCGCAATAACTGATGAGACTAGAGTCGCGGCGATCGCAACATTAATGGTTTCCCACAATAGAGGGATTTGAATCGGTAGTCGGTAGCCCCAATAGATGAGTGAACCCGGAACCGCACGGCCAGTCTCATCACGACTGGCGAATAAGACATCCCATGACAACTGAGGAAGTGTGTCGTAGATATAATCAAAAAGTGCAGGCGCGTTATGTAAAATGGTTGAAAGGCTAAACTCTGCATAGTGCCCAGAAAGCAGATAAAGCAGCATAAACATGGATGACCACATAAGTGCATCCATCTTCTGCTTACGACGAGCCTGTTGGTAATATTGTTCAAACTGCATGAAATTGACCGTAGAAGTAATAAGCTGGCAGCGCCTGCCAGCTTTTAATTGGAGGAGGGGGATTAACGCTGAGCGAATTTAGTCGCTTTAACTAAGTCGATGATTGACTGGTATTCAGCAACACTGGTCTCTTCTAGGTGAAGCGATCCACCCGCCGCTTTGCTAAAGCAAGCGTTGTCTTCACGGTCCAGTTTCTTCACAGCAGCAACAAGCTTATCTTTGAAATCAGGGTCTAGGCGGTTGCTAACAATAGTTGGGCCATTAGCGATAAGTGGCGATTCCCAGATAATGCGGATTTTTTTCATTAGGTCAGCGTCGTGGTCCATATAACGTAGCAACGCCCCAGCGCTATACCCTTTATCTGCATCGCCCACCATTGATGACCAAGTTACCGCAGCATCAAACTGACCGTTAAGAACACCAACGATATCTTGCTCATGTCCACCAGAGAAGTTGACCGATTTGAAAAAACCATCAAATTGATTATCCATATTTCCACCCAGAGTGTTTTCTAACTGGTTGTTTGGAATAAGGAAACCTGACGTTGAATTTGGATCAGCGAAGGAGAACACTTTGCCTTTCAAGTCTTCAATGGACTGATAAGGGCTATCTTCTTTAACCAAAATAACCGAATGATAGCCGCGAGAGTTATCGGTGTTATCTACTGTAATACCCACCAAATCTACCGCTTTAGGGTCGCTCAAATATATTTCAGCATAAGATTTTGGTGACATGTTGATAACCAGATCAATCTTCTCACCTAACAAACCTTGAATCACAGCATTGTAGTCACTTGAGTTGCGGATATTAGTTTTTACACCAAGCTCGGTATTGAGAAAATCAGCAACGCACTGGTTATCACCAATTTGGTCTGCTGCATTTTGACCACCTAGAATACCTAGATTGATTTCACTTGGAGCAGCCGCACTTGCGTTAAAAGTCATAGCAGACGCAACAGCGATACCAATAGATAGAAGCTTTTTCATCACTTGTCCTTAAAATTTATTGTGTCCAGTTTTCCGATTGGATTAGTTGATTTGGTCGATCTCATCGCCATAAAGACGATGTAAAACATCATCATTGAGGCCAGAAGGATGTCCGTCGTAAATCACCTTACCTTTGGCAAGACCGATTACGCGGGAACAATACTCCTGAACCAGTTCGATTGAGTGAAGATTTACCATTACCGCAACACCGTCACAGCTGACTTTTTGCAGCGCTTCCATAATGCGAACGGTATTTTTTGGGTCTAACGAGGCCACTGGCTCGTCGGCAAGCAGGATCTTGGGGTTTTGCATCATCGCACGGCAAATCGCCACACGTTGTTGTTGTCCCCCTGAGAGGTTTTCTGCTCGTTGTAGTGCGTACGGCAACATGTTGAGCCATTTAAGCAGTTGGATAGCTTGAGCTTTGTCTTGGTCGCTGAAGATTTTAAGCAGCGATTTAAGCGTCGAGGTATGGCTCAAACGTCCAAGCAAGACATTGGAAATCACATCCAAACGAGGCACTAAGCAAAAATCTTGGAAAATCATGCCACAGTGAGTACGCCACTCACGGATTTCTTTTCTCGACATCGATAGTACATTGTCAGTCGATAAGTCTTTATGCACATTAAGAATTTCGCCGCTGGTCGCGGGTATGGTACCATTCAACGTATGCAGCAACGTGGACTTTCCCGCTCCAGAGCGGCCTACTACCGCAACAAATTCACCAGCGTGAAGATCAAAGCTGATTCCATCTAGAACCACTTTTCCTTGTTGGTAAGACTTAGTCAAAGCGCGAGTTTCAAGAACTTTTCTACCCAGTTGCGGCGATGCAAACTCTTCTGCATCCGATACAACCGTCAGTTCAGGCATGGTCATGGCCATAAGTTTCATTCCAGTCAATAGTAGTTATTGATTGAATATTAGAGCGTGGATTTTTGACGAATTCGGGATAGTTTTGTGACTAATTTATGAACAAACAAAGTGCACCATTCAATAGAACTACACCAATAACTACTTTTAATTCAATATATTAAAGAGCAAAAACTGAGCATCTATGATTTTTGTTCTTAGAACAAAAACTCAAAACTGTGACTAATTAGTTGATCTAATCAACTAATTAGCTAAAATGGTTGACTAGATCAACTAATTGGCCTTCATTGATGACAATAGACTATCGAGCAATTAATCACGCCTTACGTGAAATTCGAATGAAAACCCGCGGCAAGATGGTGGCGGAGATCACCCGTCAAAAAGTCGAGTTTTCCCCCCTTGAGCATAAAGCTATGAGTGATATTCGTGCCTTCGGCGGCGCCTCTCAGCAGAAGTTAGTCGAGTCAATGAACCGAGATAAAGCCCAAATTGCGAGAATTATCGCAAGGCTTCATCGTCAAGATCTCATCATCAAACAAAGTTGTCCTAACGACCGACGCTCCGTTGCACTATACCTCAGCCAAAAAGGGGAAAAGCTGCTAGAACACCTCGACCAAGTCGAAATGGAAATGATAACGGAAATGCTAACTGGGTTTTCTCAGACCGAAGCAAGCACACTGAAGCAGCTATTAGAACGCGTTAACGACAACTTGAGTTACTAATTTCACCCACAGGAGAATCATTTGAAATCAACACAACCCATCCTTGGGCAAAAAGGCACTCTATTTTTTCTCGTTATTATCAGTGCATTTCCACCATTAACGATTGACCTTTATCTGCCAGCTTTGCCTACTATGGTCGATATATTTAGTACCACTGAATCAATGGTAAACCTCACGTTAAGTAGCTATTTCGTTACTTACGCGATTGGTCTTCTATTCTGGGGGCCGCTAAGTGAGAAATTTGGTCGCAAGCCAATTTTATTGATAGGTATCGGTGCTTACATGCTTGCTAGTATTGCCTGTGCGATGGCAGGAAGCATTGAGCACCTCATTGGCTCAAGGGTACTACAAGCGTTTGCTGGCAGTGCCATTACTGTCGTCTCTACCGCCATCGTCAAAGATATGTTCGAAGGACGTGAGCGCGAGAAAATTATGGCCACTATCATGTCGCTCGTGATTATTGCGCCAATGGTCGCTCCCGTACTCGGTGCGTTTCTTCTCAAAGTCGCTTCATGGAGAATGATGTTCGTGACCTTGGCAGTATTTGGCGCGTTTGCCTCCATCTTAGCCATGTGTTACCGCGAAACACTGCAAAGTCAGTATACAGGCTCTTTAGCTCGCTCTTGGACTCGACTTGGCGTGGTAATGACGAATCCAAGATTCGTGATGTTGCTGTGTATTTTCTCAATCGCACCCATGGCCCTTATGGCCTTCTTAGCTGCCGGTTCGTACATTTACATCAATGGTTTTGGCCTGACTGAGCAAGAGTTCAGTTACTATTTCGCATTCAATGCGATGTGCGCCTCTTTAGGCCCTTCTATTTACATGAAGTTATCCCGCCATATTTCAGTACAAAAAGTGATTACTTTGTGCTTTTTTATTTTGGCACTGATGGGTGTGTTAACGCTCAGTATTGGTTCTACCGCGCCTTGGGTCTTCGCATTAATAGCCGCTCCAGCGACGCTAATGGTTATTATGATGCGAGTGCCTGGTACCAACTTGATGCTTGATCAGCAAGACAAAGACACCGGCTCCGCTGTGGCATTGATTCAGTTTTTTGCCATGATTTGTGGCTCAGCGGGCATGTTATTGGTTTCTATGCGTCCCGACGCACTCATCGCTAATTTAGGTATGATTCAGCTCTCAATCGGCATTGTGGGCGGTCTATTATGGTTTGTGGTTCGCAACCGAGCATTTGTCACGGACAATCTGGTCAAAAGTGTCTAATTGGACTCCTAAAAAATCAGTAAAGGGGCAAGCGCTCCTTTTTTGTGACTTCTCATTGCAACAAAATCCAGACCCTTTAAGCTAAAACGAACAACATCAGAAAACATTAGGGAAGTACTAGATAGTGAAGTTATTGATTTTTCTTGGCTCTGTAAGAGAAAGTACCCCACCTCGCCCCGCACGACTGGGCGCAAGAGTCAGTGATGCCTGTCAGTCTCTGCTAACACGCTTTTATCCCGAGATTAACGTGGAAATCATCGATCCTCTTACTTTGAGTTTTGATGCGGTTTTTAAACCTGAATTTGCTTACAGCCGAAGTAAAGTACCAGAAGACTTAAAGCAACTGGCAGCGAAGATTGAACAAGCTGATGGCTATGTGATGGTCTCACCTGAGTACAATCACTCTATGAGTCCAGCACTTGCTCACCTTCTTAACCACTTTGGCAGCTCTCTGTTTTCTTATAAACCCAGTGCAATTGTGACCTACTCTGCAGGACAATGGGGCGGCGCTAGAGCAGCCGTTTCAATGCGAACTTTTCTCTCCGAGCTAGGCTGTTTGCCAGTATCTGCCATGATTCACATTCCCAATGCTGCTAGCGTATTCAATGAAAAAGGTGAGGTGCTAAACGAAGCATCTCAACAAGAGTGGGATAGCTATATGAACCGAACGCTTGCTCAACTTATTTGGTGGGCGGAAGGTGCCAAAGTTCAGCGCAGCGCCAGCGATCCAGCCGAACTTATTCATGCGTTTCAACGCGATCCTTCACAGAGGAACGCGCCAAAATAGTCAGCACTTGAAGCTATTTTTTGTACTTATGCAAAATAGTCTTGGGGATATGACAATAATCATTGGGGTGAAGAGTGAGTCGATCTTGATGCTCGTCATCACTCTTTACGTAATTACTAAGTGGCAACACCTCTACCACGATTTTATCTGCATCGGAACGCTCGGCAATGTAGCGTTTCGCTCGCTCAAGATGTTCTGGATTTACACTATAAACTCCAGTGCGATACTTCTCTCCTACATCTATCCCTTGCTTGTTGACGCTATAGGGGTCAATGATTTCAAAAAAGAAATCCATAAGCTGCTCAATTGACACTTGGTTCGCATCAAATTGAGTTCGAACACACTCAGCGTATCCATCGTAATCACACTGTGTAGTACTCGCACTGCCATTGGCTCTACCCGCTTCGGTATTTATGACCCCAGGTAAATGTCGCATAAACTCTTGGACGCCCCAAAGGCAGCCACCAGCGAAAACTATCTCTTGCATCGTAAATTCAGTCATCCACGTCTCAAACTGTCGGCTACTTTAGCAGAATTATGCCAACATCAACTCCAACCTGTTGTTAAAGTAATACAGAAACTCTACTCCTCGACCCAGACGTTCTTAATATCCGGCCAGCCCCAAATAGTCATGGATACGCCTTGCAGCTGGTCAGCAAAATTCAGAGTTTGCTTATGGTGAAACAGTGGGATTATCCATCTATCAGAGACTAATGTCGATGCGATCGGTTCAAGGACCGTCATATATTCCGTAGATTGATTCTGTTGTCTCACTTGTTCAAGCTCATGTTGCAGCCATTGCTCCGTGGACGGTGTCAGGCACTGTCTTAACACTCTATCCGTCGCAAGCCAAATAAACGCCGAAGACGGTCGGTTGTCATCCAAACTCATGCTGGTAAGGATAATCTCTTCCTCAAGATTATGATGCGCGCACAGTTCGTAAAAGTCGGCATAACTGTATTCGTTAATCTGACAGCTCACACCAACCCGCAGCAACAAATCGGCAACTACTTGGGCGCTTGCGCGTAAAGCATGATGTTGGTAGATGGCGATATCTAGCTGCTTCGGCAAAGGAGATGTCTCTGCTGGAGGAATCAATACTTTCATCCAGCTTGGCAAAAGGTTGTATGCCGCAATGCCCTGAACTCTGGCTGCGTCGTTATTGGACAACTGCTGCAACACCGGCCTTGAATTCATCAACTGACCAAGATAGTGACGCTGCGTGCTATCCAGAGCTGCAGAGTGGTTGAACATCGCCAGTAAGCAGCCATCCTCAATCCGGCTCTGAGGAGTCGCCTGAGTTGATGGTTCAGTACCGCTTTCAGTTGAGACCAAATGACTACAAACAGCATCATAGGGTGTAGGTAAATCATAAGTAGCAAGTGAGGTAGAACAACTGCTTGTTCCTGCTTTTGGAAGTTGCCAGATCGTCACGCTGTCTGATAGTGCACAAAGGCCGTGATAATGTTCAAACGCCTGTAAATCAAGCTGTTCCTGAGAATGCTCGACTAGCTTAAAGGGGCCACTACCAATACGAACGGAATTATTTTCTAATTGAGCGCTCGGTAATACAGAGAATCGGTAATCCGCTAGCAGTGCAGCAAAGCTTGGCTCTGGCTGAGACAGAGTGAACTCAATACACAATCGCCCCACGGCGTAGATCGTCACAACATTAGCTAACAAAGAACAATAATTAGGGTGCTGTTTAAGACGCATGAAGAGTTCAGCAATGGTCTCTGCATCTATTGGTGCTTCGTCATGAAATCTAAGATGAGGTCTTAGATAAAATCGCCAAGTTAGTGCCTGCGAGTCATAGCGCCAATGATGAGCCAGATCGGGTTCGACATTTCCCTCACCGTCACAGCGCGTCAAACAAGAGAATACTTGTCGGGTTAGGAATCGCTCACTATTTCGTAACGAGTTGGTGGTATCCAACGGTGACAATAAGCGGTCATAAGTAAGCTGAATATGAACTACGCCTTCTCTTACTTGCGGACCGGCAGTTTGTTGTAACACTTGTCCGAATAACGCTTTATCCCCACCTAACAGTTGCAGTGCTTTTTCATAGTGACCTTGCGAGATATGCTCTGACGCAACATTGACGACCAACGTGCTCTCAGAATGGTTGAGATGAAGTATCGAGCGTTGATTCCGTCCCACTTTGGGTTGCCAATCGATCCACCCTTTCTCGTCAAGCTGTTTAAGTAAGGTTCGACTATGCCGCGTACTGGTAAACATCAGCTCCGCAAGCTTATCTATTGTGGTACTGATGTCTTTATTCGTTCCTAATACCGCAAGACGTTGATAATACAGCAGTGCTCTATCGTTACTTATTTCCGGCATTTCTATATCACCTTAGTTCCACATAAGACCAAAAATCAGACAAAAATAACCTCATCCAGACAAATTAACGTTAAATGTGGAACTAAACAATACCAATTACTCAGTTTTTGCCCTCCTATTAATTGTTCATAATCTATCTCGAGTCTTGAACACCAACAGCTCCACACCACATGACTGTGCCACGATTAATGAGGACTAAATTATGTTGAAAGCCATCAAAAACGCACTCACATTCAATCTTTCTGAAACCGATCTCGATGAAGCGATAGTCTGTATTGAGCAAGCCGTCAGCGAATACACAAATTCATTAATGGCTCTATATGAGTGGGAAGAAAACACCAATGAGAAGCGGCTGTCAGATTCGAATTAAACCTTTCGAAGTCTGTGGCTTATGGATAAATCGTAGTGCTAGGATATCGATCATTATCCAATACCAGCTTAATAGTGAATACCTACATGAATCCAATGTCAAAACTGCACAGTCAAAATGTCTATGTTTATGATGAAGCGCTTGCTGAACGTCAAACTGAGTGTTTAGAAACACTGTATGACTTTAATCATACCCGCCCTAGTGAGACCAAAAAACGTGAGCAAATAATGCAAATTCTGTTCGCAGAAGTTGGAGAAGATTGTTATTTAGAGCCTCCTGTACATGCTAATTGGGGTATCCATACCCATTTTGGTAATAACGTCTACGCTAACTTCAATCTCACGCTGGTTGACGATACCCACATTTACATTGGTGACCATGTAATGATTGGGCCTAATGTAACCATAGCAACGGCTGGACACCCTATTGAGCCAGAGCAGCGCAAGGTTCTAGCTCAATTCAATATACCCGTTCACATTAAAAATAACGTGTGGATTGGTGCTAATACTGTCGTGCTTCCGGGCGTGACTATTGGAGAAAACAGTGTCATTGGCGCTGGCAGTGTGGTGACGAAAGATATTCCTGCCAATGTGGTGGCAGTTGGTAACCCTTGTCGAGTACTCAGAGAGATTAATGACCGCGATAAAACCTACTTTTACAAAGATCGTCGCTTTGATGAGTAGAGCTTAAAACACTTGAGTGACCTTATGACTGAAAGAGAGAAAATGCTTGCGGGACTTCACTATGACCCAAGTGAGCACACCTTGGCGACGCTGCGCACTGCAGCGCGCGATCTAACCGAACAATACAACCGTACTTCTCGTCACCAAAATAATGATAGGAAGCAATTGCTCCAGCAGTTGTTTGGCACTATTGGTGGTGAGAGTAAAATTGAACCAAACTTTCATTGCGATTATGGCAAGAACATTCATGTTGGCACCAATTTTTACATGAACTTTGGCTGTGTCATTCTCGATTGTGCCGAAGTACGAATCGGCGATAACTGCTTTATTGGCCCTCAAGTAGGGCTATATACCGCTTGCCATCCACTGGACCCTACAACTCGGAACACGGGTATTGAGTTCGCTAAACCCATTACGATTGGAGATAACTGTTGGATAGGAGGGCACGCAACAATTAATCCTGGCGTTATCATTGGTAATAACGTTGTCGTTGCCTCAGGTGCAGTCGTTACAAAAAGCTTTGCAGATAATGTCGTGATTGGTGGAAACCCAGCACACATAATTAAACATCTCGAAATAGAAGAGGCGTAGCCAATGAAGAGTCAACATATTGGAGAGCTGGTTCTCAGTACAGAGCAGATACAAGACGGCGTGATTGCGATTGCGGACGTGCTTAATAACGATTTTGAATCTGCGGTCATCATCAGTGTTGTTCCGGGAGGCATACTGTTTACTGCCGATCTCGTCCGTCACCTCACCTTTGACATAAAAATGGACTATATTTCCTGTCCTCATACTCCTGGCGATAGCAACAACTCTTCAGAAATTGTTTATCATCAGAACATAAGCATTGAGGGTCAAGACGTCATTGTTATCGACGATGCGATTGAATCAGGAGGGACGATGAAGCGATTGGTCCAGTATCTTGCTGAGAATTTTGCCCCGAAGTCGGTCTCTATTGCCACTCTGTTCGTAAAACCCGGTCGAGTGGATATCCCATTCCAACAGTTTTACGCCTATGAAATGGAAAACGACGACTTGCTCGTTGGTTATGGCTTACCGTGGCAAGATAAACTCAGAAATGTGCCTTATGTTTCTAAGTTGGTGAAATAGCCTAACTCCTTACTAAATTACAACAGGTAGAGGAGAGCTAAGGCTCTCCTCTATTGATAAATCAAAATTAGATTATTTCTCAATAACCGATGCAAATTCTTCAGCAAAAGCACGGAAGGTTCTTGGCTTTTTGCCGGTAACTTGCTCGACGGTAGTTGTAACTTCTGCGTAATGACCCTCACCAAACCACGCCATTATCTCCGCAAGTTTTTCAGCACTCCAGTCATCCATCCCCGCCTCTTTCATTGCCGCTTCTGCTGCTTCTTTTGGCACAGCAACGTAGTCAATTTGCTTTCCGGATACTTGCGTTAATATCTCTGCTTGCTCGGCAAACGTTAAGGCCTCAGGACCGGAAATAAGATAAGTCTGATTCTCATGTCCAGGTTGAGTTAATGCCGCAACCACAACAGCCGCCACATCACGAATATCAATCACACTCTGTTTTGCTTGCGCAATCGGTAAGAAAAATTGTCCCATTGCGTTGATCGTCCCAAGACTGCCATATAGGTTTTGGAAAAAGGAGTTAGGTTGCACGATGGTATAAGCAATGCCCGATGCCTTTACAATATCGTCTGTTACAACATGCGTGCGAATAATGTCTGACCCCGCGTCAGCTTTTGCTCCCATACCAGATAGTTTTACAATAAGCTCAACACCTGCTGCCTTGGCTGCCGCAACCGTATTTTTCATCCACTGCTGATTGTTTGGATGGGCTGGCATTGCTACATAGATCTTTTTGATGCCTTTCATTGCCTCAGTCATGGTATCGACATCGTCGTAGTTGCTCACGCGAACTTGATCTGGGTTGAGATCTAACTTGGTAGCAGCGTCGAGATTTCGTGCCATAACACCAAAGTTTGCACCAACCTGTTTAAGTTGACGAACCACTTCTGAACCTGTGTTACCTGTTGCGCCTAGTACTAGAATTTCCATCGTGAACCCCTTAATCGTCTTATCTATTGAACCTTATAGTGCAGCATAGTTTGAGAGTGCCGCGTCGGTATGTCGTAACTATAGCCAATACCAAAAACATTGATTAGAAGGTTAAAATGAACTTTACTATCCCATATATGGGATAAATAGATAATCAATACAATGAAAGAACTCTCGGCTTTACCGTTGTTTGCCAAAGTTGTAGAACTCAGTAGCTTCGCTGAAGCAGCACGACAGCTCAATGTGCCCACTACAACAGTCAGCCGCAAAATACAGCAACTTGAACATGATCTTGGTGGCAAGCTGTTGAATCGTTCCACCCGCTCCCTGTCTTTGACCGAATTGGGTATTCAAGTTCTTCCAAAAGCTCAGCTTATCGCCGACACGGTCGCCGAACTATATAGCGATGCAGAAGACATGGCCAATCAGCCTATTGGTACATTGACCATCACCGCACCGAAAGCTCTGAGCCAAGATTTACTTGCTCCTATGTTTGCTGAGTTCAGAGCCCTATATCCAACCATTCGCATCAACTTGGCATCATCAAATCGCTATCAAGACCTTACCAAGCAAAGTATCGACTTCGCTTTTCGGCTTGGTCCATTGCATGATTCCAGTCTCGTGGCGTTAACTTTGTCTCCTGTGAAATACGTATTAGCCGCTTCAACGCAATACATAGATAAATATGGAGAACCCAAACACCCGTTAGAGCTATATCAAAAACCGTGTATTAAGAATCACGTCGAAGGCTATTTTCTCCCTTGGCGTTTTGCTCGCAATAGCGAAGAAATAGAAATCGCCCACAACTCAGAGTTGATATCCGATGACTTCAACGTCACAAAAGAACTCGCCCTTCACCATGCTGGGATCTGTTACTTACCCTACTCGCTGCTGCGCCAAGAGATCCAATGCGGTGCTATAAAAACACTTCTTGAACCTTGGGTTCCACAAGATCGAACCATGTTGTTGGTGTACCCAGACAAGCGTCATTTGCCACTTAAGTCTCAGCTTTTTATTGAATTTATACGTAACAAGCGCAGCGAATTTAGTAAAAAGTTGGCGGGGACAACAGATTAGAAATTCAGTTGTGAAAAACTCGTGACTTCATGATCTCATCACCTATTTCGCTGGAAACATTTGCTATATGATTAAAAGATACAACACAGGTGATATTATATGACAAATGTTTTTCAGCAAGCTGCCTCTGAGCTGCTAAGCCGCCGTGTAGCGGGAACCAAAGCACCACGACTGAATGAACTGCAACGTCCAAATACCTTGGATGACGCACTACAAATCCAATCTTCAATGATCGATATGCATAGCGATGAAGTTGGAGGATGGAAGTGTCTCCTGCCTCTATCCGATGACCAATTTATCGTTGCACCAATTTTCTCTAATAGCGTGCAAAAAGGAGAAATCTGTGAGCTCTTTGCCGACAATAATACCGCTCGGATAGAGCCTGAGATCGCATTCCTCCTGTCAAAATCGTTACCTGCAAAACCTGATGGCTATAGTGAAGAACAGATCAATGATGCCATTGGCTCTTGCCATATGGCATTGGAACTTATGCAATCTCGCTATGCCGATGATAGTGGCGCTGAGTTTTATGAGAAATTAGCGGACTGTTTGGTTAACCAAGGATTGTTTATTGGGCCAGAAATTGCTCGTGAACAAGCTTTTGATGCTGCAACCATCCAAATCACCGTATCTCAAGATAACAATGTGCAGACATTCGCTGGAGAACACCCAAACAAGCTAGCACAGACTCCGATCTACTGGCTCATTAATGCAATGACTCGTCGTGGTATTGAGTTTAAAGCGGGTGAAGCAATTATTACTGGATCTTATTGTGGTGTTGTCGAAGTAGACTTTGGAGTCCTCACAGCAATAAAATATGATGGTTTAGGTGAATATAACGTTCTATTTACTGAGAAGAATTAGTGACGGCATAAAGTTATAGCGATTAAATAATTTTCGCTATAACTTTTTATATATCCCTTTTGATGTTTCATTTAATTAAACTCCACTTAACTCTGTATTGAGAAAATAACCGAGATAGATATAACAACAGATTTTTTATTTTTTTAGTACATTATAAATCACTAAAATCAACAACATTTCAACACAGGTGATAATGATATCAATTTTCATTACCATTTGTGAGAACTTAGTTTTTGCTTGAAATGACCGATTACAACATGAGTGAAATTTAACCACATCAACCAAATGGTTTAAATTCCATTGTTATTCAATAAGTTAAACAAAGACCATCAAAATCAAAGTTTAATATCAACTCATTTATCACCCTTCACCTTTATAATCTCTAACATTGATAATGAGAATGACTTCCATTAGCGTACAGGAACACCTCTTGTTCACGGATGTCATATGTTAAAGGCAATTAACAATTACCGTCGTTATTTTCTAGTATTCTTCTTACTTATTATGCCGCAAATCTCTTATGCCATAGATTACAAATCTGCAGCAAATGAAATAATCTCTCGACTCGACAAAGCAGAAGAACTATATCGAGAGGGGCAACAAAACGAAGCTAAAACTACAGTTCAAATGGCTTACTTCGAAGTATTTGAAAGCTTGGAAGGTCCCGTCCGCATTAATTATTCACGGAAATACGCGTACCAATTAGAATCTAAATTTGGCGAGATACGAAAAATGATCGTCGCTAGAGAATCTATTGAAAACGTTCAAAGTGAAATTGATTGGTTAAAGCAAGAGGTAGCTAACTTACCGAGTATTCTAGTTTCTGGGCATAAGCTCATCGCCGAAAATACCAACCTTCATACGGATGATATTCTTCCTTTTTGGCGAGATGCCGTAACCTCTATTGATACACAACTGAATGAGGCACTAACTGAGTATCGAGAATCTGCCGAACAACCTGATGAATCAACGAAAAAACAGCAACGAGCTTTCGAGTTGGTTCAGCAAGCGCAATTCAAAGGCTTTAAAAATACCGAGCTCGAAATCACAATAAGATTGAACCGTTCAGCGGAAAAAGCGGCTGAATATAATGCAGCATTTCGTTCATTAGCGAAAATAGCCAAACAAGAATATAGCCAAAAACATCTCATTCTATTTAGCTATGAACTGGCAACCTTAGTACAAGATCTAAAGGATGAGTTACCTGGTCTTCCCCCAACTCGCGATTTTCAGTCTGTCTCAGACTCCTCTTCCGAAGCATCATCAGTTCAATCAAAAGATTGGCGGCCTGTTGTCAGTAGCATTATTCAAGCTGTCGACGGTGCTATAGAGATCTATAAAAATGGCGATACCAACGGTGCAATGTTGGCAATGCAAGATGCCTATTTCGACCACTTTGAAGCCTCAGGAATGGAGAATGCCGTTGGCTCTAGAGACAGTAACTATAAGTCAGAGTTAGAAGGCTATTTCACTCGAATCGTCAGCATGTTAAAGGCAAATCAAAAGGTTGATGATATACAAGTGCAAGTGAAGTTCTTGAAACAAGGATTGATGGACGCCTCTGACACGCTTTCTGAAGGAGATTTAGGATGGTGGGCCATGTTACTTGCCAGCTTCACCATCATCTTCAGAGAAGGGCTTGAAGCTATGCTTATTGTGGCAGCAATTACAGCATACCTAATCAAGAATGACGCATCCGATAAGCTTCATGTCGTTAAAAACTCAGTCGTGGTAGGTCTTATCGCCAGTGCCATTACGGCCGCGCTATTTCAATGGTTGTTCGAGAATGCGGGCGCAAGTAGAGAGCTATTGGAAGGCATCACTATGCTGATTGCCGTAGTGATCCTATTTTCAATGAGTTATTGGCTTCTTTCAAAAGTAGAGGCTGTTCAGTGGAAGCGCTATTTACAAAGCAAACTTTCAAACTCAATTACGACAGGCTCCCTAATAGGACTTTGGTTAGCAAGTTTTCTAGCGGTTTATCGCGAAGGGGCTGAAACCGTGCTGTTCTATTTTGCATTGGCGAGCGATGCCACTGCACAAACTATGACGGCGTTAGTTGCGGGCTTCCTTGTTGGCGTCGTTGTACTTGCTGTCATCTTCTTCATCATGCGATATAGCGTAGTCAAACTCCCACTTAAGCCATTCTTTATTTTCACCGGCGGATTTATGTACTTAATGGCATTTGTATTCGCAGGTAAAGGCGTGTTGGAGCTTATCGAAGGTAAATTATTCGACCCAACACTTATTGCTGGCGCGCCAGAATTCGCAGCGTTTGGAATCTATCCATACTTAGAAACCTTGTTACCTCAGCTCATCTTGGTGCTGGCAGCACTGTTCGCGCTCGTGCTCTTAAAGCTCAAAAATAAGCAAGACATGACTATCAACGCGAACTCATAGTTCAATTAAAACTTCGTAAAATCAAACAAGTAAAGGACATTACTATGTTTAACAAAAAACTCATCGCCGCAGCAGTGGCTGTACAAGCAATTTCAGGCATAGCTATGGCTAACGACCTACCATTCGTTGAACATCCAGCAGGTGAACCTGTTGAAATGAACGGAATGGAAATTGCCGCAGTTTACTTAAAACCAGTGACCATGGAGCCACAAGGTATGATGCGCGCAGCATCAAAATCGGAGGTTCATCTTGAAGCAGACATTCACGCCTTAAAAGGCAACAAGAATGGATTTGCGGCAGGGGAATGGATCCCGTACCTAACCATCAGCTACACACTGAAAAACATGGATACAGGTAAGACTCAAGAAGGCACGTTCATGCCAATGGTTGCAGCGGATGGTCCTCACTATGGTTCGAATATCAATATGTTGGGTGTTGGTAACTACAAACTCACTTTCCATATTGACCCGCCATCAAAAGCAGGACTACTGCGCCATACAGACGAAGAAACAGGTGTAGGTCGTTGGTTCAAACCGTTCGATGCGAGTTATGAATTTAAATACGTAGGTATCAACTAACCATTGCTATATCAGCTCAGGCGATTGCATTAGAGTCTGAGCTGATCTTGTTTGGTTATTTAAGTTTTCTCTGCCGATCAGATTACAGTATGAGTTTCTATCTTTCCCAAGTCTTACTTGTCTATTTACTACCCGCACTCCTATTTGGTGCCATTTGGGCAACACACAGTACCCGCATGTATAAGCATCAAGTCGGATGGGTTTTGCTATCGCTATTTTCCGGAGCATTACTGTTCTTCCTGTTGCCTTTTAGCCAGGTCAACATATTAACTGTCTCTACTAGCTACTTAGCGATCTTATTACTCACCGTTGTTGCTAGTCTTCTGTTCTCAATACCACCGCGAATATTGATTGTTTTGCAGAGCCTAACAACTCTGCTTGCCAGTTTTATGTGGGCGAAAGTCGCTAAGCTGACCATGCTAAGTACGACAAACGTAATCAACACTGAGCTTATCCTCAATGTTACAGCTATCATCTTAGGTTTTTTGGCCATTGCATTTATTCATGTCACGTCGAGTTTGACTGTCACAGCATTAAGCAAAGGTGCGCGACGATTTTTAATTGTGCTGCTATTGGTGATTGCCGCCCTACCATTATCTGGTGAAATCATTCTCGCCAGTATGAAGCTAAGTATTGTTGGCTTAGATAGAGGCTTATTGGCATATGTTTCGAAAGTCACTAACTTTTCTTGGGTGACGTCTTATGCGGTTTTAATCATTTCATCGTTGTGTTTGTGCTATTTCTATCGTTCTCAAATCCAACCGCTAAAAACACAAATATCTCATACCTCTCTTGCCATTGAACGACGCAAACAACAAGCACGGCTGAACTCGGCAAAACACAAGGTCACATTTAATCTCGCCACTCTTGCTGCTGTACTTATAGCCCTACTCTATTGGGATCTTGTCGCTTCACAACCCATTCATCGTTCAGAAGCACAAAGAATGGAGATGGCAACGGATGGTCGGGTTCATATCCCGATTGATGAACACTTAATAGACGGTAAGTTACATCGTTTTGACTGGGTAGCCAGTGACGGCAAGGTCATTCGCTTTTTCGTTATTGACCGATTTGCAGGTGAAAAGAAATTTGGTGTTGTGTTTGATGCCTGCATGTTATGTGGCGACGCAGGTTACGCTCAAGTAGGCGACCAAGTCGTTTGTCTTGCATGTGGGGTGCATATTTTTATTCCATCTATTGGCAAGCCAGGTGGATGTAACCCTATTCCAATGCCTGACTGGCGGGTTGAAAACAACGAGATTGTTGTAACCCAGGCGACACTAGAAAGCGGACTAAAGTACTTCAGTGAAGTAGTAGAAGTTATGGCAACCGATCCCGTTAACGGTAAACAAATCAGCAATATGGATGCTGAGCACAGCTATTCATTCTCCGGAAAAACGTACTTCTTCACCTCGGAAGACTCATACGAGACATTTAGAGAAGACCCCTGGAAGTATTCCGATGTTAAACCTGTTAACCCACTCGGAGATTAGCAATGTTAATTCGAATGCTACGTCAATCATGGCGTCATGACTCCAACAGAAAAAGACTGGCTGTCATTACTGTATTCTTAGCAGCAAGTCTAATTTCGGCCTTATTAGCAATATCAATCAATATTGGCAACAAAATGTCTATGGAGATGAAAAGCTACGGTGCGAATATTGAGATATCACCTGAAGGGCAAGTAAAGCTGCCCGAACTCCTCGCTCATAACGTCAATAAACTGGAAAAAGACGATCTGCTTGCCGAAAGCGAGTTACCTAACATCATGGATATATTCTGGCGCAATAACATAATTGGCTTTGCCCCATTCGTGAAAGGTCAGGTTAAAGATGTAGAGTCGAATCGCACCATTCGCATCATCGGTACCTTTTTTGACAAAAACCTCCCAGTTGCCGACGACCACGAATATCGTACCGGTAACAAAGTCATTTCTACCTATTGGCATATTGATGGGCAATGGCCCAGCGACGAGAAAAACGAAGTACTGATTGGTAAAACGTTAGCCAAGCAGCTGTCATTGTCGGTTGGAGATACCCTCTCCCTCGCTGGTGAGAGTAATGTTGAAAACGACTTCAAAATCACTGGCATTCTCACTAACGGTACCAGCGATGAAAGCTCCGTTGTGATGCCGTTAAATAAAGGGCAGCAACTCCTAGGTTTAGAAGGCAAAGTCCAAAGCGTAAAAGTGTCTGCTCTGACCGTTCCGGAAAATGCTCTTTCTAAAAAAGCACGCGAAGATCTAGAGTCTCTCGACTCTGATGAATATGACTTGTGGTTTTGCACTGCGTTTGTTTCTTCTATTTCGTTCCAACTAGAAGGGGCGATGAACAACGCCTTAGTAAAACCGCTTTGGCAAGTAGCTGCATCTGAGGGTGCCGTTATCAGTAAGATTCAGGCGCTATTGTTTGTTGTAACTTTTGCTGCACTGATTGCTTCAGCAATGGGTATCGCATCTCTAATGACTAATGCGATCCTGCAACGAGCCAAAGAAATCGGGTTAATGAAATCACTAGGAGCGCATAATTGGCAGGTTTATGCCTTGTTCTACTCCGAGTCCATATTGTGTGGCATTTTAGGTGGATTGTTGGGCTGTTTGTCTGGTTGGGGGTTATCCAAAGTCATCGGCTACGCCTTGTTTGGTTCTTCTATTTCATTTGACTGGATCATTGTTCCTGTCGTTCTACTTATCTCTACTTTGATTACTGTTCTTGGAACCTATTTCCCATCTCGCAGAATCGCATCACTGTACCCAATAGAGGTGTTATATGGCCGCAAATAAACCTCGTTCAATGTTATCAACACTAGTATGGCGGTCGCTAAAACTGCGTGCACAGCGCGTCCTGGTGGTTTTTCTCGCACTCACCGTTGGCGCGGCAATCATTACCGCAATGGCAGGCGTATATTTCGATATCAATGAAAAAATGAGTCATGAGCTTCGTAACTATGGCGCTAACTTCTTTGTTGGCCCTGAAGCCACTAAAAAGCTCACAACGCAGCAATACCAAGAAATAAAATCACTTGCCCCTAAAGATAGCCTCATTGCATCTAGTCCTTACCTATATGGCATGGTTCAAGCCGAACTAGAGAAGGTCGTATTGATGGGTATCGACTTTTCACAACTGAAGAAGCTCGTACCTTACTGGCAAGTTGAAGGTCAATGGATCGGAGTATCCTTTGATGACCGTAACGTCATGATAGGTAAAAAGCTCGCTGAGAAGTTAGAGCTGGGCATAGGCTCAGAACTTACTGTATACGGAAAACAAGGTAGTTACAGCTTTAGAATCAAAGGAATCGTCGAGTCAGGTTCAGACGAAGACAATTACTTAATCGTAAATCTACCGTTTGTGCAAAAGTGGCTCAATAAAGGTGATGAGATTAATTTCGCCATGTTTAGCCTAACCAACGACAAGCAACAAGTAGCTCAGTTCGAGCAGACGTTGAAACGTCATTATAGTGATCTTGTGATCAGGCCTATTCGCAAAGTCTCCGCCTCAGAAGGCAAGGTGCTTGATAAAATAAAACTGCTTATGGGCATCGTTGCTTTGGTGATTTTGGTGTTGTCGACGTTGTGCGTAAATACGACGATGACTTCTATGATCGCGGAGCGTCGTTATGAATTTGCGCTGCAAAAGTCATTGGGCGCATCGAATCAATCCATTAAGCGCCAAATCGTTTATGAAACCTTAATCATTACTCTCGCCGCTGTCATTAGCGGTTTGGTGATCGGCTACATTCTGGCTCAGTTTCTCGGACAGTCCGTATTCGGCGCAACCATCGATATTCGAATACCTGTTCTATTGATTACCAGTTTACTTTCATTTTGCGCCGCCTTGGTCGCGGCCACTCTTCCGACAATTCGAGCGATACGAATCGACCCAGCCAAAGTCCTGAAAGGAGATTAATATGTCTACATTCGCTATTAAAACAGAGGGACTTTGCAAAGTATTCGATCAAGTCCATGCACTTGACGATATCAGTATTGAAGTCAAAAAAGGTGAGTTTGTCGCCATTATGGGGGCGTCAGGTTCAGGCAAAACCACCTTGATGAACATTCTTAGCTGCCTAGACAGTGCAACATCAGGAACGGTTATTTTGGATGGTGAGGATGCTGGCTCTCTCGATGAAGAAGGACGACGTGCCTTTCGCGCCGAGAAAATTGGTTTGGTGTTTCAGCAATTCCACCTAATTCCTTATTTGACGGCGTTGGAAAACGTCATGTTGGCTCAACATTACCATAGCGTTCCTGACGAAGACGCTGCGAAAGCGGTGCTGACACAAGTGGGATTGGGTCACCGTATTGATCACCTTCCGAGTCAACTGTCAGGCGGGGAGCAACAACGTGTATGTATTGCTCGCGCGATTGTAAATGAATGTCCAATCATCTTCGCCGATGAGCCCACCGGAAATCTTGATGAAGAAAATGAGAATATCGTCCTTGAGATTTTCAAAAAGCTTCATGCTCAAAACAAAACCATCATCATGGTCACCCATAACCCGAGTTTAGGGCAATTTACTGACCGCATTATTCGCTTACAACACGGTAAATACATCGGTGAGGAAATCCAAGATGTGGCGTAACTACTTACTGATTCCACTCCTCAGTACGGTAGTGGTAGTTACAGGATGTAAAGAGCAAGTTGCCAAAATTGGGGCTGAAAGTCCCGACATCGTGGCACTAGATTCTCGCGACACCGAACTCAGTATTCATGATTATAAGGGTAAGAAAGTCGTGCTCGAATTCTGGTCTTCTACCTGTGGTGCCTGCATAGCCATGATGAAAAAATGGCAAGACATTTATCAAAGACGCTCAGATGAAGTCGCCATAATCGCTATTAATATTGACCAGTACGACGTCGACCTTGATGCATTTCGTCACAAATATCAGTTCACTTTTCCCATTGGCAAAGACCAACTAGGAATATCTAAAGAACGATTCTCTATTGGCGTCACACCTACCACTTATCTGATTAACCAAAAAGGCACACTTGTAGATATGCATATTGGTTACTCAGCAAAACTAGATTTAGATAAAGTTATTAACACATTGTAAATATAAGGAATATTAAGATGTCACTCCGAAAGTTCTTGTTGCCCCTTGTCGCGTTATTCAGCCTACTGTCTCTCGTGCCTGCAGTTAATGCAAGCACTCCAACGCTTCAAAACAAGGTCCAAATAGACTCTCCTGTCATCTTCCAATTAGCCAGCGGAGCGAAAGGCACTGGATCTAAAATGACGATTTACAATAACAGCGACCAGACACTGATTATTACTGGGTTTCATATCAACGAATTTGACAAAACCATGCTTCACAGCACCAAATATGAAGCAGGGAAGCGTGTCATGTTCATGGTTAAAGACATTACCATTCCAGCAGGAAAAAAAACCGCATTAACCCCAAATACTCACCACTTTATGATGTTCGGCCCTAAACGCACCTTAAAACTGGGGGAGTTTCTAACCATGACTGTCGACACCAACCAAGGTCAATTTAAGGTCATCGCACAAGTTGTTCCTCGCAAGCTTAAATAGGTTAAGACCATGCGTTTTGTCACTACACTTGTTATCACTGCCAGCGCAACCCTTCTTGTTGCCTGTACAGAACCTGACCTAAAAAAGCAGCCACCTAAGCCAACCGAACTCGACCAACGCCTTACTTTGTTGGAATCTGCTGGACTAATGCAAAAACGGTTACCCGTCTCGACACTCATCGACAAGTATGTTGATGTGAAAACCGTTGACCTCAATAGTGGCGAATTTCGACCGTCGAAGTTCGATGTCGACGAGTCACTAACCCATTATCCACTCTCAGCCACTAACGCGACTTCCTTATCAGCTAAGGATGATATAGCGGGCATAAAAATGCGCGAAAATGCGCTACCTGTTTATTTTATCCATGACGAAAACGGGGTCACTTATCGTCTTGTTATGCCTATTCGGGCTCAAGGGAAATTCGGGCTGATTTACGGATACTTAGGTCTAAATAGTCGTGACTTTAGTATTGCGGGGCTTAAGTTCTACAAGCACCAAGAGAGTAAAGGTCTTGGCGCGGAAATAACCGACAACCCAGATTGGTCAACACGTTTCGCTAATAAACTGATTTTTAAAGACAATAAACCATCAATAACCCTAAGCCAAAAACATAGCCTTTCTCAAGATCCCTATAGAGTAGATGGTATTAGCGGAGCCACTTACACCAGTAAAGGCGTAGAGCACGCCATTAACTTTTGGACTGGAGACCTTGGATTTGGCAAATTTCTTAGAAAGTTCAGGGCCCAAACGCAATAGCACTAAGGGGGAACGAAGAGTTAGGCTTCCCCTTCCTTCCAGTTGGAGAAAATTATGGCTTTAGAACGTGGAAAAGTAACGGAAGAACAGTTAAGCCTGTTACTTAAACTTACGAAGATCAGTTCAAGAAAAGTCATCACAGCATTAGAAATGTATCTGGTCGAGGGTTTAACCCAAAAAGAAGCAACCAGCCGAGTAGGGATAAATCAAAGTTTTCTGAGTATCCGCCTAAATACGCTACGCAGCGTTGATAGAGTGGTCGAACAGTTACAAGAACATTATTCTTGACCAAATCTACGAGTGAGATGCGGCTGTGCTGAAGCTCATTTTTGGTTCGACATAATGGCCATAGGTAAGGACCCGAGGAACTACATTATCGGTGCCCTAAACGAAAGGGGAGATTTCGCCTCCCCTTGCCAAAACTGTGCGCTTTTTGGGTCGATAGAACATTTAAAGCCATGTACCGAACTACGCCAGCCCATGAGGGCAGAACGAAGCAGGTTCCTGGGGCATAACCATCAGAAAATTGCTTTTGAGTTTGGTGCTTTAACAGAAAAGCACCATTATTTCATTCAATTTATTGTTCAACTATTCACCCTGCCTATCATGAATCCGCTCTAACGCCTCAATCCTTCGCCACTGATTCTTATCAAACAGCGGTTCTCTAAGGTCGTTAATAGCCTGAACTTTTTCTGCATCATTAAATGATGCGTTATTCAATATGTCGGCTCTCGCTACTAGATAAGAGTTGAACTGCTGGTCAAAATCAGCACGTTTTTGATCCAGCGTCATTAACCTTTCTGCGGCTTCACTACCCACCAGTGCCTCTCGAGCTATGTACTGACTTTGCGTATCCATAGCATTGGTATCATTGAGAGCCGTCAACACTGTGGCATTACGAAAGCTGTTTTGCAGCTCTGGTGACAGTTGGTTGAGTTCATTCTCCCAACGTTGTTGATACTCCTCTGGGGTTTGTGCTGACTCTTTAATAGCTTTTTTAGTCAGGGCGAGTTCACGCAGTAGATTCTCTTCACCAAATAAACGCTCTTGCTCATCCGCAGTGAAAAATTCACTTTGCATTAGTAGGATTTGCTGGTGCAGACCTTGAAAATCTGTAGCTTCGTCACCGCTTCGTTTAAGCGCAGCTAGTGCAGCTTTGTATCGCATATATTTTTCGAACAACTCTGGCTCAAGCTGTTCAGAGCCATCCCGTTGCTGACTGTAGTGTTCAAACCGCTGCTCTATCGTATCGGTATCGTTGTCGACAAGCCCCGAGATAAAATACTCGAAGGTATCACGCTCTGATGCGTTGTCGATTTGAGTATCAAGCTGGGAGCTCACTTTGACCGAGTCATGATCATCCGCGTCGAACACAGAGAACAATCCTACAGCTATCACCACCAATAAGGCCATCACTGCAGTTGTTTTGGAGTACCTGTTCATGGCCTAAAGTCCTTGTTGCTGCAGACGGTTAGCATGCTGCCGATACAAGGTCTTAGGGTCTGTTTCAAACAGATGATGGATACCGAGTAGACCATTGATTTCATCTAGGTGGTTCATCTTGTAATCATCTCGGATGACTCGACCTAAATGAGTACTGCACCTTCCTACTAATCCATCATTAGGTTCATCAAACGTTAAACCTAGGATAAACATTGCGGGATCAGCCGGGTCTAGCACATTAGTGTAAGTCGAAGTCCCGGTCCATGAGTAGTAGTACACACCATTTGCAGCTTGCCATTCACCATCACCACAAGACGACTTTGGCACGCCTTCTGGATAATGCTCATTAAAGGCCAACGACCCTTCTGTGGTGAGCGCCTGCAATGAGCTCAAACCATCTTGTGGTAAGTCACTACCTCCAGATAACACACCAATGATCGTCGTAAGTGCACTAGCCAGTTCAACAGCGATTGCCTCAGAAACTGAGTCTTCCGGAACGGTATTTCGCACTATATCCGCGACTTTCGACCCTTTATTCACGCCTCCAATACTGGTAACTGAAGCAACCATTTGCGGTGCAACTGATGCAACATATCTAGCCGTCGGCGCACCATGGCTATGACCTATTAGATTTACTTTGTCGGCACCCGTGATCGCCAAGACATTTTCCACTTGTGCTAGAAGCTGTTCACCCCGTACTTCCGAACTGTTGGTCGCCGATATTTGGGCAACATAAACCTTTGCTCCGCTTTTGCTCAATGTTTGAGGGATACCATAGAAATAATCGAACCCTGCTAGTGAATCAAAACCAAATAAGCCATGAACCAATACGATTGGGTATTTGGTTTCGGTATACCCTTTGCTCGACCAAAAACTTATCGCCTGTGCATTCCATGCGATTACGCTACATAAAATGAATGTGAAGAACGCTTTCATTTAACACCTCCTTGTCAGACCTCCGATGAGTAATTGAGCGTAGATTGCACAATTCTAGCCCGCCAAGTTAGTGTTACAAAATTGTGAAGTTATGCCGAAAAATATGCTGTAGGTACACCAAAAGCGACACCCAAGATGATAAGAATTGGAGAAATAGCGTGGTTTATTCTAGCGAATCACACCAATTTTGAATCAGGTTCACAATTAAATAACAAAATGAGCAAGTTTTATTTGCTTAATTCAAATTTAACGCTTGAGTAACATTTATCAATCAGAATCATTACTCTAACTCAAACCATGGATAAATAAGATGAAGTTTTCACAGTGGAATCTTTTACTCAGTGGCTTAATCGCCTTGCCAGCCTTGGCAGACACTGATGTGTACCTAACCAATAACTCAGATCAGCCGCTAACAATCCAGATCAGTCATGAAGGCACTGATTTACTGGAAGAGGGAGAGGAATGGCAGCAACATGTTCAAGTTCTAGCCCCTTGGGAAACAAAGTCGATACTGAGCTTTAATCGTTGGGAAGGTGTGAAATCAAATCAGACTTATCGCTTCGAAACCATAGTCTCGAATCCTCAAGGTGAAAGCGTATCGCTTAATCAAGTGATGGAGGGTCACTGGTACAATTCAACCATAGAGTATGGAATGTCCGCTGCCGATGTCGACTTAACCTTAAAAGATGATCGAAATATTCATCGCCAAAACACAAACTCATTTGGCAGTCTCAATACAGAATTGGCGTTCAAATCAGCAAAGACCGCACGCTACGATGACTTGTACTACACCATTACCCCTACTCATGTTGATGAAGAGGTCGATAACGACGAACAAAACTTAAAGCTAATGACCTATAACATCTGGGCACTTCCCGCTATCGCCTCTCATATTGGCGACCGATACGAGCTAATTCCAGAATATGTGAAGGGTTATGACGTACTTGCGCTACAAGAAGTGTTTGCTAGTGGACGGGACGCATTCTTAAGAGAGCTTGCCAAAGAATACCCTTATCAAACGAAAATGTTGGATAAGGAAGGGATCAATATTTATGACGGGGGCGTCATCATTGTTAGTCGCTACCCCATCGTTAATGAAGCTCAGTACGTATTTCCAGATTGCTCCGGAACCGATTGTTTTGCCGATAAAGGAGTAAACTACGCAGAAATCATTAAAGGTGGTCAGGCTTATCATGTATTTGCAACACATACCGCATCATTTGATACCGACACCGCTCGTGATTATCGTCAGCGCCAGTTCAAACAAATACGTGCATTAGCCCAATCTCTCGATATCCCAGCAAATGAAACGGTAATCTACAGTGGTGACTTTAATGTCAATAAACTCAAGTTCCCAGATGATTATCAACAAATGATGACAAACCTAAACGTGTCTGAACCGCAATATTCTGGCTATACCGCATCAACATTCGACCCTCGGATCAATGATTTCGCCGGTGGGGCACTGTCAGGTGGTGCTAATGTTGAATATCTCGATTACGTCATGGTCAGCAATGAATATGGTATAAAATCGTATAACGACAACCGAGTTGATGTGCCTCGCACAACGGATGAGAGTCTATGGAAACACTATAATCTCTCGGATCACTTTCCCGTTACGGCTGTTATAAAGCCATGAACAAATTCACGCTAATCATTGTGTCCGCCATCTTGGTGGGCACGGTTTGGTGGTCATTCGACAACAACCATCCACAAGTCAAACAAGCTAAGGCATCCGTTGACATTACCTCAACGATTTCAAAAACAACGACAGCCGACATTCTAGTACCTGTAGAACAAACATCGTTTACACCATCCATAAATAAACAAGGCGAATCCGACATTCAAGTGACCGCAGCAGCTTTCAATAAGGCGAGAGGTCGCGATTTAATCGCTGACATCGAGTCGTTTTGGCGTCAATGTAACTTAGCTGATAACTGCGATGTGTTACTAGATAATCTGGCTCTATTTCTCACACCAGAACGGTTTTATCTTATTGAAAACTATCAACAACTGAACAACCAATGGCAACAAACGCTCGGCAATTTATTGTTTGATGAACAAATATCATTAGCTGCACGTATCGAACAATTAAAAGCAGAGGCGAGAAGAGTCTGGGGTCAACTGGCTGACGTCATGTTTGAAGATGAATTTGCGCTGTATGATTTTACCATTCAGAGTAAGCATTTGGAGGTGGAAGCTCCAGAGTACATTTCGGCAGAGGATTATATTCAGAATTTTGAAGACCTGATGCAGGCATGGCAGGAAAGAGCAGAATCATTAGGACTGGTGAGCAACCAAGCGAAGTTTGAGCAAGCTGTTACTCTTGTACCTCAAAATCTCAGTGAATCAGAGCGTGAAGCTTTGATTAGCGAGCTAGAACACCATTTCCTGACCCCCCAACAGAGTGCAGAGATCGCAACTCGGCAGCAGCAGGTCACTCAACAACAAGCCGTCGTCAGTAACTACCAGAGTGAACTACAGCGCCTAGAAGCTTCCCTTGAACAACAAAGAGTGACGCAATTTTCGGGGTTATCACAGGATGAGTGGCAACACTACTACGCCCAGCAAGTTGCTGATTTTCGTCGGGCGTTTTTTTCTCAGTAACAAAACGAAAAAGCGCTGCTCTCAGTTAAGAACAGCGCTATGAAAATAGGTTATTTAACCTTAAGCCGTTTCAGCTTGCTTCACTGGAGCTGGATTACGAATCAAGAAATCAAACGCTCCCAAACTAGCTTTTGCCCCTTCACCCATTGCGATGATGATTTGCTTGTATGGAACAGTGGTGACATCACCTGCCGCAAAGACTCCCTTCATGCTGGTTGCACCATGAGCGTCTACTTCAATTTCTCCGCGAGGTGACAACTCAACTTTTGTCCCTTTCAACCATTCACTATTAGGAACTAGGCCGATTTGTACGAAGATGCCAGCAAGTTCAATATGCTTGATTTCGTCCGTATTGCGATCTTTGTACTCAAGACCAGTAACACGCGTACCATCACCCAGAACTTCTGTGGTTTGTGCCATTGTGATGATGTCGATATTCGCCATGCTATTCGCTTTGTCGATAAGCACTTGGTCAGCGCGAAGCGTATCAGCAAACTCCAGAACCGTTACGTGCTCCACAATACCCGCAAGATCAATGGCTGCTTCAATACCAGAGTTACCACCACCGATAACCGCGGTACGTTTACCTTTAAATAGTGGGCCATCGCAGTGAGGGCAGTACGCCACACCTTTGTTACGATATTCTTGTTCACCCGGTACGTTCATTTCACGCCAGCGAGCACCAGTACTTGTGATCACAGAGCGAGCTTTTAGCACTGCACCGCTTTCTAGTACTACGTGGGTGTAACCGTCATCGGTATCTTCTGGATCGATGATGTTTGCAGCACGCTGCTCAGTGATGACTTCAACGCCGTACTCTTTAACGTGCTCTTCAAGGCTTGCCACCAGCTTAGGACCTGTGGTCGCTTTCACTGAAATAAAGTTCTCGATTGCCATGGTGTCCATCACCTGACCACCGAAACGGTCAGCAACCACACCAGTGCGAATACCTTTACGAGCTGCATAGATAGCCGCTGAAGAGCCCGCAGGGCCGCCGCCCACGACAAGGACATCAAACGGTGCTGTTTCATTTAACTGATTAGCTTTTTTCTCCGCTGCACCTGTGTCGACTTTGTTTAGGATTTCATTCAGTGACATACGACCTTGGTCGAACAGTTCACCATTAATGAACACGCTTGGTACTGCCATGATGTCGCGCTGCTTCACTTCATCTTGGAACGCTGCACCGTCGATCATAGTGACGTTTACCAGCGGGTTAATTGCCGCCATCATGTTGAAGGCTTGAACTACCTCTGGACAGTTCTGGCATGATAGAGAGATAAAAATCTCGACATCTAGCGGTGAGTTCAGCTCTGCGATTTGCTCAATGGTTTCCGCTTCTAGCTTGATTGGGTGGCCACCTGTGTGCAGTAGCGCTAGCACAAGTGACGTAAATTCGTGACCCATTGGCAGACCGGCAAAACCAATAGCGGTGCCCTTCTCTGGATTAATAACGCGCATGACTGGCTTGCGAGGGCTTGCAGCGTCGTCGCGAACGACGTCAATTTTGCTGCTAAGTGATGCTATGTCGTTAGCAAGAGATTCGATCTTGCTCGCAGTATCACTGTCATCAAGGCTGAGAACTAATTGAACTTGGGTTTTTACGTTTTCTAAATACGCTTTTAGCTGCTGCTTCATTGCTTGATCTAACATACTGATACCTATTCTATAAGACTGCTTAACATCAGAAGGAATTAAAAAGGGGAAAAATAAAAGGGGACCCTTTTGATGTTTGGTTATTCACTAAAATGATGGTTTAAGGGTGCACGCCCCCACTTTTACCTGCCAATGGTAGAAGCAATAAAAGTGACGACGGGGCGTGCAACACGGACTAGATATTCCGCTGAGCTAGTGTGTGATTAGCTTAGATTTTGCCAACTAGGTCTAGAGACGGTGCTAGTGTTTCTTCACCTTCTTTCCATTTCGCTGGGCAAACTTCACCTGGGTTAGCCGCTACGTATTGTGCTGCTTTCACTTTACGCATTAGGTCTTCTGCGTCACGGCCGATCCCTTCTGCAGTGATTTCCATTGCTTGGATAACGCCTTCTGGATCAACTAGGAAAGTCGCGCGGTCTGCTAGACCTTGACCTTCGCGCATCACACCGAAGTTATTAGTGATAGTGCCCGTTTGGTCTCCGACCATGTGGTAATTAATTTTACCGATAGTATCTGAGCTGTCGTGCCATGCTTTGTGAGTGAAGTGGGTATCTGTTGATACTGAGTAAACTTCTACGCCACGCTCTTGGAGCTCTGCGTAATGGTCAGCTAGATCACCAAGCTCAGTTGGGCATACGAATGTAAAATCTGCTGGATAGAAGAAAAATACTGCCCACTTACCTTTTACATCTTGCTCTGTAATTTCTACGAATTCGCCCTGTTTGAATGCAGTTGCTGAAAATGGCTTGATAGTTGTGTTGATCATAGTGATTACTCTCTCAAAGTGTTCGTGTTGTTTGTTTTGGCACTGTCCTGCGCCGATGTATGTATATTGCAATGAGAGCGTATTTTTTAAAATTCGTCCTTTCCTATCTATTTGATAGGGGTTTCCTATCAAAACATTTTCTTGAGTAAAAAGTAGGTAGAGACGAAGAGGGGCAAAAACAATTAAAACAACACACCGTAAAGCTATACAATACTCTCGCTGCACGGTCGTAGCATGAAATACTCACTCACAGAAAAGTCCAAAGTAACTGCCTATGTCTAAAGATTATGATTTCACTACAGAATACACGCTCGACAAGACCTTTTTTGCGGAATGCTTTGATCAAACTAGCCACCCCGCTACATTTCCAAAAGCTTATTATAAAGGGATGCTCTTTCTTATTTTTGGTGTAGTACTCGTAAAATTTGAGCTGCTTCCAAGTGGTTATGTGGGTTGGTTCTTTATTGTCTTGAGTATTATTGAAGCTTTAAGTGTTTATTTTAAAAGAACTTGGTGGTTGTGGAGGCAAACACTCAGTACGAGTTCTGGCGGTAAAGTACTTCTTAAAATTAACTCTGACGGTATGAGTTATAAAAGCGGCAAGAACACCCGAAACATCACTTGGAATGATATTGATCAGCTTGAACAAAGCGATTTGGGTTTTATCCTTCATATAGGCAAACAACGCCAATACGTCAGTAAATCTTGCTTAAATGATGAAGTGATTGACTTTATGATCGAGCAACACTCAGAATCAAAAATGAACTAGCATCGATGTACATAGGATAGGTGCGATGAAATGGAAATGAACAGGGGCGTCATTTCCAATCAGTTAAGCATGTTAGGACAGGCAGTCATTTAGTTAAAGTGGCCGCATCGTATCACTGAGAGTTTGGATGACGGCAACTTTAGAGCAATAGAACTGAGGCACTATGTCGTCTCAACAAAGCTGTAATCTCAACAAAGCTGCCTAAGTTTAGTTATCTTACATGTACCTGAGGAAAAAGTTAGTAATCGCCAACTCAGCTTCTGCTCCATCCGGGCAATGGCCTGAGTTACCGAAGTATGCCACTTCACCTCTTGTTGAAAGCCCTGCTGTATACCTCATTTCTTCCGGCGGGTTCACCATGTCATCTTTGGTATTAATCGCCAATACAGGAACATCGGTTTCATTAGATTTAAAGCCTTTAGTCATAAGTGCTAATGGAATCGTCCATTGTCCGTAAGAATTAAGGTCACTAACGTCTTTGACACCAATTCGATAACCGTAAGACATCGATGACATGAGAGGGGCATGGTGAAATACCTGCGTATCTGTCAGTACGTCAGTCACTACTGCACAGCGAGCAACACCCGCTTTGAGTTGTGGAGTGTTTAGGATGAATGTCATCAATGGAACGCCACCACCCGATGAACTCAGCGCTCCGACATTGTTGCTATCCAGCCTTGAATCAGATTTAACGTACGCTAATGCCGCTTGGTGAGCCTGATCTTCTTTACCCAGCTCAATAATGATGTTGTTGTTCAAGCCGCCACCGGGAATATCAAAAGTCAGCACAGCAAAACCTTGCCTCAAAAGGGTATCAATTGCATCACGGTGTTCAGTCAGAATTTTATCGACTCCACCTGTGTAAAGGATAACGCCGGGCTTCTCGGCACCTTTTGGGATATGTAATAAACCCGTGATCGAACCTCTAGTCGTAAGCGGCATCTCCACGCGCTCTACATCAATAATAGGGCTCAATGCTTCTGCTTTAAGATACATATCAACCGATCGCTCGATGGCTTCGTGTTCGTGCTCTGTCATGTGGTTTGGGTATGAAGCAATTAAGTACATCATGGATGCCTTACGATACGACTCATAATCACTCGCTGAGTTTGCATAATCATCAGCAGCTTGAGCGAATTCATATGTCCAGTGACCCGCTTCATTTGTGTTGATGAAATCGCGCAGCGGTTCACCCGAATCAATTTTAACCAACGTATCTCGTATGTCTTGCTCGGGTACAACGTGAGTCCAATTTTCCATTCTTAGCTCTCGAAACCATTGTGATTGGTCCACCTCAAGAGCTTGTTCTCCTCGGAATTTCTTATGCGCGTCAATGTTGTTTGAAGTAGTTGCAGAAGCCAGTGTCGACAATGTGGTTAGGCCTAGTAATACGCTTAGGGAGAGATGTTTCTTTTTCATACCATACTCTTTTCATGTCAGTGGATTAATTCAATACATGTAGAGTATTCCTATGGATGTCGAAAAAACGTCGATATATGGCTCTCAATTCAAACAGTATTTGGAAAGTACTGTAGACCCACTGAATTTACATCACCGCTTGTATTAGTCGATGACAAGCAACTTCAAATACTTGCCAGCATGGTAAACGCAGAGTGAAGTGATCATTTACGGTATCTCTGAGAGCACTTACTCTTAAAGGGTGCTCTCTCGGGGTTCTTGTTTAACCTTCAAGCATGGCAGTTACGACGATCACATTTCGACACCCAACGAAGTATCCATAAATTTTGTCGTTACAATAAACGCATCAATCCAATCAGATTAACGAGAATAAACCATGATTGCTGTGATCTTCGAAGTTCAAATTGCCAAAGGCAAGTCTGACGAGTACTTAGATATTGCTAATAATCTAAAACCATTACTATCTGAAATAAAAGGGTTTATTTCAGTTGAACGCTTTCAAAGCCTAACCAATGAAGGAAAAGTCCTTTCTTTGTCATTTTGGAAAGATGAAGGGTCTATTCAAGAGTGGCGTGCTTTAGAAGCCCACCGGTTTGCGCAATCCGAAGGACGTAACACCATATTTGAAAACTATCGACTAAGAGTGGCAGGTGTCGTCAGAGACTATGGTATGAATCAACGCACCGAAGCGCCTGCAGATAGCGTTCACACTCATGGATAACGTACTAATTGGTCTTAAACATTTGATAGTCATTCTTAGTCACTATACAGTGACCGTCTAGGTCAGAACAGCGTAGGTAACCCATACGTGAGTAAACAAAATCCGCTTTTTAGTGAGCCTAAAGTCCACAGCCAAGAGGCCAATATGGCCGCATTAGCTGCTGCCATGTCTGATGTCTCAAGGATGAAGATACTATGTGCTCTTATGGACGGGCGAGCTTGGACTGCAACAGAGTTAAGTGCCGTCGCTGACATTTCCCCATCTACAACCAGCTCACATCTAGCTCGTCTAATGAAAGCCAATGTTGTCACTTGTTTATCCCAAGGTCGACACCGGTACTTTCGCCTTTATAGCAGTGGCATTGCTTCATTACTGGAAAGCATGATGAATATTACTTTTCAACCCAACAACCCTGCGCGTTCGAAAATCCCAAAAGAGCTCTTGAAAGCAAGAACCTGTTATGACCATTTAGCCGGAGACATAGCAGTAAGATTCTACAACTACCTAATATCAAACAATTGGCTCGAAAGTGATGGAAGCGACCTAACCCTACAAGGTAAAGAAAAGTTTCTGAAACTTGGTATTACCGTCGATGCCAAAACTAAGCGGAAAAAATGTTGTCCATGTTTAGACTGGAGTGAGAGGACATTTCATCTAGGCGGCTACTTAGGTGCCTCTGTCCTTAAATTTTTAGAAAACAATGACTGGATTGAAAGAGTTCCCGGATACAGAGAGGTGATAATTACACCTAAAGGCCGTCAGGAACTTAAACGGCATTTTTCCATCAGCACATAACTCTGCGCTGGTATTCATCATAAAAGCTAAATAAAAACATGCCCCAATTCGCTATGCGATATTGGGGCATGCAACACGGACCCGATATTCCGTTTAAGCTAATGCTTGTATGACTTAGATTTTGCCAACTAGGTCTAGAGATGGTGCTAGAGTCTCTTCACCTTCTTTCCATTTCGCTGGGCAAACTTCACCTGGGTTAGCCGCTACGTATTGCGCTGCTTTCACTTTACGCATTAGGTCTTCTGCGTCACGACCAATACCTTCTGCAGTGATTTCCATTGCTTGGATAACGCCTTCTGGGTCAACTAGGAAAGTCGCACGGTCTGCTAGACCTTGACCTTCACGCATCACACCGAAGTTATTAGTGATAGTACCCGTTTGATCGCCAACCATGTAGTAGTTGATTTTACCGATAGTATCTGAGCTGTCGTGCCATGCTTTGTGAGTGAAGTGAGTGTCTGTTGATACTGAGTAAACTTCTACACCGCGCTCTTGAAGCTCTGCGTAGTGGTCTGCAAGATCACCAAGCTCTGTTGGGCAAACGAAAGTAAAGTCTGCTGGGTAGAAGAAGAATACAGCCCACTTACCTTTCACGTCTTGCTCTGTGATTTCTACGAATTCGCCCTGTTTGAATGCAGTTGCTGAAAATGGCTTAATAGTCGTGTTGATCATAATTTTACTCTCTCAATATGGTCTTGTAATTCGGATTGGCGCTGTCCTGCGCTGATGGGTTTATATTGCAATGCGAGAGCATATTTGAGAATTCGTCCTTTCCTATCTATTCAATTGGTAAAATCTATCAAAGGGGCTTGGTGGTAAAACTTCGCTTAAAGCGGTGTGTTTAATAAGGAATTAACTGCTACAATCCCCGAGCGGCTGCACACTTCATCAGTCAATTAATCAATCTAATCAGAGAGAACTCTATGATTGTCGAAAATGTGCTTCCCAAAGATTACGCTGAACTGCTTGATGTTTGGGAAAATTCTGTCCGAGCGACTCATGACTTTATAACAGAACAAGATATTGAGTTTTTTAAACCCATCATTATCGAGCAAGCATTCCCTGCGGTAACATTGAAATGTGTTAAGAATACCAAAGGAGCAATTGTTGGTTTTGTTGGTGTTCATGAGAATAAGATCGAAATGTTGTTTGTCCTAGACCAACAGCGTGGACAAGGTACTGGCACAGTACTCTTGCGATACGCAATAGAAAAACTAGGAGCAAACAAAGTAGACGTTAATGAACAAAACCCTAGTGCTGTTGGCTTTTACCAACACATGGGCTTTAAGATCAGCTCTCGATCACCTCTTGATGAGACGGGAAAACCTTTCCCAATTCTGCATATGACGTTGTAATCATCTCGGTACGTAAAACCTTGTCCGTGATTGACAAAATGCCAGAAGAAATGCCCAAAGCTAATAACTTTGGGCATTTCCGTATTGGTTCTTATGATCTCGCTCCCCACAGGGTTGCTTGCATATTACATGGTCAGGGAAAATCACAACAAAATCGTGAACGTACTACCTACACCACATTCTGATTTCACCATCAACTGTCCTTCAAGATTCTCCACCATAGCAAGTGCCAACGATAAGCCAAGACCATAACCTTCGATATTGCTTCGGCTACTATCCACTCGATAAAGCCGCTCAAAAATAAGATCTTGGTATTTGGGGTCAATGCCAATACCGGTGTCTTGAATACTTATCTTAGCCTTGATGTTCGAGCTTTGTTCAGCCTTAATCGTCACACGGCCACCGGGCTCGGTATACTTGATCGCATTGTCAACAAGGTTAACCAGTACTTGAGTCAGTTTATCCGGATCGGACTGGATAATAAGCCCATCGGCAACGTCACTGACTAACTGAATCTGTTTATCTTCCGCCACATCGTCGTACCAGCTTACTACCTTGGAAATCACTTCGGACACTTGAGTATCCACCTTTTGTGGCTGGCGCTTTCCGGTCACTTCATCGTTTAGTTTCATTAATGCGGTCAACATATTGCTGGCCTGCATGGCATGCTCTGCACAATCGGCCAAAGCATCACGCATTGCTTGCGGATCAGCGTTATTCAGCAACGCACTTTGAGACGCGAGAGTAATTCGCGATAGCGGCGTACGTATATCGTGTGCGATAGCGTCTACCGTCGTGTTTAACGTGGTGGTGACATGCTGTAATTTGGCCACGGCAGAGTGAACACTAGAGCTAATAACCGTAAGTCCTTGGCCAATCTCTGGCTCTGGTTCTGCGAACTCTAGCTGTCCTTTTTTTAGCCTGTCTAACAGGTCTCCAAATGTCACTAACGGCGACATGGCACTTTGGATGATTTTACGAGTGAAAACAGTCGTCACTATCACCAATGCAATCAGTGCATAGAATGTCATTAACCATTGATTGTATGCGATATAGTCTCTGGCACGATTATCCAGAACCAACCAAAACTGCTGTTGCTCCCCTTTGATGCTTAAGGTCATATACGGATTGACAATAAAGGTATCAAACCAAGAACGACTCTCATCAATCTGATAGTCAGCAAAGGGCAGGTTAAGCACTACATTTTTATCACCCGCGACAAACGTTGGTCGAGGCGAATTGTCTTGCGCCCAATAGGCAGCGATGTTGTTGTCGACCAGTCGGTGAGGGTTGGCTTCTAAAACATGAATTAAACGGTCACTCGAATCGTAGGTCAAAATACGCTGATACTCGGTCGACATGGACGTTAGAATCTTCTTTTCTGTTTGAAACAGATCGTAGAAAAATATCGCGCCTACAATTAGCTCCACCAGTAATAAACACAGTAGTAAGGTCGCCATAAAGCGCACTAAAAGATGTCGCTGCGTACCAGCAAGAGCTTGTTCAATACTATGACTTGAGGACATAACCGACACCTCTCAGTGTATGTATTAATGGTGTCGCGAAGCCTTTATCCACTTTGCTGCGCAATCGGCAAACTAACACATCCACAACGTTAGTTTGTGGGTCAAATTGATGCCCCCACACATGCTCAAGAATTGCAGTTTTCGACATGACGGTTTCTGGGTTTTCCAACAGTAACTTCATCAACATGAACTCACGTTGATTGATGGCGATATTTTGCTGTTCCCTTTGCAAAGTATGCTTCAGTAAATCCAAATTAAGAGGGCCATAATTCAGTTCGAATGCTTGAGGCGAAGGTGGCTTGCCCCGGCGCATCAAGGTTTGACACCGAGCGAGTAGTTCAGGAAAAGCAAATGGTTTAACTAAGTAATCATCCGCACCCGATTGCAGTCCTTGCACCCGCTCTTCTACAGAATGCTTGGCACTCAATATGATGACTGGGGTAGCATGTCCTTGTCCTCGCAGCTCCGCCAACACTTCAAAGCCGTCTTTTTTAGGTAGCATAATGTCGAGAATAATGACATCAAAGTCTGCGGTAACGGCTTCGTGCAATCCGTCTACACCATCTGTTGAATGCGTTACCGTGATTCCTTCTTGCTGGAAGCCATTCACCAGAAATTTCGCGATATGGCTATCGTCTTCGATCAGTAGAATTTTCATTAACGTCCATGTACCTCTTAACCTTGGTCTGAATATACTTTATCAATATCCTTTCTCGAATATAACCAAGATTACAACTTTGTAATGTTCTAGAAAGCCTGTCGCAATCCTCCGTTGGTTACTATGAACTCGTTGAATAAAAACACGCTATTAACGGAGTAAACATGAAAACGACAACACTGACTGTATTCGCTGCAACCCTTGGTTTTCTAGGCTTTTCTAGCAACGCGCTAGCCTCAGATGCACAAACAGTATCAATCACTCAAATTTCATCAAAAGCGGCATTCGAACTGGCTCATGAAGCGGTAAATCAATGCGAAGCGGATGGCTATAAAGTCTCCGCGACTGTTGTCGACCTATCAGGGAATGTGATTGCTCAGCTTCGTTCTGATGATGCAGGGATCCACACACTGGATAGCTCACGTAAAAAAGCCTTCACAGTGGCGAGTATGAAACAACCGTCAGGTAACCTAATGAAGCTGATTGCCGACAAACCTATCATGCAACCGCTACAAAATATGGACGACAATCTGCTGTTCTTAGCAGGCGGTGTACCCGTTCAAGTTAACAGCGCAATGATTGGTGCGATCGGTGTTGGAGGCGCACCAGGAGGTCACCTTGATGTCGCATGTGCCGAAAAAGCCATTAAAAAGTTCTTCTAAAAAGAATCAGTTATAACCACAGCCTTTAGAACACGCATTTTGTTATGAATGCGTGTTTTTTTGATTTTTATGAAAGAGAATCGACATTGCTACGGTCTGCTCTAATCAACGTATCACCAATTTGCTGTTTACTAAAACGTGAATCACACTCGGGGAAGATTATGTGGATCAAAAAGAATCATCGCTGGGCTCTGTCTGAAAACGAAGCAACGCCAGAGTCTGTCTACAAAGAGCGTCGAGACATACTAAAGAAGCTCGGTATTGCTGTCGTCGGCATGCCTATCGCGGCTAATGCCCAAGCGGGCATACTGGATATCTTTTCTTCCGATGAGAAACCCGTCACTGACAGTCGAATTGATCTCAAAGCCACTAAACCACAACAATACCAAGCCGACCTTTCGTTAACGCCAGAAAGTAAGGTTCTGAAATACAATAACTTCTATGAGTTTGGTACTGATAAATCCGACCCTGCGAAGAACTCGTCGGAGTTTGTGGCAGACCCTTGGACCGTAGAAATCGACGGGCTGGTCAACAACCCAATGAAACTCGACTATGACGACATATTTAGTAAATTCACGTTAGAAGAACGCATCTATCGCCTTCGCTGCGTTGAAGCATGGTCAATGAACATTCCTTGGATTGGTTTTCCACTTGCAGACATCATTAAAATGGCCGACCCAAAAAGTAGTGCCAAATATGTTGCTTTTGAAACCCTCTACGACCCCAAACAGTTCCCGGCTCAAGGTTCATTTAGTAGCATTGAATACCCTTATGTAGAAGGACTTCGCCTTGATGAGGCCATGAACCCTCTAACTCTGATCTCGGTTGGTTTATATGGCAAAACACTCGCCCCACAAAATGGCGCCCCGCTTAGACTCGTTGTGCCATGGAAGTATGGATTTAAGAGCATCAAATCGATTGTTCGTATTCGTCTCACCGACCAAGAACCACCAACAACGTGGAATCGTCTGGCTCCTAATGAGTATGGTTTTTACGCCAATGTGAATCCTAATGTCGACCACCCGCGTTGGAGTCAAGCCAGTGAGCGTTTCATCGGAGAAGGTAGTGTCCTCAGTACACGCAGGCAGCCAACCCTAATGTTCAACGGCTATGTAGAAGAAGTGGCGCATCTATACAAAAATATGGATCTGAGGAAGTTCTATTGAGAAAGCTAACGCCAAAAACGATCATCGCGCTAAAAGTCGTCATCCACGCTGTATCATTGGCATTTTTAGCATTGCTTGTCATTGCTATTAATACCGATAACTTAGGTGGCGATCCGGTACAAGGCATCATCCATTACACTGGTATTAGCGCGTTGAATACCTTGTTTATTACTCTGCTGGTTTCTCCTTTGGCAAAATGGACTAAACAAGGTTTGCTTCTTCGCGCAAGACGGCTATTGGGACTGTACAGCTTCTTTTGGGCAGTGCTCCATTTGGTCGCCTTCGCGACGTTAGACTTAGGATTGGATTGGAGCTTATTGGCCTCTGAGATCGTTAAACGTCCATATCTCACCGTCGGAGCGGCAGTGTGGGTGATTTTGTTGCTGCTAGCGGTTACATCCGCTCAAGCAATACAACGTAAAATGGGCGCAAGATGGCAGAAACTGCATAACTGGGTCTATTTAGCTGCTATCTTGGCACCGATTCACTTTTACTGGTCGGTAAAGTCAGAAGTGGCAGAACCTACTATCTACATCGTAATCGCTATAGGTCTACTTCTCGCCCGTTGGAAGACATTGAAACAACGAGTGTTTCGAAAAATGCTATCCAGTTGAGCGATTGATGATTCTTAGACTAAGCTGAATATGCAACCAAGGCATTAATCTAAGAGGCGCTCAATGGTAGATTCAAACCAATCCCCACAAGCTCAGTTCCTTTCAAAAGGATGGAAGTATTTTGTTACTGTAGGCATCGTCGTTTCCCTCGCGGGTATTGGGGCAATGGCGTTACCTGTATTTGCTGGTGTCACCATCTCAACCATTATCGGTGCCGTACTCTTGTTTAGTGGGCTTGTGCAGGCTTATCACACCTTTTCGATAAATGCGTGGGGACAAAAGCTGTGGTATGTCTTAAGCGCGGTACTCTACATAATCGGCGGTTTATTCATCTTATTTAAGCCACTTGCAGGCCTGGTCACCATTACTATGTTGATGGTGTTGGTGATGATATTAAACGGACTGACACGAATCTTCTTCGGGCTCGCCAACCGCAGCCTTCCAAGTAGTGGCCTCATCATTTTCAGCGGACTTCTGTCCGTCATCATAGGTGGTTACTTCTTCACGTTACTTGAAGACCCCGCTTTCTCCACTTCATTGCTGGGTACTTTCATTGGCATTTCTTTGCTAATTGAAGGAGTCAGTTTTGTCTTTTTAGGTATGAAGTTAAAACAGCTAAGCAACTAAAACTGGAAACGAGATTGCGAGAGGATTATAGCTTTACATGGTCTAGGTTAAGCTGGTCGAGCTACTTATGACATTGTAGTATTGAGTGAATACACATGACGCGGGATACCAGCCCAGATGGATGATAACCTATTAAGAAGGCTAGACTTTAATACACTAAAGCTGCTGAAAGTCCTTGGTGAAGAACGCAACACCAAACGCGCTGCCGACCGCATGTTTTTATCACAGCCTGCGGTCAGCAAGCAGCTTAAAAAGCTCAGGGAAGACTTTGCCGATGAGCTGTTTATCCGCAAGCAGTATGGATTAGAACCCACACCCTATTGTTTGGAGCTGCTGGAAAAGCTGCCTGCTCTGTTCGAGCTATTGGAAGATCTATTCTCTCGAAATCAACAATTCAATCCAGCGTTGTATACCGGTGACATTAGCATCGCCATCAATACCACTCTATACAGACCAGTATCCAGGCGTCTGTATCACCACCTTCGTCCTTTGCTGCCTAACGCTACGCTCAAAATCATCAACTGGGGGCAAGATACCGAGCACGATCTTAAGCTTGCACGCCTTCATATTGGCATCAATTACTTACCTCTAGATATCTCCAAACAGGTGATACAGAAAAAACTGACTCATTGCTATTTCAAACTCATTTGTCGAGACGGGCATCCAGTCCTTGAAACACAAAGAACCACACAAGATATTGGACAATATCCACTCGCATTGCTTCAGCTTCCTGACTTCAATAAGAAAGAAAACTTAATTGAAACCAAACTGCGAGAAGTTGGAATTACGCCGCAAGTCGGGCTTAGAGCGGACCAACTCAGTATCTGCCTACATGTCGTTGCTCAAACCGATTCGATCTTGCCTTGTGTCGACATTTTTGATGCTGATTTACCGCAAGGGACTCAGTTCTTCTCAGCTCATAAAGAACACCAACTAGGCAGTGATATTGGTGCCTTGATTCCAAGCAAACTCTCCAATGCGCCATTGGTGAAATGGTTATACAGCGAAGTTCGCACCGTATTTGAACAGCAGGAAAAGACTGAGCAAGAGCATTAATACCACAAACCCCACTGCGAACTAGTTTCCGTAACTAGCTCATTTACAGTGGGGCAAAAAGTATCAACGTGGTTGTACGCTCAGTTAATTACCATAGTTAAACGTCGCTTTAGGAACCATCAAACTTTCCAGCTCGGTTCCCTTGTAGATAATACTTTGCGCAGTATTACCTGCAAGACCCGCTTGAGGCAGGTAATAGCGGACCACAAAGTAATAATCCTCCCCATCAACTACTGGCATCCAATAAGTCCCATTTTCTGGGTTGTCGCTTGAGAAAGTAATGGTGACATTTCCTTCATCGTCTGGCGTAGTATTGCCACCAGCCCATACTTGACGGTCAGACCCACCTATCGTCGCAGGGTCCAGCGGTAAGCGCGTCTCATCAGAATAACGCGTCACCGACCAGAACTTGCCCACCGCTTGGTCATGAGGCATAGTCAACACAAAATCTTCTGAACCATTCAACTGCTTACCTTCAGGCGTCATTGGAATTAGCTCATAATAAGCGTGCTCAGCAGGGAAGCCTAAGTGACCTAAATGAGTCAACAGCGAACGACGTCGCTCATCAGCAAGGTCATCAGCATGTCCTGGGTGCTCAAAACCGGATAAGTTATTCACCACCAAGCCAGATGTTCCTAGTTCGTGTACGTAATTGCGAACCTCATTAAGTCTTTGTTTATCAAAGCTGTCATCGGAAATAATGGTTTGCATATTACTGTGCGTTTGTGCCCAACCATCTGAAATCTCATCGGCAAACTTAATTACAGCATGAATATTGTTGCGATCTGGCAACGCAATCTCAGACTTCGGCGCAAGGTTGTTAACCTCAATCTGTTTACGCCAAACATCGGCAACACCACTATCGCGATACTCAAATGTCTGGACACGAATGAAAGAGAAAATAAGGTCGTCTTTCACCGTAATTGTATCGATATAATCGCCTTGTGGAATCGTATAGTCAGCGCCTTCTCGTACGATTAGATAAGTACCGCCAACTTCTGGTGTCACTTCGTGATAAACCGAGAAGTGCTCCGCATCCACCAAGTGCAGAGATGCGTAACGCTCTGGTTCACGAGGGGGAACCGTCAACTCCACAGGACCTGCTGTTACATCCAGCATCGCTTTGCCATAAATATGGTCCAGTGCAGGGGTAATGACATCCCATGTGTGGTCTGCCAACCCTGGGAACTCAAAAGTATTCACTCCATTTTGCTCCATAAACGCGACCATATTTTCCATATGATGGTAGACACGTTGACCCGTAAGTTCTGCGTTCGTAGGAGTGGTATCTGCGGCGCTGACTACAGAGCCGAAAGACAAGGATGCTACTAATAAAGAGAGTGTTGTTTTTTTCATCGTCGTACCTATAAAACCGTTTGTGATTGCCTTAGCAATTCATTGGATTGTCGTCTTGATGGGTGGCAAGAAAGCCAGAGTTAGAATTGGTAGTTGTATTCCACTCTAAAGTCCGTGCCTTGTAGCACTTCGCCAAAGTTCCAGAATGCTCGCAAGTTACTTCGGTTGTTCAACTGATAGCTCGCCGCAATTTCGTGCTGCCAGCCATAAAAGTTGCTGAAAGACTCCACTCCACCAAGTTGAGTGGTGTACATCGGGTTGTAGTTCAGCCAGATATCATCGGTAATTTCGATTTTTGAGTAAAAACCCACTAGGGCAAAACTCGAGGGGATGGTGTAACCGATGGAACCGTCATAATCCGGGCTAGGTTGAATCAAAGACGAATGAACATCCGCCACATTAATGCCAATTCCCGCTAGTGGATAAAACTGTACGGCGCCCATTTTTGGTAACGCTTGAATCAAGGAATAGGAAGCTGAGCCTAATTTGTTATCAAAGTCCCAGCTAAGATCAACTTGAGAGCCCAGCCCACTATTGATGTCGACATTAAAATGTCGATAGCGTAGTGAGTCGAAACTATCATCCCCCTTTAGCCCCAAGCTGTCTGCAGCAAACCCTTTCGCTTCTAGTACATGCATCGCCATGGTTGAGTCATTATTGGTATCGTAAGCCTGACCAAACTTAAAGTTGATGCCTTTATTGGTCACGCCCATACCCGCTTGCGAATACACGGCTAATGGGTCAGACATATCCTGATATTCGTCTGCCGTTACTGAAACTGACGTTAAAGAAACCAATGCTGTTAAAATTGTCCAACTCAGCGGACTTTTTGCTGTTTGTAAATTCATAATTACTCTGATTTATTTCAAAAGCCCTCCTTAGCAAAAACAAATTATTGGACTTAATTACTTATTAAATTCAGGCAATTAATTCCAAGCAAACTCAGGCAAGCCATACCTTCACCTGACAGAATGAATAATAAAACAGAGTTAACTGGCGTCTGAAATGACTCATTAAACTTAAAATATTACCTAAAGTAATATCTCAGATTTAACTGTAGAATGGATAGGTAGATGCCGCGAATAATGTGCAGCGACACCAACGATGTCGCGCTTATTCGAGCATCTACAGATAATCAGGTAGGAAGAAAGTGGGTTACTGCATATTTTCAAAGTAAGCTAAAAATTCTCGAGTATCCTTTTGAAACAGCGGCAGCGCCATCGCGATTTGCTCGTCACTCCAGTTCCACCATGCCAGAGCCTCTAAGCGGGGCCCTAAGCTGTCATCATCAAAACGGGGACGAAGGACTCGCGCCGGATTACCGACCACAATTGAGTAAGCTGGGACATCTTTTGTCACTACGCTCCCTGCTCCAATAATCGAGCCGTTGCCTACGGTCACTCCGGGCAAAATGATCGCGCCGTGGCCAATCCAAACATCATGACCTATCACTACCTTGTCTTCTTCACGCCAACTGAACACTTCGTCATCCAATACCGATGGGTTATCTCCCAAACCGTATTTACCTGGGCGATAAGTGAAGTGGTGCAGAGTTGGCCTCCACCATGGATGATTGCTTGGATTGATGCGAACGGCGGCGGCGATAGACGTGAACTTTCCCACCTCGGTAAACATCAAATTGCAATCATTTTGGATATAACTGTAATCACCAACGGTGACGTTATTTAACACGCATCGCTGGGCAATCTCAGTCCAACGACCTAATTCGGTGCGATGTAATTGGCTGCACGGCGATACGCTCGGTTCAGCAGAGAGCGTTGGTGATAGCGGCTGGTTCATAGTGGGATCTCCTGTCCGTCATGAAGAAGCTGAAAGCTGTCAGAAAAACACTGTGGATGTCGCTTGGCCCAAAGCAAAACGTTGTGACCTAAATGAATCAGGCCAATACGCTCAGGTTGACATTGCTCAGCGATGTTCTGCACTTGGTAGATATCGTTATGGTTATTGCTAAGTCTTGTGTGTTCGCACTCGATAGGGGGAAAGCTGCAATCGGTGACAATCCAGTCCACTGTGCGCTGTTTAAGCCACTGCGTCGTCGCTTCTGGCAGCCCATTGGTATCGGTCAAGTAAGCAATGCAATGGCCATTCAGCTCAAAGGCATAGCCCACACAAGGTCTAGAGTGGTTGAGGGGGAGTGGCGTTACAGTGATGTCTTGCCATATAAAGGATTGAAACGGCAGTGAACGCTGCGAGAAATCCAACACGCCGGGGTATTTGTACAAATCATCACACCCTTGCTCGTCCTCAGGTGCATGTACTGGAATGAGCGCTCCCTTCCCCCAGCGAAGATCAAACAAGCTGTGCACATGGTCCATATGAAAATGTGTTAACAGAATCTTATCGACCGACCCAGGTGGGAAACGATCCAGAAGATCGGGAGCATTGGCATCTAACAGCAGCTTACGACCATTGTGCTCGACATAAGCCGAGCTTTTCTCACGTCGCAGAGTTCTATCCAGCCTGGCTTCAGCACATATTTCGCAGTCACAGCCCCAAACAGGCACCATAGCACTGTTCCCCGTGCCCAACATGACAAGCTTCATCACGACTTCCCTTCAAGTTGAAAACGAATGTGGCGGAACTGCTTTGCGCTCGATTGCACGTCACCGCTATTATCAATTGGGTAAAAACCCTCTTGTTTCGATAAGGTGAACTCGGTGGCGCGTTGTAATCTACGTTCAATCTCTTCGCGAGATTCGCGTCCTCGGTTTTGCAATCGAGCCCGCAATACGTCCAACTCTACATTGACCACAACAGGAACCAGATCTGAGCCAAAGCACTGTTGCGCTTGAGCCAATTCCGCACGTGAGCCATTCAGCAAAACCGAAAAGCCTTTGTCTAGCCACGCTTTCACCTCTAACCCCACACCGTAGCACAGCCCATGGGCCTGCCAACTCATAGCAAATAGCCCTTTTTGCTGTCTTGATAAATACTCTTGCTCACTAACGGCAACATGGTTTTCACCACCAGCACCAAAAGGACGCGTGATATAGCGATGAGCAACAATAATATCGTCAGGATGATCGGCGCGAATGGCGTCAATCAGGGTATCTTTGCCCGCACCTGAAGGGCCTATCACGTAGTAGAGCTTACCTTTGCGTTTGGTTGAGGCGTCGGCGTAGTCCGCCGTAGATGAAAAAGAAGCATCCGAAGATGCTTCTAATAATGTGTTATTAGTCATCGGCTAAAACACCTTTTTACCTTGTCGCCAAACACGAGCGACCAAAGGATGCCCATCCACTTGTTTTGCTAATACAAGGTCGGCACGCTTCCCTTCTGCAATAACACCGCGATCATTTAGGCTCAGTGCTTGCGCTGGGTTCTTGGTTACCAGTTGAACAGCTTGCGGCAGCGTTAACGTGTTGCGCTCATCCCACGATAACTTGTAGATACCTTCTAACAGGCTCATTGGGTAATAGTCTGACGATAAAATGTCTAATACACCGTGAGAGGCCAGTTCGTGCGCAGCGACATTGCCTGAATGAGACCCTCCGCGAACCACATTGGGTGCGCCCATCAACACTTTCAGTCCAAGCTCATGAGAGCGTTTCGCCGCTTCCACTGTCGTAGGGAACTCTGCAATGACCATTCCTAAGTCTTTTGACTCTTGAACATGCGCCTTTGTCGCATCATCGTGACTCGCCATTGGGATGTTGTGTACTCGGCACTGACGACAAATTTCATTGCGGTTTTGTGTCGACCAGCGCTCAGAGAGCTCTACTTGTTTCTTCTCAAACGCCGCCATCTCACTGTCCGTTAAGTTGTGCTTGCCTTGATAGTAAGTGCGATACTTTTCTACATCCACAAACTGGCGCTGACCCGGTGCATGGTCCATCAACGACACCAACTGGACTTCCGGTAAGTCGACATATTTCTCAAACATTCCGACTGTGCTTTCATGTGGTACTTCGCAGCGAAGGTGCAATAGGTGCTCAGCACGAGTCAGGTTACGTTTTTGGCTATCCACTACCGTATTGATGAACAGATCCAAGTTAGTTTGACGTTTCTCATCTCGAAAATCACCCAGCGCCACGGCATCTAGTACCGTGGTAATGCCTGAGCCAATCAATTGAGTATCATGCGCACTCATCGCAGAGAAAGGCGGCCAATCCACTTTTGGTCTCGGAGTAAAGTACTGCTCTAGGTTGTCGGTATGCAGTTCAATAAAGCCCGGCATGAGAAAGTCACCTTCTCCGTCATAGGCACCTGCCACCTGACTTTGTGAATCTGACATACTAACGATTTTGCCGTCACGGAGCTCTAATGAGCCTTTTACTACTTCGTTCTCAAGAACCAAATTTACATTGGTGATAATCATGCTGCTTTCTCCCGTTATGCGCATGCTGAGATGGAGGTTGCCTGAGCACTGCCCTGCTCGGCCTGTCGAGTGGCTTCGTTTTGTTTCTTCACGTCATACAAACGGTCAGCCACCTGATCTCGAGTCGCTTCATCGTGGAAAATTCCCACAATGGCGGCGCCGCGATCTTTCGCTTCTTGAATCAGATTCACCACAACTGCACTGTTGGTGGCATCTAACGACGCCGTAGGCTCATCCAACAGCAAAATGGGATAGTCGACGATAAAGCCTCGGGCGATATTCACCCGTTGCTGCTCACCACCAGAAAACGTGGCTGGCGCTAGATTCCAAAGGTGCTCTGGTACATTAAGACGAGTCAGCAGTGTTTTTGCTTTTTGCTCGGCTTGATGACGACAGCCACCCATTTCTAACATCGGCTGCATAACGACTTCCAAAGCGCTAATACGAGGAATGACACGCAAAAATTGGCTGACCCAACCGATGGTATGCTTGCGAACATTGATGATTTCACGCGGCTGAGCCTTAGCAATATTGACCCAGCGCCCTTGATGCTCGACTTCGATGTTGCCTGTATCCACAAGGTAATTGGCGTAGAGTGCCCGTAGCAAAGTGGATTTCCCTGAACCGGAACGGCCATTAAGCACCACACACTCGCCACTTGCGACGCTAAAATTAGCGTTGCTCAGCACATCCAAAGTAATGCCATTTTGGTTATGCAGAACAAAGGTTTTGCTTACATCGGAAACGATGATTTTTGTTTCAGTTGTCATGATAGTAATTCCTTTATTCAGCCATCAGTTCTGCAACACGGACGAAACCAGTAATTGGGTGTAAGGGTGCTGCGGATCATCAAGTACTTGGTCCGTCAGCCCAGTTTCTACCACTTCACTGCGACGCATCACCATCAGTCGATGAGCCAGTAAACGCGCCACCGCTAGGTCATGAGTGACAATAACGACAGCCAGTTCCAGTTCTGTGACAAGGCGACGTAATAGATCGAGGAGTTTTGCTTGCACCGAGACATCCAATCCACCTGTTGGCTCATCCATAAAAATCAGTTTTGGATGAGTCACCAAGTTGCGAGCAATCTGCAAGCGCTGCTGCATACCGCCGGAAAACGTGGTTGGCATGTCATCAATTCGGTCTTGAGGAATTTCTACATCAGTGAGCCACTTGGTTGATGCCGTTCGAATATCACCATAATGACGCTCGCCTACGGCCATTAAACGCTCACCAATATTACCGCCCGCAGAAACACGGCCGCGCAATCCATCCATCGGATGCTGATGCACAACGCCCCACTCTGTGCGCAGTAATTGACGACGTTGACTTTCTGCCATCAAATAGAGGTCTTCGAGTTGAGTTACCTGATCTTCTCCGCGACCTCGGATGTAAAGCACCTCACCGCTGTCTGGCGTTTGGCGACCCGACAGTGATTTTAGTAAGGTACTTTTACCTGAACCTGACTCGCCCACGATGCCTAGCACTTCGCCGGGGTACAAATCAAACGAGACATTGGTAAAGCCTTTCCCTGGTGCGTAAAGTTTGGTGAGATTACGAACCGACAATAGTGGCTGCTCACTTACATCAAAGGTATTAGTGTCAAATGTTGGCTGTTTCACCGCTGACGTGCTCATGCGTGACTCTCCGTTTCCTTAGTATGGATGGTGTGTTTTTCGACTTGCTGAGAGCAGTAATCAGTGTCCGAACAAACAAACATATGATTGCCTTTGTCATCCATCACCACTTCATCTAGGAAGGTGTCCGTTGCGCCACAAATGGCACACGGCTCATCCCATTGTTGGATTTCAAATGGATGATCTTCAAAATCTAAACTCTTCACTTTTGTGAATGGCGGAATGGCATAGATTCGTTTTTCACGTCCTGCACCAAACAGCTGAAGCGCCGCCATTTTGTCCATTTTCGGGTTGTCAAACTTAGGGATCGGAGAAGGGTCCATGATATAGCGATCGTTGACGCAAACCGGATACGCGTAAGAGGTAGCAATATGACCAAATCGTGCGATGTCTTCATACAGTTTGACGTGCATGATTCCGTACTCTTCCAGCGCGTGCATTTTTCGCGTTTCCGTCTCTCGCGGTTCAATAAAGCGCAACGGCTCTGGAATCGGAACTTGATACACTAAGATCTGGTCTTTATCGAGAGTGATTTCCGGAATGCGGTGACGCGTTTGAATGATTGAGGCGTCTACCGTTTTCTCGGTGGTTTTCGCGCTTGCTACTGACTTGAAAAACTCTCGAATGGAAACCGCATTCGTCGTATCGTCGGCACCTTGGTCAATCACTTTTAGCGTGTCAGTTTGACCAATGATCGCTGCGGTAATCTGAACACCGCCGGTTCCCCAACCGTACGGCATCGGCATTTCACGACCACCAAATGGCACTTGATAACCAGGAATCGCAACCGCTTTGAGCAGAGCGCGACGAATCATACGTTTGGTTTGTTCATCAAGGTAACCGTAGTTGTAGCCGGTCACACCTTGCGCATGAGTGTTAGTTTGTACTTGGCTCATGACTGGCTCTCCTGTTGGTTCTGTTCACCCTGAGACTGAATGAATTCATCATGCTCTTTGTGCATCTTACGAAGCAGTTCTAACTCTGCTTGGAAATCCACGTAGTGAGGCAGTTTCAGGTGAGAAACGAAGCCTGCAGCTTCCACGTTATCTGAATGCGATAACACGAATTCTTCGTCTTGAGCTGGCCCATCAATGGCTTCATCGTAATCTGCCGCTTGCAGTGAGCGATCCACCAGCGCCATTGACATCGCTTTGCGCTCGGTGGAGCCAAACGTCAAACCATAACCGCGAGTCAGTTTGGCTTTTTCTGTTTTGCTACCAACAAAACCATTCACCATTTGGCACTCGGTTAACTCAACTTCACCGATATCAATAGCAAAGCCAAGCTCCTCTGGCACCAAACTTAAATCGCAGAAACCGATACGAATTTCGCCTGCAAATGGGTGATTTCGTCCATAGCCACGCTGCGTCGAATAGCCAAGCGCCAGCAAGAATCCTTCATCGCCGCGAACCAAGTTCTGTAATCGCGCACTGCGGTCACACGGATAGTTCACCGGATGCATAGTGATATCTTCTGGGGTTTGTTGGTTATCTTCTTCGGTCGTCATCAAGTCGAGATTTTCAAGAATGCTCATCACTTGAGGGCACACTTCCATCGCTTCAACATCTGAGGTGTCGACTCGCGGTGCTTCACCTTCAGCAATCAAACTAAAGTCCAGCAAACGATGGGTATAGTCATATGTCGGCCCCAATACTTGTCCACCAGGCAGATCTTTGTAGGTAGCAGAGATGCGGCGCTCAATGCGCATTTCACTGGTGTTCACAGCCTGTGAAACCGAAAGGCGCGGCAACGTGGTACGATAAGCACGCAACAAAAAGATAGCTTCTACTAGATCGCCGTTCGCTTGCTTGACAGCCAGTGCGGCCAATTCGCGGTCATAAATGCCACCTTCCGTCATCACGCGATCAACGCTGCCAGAGAGCTGCTCACTGATTTGTGCCACCGTCAATTCAGCAAATTCAGGATTACCACGACGCTTTTTAGCCTGCAGCTGATGCGCGTTGTTAATGGCTTTTTCGCCACCTTTTACTGCTACATACATGAGTTCACCTCAACAAGTGTGGTACGTGGTAAGCAGGCAATGCTCTCATCGTTTACCAAGATCAAATCAATACCAAGCGGAAAAGCGAAATGCTCTTGGCGTCCTTGTAAGAAGTGCTGAAATGCCTTAGAGGCCACACCAATATTCAACACCGATTGTGATTCGATTCCCGGTCCAGATAGCGTTAGCGTGAGGCCACCTTTAGATGGACTCGCGTCAGAGCCATTGGTTAAGCTGCCTAGTTCAACAATGACCGTCGTAGACTGATCTGGGTACTCTTCACAGCCAAGGCTAAATGTGGCGTTATTCCAATCGAAGTCAGCCAAATCTTGTTCAGCAATCACAGCAAAACTGGCACTGTTTTGTCGCTCAGTTACGGGACTGCCACAGTGAAAGCGGATATTTTCACGAATAGCAGCGTCTTTTAAGTGTGACTCTGACAGCCATATCGGCGTCGCATTGTCGCTTAAGCTCAACAAAGTTTGTGTCGCTGCTTTATGCATCGCACCAAAACCTTCGCTCATCTCTAGAGTGACTATTTCACCCGGTTCAGACATCGCCTTAAGCAGCAATCTGAAGCACTGCTGGCTGTCGTGAACTGCATCTTTGAATGCAGTAGTAATTGTGGTCATTATCGTTGCCTTACTTGGTTAATTCGTTAAACCAAACTTGTTCATGTTCCTTGAATCAATCTTCACCGCGTACCATGGTGAAAAAGTCCACCTTACTGGTCGCCACTTCTTTTGCTCTGAGTTGCTGCTGTTCTTGCTTCATCGCTGCCAAGGGTTCAATGACCATGCGCATTAATTGTTCATGGTGCGATTGGGTCTGCAGTAGGCCATCAATAACGGCAGCTAGCTCTGCTTGCGCTTTATTACGACCGCGCAAGTAGCTGTAGCCCAACTCCCCACTGTCCAATTTGACGACTGCTCGAGTGATCGTGGCATCCCCCATATTGAACTCACGACCGCTCCCCCCCATTCGAGCACGTACCTGTGCCAACCCTATCTCTGGTTGACGTACCATTTGATAACTCGCTTCAATCTTGGTTGAGTGCCACAGTTGCTCTAACTCGCTCTGCTGACTTTGTGCCAATGTTGACATCCAGCTTGCTCTTTCGCTCACAGCAGTCATTTAATGCTCCATTACTATTTCAGTTGCGTCGGAACGGCTATTGGAGGTCGAAAACTCGGCCACCATGTCGGTCCCCTTGATAACGTTTTTGGTTTTGACTCTTAGAATTGGTGTGCTTGATGTAATTTGCAGCAGTCGGCACTCTTCACCTGTTGGCGTTTTGGCCCCTACTCGGGTCTCTTTGCGCTCCAGCTCTATATCAAGCCCACGTTTAATGAATTCGTGTAATGAACCACTTTGGTAATTCTTCAAAATGCTCCACCACTCTATATTGGCTAGGTAGTGATCAATGATGGTGCGAGGACACTCCTCGGTTTTTCGCAGTGTGCGGATATGGATGATCTTACTGCCCTCTACGACACCAAGATTGGCGGCGATGTCCATAGGAGCGACAAACACTCGATGTTGAATGACTTCGCAGCGTGGCCTTGCCCCTTGTTCAATCAGATTCTTAGTAAAGTGCGCGCCCGAATGCACGTGATACTCACTAGGCTGCCTTATCACCATATTGCCTTTACCTTGATGACGTTGAACCATGCCAGTGTTAACGAGTTCATCAATAGCTCGACGAAGCGTGTGGCGATTGACATCAAAGCGCTGAGCAAGTTGTCCTTCTGGCGGCAGGTAGTCGCCCGGAACATAACGTTCACGAACTTCTTGTTCTAATACCGACGCAATGTCTAAGTAAACTGGCATAGTGATCCCCTAGCGAGTGAGTTATCTAGACATGTGCTCAACTTAAAAACAGCAATCCGCTTGCTGTTCATGTCACATGTGTTTTCTCTGATAACTGTACTTTGACGGGGAAAGATGAAAGTTACGTGTCGCTTTGTTTGCAGAATTGCAACATTTCTAAGGCACTTACAACTTATCTAGACAAGCAGAAGGCATTGAATTAATTGAAGTAAAATGGAACTTTTCACCCTAATTGGAGGACATATATACATCACGAATTCACAATAACTTGATACGTGATGTCACAACTTTACGGCACTAATTGAATAGTGCATCAAAACAAGCATGCATATATACTCTGCATCAACTTTTTAAACCTAGAAGAAATCATGAAGAACTATCTGACTACATTCTTAAAAGGAATGGCGATGGGTGCAGCAGACGTTGTACCTGGGGTATCGGGAGGTACGATCGCCTTTATTACAGGTATTTACGACACACTTTTGGAAAGCATCCGTCGTATTAACCCAAGTATTTTGGGGATCTGGAAACGTGACGGATTCAAGGCAGCATTCGACCACATCAACGGCTTTTTCTTAATCGCACTGTTTGGTGGCATCCTGACCTCTATCTTATCACTAGCGAAATTCATTTCTTGGGCACTAGAAACTCACCCAGTGCCAGTGTGGTCCTTCTTCTTCGGCCTTATCATGGTCTCCGTGTATCACATGATTAAGCAAGTCGAACAAAAGACACTATCGCGTTTCGTGTTCTTATTACTTGGTGCCGTATTTGCCTACAGCATCACTGTATTGAAACCACTTCAAATGGATCCAACCAGCATCAATATCTTTTTCGCTGGCTGTATCGCAATTTGTGCCATGATTCTTCCAGGTATCTCGGGCAGCTTTATTCTATTGCTACTAGGCATGTACACGCCGGTATTGGGCGCGGTGAAGGGCCTACAAATCGATGTAATGGCGTTGTTTGCGATGGGTTGTTTGATTGGTCTATTGTCATTCTCCCATGTTCTATCATGGTTACTAAAACGCTACCGTGATTTCGCATTAGTGTTCCTGACTGGCTTAATGCTAGGTACATTACCAAAACTATGGCCATGGAAAGAAACTATCTCATGGCGCATCAACTCAAAGGGCGAGCAAGTACCTCTTATTCAAGAGAACCTATCACCATTTAACTTTGAGTCTGTAACTGGCCAACCTTCGCAACTGGCTATCGCAATTGTTCTGATGCTGGCCGCAGTAGGTTTAGTGCTTGCACTAGAGAAAATCGCAGAAAGTAGCGACAAGTAACGATTACTTACGCTTGAAACGACAAAAGGGGCTCACAATAGTGAGCCCCTTTTTTGATATTAGGTAAGCGGACCTACGAACTAGAACACAAAATTAAGCATGACGGTGTACATATTGGCATCGGTATCTGTACCAGGGTTACTTACAAATGGTCCAGTCTGTCCACCAAAGCTATTAAAAGTTTGCCACTCAGCATTCAATGAGACGTTGTATAACACGTCGTAACGTAACCCTAAGGTCCAACTATCCCCTGTTTTTCCATCATATCGATTATCGCCACCTTCACTATACGTTTGGCCATAAACGACATAAGGCGTGAATTTTTGAATACGATAAGCCGCGCTGCCGTACCAAGAAGAGGCCAAATCATTCTTTTGTCCTTCAGCCGTTAGCTTCAATTGCCCAAAATCATACTCACCCCCTAATGAATAGAGCTTAATATTCTGGTCGGCGAGTAAGATCTCATTATACGGAGGCGGTAACTGAGGTTGCTTTATCGTTTGGTCAAAATTGGAATCGAGGTAGGCAAAGTTCACTCGGAAGTTATCGCCGATAAGCTGAGCATTGACACCCCACATATTCTTCGTCTCAAACTCTAGCGTTAAGCTCGGGTTAAATTCCACTTCATTATTGTCTTTAAAACCTACAAATGGTGTGAGAGACAATTGTAGCTCATCAGTAAGACTATGATTCCAAGTAACACTCAGCCCGTTAAATGCAGTTACCCCTAAGATACTGTTGTACACTTCTTCGTTTGGCCTAGCTGTCGTGTATGCTTGACCAACATAATAATACTCAGATGCTAGAAAGACAGGCAGACGAAGTCGACCCGCACGCCCTTCAAAATCACCGATGGAATAACCAAGATACGCCCACTCCAGTTGAGGTTCGCTCCAGTTATCTTGTGGACGTTTTACCACCTGCACCGAAGCTTTAAATGCGTCATAGAAGTAGTCCAGTTGAATCCCAAATGTTGTGTCGCAATCAAAACAGTTTTCGTCACTGATGCCTCTATTGATAAGTAGTGGCGTTTCATTATCAGACTTAGCCCAGGAGGTAGAGCCAAAACCACTGATTGAGAAGTTGTCGTTAATATCGATAGCTGAAACCGCGGGAAGACTAATGGCCGTAGTAAGAAGTGCGAGTAATGAAGTTTTATTCGTCATTTGCTATTTCTCCTTACTCACGATGTAGAGCACTTTTGCGTCACTAGGCAAAGCGTCCAATGGGGCATAGCCGATTCGGTTGGGTTTTGCTGATAACCAGGTGATAAGCGCATTGACATTGGCATCATCAATTTCTTTGGGCGGTCGGGCTTTGCCAGAAAACGAAAGACTTGCCCAGTAGGCATTCATTTGCGAGACATCTTTCCCTAGCAAGTATTGATAAAACTCAGAACGCTCAGATGAACTTTCAGGCCAATCGGATAGCTCTATCCGTTTCCCTTGCAACGATTTAGTCTTACCTCGATAAAGCATCCTAGCTTTGCTCCGACTTAATTCATCAAAATTGTCATTTAAGGTGAACACCGCATATTCATTCGCAGCAAAAGCTCTACTTTCAAATGATAAAGCTAACATCAAACCCAAGGCTATTATGGCGCTGCCACGAAATAGCCCTATCCGTATGCCTATGTTTGTCAGTAAGTTTTGAGTCATTTTATTACACTCAGGCGAAATCCTTTCCTAAACTAACAAACAGATTAGTTCACCAAAAACGATGTTCAAGATTATTATCAAGGAATAGTGATATGAATTTGCTAAATAAGATGTCTATTAAGAGCAGGATCATACTACTAGCTATTTTACCTTTGACCGTTATCTTAATATTTTCCGCTTGGGAAGCGTTTAGAACTCAAAACAGTCTGCAACAAATGTCTGTTTTATCGAGTGAAGTGACCGCTCTAGGTTATATTTCCGGATATAGCACATCACTCCATAAATCTCGTCTAGAAAAGCTCGAAAACACATTTGGTAGTAATAAAAATGTCATATTTAGCGAGCTAAATGAATGCTTAGACAAAATAGCCAACACCGTGAAGAGTATTTATTCTGCAGACGCACTCTCAATGGCAAATACTACTCTCGAAGAGCTTCGAGACGCTCAGAGTGAATTGCAATCCGTCACGGAAATGGACGAACTGGAAGAATGGAGTTCATGGACTAATGACCTTATCAATCAACTGATCGCGCAATTAGAAAGCACTAAAGTAGATACCGGAACGATTAAACTGGAATCGCATTTAAACGCTTTATTTACCCTCGAATGGATTCGTCTCTGGGCAACAGAAGAGAATTGGTTAATCCACATTGATATTGTCGAAGGACACGCCGAAGAGCATCATGATTCTCATGCAGCTCATGAACAACTCTCAACTTTATTTGAGCGCCAACAGTATCTTATAGAACGCTTCCTTAATATCAGTGCCGATGCATCTCAAGTCAGTTTACTGCTAAAAACGTTTTCCGATGAGTCTTTTGTGGAGAGCATCCTTTTTAGGGACCGTGTACTAGATGAAAGCCAGCCGGAGCTGGCAACGCAAGAGATTACATCTGGTATTGCTGCTCTAGATAAGAGGCTAAAGCTTATTCAGCAAGCGACCGATCAAATCAATGAACAGCTGACCAATGAAATGGCTCAAAGCATCAAAGACTTGGAACAGCGTCTTTGGTTAACCATTGGCCTCACTGTGTCGATTATGGCAGCGCTCTTCATTTTGAGTATAAACATCACTCGTCGAATCATCTTTTTCCTAAACAATACACTAGAAACATTTGAGCGGCTCGAGAATCAAGAGGAATCAGATACTCTAGCCTCAACCGAGGGACAAGATGAGTTCAGTCATTTTGGTAAGAAAATGAACAAGCTCATTCATGAAAGACGGGAAAATGAACACAGAATGCTAGCAGCCAAAGAGGAAGCAGAACGAGCCAACGTGGCGAAAAGCTCTTTCCTTGCCAATATGTCTCATGAGATAAGAACGCCTCTAAACGGCATTATCGGCATGTCTGGCATTCTCTCTGAATCTAATCTCGATCCGATTCAACGCGATTATCTCAACACCATCGACACCTCATCGCAGACCCTACTTATCTTGATCAATGACATCCTAGATATCTCTAAGATTGAGTCAGGTAACCTATTGATTTCTTTGCATAGCTCGAACTTGCGCGAGATCGCTTATGACACGATCGCGATCGTAATGTCAAAAGCGAAGGAAAAAGATCTCCAACTGCAGATCAGTTTCTCACCTCAGATGCCACATATGCTGATCATCGACGATCACCGTTTGCGTCAGATCTTGATGAACTTAATGTCGAATGCAGTGAAATTTACCAACAAAGGTCATGTAAGAATGGAGATCAACGTGACTGAGATCGATGAACAGCGCTGCAGTATTTACTTTGCCATTGTCGATACTGGTATAGGTATCGACAAAGATAAACAAGACTCAATTTTTAAACCATTTACGCAAGAAGACAGTTCTGTGACACGACAATACGGCGGTACGGGCTTGGGACTCGCTATTTCATCGCAATTAGTTGAGTTGATGGGAGGAAATATTGAAATTGACTCAGAAAAAGGTAAAGGAAGCCGATTCTTTTTCACTATCGAATCTAGTATAAATCAAGCCACATCACCGCATATCAATGAATTGGACGGCAGCAATTTTGTTATCATCAGTAATGGACAAACTTATGCAGCACAAGTAAGCCAAGAACTGCATCAGTTTGGTTTAGAAAATCTGTCTATGTGCACTTCTTATGAGGAAGCCTCTCCAAACGATCGCTCTATTATTCTTTATTGTGCAAGCGAAGAGCATGATAGCGAGGCCGACTTGATTGATATTGCTAAACGATCACCTGACAGCCCAATTGTGCTCGTACAGCCACAAAACTCTTCTTCCACTCACTACCCACAACTTATTTCTGGTTTAGTCACTTTCCCTCTGCTGGGCGCTCGGTTGATTGATACATTGAAACATGCACCAAGTCAGCATCAATCCTTGCAACAGCCCACTGCAAATACCCTTGAGATTGTGGGTGACGAGGCTGCTAATACAAACTCAGAAAATGCGCCTAAGTCGCTGCTTAACATAGTGAGCAACCCAGACAGCCAATCTATATTGCTGGTCGAAGACAACCTAGTGAATCAGAAGGTCGCGAGCCTGTTATTGAAGAAGTCTGGCTACGAAGTTGATATTGCCAATAATGGACAGGAAGCGTTGAATTTTCTTTGCGATGACTCCAACCACTACCACGTAATATTAATGGACTGCATGATGCCAGTAAAAGATGGCTTCACCGCTTCGCAAGAATTCAGGCTTTACGAGGAACAATACAACAAAGCACGAACGCCAATTATTGCTCTTACTGCCAGTGTGCTTGATGATGATATCCGTCGCTGTACCGAAAGCGGAATGGACGATTACGTATCAAAGCCCTTTAATAAAACCGTCTTGTTAGAAAAAATCAAAACTATTCGTGACAACGCTGACTAATCGTCGACAAAAAGTGGCTTTTTATAGCGACGTTTTTTCAATAGAATCAGCGCAACGTTATTAATCTAGCAAGACATTATGAATAAGAGTCTCATTACTAATTTCATTGCCCTAGCGCTACTCGCTGCGGGCTATCAACTCGACAACACCCTAGTGCTATATGCTGGCCTGTTCGCTTTTTCAGGTGCGGTGACTAACTGGCTCGCGATCCATATGTTGTTCGAGAAAGTGCCGGGACTTTATGGCTCTGGAGTTATACCAGCACGCTTTGAAGATTTTAAATTAGCGATAAAAAACTTAATGATGGAGCAGTTCTTTACCAATGAGAACATCGATCGCTTCCTCAATAAAGAAATGAGCTCAGGTATTCCACTGGATTTAGAACCAATATTAGAAAAGGTCGACTTTAACCCTGCTTTTGATTCGCTGGTTGAAGTGATCGCGAACTCTCAATTTGGTGGTATGTTGGCGATGCTTGGCGGCACCGAAGCATTGGAACCAATGAAACAGCCTTTCGTTGAAAAGATGCAGCAGTCGGTGATTGAAATCAGCCAAAGCGATTCAGTAAAACAAGCTCTGGTTGAACAACTCGAATCACCGAAGATGTTAAACGAAGTAAAAGACAATGTTGAAGCGATTATCGACCAGCGACTCAGTGAATTAACACCAAAACTGGTTAAAGAAATCGTTCAAAAGATGATAAAGGAGCACCTAGGCTGGCTTGTGGTTTGGGGCGGTGTATTTGGTGGGATTATTGGTATTTTGTCCTCACTATTTGTCTAGCACTTGTCGTGTTGACAATTGCTATGCAGGGCCAGCGGTATATTCGCTGGCTTTTTTGTATCTTACTCAATATAAATGGACATCTTTAATCAAAACTAGACATAAATAAACTAAGGTTCATAACTATTACCTATGTCACGTTACCTAAATGATGAAAATATTACTATACACATCAATAACTTCGGTAAATGGACCTACTAATAATGAAGAACCTCTCGTTCAAACTAAAACTCTATTCAATAGTCATAGCAATTATATTTACTACCATTGGCACCAGTTATTTTGCTGCTAATAGCTTTGTGGAATCCTATATTGAGCGCAGTGGTTCTTCTACAACACAAGAAAAGCTTACCCTCTTGAACCAAAGTGTTACCGACAAACTTAACTACAGTTTTCAACAAGCCAAGTCCCTTAATGTCAGCTTTATCGACGTAAAAGATATTGTCGAAAAAACCGAGTTTGATAACATCACTAAAATGTCTTCTGGTTTCGTTTTCGACAAATCCGGCATTGTGGAAGATGAGAATATTGTTGCGGCATTAGAGGCAGAATTAGCCAAAGCCAACGGACAGATCGTTGCAAACGAAATCGTCAAACAGGATGATAAGCTCTTACTGAATATAGTGGTACCCAATGCTCAAAGTAATGAAGTGACATTCTACCAACTCGATCTCAGCTTTATTACTCAACCGCTCGCAGAAACCAGCGGCAACGGTGACTACCTGACACTCAAAGATGGTGCTGGCAATGTCCTATTCTCCAATACGACTCCGGGTCAACATATCGAGTTTGACTCAACGATTCCTGTATTAAACGATACTTGGACATTGACCGCTTACTTAGATAGTGCTGTTACAGAGGCTAATGCCGCCACAATCAGTACGCAAATAACCCAAGCACTGCTCGTAGCTGCTGTTATCATTATTCCGTTGAGTATGATGATAATCGCCTTCTTACTAAAACCTATCACACTGCTTCAGAACGTGGTGAGAAACCTCGCAACAGGTAAAGGCGACCTTACTCAAAGACTTACGGTCGACTCTAACGATGAGTTTGGTAAAATTTCCCAAGACATCAATACCTTTATCGCTCAATTGCAGACCTTAGTGGGCAATGTTATTCAGTCTTGTAATGAAACCAGTCGTTCAATCCTACATATCGAGCAACAAGCTAAAGAAAATCAGGCTCTGTTCCAATCACACCAAAATGAAATGGACCAGATTGTTACCTCTATTCATGAAATGAGTGCCTCTTCCGATACAGTGGCCAATGATGCGCAACTAGCATCAAATAATACTGAAACGGCTAACCAAGCCAGCTCTGACTCGAAGCTGATTGTCGAAGAAGCTATCTCAAGTTTGCAGGCTCTGGTCGCAGAAGTGGAAAACACCTCACAAGCTGTTGTAGCTATGAGTGCCGATACACAGAAGATTGGTGACACACTTGAAGTAATCGGTGATATCGCAGAGCAAACCAACCTACTTGCACTTAACGCTGCAATCGAAGCTGCACGCGCAGGTGAACAAGGACGCGGATTTGCCGTCGTCGCTGATGAAGTGAGAGCTCTGGCTTCTCGCACTCGACAAAGCACATCTGAAATCAATGAAATGCTATCTAAGCTTCATGCTGGCAACGAAGCCGTTGTCGCCAATATGGACTCCACCAAGCATCGTTGTAAGCTGTATGAAGAACAAACCAGCGGGGTGACTAACTCTCTCGACTCCATGATGACCTTTACTGATGAGATCAATGGTCTCGTTGCTCAAATTGCATCATCAGCGAAGGAGCAAAGTACTGTATCGGAAGAGATCAATAAGAACATGGTGACGATTCAAGATATGGTGCGCACATTGGTCCAAAATGGAGAGCTGGCAACACAAAATGCCAATGACTTAAAAGGCAGAAACCAAGAGCTTCTCACTACCGTCGAACAGTTCAAAGTGTAGCTCCGGCTCCATATATCGTCGCAAGCTCACTTCGGTGAGCTTTTTTAATGCTAGGACAAGTTTACGACAAGAAAAAAGCCAATCGCGAAAACAAGGCGATTGGCTATATAACGTGTGAACAAGAGGTGTTCACTAACAACGTCAGTTGGCTAGGTGACCCTTAAATCAGAGGGTCGAATCATTCTAGATTCATAAACGAGACAAATTCAAGCAACAATTGCCATTTATATCAGCAATTTATGTACTATTGGATTTACATCACAGCTCAACTTATCGCCAACCCAAGTTAATTACCACTTAATAGTTAAAACCGTGTTGCTCTCATCCCAACCTAAGGTAGGTCAATTCCTACTCGTAATCAGTTTGTCACCTCGAATCACTTATCAATCAATGTCATACTAGACACATCTTTCCTTGCCGCCTATGTGAATCATGAAAGACAAAATTAACTTGGTAACATTACCCAAAGGTCATCCTTGTCAGGTCGTCGATTGCCGTATGGAGTCAGAAGAAGTCTTCTTGGAACCACATCGTCACGACTATTTTGAAGTCATTTGGTGTTTGGATGACTCCGGCTCTCAACGTATCGATTTTGTCGATTATCTGAGTGTAAAAGGGCGGTTTTTTACAATCGCCCCAGGGCAAGTTCATGAGTCAAACTCACTAGGTAGTAACGTCAAAATGCTCATTTTCTCGACCGATTTTTTCGAAAATCGCTACCGCCATCAATTGATGTTTGACGCAATATTTTCTGCTCACCAAAATCAGCACCCTTATATCGATACTCAGGGCAGAGGAGCAACGCAACTTGATGCCGTTTTCGATTTGCTGCTGGAAGAGTATCAACGTGAAGACACCGATTGGGATTTGATCGAATCCTTGCTTACCTGTTTCTTGCGCTATCTTGTTCGCTTTTCGGTGGACAAAACCGAAGCAATTACTGTGCGGGATGAACGAATTTCACAGGTGATAACACTTATCGAAACCCACTATCAGAGCGAACGAAACGTGGCGTTTTATGCCGATAAACTTTCCATTACCAGTAAGCGCCTTAATGAGCTAAGTAAAGCACACCTAGGTAAAACCATTACCAAGTTGCTTCATGATAGAGTACTTCTGGAAGCGAACCGTGAACTTATCTTTTCGACGAAAACCGTTAAAGCCATAGCACTGCAACTTGGGTTTGAAGACCCCGCTTATTTTGGCAGATTTTACCGTACGAACATGGGTGAATCTCCGGCTGAATTTCGAAGAAGAACGTCCAAATAGTGCCAGATTAAAGGCAGATAATCCCTTTTTAATGTCAAATTTCGTAACGATAATACCATTACCTCTGTTCATCAATTTATAGGTATTGTCGTTTCCAATGAGCATAAACCTCAAGTCCGATCCAATCCAGAAATCGTTCATTCAGTATCTTCTACCAGCGCTATCAGGCATGGTCATTAAGTCCATTTTCATTATGGGTGACGCTTGGTTTGTGGGGAAAGGTGTCGGCGCTGAAGGTCTTGGTGCTATCTCTTTGACGATTCCTGCCTTTTCCTTGTTCACTGCGATTGCAATGATGATAGGTATCGGTGGTGCAGCGCTCATGTCGATTGAATTTGGAAAGGGCAATCTAAGTGTTGGCCAAACGCTGTTTAGTCAGGCGATGCTTGCCACAGCAATTATCTCGACCATTGCTGTATCAATCGCACTCTTTTGGCTAGATGATATTATCCGCTTGATGGGCGCTACTGGATACATGGCAAAACTAGCGCATGACTATTTGGGTGTGATGCTCAAGTTCTTTGTTCTTTATGCTCTTGCTTGGGTTATGTCTTGCTTTATACGTAATGATACCAACCCAAAACTCGCTATGTACGCCATGTCAGCAGGCGCAGTCACCAACTTGGTCTTGGACTACTTCTTTGTGCTTCAGTTTGGCTGGGGAATGAAGGGAGCAGCATACGCGACTGCGATTTCTCAAGCGGTCATAGCACTGATTCTTCTCAGCCACTTTTGGCAAGCTAAAGGTCAGCTAAGGCTGACCTTACAAGGGCTTGGTCTGGATAAGGTAGGACAGATCCTAAAGATAGGCACCCCCACTTTCTTTATTGAGATCACCTCTGCGCTGACGATACTCTTATTCAACTACGTACTGCTTAGCCAATTTGGAGAGAGCTACATCATCGCTTACGGCTTAACCGCAAATGTGGGTGTATTTGCGTTATTTGTTATCGTTGGCATTAATCAGGCGTGTCAGCCTATTATCAGTTTTAACCATGGTGCTAACTTGCCAGAACGAGTGAAAGCTACGCTCAAACTTGGGCTTGTTACGTCAATTGGCAGTGGCTTACTATTTCTCGCAGTGATCGGATTGTTCTCAGAGACAGTCGCACGTTTCTACCTTGGCGATAATATCGAGCTCGTTGAACTATCAGCGACTGCGCTACTGTTTTTCTTTTATGCGACACCGCTAATGGGACTAAACCTTGTCGTCGCCAACCTGTTTCAGGCCATTGCAAAACCCAATCAGGCAACCATAATCTCTCTTGCTCGTGGGTTTGTATTTGTTGCACTAGGCGTCATTATCCTGCCAAGCTTGTTCCCTATTAATGGCATTTGGGCGAGTATTCTATTTGCAGAGGCCATGACAGCTATCATCAGTTTGGGACTGTTACTAACTTTTATAAAGTCACAGAAAATGGCGGCGATTCGTACTTAAATAAAGTGGGAGTCGCCACTTTTGTCGACTCTCAGTGACCGAGGTTTAGCTCAGACAGGTAGGAGATCAGCTTTTCCCGAAGCCATATATTGGCTTTGCTGCTCTGCTCTCGACTATGAGCGACCAACTTAAAGTCGACAGGGATCGGGCGAAACGGTGCTTCGATAATCTGAATATCAAAACGCTCCGCAAACAAAGTAGCCACGCTACGGCTCATCATTCCAATGCTCTCACTACTTGCCACTAATGCCATCAACACCAAAAGAGAATCGCTTTCTGCAGCTACCTTTCTCCCTCTAATATTCTCCTCAGTAAAATAGTCCGCTAAGAAGGCGTTTTCTCGTCTGAGCTTAAGAGTGATGTGCTTCTCCTGATAGTACTGCTCAACCGTGATATTGCCGCTGATTCGTGGATGTGATTTGCTGGCGATCAAACAGATTTGGTCAGTAAAGAACGGTTGTGAAAAACACAGCGAAGGTGTACGTTTGGCAAAGTCTATCGCTAGGTCTGCTTGACGTAAATTGAGCTTATCGAGCAGCTCCTCTTCGGTCGCTAAGGTAGGATGAAGTACGATCTCACGTTCTCCCAAGGTTTCATCCGCTTCAATTTTCGGTAATAGCATCAGCATCACTGGTTCTGACGTGTAAACGGCAAAACGCCTTTTTCCTTGCACACTGAAATCTTTAACACCATCAATGGTGCTCTCTATGGTTTCCAGAGCTGGCTCAATATGGCGAGCTAATTCGTGAGCTAAATGCGTCGGCGCAATGCCTCGACCATCACGAACAAAAAGCTGCTCACCGAGTTGAGCTTGAAGTCGCTTTAAAGCCCCACTGACACCAGGTTGGGTCAAGTTAAGTACCTCTGCCGCCACAGTTATCGACTGATAACGATATACGGTCACGAATACGCGCATCAGGTTAAGATCAAAATCAGAGGCATTCATAAACATCACCATTAGTTATGTATTAACTAAATTAAATTGCATATTTAGTAATGAGTCAAGCCGCTATATTGACCTTAATTCCTGTTCTAACCGTGTGAGGTCAATTATGTACCGCAAACTTGTGCCATCTACTATCACCATTGCGATTCTTGCATCATTCAACGCTAGTGCTGATTACGTTGGCCTAGAAGACTATCAAGGCAAACCTGCGACTAGTCATACTATTGAAGCTAACCAAGCGTTAGCCGCCACTCTTCCTTGGGAAGATACTTCTGCTTTTGAACGCACGCAAAAGGGGCTGATTGCTGAATTTGGTAATCATGCTGCAGGTGAGCTGAAAAATCGCTTCGAATTTATGGCTGAAATGTCAGTCGAAGACATCCCACCGACGGTAAATCCATCGATCTGGCGCCAAGGTATGTTGAACTACGCTGCTGGTGGACTGTACGAAGTGACCGATGGCATTTACCAAATTCGTGGTGCCGACCTGTCTAATATGACCATCTATCGCACTGACAACGGCTACGTTATTCATGATCCATTGCTATCACGCGAAGCCGCTGAAGCATCTTGGGACTTTGCCAAGCAACACCTTCCAAAGATCAATGGCGAGCACAAAATCACCGGCATGATCTATTCGCACATGCACGCTGACCACTTTGGTGGCTCAAGAGGCATTGTTGAATCTGGAGATTTTGCTGACAATGCAAAGATTTATGCGCCAAAAGACTTTATCAAAGAGCTAGCAGATGAGAATGTCATCGCCGGCACAGCGATGGGACGCAGAGCAAATTACCAATACGGTACGACACTGTTGAACGATGCGAAAGGAATCGTTGATAACGCGTTAGGTCTTGGCACATCGCGCGGTGAAGTGACCTTAGTAGCTCCAACAACAGAAATCCAAGAACGCGAAAAAGTTATTACCATTGACGGCCTAGAATTCCACGCTATCAATATGCCGGGCGCGGAGGCACCAGCTGAAATCGTCTTATATGTTCCGCAGTATCGCTCCCTTAATACCGCAGAGCTAACCTATGATGGTATGCACAATATCTACACCTTCCGCGGTGCAAAAGTACGTGATTCCTTGGTTTGGACTAAGTATTTAACCGAGCTGAAGCTACGCTATGTTGATTCTGGCTTAGTCGATAACATTCACGCCGCGCACTCAGCTCCGGTTTGGAACGATCCAAACACGGAAGGTAACGAGATTTCCGCTTATATGGCGTTGCAACGCGACAACTATGGTTTCATCCACAACCAAGCAATGCGTCTTGCTAACCACGGCGTCACCATCCATGATGTGGGCAGAGAAATTGAACGCCTAGTACCAGAATCACAAAAGCAAACCTGGCACACCAATGGGTATCATGGCTCTTATAGCCACAACGCGCGAGCTGTTGTGAACTTATATCTTGGTTATCATGATATGAACCCCGTAAATACCAACCCACTAAAATCTAAAGAGAAATCTTGTGTTTACGTAGAAGCAGCAGGTGCAGACACTCTCTATCAAGCAGGACTGGCACATTTCAACAATGGTCAGTATCAAGAGGCGTCCCAACTACTCAATGACTTAGTGCAGTGTGACCCGAATAACATTGACTATCGCTTTGCACTAGCAGACAGCTTTGAACAACAAGGCTACCAATCAGAAACTATGGCATGGCGTAATTCCTACTTACAAGGTGCAGTGGAGTTAAGAACTGGCGAGATATCACCTTCAATCAAGCTGGCATCAGCTGACGTAATTGCTAATACTCCTACAGGCATGTTCCTTGATTTTATTGCAGTTAAACTCAACGCAGAAAAAGCAGAACAAGCTGAATTGGACTTTAGTTTCGGTTTATATCACCCAGATGTGGCAGAGCGTTACTACGGTGAAGTGTCTAATGCCAACATGAGTAACATCGAAGTGGACACTCTACCGAAAACTGATGTTGAGCTCATCGTACACAAAGCAGATTTAACACGAATTGCATTGGGTCAAACGACATTAGAAGCTTTGTTGAAGTCGGGACAAGCAGGAATCAAAGGGGATGGCGAGTTAATCGGCAAACTTGCTGCCACCTTGGACGAATTTGACGGAATGTTTGAAATACTTCCGATGCCAACCAAATAGACACATAAGCCCAGAGCTAAGCTCTGGGCTTATTTTATTCAATCTAAAACACACACTATTTAAAACACACGTCCGCCCAACGCGCTAACCCTGCCGTTACCGAACCAAAGTAGTTGCCAGATACTACAGGGATATTAGGTAGCACTTCTTGAACCGCATTGCGTAATACTGAAGAGCGTGCTGATCCGCCAGTCATATAAATGACATCAGGTGAGGTCGCAGATTGCTCTACTGCTTCTTTGACTAACGCCTGGATTTTTCTGGTCGGGTTATCAATGGCTTCTGCCATTTGAGCATGGCTGATATCAATGCCAACTTGTTCAGAGAACAAATCAATCATAGCGCGATATTCTGCTGAAGATTCAAGTGCGATTTTTGCTTTCTCAGCTTCGCGAATAACGGCATAACCTAACGTGTCTTTGTGCAGTGTGACCAGTCTCGATACTTTGTCTTGTTCAATGGCTTCTTTAGCAAGAAGTTGTAGCTCTTTTAGATTGTCATGAGCGTAGAATTTACGTTGAGCTTGAACATCATTAATCGCTATAGGGTTCCAAAATTGCGTCACAGGAATGTCTAACCCTGAGTGGCGCTTAGTCCCCATTCCGAATGCATGCATAAAGCGGCGAAATGCGATGTAAATGTCCAGATCGTTTCCGCCTACAAGTTGGCCGGTATGGGCGATGAGTGAAGAGTCTCTATCTGCTTTCCCCACCCAACTTGGTCCCATTTGAATAAATGAGCAGTCCGTCGTACCACCACCGATATCGACCACCAGCACATTTTTATCTTCAGTTAACGATGACTCGTACTCAAGCCCTGCCGCTACAGGTTCAAACTGAAACTCGACATCTTTAAAGCCCGCACGCGTTGCCGCTCGCGATAAAATACCTTCCGCCTGACGGTTAGAGGCATCACCGCCACGACCTAAAAAGTTAACAGGCCTACCAATAACCGTTTGGCTGATGCTTTGTCCCAAGTGCAATTCCGCCTGACGTTTTACATTGCTCATCATGGCGCAAACCAAATCTTCAAAAAATGATAGCTGCATATCTCGAAGCCCCATCGCGCCCAAGAAAGATTTCGGCGACTTAATGTAATAGACGTCTTTAGGGTCTTCGAGGTACAGATCCAGCGCTGCTTCACCAAACAGTACATCCGTAGGAATCACTTCAATCCCTTCTTCTCGATTGAGCTTTACCGCACGTCGAAGCACGGCTTCACCTACTTCGTTGGAAGGTCGAATATCCAAGCAACGAAACAAGTACTCAGACACAGTTTCAGCCGTCGGAGCACAAAGCGTTGAGGGGATATAACAGTTATCACCCACCAGTGGGATCTGCTCGATGGCGTTATTTACAAGATGAGCGACAGAACAGTTCGCGGTTCCGTAGTCAAAACCAATGGCCATGGGTTACCTCAACATAAGAAAAAGGGCGGCAAAGAATAGCAGCCTCACAATGAAGTTCAAGGGGCAGAACCTTAAACCCTACACATGTAGACAGGTCAAAAGAAATTTTGCGCTACACTGTAGACATCGTTTTTACAGTGTAAAGCAGAATAAAGGTTGTGTGATGCATGAACCGCCGTTCACTTTAGAGCGCTTCGAACCTAAGCACGCTAAGCAAATCGTGACGCTTTGGCGCCGTGCTTTCGTGCAGGCGTTAGGCATAGAGCCTATTCATTCTGTTGAATCTCAGTTGTATTTTTTAACCAATATTTTGCCGCACAGTCATGACATCTGGGTGGTACTCACTCTAGAATCGAAACAACCCGTAGCGTTTATGGCAATTGATCGGAATGAAATTAACCAACTGTATGTCGCACCTGAGTTTCAGAGAAAAGGCATTGGACGTTTGTTAGTCGAAGAAGCACAAGCTCGCAGCGGAGGGGAGTTATCACTGAGAACATTTCAAATCAATCACAACGCGATCGAGTTTTATCGTCGACTTGGATTTACCGAACACGAAGGTAATAGCGATAACGAAGAAGGGCTAGAAGATATAGTATTTCGTTGGGAGCAGGAGCAATAATTCACAACGTTCTTTACTATGCTTTGACTTGAACAAATTTACTGTAAGTACTGACCTTACCGTTTATGTACTCTACACCATCGTGAATATTCTGCTCAGAACTACCTGCGATTTGATATTCAACGATGAACTCGCCACTGATCACTTTAATAAACAGTAACCCATCAATGACTTTCCACAAACCCGATAACGACCGGCCGCCAAACATATCACGCTCAACTGAACTACCATTAGGACGTAGCTCAATAAGCGAACTAAAGCCATCTTGGTTAACCTTGACCCATGATTGTTGATGTACTTCAAAGCTTAGGATTTTCCTACGTTTTTTCATCCACAGTTTGAAATCTCGCTGCTGTTGCTCAGTCAAAACTGGAAGATCTTCCATTTCTAGCAACGTATTCTGTGTTTGATGCCAAAATAATTGGAGATGCAGAAGTTTCATAGCAGGCTTAGTGTCGAAAATGGAGGGCTAACTCTGAGGTAATCAACGAGGGATGTCAATAGATGAAAAAAGACGCAGCTTGGAGGGAAATCGCTGCGTCTTACTTCAGGAGCTCATATTAACCAATGTTTGCCAACTAGCTGAACAGCAGAGGTACCTCCACGCTCTGACAAACTTGGTTTAATCGTTGCTTGGCTATCTCAATATTTTCGCGCCAGTTATCATCTTGCGCCCACATTTCAATCACCATTGGTACGACACAATCGGTACGTTTAAGTGTCTCGAAAATTGCCTCAAAATCCACTTCACCATCACCAATCACCAAATCCCTAAACTGACCTTGGTAATCGTTGGTAACTTTATAAGTGTCTTTAAGGTGAATTTGCACAATGTGCGGCATACTCAAGGCCAGTTCCGTCGATACGTCATAATTCCAACCTGAGATGTTACCCACGTCAGGATAGGCTGTGAAAAATGGCGAGTTTACTTCACGATTAAGCACTTCAAATTTGCTTAATGAGTTGAGGTAACAGGTATCCATTATCTCGACCGCTAGCATCACACCAGCTCGCTCTGCCATTTTTGCAGCTTGCTTCATCCCTTGGATAAAGTTCTGATGCGTCTCTTGGTTAGCAGGCTCATAATAAACATCATAGCCCGCGAGCTGGATGGTTCGGATACCCAATTTAAACGCCAACGTAATCGCTTTTTCCATATGTAGGTGTGCTTGTTGACGTACTTGTGGATCCAAAGAGCCATAAGGGTACTTGCGGTGAGCACTAAGACACATTGATTGCAAAGGGATCTCGTAGCGTTCGCATAACCTTTTCAGATCGTAAATGGTCTCGTCATCCCAATCTAAGCGGCTTCTTCTTTCATCCGATTCATCGACGGAGATTTCTAAGAAATCAAAACCGAGCAGCTTGGTTTGTTGCAGTTTTTCTTCCCACGACAGTTCATTAGGCAACGCCTTTTCATACAGTCCCATCCGCGGTCTATCTAGCATCTGAAACATAGTGGCTCCTTAGTTCCAGAAACGGTCAATTTGCGCACGCAGTGCTTCTGCGGTCGCTTTTCCGTTCTCGCCCGCGAGTGCACGACCTGCGATAAACGTTTTTGCCTTAATGCCTTCAAATAAGTACAAATCTTCTGGCACGATACCACCTGTAATGGATAGCTCGATGCCTAAGTCCGACAATTGACGCATTTTAACTAAGTCTTCTTCAGTCCAACCCACACCCGCAAGTTCTGCATCGCGAGAACGATGATAGATGGCTTGCTTGATACCTAGATCCACCCAAGCTTGTGCATCTTCCATGGTCCAGTTGCCGTAAATTTCAATTTGAATTTCACCGTTAAACTCATCAGCAACTTTCTTACATGCGCCTATGGTTGCAATATGAGCGGCAGCTGACACCGTGATCCAGTCTGCACCAGCTTCAAATGCCATTTTAGAAAGAATTGCACCACCATCAGTAGTTTTCATGTCGCAAACAAGTACATGCTCAGGGTGGTTCGCTCTTAGTGTTTTTACTGCATTCATTCCTTCTGCAAACGCGAGAATGGTGCCTACTTCAATCACATCCACAAAGCTCTCTACATTGTTTGCTACTTCAATCGCTGCAGATAGATTGGTTTGATCTAGAGCGATTTGAATCATTGGTTTAGTCATCTTACTTATCCTTTAATTTTTTCACGTATTAAACGGGCAAGGCCGTCTTCGTTGTTATTCGTTTTGCAGGTGATTTTGGCGCTTTGTTTTACCATCTCATCGGCATTTTTCATGGCGATGCCAAGCCCGGCATACTCAAGCATGGAAATGTCATTGTGGTTGTCACCAGCAGCAATGACATGATGTGCTTCGTAGCCAAGTCCTTTGACATAATCAGCCAATCGTTTACCTTTGCTATTCCCTTGAGCGGCAAAATCAATACGATTGGACCAAGAGCGCTCACCATTAAAATTGCGCTTTATCCAAGAGTGTTCTGAGAGACGCTGAACCGAACTCGGCGCGCCCTCCACCACAAATTTCCACACATAATCAGTCTGTTGTGCCAATTGGCTGAACGAATCTATCTTGCGTATTTGTGGCTGATGCTGCTTCGGAAATTGCATTGCCCAAGACTCCAGCGCTTGCATATAAGCAATAGGATTGGCTCGGCTATACGTCATCTCATGAGTTACGTACATCACCATTTTCATTTGAAATTCAGTGGCTAGTTCAATGAACTTCAACGCATTGTCTTTATCGATAGCGTTATGCTCTACTACCTCATCTCGTTGGTAGTCATACACATAGGTACCGTTGCAACATATGATTGGCGTCGTCAGCTCTAGCTCATCGTAGAATGGCTTTGCTGCGGTATGATGTCGGCCAGTAACAATGACGACATGACATTGCGTTCGAGCCATGTGGATAGCAGATTTCACCTCCGGGTGAATCGTGTGGTCATCCGTTAATACCGTGCCATCTAAATCAAGAGCTAGTACTTTATACATAGGCTTACCTCTGGCCGTAATAGGCGTTCTCACCATGCTTACGCAAGTAATGCTTGTCTGACAGTTCTGGTTGAATCTTGATACCGCTATTGAGAGAACGTGTCGCTAATGCCATCGCCGAGATTTCTTCAAGCACGACAGCGTTGTGAACCGCATCGTGACCATCTTTGCCCCAAGAAAATGGCGCGTGTCCAGCTACAATCACACTTGGAATCGACATCGGTTTGATATTGCGTTGGTTAAATTCCTCCACTATCACCAAACCAGTATTGCGCTCGTACTCCCCTGCGATCTCCGCTTTAGTTAGCTTACGCGTACAAGGAATGTCGCCGTAAAAATAGTCTGCATGGGTCGTGCCCAGTGACGGGATATCAATGCCCGCTTGAGCCCAAATAGTAGCGCTGCGTGAGTGGGTATGAACGATGCCACCAATTTCCGGAAACGCTTTATAGAGTTCAACATGCGTATCGGTATCACTGGATGGATTGAGCGACCCTTCCACTCGGTTGCCATCAAGATCAATCACTACGATGTCATCCACCTTCATGTCATCGTATTCAACGCCAGATGGTTTAATCGCAATGACGCCACGTTCGCGGTCAATTTCAGAGACATTGCCCCAAGTAAACGTCACTAGTCCATATTTTGGTAATGCGAGATTGGCAGCGAGAACTCGTTGTTTTAGTGCTTGATACATAACGCCTCCGTTAAGCCATCTCAGCGGCTAAGGCTTCATCGATAACGCGGTAGATGTCTTCTTTTGATTGGCAGCGGCGCAATTTATCGAGATCAACGCCCGTTTCACTGTCTTCATCATCGAGTACCTGGGTAACTTCCATTAAGCCTTCCATATGCTCATCAGACGAACTACCCGCTAAAGTAATCAACACATCGACAGGCTCATCTTCACCTTCGAAATAGACTGGCGTGTTCAGAGTCACTAGTGCAAACGCGGTTTTAATCACACCGTCTTCTGGTCTCGCATGAGGAAGTGCAAGATTCGGAGCGATACAGATGTAAGGACCTAATTTTTCTACACTACTGATGATGGCCTCATGGTAAGAGGGCTTGATAGCGCCAGAGGCAATAAGCATGTCGGTACCAATGGTAATCGCTTCACGCCAATCACCCGCATGAGCGTGCAATTTGATAGAGTTGTTTTCGATTAGGGATTGCTTCAGAGCCATGATTTATCTCCTTCATCGGGCCAGCCATTACGCTGGCCCTTTTTGGTGTGTCGTTATTATTTTTGTGTTGCGAAGTTGGTGTTTATGATGTCGAGTAGCTCATCACCAAATGAATTTGGGTTAAGCATGTTTTGTACACCCAGCACAAACTTGCCATCGCCTGGATCCATCTCAGCAGAAAGGTGCTTAGATGACACGATGATGTCGGTAGATGCGAGTTTCGATTTGTAGTCAGACACGGCACATGAATCCATCACGTGGGGTATGCCTTTCTTCTCAAGATACTTACCAATCTTCATCTTCATCATCATTGATGAACCTTGACCGTTACCGCACACAGCAAGGATGCTTACTGGACGTACACCGTCGCTGGCTTCTACCGCTTTAGCTACAGCTTCAATCACTTCTGGTTCTTCTGTAACCGTTACCGTACCTTGAGCATCTTCTTCTGCACGCAATGCACGTGATGCGTAGAACATGTACACACCAGATAGCGCGACAAGAACGAAGAAGAACAAGTTAGATGCAGATAGACCTTGCATGATTGGTGGGAAAATTAACGCCCAGTCCGCCATACCCATCCAGCCGCTGAACTCAGTGCCTTGTTGGGTGAATAAGTGGATAGCCCAAGCCGAACCCACAACTTCGATGATGCCCATTACGAAACAGATCTTCATTACCGCTTTCCAGCCACCAAAGTGGTTAGCAAACACACCGATCGTTGCGTTAGAGAAGAACATTGGAATGAATCCAGGAATGATCATGATTGGCGCATCAAACGCTAACATCGCAAGAACCGCGACGAACTGCCCAATCGCACCCCACATGAAACCAAATACCATTGCGTTTGGAGAGAATGCGTAGATAGCCGCACAGTCAATTGCCAATACCGCGTTTGGAATTACTCGCTCAGAAATACCTTTGAAAGCTTCTGACAGCTCAGCGACAAACATACGAACACCGGCAACAATAACCTGAATCGCTACCGCAAACTTAAGACCAGTCTCAAGGATGTAGATTGTCCAGTGCGTGCTTCCAGCCATGGTTTGTAGGTTATCGAGGCCAAATGAAAGAAGGATAATACCGAAGAAAACCGTCATCACGATCGCTGTTGCCGCGATGCTATCGTGGAATATGTGCAACCATTTAGGTAGTTCTAATTGGTCAACGCTATCATTTTTGTCACCCAGTTTTGGTGCCACTTTGGTAGCAATCCAAGAAGCAACCTGTTGTTGGTGACCAATTGAGAACCCAGCGCCACCGGTAACGGCTTCTGTTGGCTTAAACATGATATTGGCGGAGATACCCCAATACAGCGCCATCAGAATTGCTGAATAGATGATCGTTTCCCACATACTAGCGCCAAGCACGAAGTAGAATACTGCGATCAAACCCGCTTGTTGAAACATGATATGTCCAGTAAGCATGATGGTGCGAATACCGGTATAGCGGCGGAAAAGAACTAGTAGAATGTTGATGCCGAGTGCTAAAAGAACGGCATAGCCTACCCATGAGTAGTTATCACCCATCGTCTCCATGGTAGCCATCATTGATGTGTATGGGTCAATGACCGAACCGGTGAGTCCGTGGAACTCAGAGAGTTTTTCAATTACGGGTTTGAAACCTGCGACTAAGGTTCCCGCCCCGACTTGTACCAGCATAAAGCCGACAATAGTTTTGATTGTACCTTTGATGATGGTGGTGCCGTCACGTCTGAGTAGCCAGTAACCAATACAAGTTACCAGACCCAGTAGCAGCGGCGCTTTGGTCATTACTTGACTGTAAAATATGTAGAAGATGTCGTATAGAAACTCCATATTCTTGCCCCTTGGTAATGTTTTATATTTATGTGTAGGTCAGAGATTGTCCGTGTCGTTCACTGATGTTCTGTTCAGTAGTTGCTCACAACACAAACATTACCAATCATAAGTAATCATTCAATGCTCATTTATGATTATTTTGATTTTTATCAATTTTCGCGTTCTATAAACTGTATTTTTGCCAACACGATCACACACAAAAACAACAAACCGTTTAATATCAACAACTTAACTATTTTTAGTGATTTACTTAGCACTTTTAGGGCGAGAGAATTTGACAGTCAGCCCTGAGCAAAATAGAATCATTACAAATCAAAAATAATCACCAAGTAATCACTTGATGACAAATTAAGGTGATAACCATGAATGAATTACAAAGACATGATGGAATCTTGTCTCTACTTGATGAAAAGCGAGTCATCAATGTGGCTCACATCATCGAGAACTTCGATGTTTCGCCTGCAACCGCCAGACGTGATATCGCAAAACTAGATGAGCTAGGTAAATTAAAAAAAGTAAGAAATGGTGCAGAACGTATTGAGATTAAGCGTAAGGCTTGGAGCCCGCTCAATATTGATACCACCGATCATTACCACGAAAAGTCACGCATTGCAGTGAAAGCCGCCTCCTTGTGTCAACCAGGCGATAGCGTTGTGATTAACTGTGGTTCAACAGCTTTCTTATTAGGACAAGAGCTATGCCAGCAAGATGTGCAAATAGTGACGAACTATTTTCCACTCGCCAGCTATTTAATTAATGAGGATCATGAAGATGTCATCATTATTGGCGGGCAATACAACAAAGCACAGAACATATTTCTTAATCCGTCACCAAACTCTTTAGGCGGATACGCCGGCCACTGGATGTTTACCAGTGGTAAAGGGCTCACTGAAAACGGTTTGTACAAAGCGGATATGTTAACCGCAGTATCTGAGCAGCAAATGGTAGAACAGATCGACAAACTCGTTGTTGTGGTAGATAGCTCGAAAATAGGTAATCGCACTGGCATGCTTTTCTGCCCAGCAGACAAAATAGATATCTTGATTACTGGCAAAGATGCCAACCCTGAAGTGATAGAAGCAATAAGAAGTAACGGCACCGAAGTGCTTCTCGTGTAAATAATTAACTAAGTCCAGAAAAAATACCCAAGTACCTCTTTGCAAAAAGAGGTGCTAGGCACCCTACATCCAAAATTTGACCAATTTATTGAAATAAAAGGTATTGTTATGAGCAACGTAAATGAAATTACTCGTGAATCATGGATTTTAAGCACTTTCCCTGAGTGGGGTACTTGGCTAAATGAAGAGATTGAAAATACTGTCGTAGAGCCAAACACATTTTCAATGTGGTGGTTAGGCTGTACGGGTATTTGGCTTAAGAGTGAAGGCAATACTAACGTTACTATCGATTTCTGGTGTGGTACTGGTAAAAAAACACAAAAGAACCAGTTCATGAAAAACCAGCACCAAATGATGCGTATGGGTGGTGTTGAAGCACTTCAACCAAACTTACGTACAGCAATTTTCCCACTTGATCCCTTTGCGATCAAAGATATCGACGCAGTTATGGCCTCTCACGATCACGCCGATCATATCGATGTTAACGTGGCAGCGGCGGTACTACAGAACTGTGGCGATCATGTAAAATTCATTGGTCCACAAGCGTGTGTTGACCTATGGATGGGCTGGGGTGTTCCAGAAGATCGTTGTATCGTGGCAAAAGTAGGTGACGTTCTTGAAGTGGGCGATATGAAGATTCGCGTTTTGGACTCATTTGACCGCACTGCTCTAGTAACTCTGCCAGAAGGTACTTCTTCGTATGATAAAGAGATCCTAGATGGTATGGATAAACGCGCTGTAAACTACTTGATTGAGACCACAGGCGGTAGCGTATACCACTCAGGTGATTCACACTATTCAAACTACTACGCAGCACACGGTAACGAGTACCAAATAGATGTAGCCCTATTGTCTTATGGTGAAAACCCTCGCGGTGTCACCGATAAAATGACGTCATCTGACATCCTTCGCGCAGCTGAATCTTTAGACTGTGAGGTAGTCATGCCGTTCCACCACGATATTTGGGCTAACTTCCAAAACGATCCTAAAGAAATCGAAGTACTTTGGAATATGAAGAAAGACCGTCTGCAGTACAGTTTTGCACCTTTCTTCTGGCAAGTCGGTGGTAAATACACCTATCCAACAGATAAAGGTCGCATGCACTACCAGCATTTCCGCGGCTTCAAAGACATCTTCAAAAATGAGCCGGAGCTTCCATATAAAGCATTCCTATAAGGCGAACCGGGGGCGATATTCGCCCCTTTTTTTATCTGAAGAAAGGAACATCTGAATGCTGCTAAAGGAGTTCAAACATCATTTTGCAAGAGGTGATATTGAAGGGGCAATAGCCCTTAAACCTCGCACGGCAAGGGGCTACTATCTGCTGATTATGAGCTCAAAATGGGGAGTCAACAGCTTCTTAGAAACAGGACGCGATCTCACCCCTCGCGTGTTCATGACAATGAGCGCGCTAATCAATGCCGCAACAGCGATTGGTTTGCAACCTCATCAAGTTGAGGTACAACATGAAGTATAAGCTCATCGCCATTGATCTAGATGGAACGCTACTCAATTCACAAGGGGAGATTGATACCCAAACCCAGCAAATAATCCGCTCCATAGCTGCAAAAACAAACATCATCTTAACGACAGGTCGCCACCACACCACCGTCGCCTATTATCACCAACTGCTGCAATTGAACACTCCGGCCATCTGTTGCAATGGCTCTTATGTCTACCGGTTCGAAAACCAACAGATCACTTTTGCTGAGCCTATAGACAAACAGCGAGTGGCGCACTTTGTTTCTCAGTCTGAGTCTCTCGATCTGATTGCTTATGCTGACGACAAAATCTTGCTTTGTTACCAACATCCCGCTAATTACATCTCAAAATTGGAGTCATGGGGCACCACGCTCGAGCCAAACATCCAGCCCAAAATAGAGCGTGTTACTGATTTCGCGAGCGCGCTGAGCGATTGCAAGCATATCTGGACGTTCGTAACAGAAGGTAGTCCAAATGATATTGATGCCTTTATCTCTGACCCGCTGATTTATGAAAATTTCAGCTACGAACAATCCTGGTTTAACCGGATTGGCTTTAACAAAAAAGGCAATAGTAAAGGCGCCATGCTTTCACGCCTAGCCACTTCGTTAGGCATTAAGCTTGAAGATGTTGTGGCAATAGGCGATAACGACAACGATGTATCTATGTTGCAGTGTGCAGGACTTGGCATTGCGGTAAATAATGCGACCGAGAAACTTAAAAACTGTGCGGATATAGTAACCAAAGCCTCGAATGACCAAAACGCTATCGTTGAAGCCATAAAGATAATTTCTTAGCACTAGGAGAGCGTGTCTCTCCTAGTTATGTCTTTTTGTTATCAATCGAAGATTGCGATGCTCTGACGACTGACTGCCACCAACTGACCTCTATTGTTCCATATATTGGCCTGAGCATGAGCGTACCCTTGAGCCGCCTGACGAGTATGAGATTGGTAAGCAAACCAATCTTCTGGTTCAACAGGTTGGTGAGGATGGATAAATTCCAAGTTCCACATCATGCTGCTGGCAGGCGCCGGCGTTGACATCATTTGCAGTACACCTGGAGGCCATGCGTCGACCAAACAAATAAGATGTGCATCTGTAATCTGTTTTGGAGCTTGCTTGAATCGCATCCAACCCCAAGTATGTGAGTCTTTACTTGCAGTAAATGGCAGATGACCTCTAGCCAAAGCAAGATCGATATGGGAGGTATAATTAGGGGCACCTTGATCCACATCAGGAAATCTAGGTAGTTCATCCGGCAGTGGCATGATGTGGTTATCGTTGTTGTTAACACTAATATTCGAGTCGCGATCTGCTCCAAAACACCCTTGCTGAAAAACAGCAACCTGACCATTTTGAATCAATCGAGCACTCATCTGAGACACGCTTTTTCCTTCACGTAACACTTCGACTTCAAATGTGAAAGGCACATCGACAAGCAGCGGACCAACAAAATTGGTGTTCAATGAACGCAATACACGCTCACCATTAACTTGGGATTGCATGATGGTATACAACAGAGAGGCAGATAAGCCACCAAACACCGTTCTGCCTTGACCCCACGAAGATGGAATGGCCATATGCTCTCCAGTTTGAGCACATTGCTTAGCTTTTTCTAATAATTCATCGAAATGCATGCCGACCACCTCATGTTAACAGCTTGTTAGTTAAACGATAACTGGTCGGATAAGATAAATCAACACGAGCCTTATTTTTCTATAACCAAAGTCATGTTTGTTATAAAAATAAACATTATTTGTTAATCATGATAATAATTGACAGGTGTAGAACAATTATTCTACCCTATAGGTAGTACAAACATTCTACCCATAGGTTTTACGATGCCCCAACAACAAATAGCCGAGAACCTGGAACGTGCTTTTGCGCAAAAAGGGTTTGCAGAACCGAGTGTTGCTGAGCTAAAAGCACTTTCTGGTGTCAGTATGCGAACGCTTTATAAATATTTTCCTTCTAAAGAAAGTATGGTCGTGGGCGCGCTGGATTATCGCCATCAACGTTACCTATCGTTACTAGAAAGCTGCCACAGTGCTCCTGGCTTGGCTGCCACCTTATCGGCGTTTGATACGCTTAGTCACTGGATGAGGCAGAACGCACCAAAAGGATGTCTTTCTGCAAATGCTCTAGCGGCATTTCCTGACAATGCAGAAATTCACTCCGCTGTTGAAACCTATAAACATGCGGTAATTCAACAGTTGGCGCAGATAAGTGGTCGTGAAGATCTAAGTCAGGCGTTATATGTACTTCATGAAGGTATCACGGCCGCTTACCCTATCCTGGGAGAAGCTGCCGTGAGTGCAGCTAAAACGGCAGTCAACGCACTATTCACAGCGACAACATCAAACAACTAAAAAAGGAAACCACACATGAGTTCAATTATGACTGGCGTTCAGCTCATTGGGCACGGTGACTTAGAACAACTTGTCGTTAAATCAGACATCGCGGTTCCTAAACCAGCCGCTAATGAAGTTCTCATTAAAGTCAGCGCCGCAGGCGTAAACAACACCGATATCAACACTCGTATTGGCTGGTACTCCAAGGGCGATAACGATAGTGAAGACGCAGGCTGGTCTGGCAATGCTCTTTCTCTACCAAGAATTCAAGGTGCGGACGTTTGTGGTCATATTATCGCTGTAGGAGAGCATATTGACGATGCTCGAATTGGCGAACGCGTGCTCATTGATCCTTGCCTTCGGTACTCCGATGGAGAACGCCTTGATCACTTCTGGTACTTTGGCTCTGAGTGTGATGGTGGTTTTGCAGAATATACCGTAGTGGATTCTCGCCAGGCTTACAGTGTAAATTCAAGCTACAGCGACATTGAGCTCGCCTCTTTTCCGTGTTCTTACTCAACCGCAGAAAACATGCTCACCAGAGCATCAGTCACAGCTAATGATACTGTTTTAGTCACTGGCGCATCGGGCGGTGTGGGTTCTGCTGCAGTGCAGTTGGCGAAAGCACGTGGTGCTAAGGTGATTGCAGTAACTAGTGAATCGAAGGCATCAGCCTTACTTGATATCGGTGCCGATAAAACGGTATCACGTGGTGAAAGCTTGGTGGATACATTGGGTAGAAACAGCGTTAGTGTTGTCGTTGATCTCGTTGCAGGTCCTCAATGGCCAGAGTTACTTGAAGTGATGCAACCCAAAGGCCGCTATGCCGTCTCGGGTGCTATTGGTGGCGCGATGGTCGAACTCGACGTTCGAACACTGTATCTAAAAGATCTGTCTTTTTTCGGCTGTACTGGGCTCGAAGATGAGGTATTTCCAAACCTAATCAGCCGAATCGAACACTCACAAATAAAACCACTGGTGGGGAAAGTGTTTGCATTATCAGATATCAAACAGGCACAACGGGAATTTGTAGAGAAAAGCCATATCGGGAAAATTGTATTGCAAGTGACACAAGGATAATACTAAAAACAACCAACTCTCCAATGATGCCCCCTTGCTTTAACAAGTGGGCATCATCTCTTGGTAACAAGACGTTCGATATTGGTTATTTCTTGCGGGGAGGCAACATATCGGTCATAGAGCCTTCAACCAATTCGGCAGCAAAGGCAAAGGTTTCTGCTAATGTAGGATGAGCATGAACAGTGTGAGCGATATCTTTAGCACGCCCCCCTAGCTCTAACATCGCAGCTGCTTCGTGAATGAGTTCCCCAGCATTTTCTCCACAAATCCCTGCACCTAAAAGCGTACCTGTTTCTGCACAGAAAAGCGCTTTGGTGACGCCATTCGTCGCCCCAACACTCTGAGCTCGACCACTGACCAACCAAGGCACTTTGCCTGTTTGGAATTCTATACCTTGCTGCTTAGCTTCCTTCTCTGTCACACCGACCCAAGCGATCTCCGGACTGGTGTATGCCACCGATGGAATGGCTACAGCATGAAAAGTTGAATCCATACCAGCGATAACCTCTGAGGCCACCTTGCCTTCGTGTGTTGCTTTGTGAGCCAACATCGGTCCTTTGACGATGTCACCGATAGCAAAAATATTAGGGACGCTGGTTTGCATCTTGTCATTCACAGGAATAAGCCCCTGTTTATCAACCTCAATGCCTAGCAAATCCAACCCTAAGTTGGACGTGTTTGGCCTGCGCCCAACAGCCACTAATACAGCATCAAAACACTCGCTTTCTGGTGCTTTCTTGCCGTCAAAAGATACCGTGATAGCATCAGTACCCGCTTCAATGCCAGTCACCAACGTCTTGGTCAACATTTGATAGCGCTTCTTAACCGACTTAACTAAAGGTTGAACAATGTCTTTATCTGCTGCAGGAATCACTTGCTCTTGTGCCTCGACAATAGTGATCTGCGATCCCAATGCTGAATACACTTGTGCCATTTCTAGACCAATAATCCCGCCGCCAATGATCAGCAGTTTGTTAGGAATCGTCGTCAGCGCTAGTGCGTCGGTAGAGTCCCAAATCCTCGGATCATTAGGCGCGATAGGAAGTGATACTGAATGTGATCCGGTTGCGATGATGGCATGCTTAAACAAGATTTGCGTTTCTGATTCACCAACCACTGACAGTGCATTGCGTGAGGTAAACTGACCAACACCTTGAACGCGTGTTATCTTGCGAGCTTTTGCTAGGTTAGCAATTCCTTTCGTCAGCTCTGATATCGTGTTTTCTTTGTGAGATCGTAAACCGTCAATGTCTATGCTTGGAGTACCAAATGCGATACCCATTTGCTTTCCATGCTGGGCATGTTCAATTAACGCCGCTGCATGCAATAAGGTTTTGGATGGTATACAGCCTACGTTTACACACACGCCACCCAAAGTATCTTGCTTCTCTACTAGACATACAGACAGTCCAAGATCAGCCGCGCGAAAAGCTGCGGTATAACCTCCAGGTCCACCACCGAGTACAACTACATCTACGTTGATAGAATCCACCATCCCTATTCTCCTCATTTTTCAGAAACGTCACTACCGCAACACGATAAATTCCGTCCAGTATAGATCGTCTAAATGTCTGAGCAGTGTTAATTTTTGCTGTTAGGTGACCTGTGTTTAAAACTTCTCTTTATCTGTCTCAAATAGTGTTTAGTATGAGCGTTTGTGCACAAACCTAGGACAAACCACTAACTGCTATGAGAATAAAAGCACTGTTATCTTTCACCTTGCTCATCATGACGGGCTGTTCGTCATATCAAATGAATCAGCTTGGCCTTCGCTCCTCATCAGTTAATACTTACCCTAATTACATGGACACAATAGAGCTATGCGAAGTTGCCAACGGCTATCGAGCAACCAATCAAACTCGCATCTCCGTGAGCAGCGAGCAGTGGAAACGCAATCTAACAACTGAACGCTGCGACGAGCTGGTAAAAGAACTCTACTTCAGTCGATTCATCCGTAGTATTACCATATCCAAACCCGAAGAAGCAGCGCAGCCTGTCCCAACGCCATTACCGGCAAAACCTCAATAGCTTTGTAACGTATGAGTATTATTTTTATCTTTATACAATAACAACATACCCAAAGCGGCTAACATCATCACAACGGCGGCCACCGCAAACCCAAGCTCCGTAAGATCGTAGTGAGTCAAATAGGCGATAAGAACATAACTCATACTTTGAACAAAAGTAGAGAATAACTTCATTCCACCATCTACTCTGCCTCGAACTCTATTATCAATCGTTTCATGCAGCTTATTTACTCTAGCGATTCGATTGGTCGCATTGAATAAGCCAATAAATAACGCAAAAATAACGAGACTAAGTGCTGACATCGAGCTAGCTAGTACACTCAATAACACCGCTAACCCGACAACACTGACAATCATTAGTTGTTCTTGTCGAAAACGAATCAGTAGCTGCGTAATGATAACTCCGCATAACATCGCGCCTAAACCATAATTTATTTGCCACCAAGCAAACCAATGACCTTCAATGTTTTGCTCGGAAAAATAGATAGGCACCAACTTAGACAAGTAAGTCATCATTGGGTAACTCAGACAGGACAGAGCAACAAACAAGAAAAACATCGGTGAGCGTGAAAATATGGCTTTAGATTCGCTCAGCTGTGTCATAAAAGATACATGCTTGGTCTCGCGTTGCTTTGGTTTGTAATGGATACTGGCATAGCAAATCATAGCGCTGACAGAAAGTAACATAGCCAGCAAGGCAAAGTACTCGATTGACCACAGCTCCAATAACAATACGCCTAAGCCGCCTGCAGTCAGGGTGGTCATCTGTAGGACGATCTCTTGTTGTCCAGAGATTTTTGCATAATCTGATCTTTTATAGAGCTCTTGAGTGAATGCACCGTTTGTCCCCCATGCAAGATCGTTAGTTAACCAAAAAACCAGTTGAGCAACAGCAAGGGGCCAAAGTGCATTCGGTTCAATATACCAAGTAAAAACAACGAGTAATGCAGCTAGCGCCTGTAATAGTTGGACCAGTGCTAAGATATGCTTTCGCGAAAAACGGTCAATAGCCGTAGCAAAGAATGGGGTCGCAAAGAACGATAACGCCGTGCAACATAACGTGAGTATAGCCAAGAATGTACTGTTGTTTCCTTGCGTCAAGATGCTCCATGGGAGCGCCATTAACATCATCCCTGAAGCGATACCATCGAACAACAGTGCAGAGAGATGTTGCAGCGAAGTCCTTTTCATCATCATTCCTTTATCTTTGTGAGTTGCTTCAATGCTAAAACCTCAACATTACTTGAGGTCAAGCTATACTTGAGTGTAAAAGGAGAATGAAATGGAATTATCAGTCGGTCAGGTAGCAAAGCGTGCGGAAGTTGCTGTATCAGCACTGCATTTTTACGAGCAGAAAGGAATGATTTCTAGTTGGCGAAACCAAGGGAATCAACGTCGCTATGACAGCTCAGTCTTGCGACGTATAGCGGTTATTAAAACAGGACAGCAACTCGGGCTCAGCCTAGAAGAGATTAAAGAGGCATTGTCGGTGCTTTCTATTCATAGAGCCCCCTCTCAAGAAGAGTGGGAGTCTATGGGCAAAAACTGGAAGCGAATATTAGATGAGAAAATTTGGCTAATGACCAAACTTAGAGACGAGCTTGGGGAGTGCATTGGTTGTGGTTGCCTCTCGCTAAGTCGCTGTCGACTAAGAAATCCTGACGATATATTGGCCCAGCAAGGAAATGGCGCTTTGCTGTGGAAGCAAAGCACCTAAGTCATAGTCTAGGCTAACAAAAACTTGGTTCTAAACTGCAAGGTCTTCTTCTTTTAGCTTTGGAGCAAAATGGATAATATGCTTATTAAAGCTGAATGATGCTGGGCCGTGCGTATTTTTTGTCGTCACCTTTTCTTCGTCAAACGCGACGGTTACACGTGTGTGAGTTTGAACCAAAGACTCTACCGTATTGAGCTCTAACTTAGCAAACAGCTCCAGCTCCAATCTCTCTTTTTCAGCATTGAGTTCATCTAACGCTTCGGTGTTTGAACTATTTAATGCTTCGAGCTCTTTATTCTGTTCTTCCGTTCTTGCTGATTTAGGAACCTTCTTAAGCTCTATTTCGCGTCGGATTGCTTTCATTTTACTTTCTTGAAGCTCGGTATAACGTAGTTGCAGTTGTTCTAGTCCATCTTGGTAATTTTGGAACTGCGCAAAAGCTTTTATGTAGGTGGCAGTATCACCTTCCACACCGAGTTGATTACAAACCACTTTGCCACCGACTATCGCTTCTCCACCACTTAAAATCCCTTGTTTCTTCCCTGCGCCAGTCACTATTAAATCACCGCCACACACGATGTCATTGTTTAGACTATGCACCGTAAAGTGAATATCTCCTTGTGAGCTAATATTAGCAAACTGAGCGTAGTTAGCGACAACATCGCCGCCAGACTCAATGAGACAAGATTTGGGTTCGCCATCATCAACATTATGTCCGATGATACCTTTGCTGACGATGATATCCCCTTTCGACTTCAAAATTGCCGACTCAACAAATCCCCCAACAGTAATAGTCCCTGTCGCTGTCACTTCCATATTGGGTTCAATATTTCCAGAAATCACCACACTGCCCTTAAATTTGATATGTCCGGTGGATATATCCACTTTACTCAAGCAAAGGGCTTCATCAATCTCGACACCCGATGATTTAATTACCGGCATTCCTGACATCGTAGACAACAATGTATTCGGGTTATCAGCCGAGAACTTGGTCCCTGCTCCCGGCTTAAGTGGATTGTCTTTGACTGCTTTAGGAGGGATGATGGCTCCAGTGACTGTGAATCCATTCTCACCTTTGATGGCCGGTATTCGCTTCATCACTTGCTCATTTTCACCTACCGTAACAATGGCTCCTAAATCACGCATATCTACTTTGTCTCCATCGCCGGTAGCTTGCGGTTTGAGTACACGCTTTTTAGGGTCAGCTACTAGTGGAATAAACTGCGCATCTTTACCTTCTTTCGGCCTTTTTCCTATCGCCACAGGTTGGGTATAGCTCTCACCAGCTTTAAGCTGACGACTGAGTAGCAGTACTTTCTTTAACGCTTTTTTGTTAAGCCCTTTAACTACTCTGGATTCTGTGAGTGATTTGATGATGTCATTAGGCTGAAGTGGATTGCCGCCGTATGCTCCAGTGACTTTAATACTAGCAATCATATCTTGCTCGGTTAGTATCACTTCAGCGCTAGCATCTTTAATTTGGGCAATAGTGATGCCAGAAAAGGCTTCACCTTTTGCACTTGCAGCACACTTTATGAATTGATTGACAGCAGATTCGTCAAGAAAGAAATGCTGGGCATTAAGCTCACCCAACATGTTGTTTAGCAAAGAAGCTTCTAATGCCAGACCTTGCTCATACTCACTCGGTAATTGGGCAATAACTTCATTACCATTTGACGATATTTTGAGAACACTTTTCCACATGATGGCTAGACACTTCCTTATGCTCATTACACAAGCTCAAACTGAACAATGTGATCATGCTTCAACAATTTTAATTATCTTAATGTAGTCTCAGTAGTGAGACTATGTTCAATATCGAAAACTCCGGTTGGCGTCACGGTAATTCGGTTGGTTCTTTGACTCTGATTCAACTATGAACGTGTGGTAGATGAGAGAGAGCTGAATTTGAGTTTGAAGAGGATTTACAGTGTAAAAACAGGATTCTGGCAATTTACACTGTAAACGTCGGTGGCTTTGTTTACAGTGTAAATCCAAGGCAAGAGAAGTTTAAGTCAATTTACACTGTAAACGTTCGATGAGTGAACAGAGTTCCAGCCTAAATTGAGCTTCAGCTTGTTTACGTCCCGCTAGACTCAATTGATGGACAACGTGTTCCCAAGACCATTCTTGCAACACGACGGCCGTGACAATCGGACTATCAACATCTACTGAGGCATTTGCGAGAGACACCATGAAGTCGAACAAATCGCTACGGCTGGAAACCAATGAGTTGCCACCTCTTGAGTACAGAATGGCGAGCTTCGATGGCAACCCAGCGCTTCTCTCTATAATTGAGGTAGAAAACAATAACCATGCAAGCGATGGATGAATATCCCGATTGACCGATCTCAATTGATAAACCAGATTTCGGCTGAACTGTTGTTTAGCTTGGGAAAGCCAATCTTCACTATTTTTAGATGTTGGCAATACCAAAGTAAGGCTATAGGTACCACTGGCTTTATCTTTAGCACTACCCAGTTTAAGCGGAACGAATTGGTTGCTTTGCCAGAATCTAAACAGCTCTGTCGTCACTCCAAAGCTGGTGGCAAGATAATCTACCTGATCACCTATTAGTAGTGTCAAACGACGCAGCATCTCAGAACCGACACCAGAGGATTGTACTAGAGGATGAACCGCTATTCGCATCACTCTGCCACAACGTTGCGTTGCTGGCTCTGATAGAGCAAGGTGATTAGCTAGCTCAACCGGCGCCAAGTTACCCGGCGGACGAGACTGCCCTAGTTGGACTCTCTCTACGATATCAAGAGACAAATCCCCTTCCCTATTTAAGAGAACAGCGCCGACAACCTGACCATCGTAACTCATGGTATAAAGCGTCATTGTTTTTGACGAGAGCAATAACATCAGATCGTTAGGAGAAGTCTGGTAGTGCGCATTAACGAGTAAAGCAAAGGCTTCAGACAATATTGATTCGTTACTGCTACAATCATCTGTTGCCACTGAAGAAAAAAACCAACGCTTTGAGTCAAACGAATCAAACTTAACGTCACTTGCCAACTGTGTTAGCTCAGCTTGTAATAGAAACGCACCGGCGCACCACTTCTCTAAAGCATCGTTTTGAGCCCATCGAATCGGCTGCTGCATATGATGTAGTTTGGTTCCTTTACGTTCCTTTTGGAGCCAAGGAAGGAACTTAAGGCTAAACCCTCTTCCACACCCTTCATAACCATGAACAGTCGAACTGATAACTAGACGATGGTAATAGGCAACAATGGTTTTCAAGAGTGGAACTGGAATCGCTGCGGCTTCGTCGACAAACAATAAATCACAAACAGGCTTTGACTTTATCAGCTCATCTGGCGAAACAAACTCAATAGATGACGAAGCGCTTTGTTCTATCTGACTGAAATCAAAGACAGGCTGAACAGCAGCTTTGCTTGGCGCAGTGACCAAGATTCGACACGGACGTGAAGCGACTATTCTTGCCGCCGCTAGTCCGAGGGCACTGCTTTTGCCACGCCCTCGATCGGCAGTAATAACCAAAGGACGTTTTCTATGTCCCGTAAGGACTCGCTCGATGGCCTCGATGGCTTCGTTTTGTTCTACATAAATATTGCTACTCTCACGCGCCTGGTGTTGATTTTGCCAATAAGCCAAATTATTAATCAGGTTACGGCTTGATTGTTTCAGTCGAGGTAGCAAAGCGAGGTGTCGCTCTAACCAAGGATGTACATCACTTCCATTACTTAACAGAATGAGTACACCGCCTCCTACGAGCGCACCAAGTGCAGCATTAAAACTATTAGCATCAAAATCATCGCTAAGCGTCACGACGAGTAGCTTAACTTCCCTTCCTAGTAGACGTTTTCCTTGTTTAACCGGAATAGCGTCTAGAGAGCCGATAGATTCTTCTCCTAGCTGAAACTTAGAGTCTTTAGGAAAGCGCATCGAGAATTGCTCAATCAATTCATGCTGCCATGCCAGTGAGCCTTCTAAAATGAGCGCACTTCGTTGAAAGCGCTCATCCGCTATTGCATGTTGTTGCTCGAGAAGATGAAGCTGTGAGGAAAATAAAGCCGTCATGGGTATCATTGCTGTGGGGACTTACCACAATATTAACACAAAAAAATACCTCGCTATGGCGAGGTATTTTGAAAGTTATTTAGTTCATCTTAGTTTTTATGAACTCTAGGATTTCATCCATTGTTTGGTCATCGACCTTTTTAAGGTTGAGTGCTAAATTTGGACCTTTGCGAATGTAACTAGCCCGTCCCTTAACGAGATCAATTTTCGCGACTTTAGCTCTCTTAGGTGGCGCAAGTTCATGCATCCAGTTCTCTAGAGTTTCCGACACATCTTTGGTAATGCGTGCAACACCTTGAGCACGACTTTTCTGCCACACGTAACCTTCATTCTGGTGACAACGCTCAATTAATTGGTTTTGTTTGTCACCATCAAGTTCGCTAAATTGCTTATGTAGACGCACAATCGTTGGACGTCCTAAATCACTCACGTTAGGGTATGCTTGAAGAAGTTCTAGTGGTAAGTCTGCAGCTTTCAGAGCTCCACTTACCAGTGCTTCGCTACATTGAAACATTTTCGCTAGCGCTTTTTGGTCTTCAGCTTCGCCGCTTTCAAGCTTAGCTAGCATCTCTTTACCTTTTTCATATAGAGATAGCGGCTTATGGGCGTTCGCAACATCAGACAAGAATTTAGCGTGGTCGCCATTGATATTTTCAGCAACGTAAATCAAGAACTCTTTTTGAGCCAGAATACATGACATACGACGACGGCTACCATCAAGAACTTCAATGGTTCCGTCTTTTTGACGGCGGCCAACTGCTGGATACTGTTGCCCTTTATCTCTTAAAGTTGCCAGTACATCAGAGAGTGCGTGCTCGTTTAAGAATGATTGCTCACGTGCATTTTCTTCAAATACGAACGTCTTCGATTCCACTTCATTTGCAGGAATACGCACAAGTTCAAATGAAACTAGCTCCTCCCCTGCAACTGATAACTCAATATATTGGGCTTGTTCCTTGGCTGCGGTTTGCGCTTCCTGAGGGGTAGTTGCACGTCTCTTATTTGCTTTTCCGAAAAGCTTAGCGTTAAGTTCAGAAGTTTTAATAGCCATATAACGTTACCCTTGATTCAATGATGACCAGTTGCTGTGAAGCACTCTTTCTAACTCTAGTGCACTTTTGTGTACTGCGTCTTGTGCTGTCGCCAGCGTTTTTTTACCACCTTCAAAGTCAGAAGCCGTTAAATCAAATACTGTGCTGTAGGTATCTGCACAAGTTTCAAATGCCCTACTACGAGGAATTGTCGCCATCATAACTTGGTCACCAAGTAGGTAGTTCATCTCTGTTAAGACAGACACTTGCTTTTTATTATCATCTTCAAACATGGTCGGCATCAGACGAACGAATTCTAATCCTTTCCAATCTTCTGGGAACATCTCATAAACAGTCGGAAGGTGCTGGAAGAAATTGACTGTTGAAGCCCAATCTAAACGTTTAGCTGCACATGGAATAAGCAGCGCATTAGATGCATACATAGCGTTCCAAACTAGTGGATCAACGTGAGGGCCAGTATCAATCATGATGACGTCGAAGTCATCCGCGATTTTGTCAATCAACTTCTCTTTTAGTAGTTTAACAATATCGAGAGATTGGTTTTGAGAAAGGTTTTGCCATGCTTCCGCGTTAAACATCGCATCTTCAGGGAAGGCTGAAATCGTTTTTAGGTTAGGATACTGAGTTGGTAGCAAAACGTTGCGGCGTAAAAAATCAATATCAATATCAGTCCCTTCCGGTACATTTTCTAGCATTACATCTACCGCAGAATAGATGTTTTCATGTTCGGAAATACTGATTTGTGGATTCAAGAACAAACGAAGTGAACCTTGAGGGTCCAAGTCAATTAGACAGATACGATAGCGTTTGTCCAAGTTTAGCGCTAGGCAGGCAGCTAGATGAACTGCACTCATAGACTTACCAGTACCACCCTTTTGGTTTTGAACGTTAATAATCCACGGTTTATTATTGGCGCTTTGTTTACGTTCGTGAAATTTAGGTACCGCAGCCGCATCCATCAACATGTGTGCTTCTTGCAACGAAATAGAATAATGATTGGCATTATTTTTAGTAAATTGATGACCATTTGCTTCCATCTTACTGATAGCATCATCCAGTTTACGACGAGTCAGTCCAGAACGAGTTTCCATCATTGCTTTTGACATTGCAGGAAAGTGATCATCGCTTCGTTCTTCTAATACAATTTCGATGCGATCTGCTTGTACTTGCTGAGTTTGTTCTGCAAGTTGGTAGAGATTATCTATTGTTTGTTCTCTTTTCATACCTAAGTTCCAACCAAGTAACCTAATGAATTAATGTACAGCTATATCGTACATTCACATCAAAAAGCTGTCCACTCACTTAGTGTTGTTTTTTACAATAAATTGACCACATAAAAGCCAAATCGTGATTTTGTCTACAAAGCTGGTGAAAAATACATCAAACAATCCAAGTTATAATGAAGTGAAAGACACAGAAACCTCATCAGATTTCAAGTGTTACCACGTAACTTATTTACAATGTAAATAGAAAACATCTCGGAACGATTATAAATATTGGATAACTTACGGACTTTGTTGTTTCTATCTCAGCTATTTCAAATTAAGCGTCTTTTTAGGCACACAAATAATTGTTCATTGGTCAGTGAAGAAACGTTAGAGCACCAAAAGACAAAACTCATGATCATAGTTCCGAGAATATAGAAGCATGATCAAGGGAAGTTTTAGAAACAGACATTGGATTATTGGTCTGTTACGTCGATCATTTATCTTGGAAGAATGATCAAGTACTTTGTCACTACGGAAGCATGCAAATCTCCGACAAAATTACGGCTTATGCCCGATAGAACAAGGGATAGTGGTAAGATTCAGTGGTTAACGACAGAATTCAAAATGCAATAACAGGTTCAATAAACTTTCTTGATCATGCTTCCCAATATATAAGGGTTAAAGCCATTAACGATGAAAAAGCGTCTGTTCGTTTATCTTTATTCAATTCGAGTAATATTTGAACAATGACTTTCATCAATTGCCTAAGACGACAAATAATTCTTCCACCTTGATCATGCTTTCGAGGTAAATTTATGATTTAAAAGATATTTACATTAAGCTATTCACAGCTTTTCTACTTTTTCTGTGGATAAGTTGTGATGACTTCATGATCATCTATCCGTTAGCGTAATGATCATATTTTCGGGCAGATGATGATCATGCCTCCGGAGTTCTATGATCATGCATTCGAAAAACAATGATCATCGTTTCGTAATTACTATGATCATGCGTCCGAATGCTTGTTAAATCTTTGCTTTTAAAAACATATAGTTACAACCCATAAAAGTGCCAGATCATAAGATCACTTAATCATATTAGATCAGTATTATCAGTAAAGATCAGTTTATTAAGAGCAATAAAATAGATCTTTATTTATTCGACATTATTCTTTATTCTATGGAACAATATCGAATTTACGGATAGTGTGATATAGATCCAATCATGAGCAACGATGAAAAATTATTGATCCGGTCTCCACGAGATCACAAAGGCGGACATCTTTTTGAAGTGACAGAAACGTCTGTCGATTGGATTGAGCAGTATCAGCACTTCAAAGGCGTGACTAAGAGCATTTTGGAACTGCTGAATCTTATCTCTTTACGCGGATTCAGTTCTAAAGATGGTTACGTTTCAACTACCGAGTTAATCGACGCCACTGACGGTAAACTAACTCGTGCAGCTATTCAGCAACGTTTGAGAGCCGCAGTAAATATTGGTTTGTTTAGCCAACATGGTGTTAAGTTTGAGGAAGGCCTCGCTGGCAAAACGATGCTTCATCGGTTTATTAATCCCAATCAATTAGTATCCGTTTTAGGCGCAACCAGCCTGGTAACCGAATCGGTTAAGCAATCCGAAAAGCAAAAAAAATCAAAAGCATTGGCTCAAACACAAGTGAATAAACGCTTGTTGAATGAACATGGACTTTATACGCCACCAGCTATGCGCGATGAAGCAGATCAGTTTGTAGTATCTCCAACAAACTGGGCAGGCATTATCGATCAAGCACTCGCTCCACCACGTACACGTAAAAGCTATCAGAAGTCGATGGTATCCATCTCAGGTACAAAAGCGGTGATTGAAACTCGATCATCTAAGAATATCATGACTGTTGATGATCTTATGACGCTGTTTGCATTGTTTACGCTAACGGTGCAATACCATGATCATCACCACGAAGAGTATCACCTTGATGCTAAACATGTGCCTAACAAGACCCCTTTATATATCACTGACATCCTTTCCCTTCGAGGTAAAAAAGACAGTGGCCCAGCACGTGATTCCATTCGTGACAGTATTGATCGAATTGAATTTACCGATTTCCAATTGCACGAGCTTACAGGTCGTTGGCTCAGCGAAAATATGCCTGAAGGATTCAAGAGTGATCGTTTTAGGTTTCTAGCCAGAACGATCACTGCATCTGAAGAGGCACCACGTGAAGGCGCGGATGGTGAGATCAAGATCAAGCCTAATTTATATATCTTGGTGTGGGAGCCGTCGTTCTACGAAGAGTTATTGACGAGAGACTATTTTTTCTTGTTCCCACCTGAAATTCTAAAACAGCATACATTGGTATTTCAGTTGTATTCGTATTTCAGAAGTCGTATGGCCCGACGTCATACCGATACTCTTCTTCTTTCAGAGCTTAATCAAAAGCTTGCGCGTAACATAGAATGGCGACGCTTCTCGATGGATCTTCTTCGAGAGCTTAGAAAACTAGGGGAAGGATCCACAAGCAATGATCAATTTGATGTAAACTTATGGGGCTATCATCTGACACTACAATGCATAGATCCAGATGCTAAGCTACCAGATTATCAGGTTGATATTCGTTGTGATGTGGAAGAAGTATTGCGTTACTCAAGAGCAAGAACGACGAATGCAGGTAAGCGAAACATGGCACCAACCTTACCTAACCCGTTACGCAACGAGTTGGTAACTCGTAAGCAACTCGATGAGCTGTCGACAATCATTGACGGTGAGTTTGAGCCAATTCAGCGTAAAGCACCGTCTCCAAGAGGAAACCTGGGCCGTAGAGTGAAGCAGAGAAAACACTTAGTTGAAATCAATGCGGATGAAATAACCATCATCTTATCTAAATATACTTCATCAGAAGCTCTAGAACGCAGTGTAACGGCATTGTCTGCCATGACAGGGCATTCGGTCGCCTCAATCAAACAAGAGTGCTCAGAGCTTATGGAGAAGCTGGATTGGTTGCGTGTTGATGATCAGGTCATTCCCTATGAAGTGCTGAGTCGTGTTGTGGAGTTATATAACTCTCGACAAGAAAACAAGCATTTGTCGATTGAACGACTGATCTCAGCGTTGGCCGTCCGTAAAAAAGTGTGTAAACAAGTGCACGAAGGACATATCGATGAAACGGTATTTCGCGTGCTAGATGAGGTCGCTATTTAGCGCTAATTAACCCCTTGTTACACTTAGTACTAACTTGTTAGGAATAACACATAACGCTGACAATAAGCTGACAAAGTAACAAGTGTGGTTGGCTAATATTTATTCCGAATAGACAACCTTTTGTCCTTTCTAATGAAATAAGTAGATTGGCTCATATTGTTACATTCATTCTGATATATTTTGGCGAGTTCAATTTGGACTCGCTTTTTTTTTGTCTGAAATTCGACGATTCCCTCATTTCTGGGTGAGGTGCAACTAATATCTGGTGTGGGCTTAGAGGAGAAAAAAGGAGATCTCGATCAAGTTGATTTTCTGAGGTGGAATCTCCTAAATGTAATCCCACCGCTGATGGATTTCAAAGTTTAAAAACCGCTTTCTAAAACTTCTGTTTAGAACTATTGCCCCTATCACATTCTGACTCAGTTTTTCTTAACAACAAAATTGTCGTTTGCTACAGATTAGGTGTTCAGACATGGTTCATCAGGAGGTAACAATGTCCATTAATTCAATCGACCATGACGAAATGACATCCATGACAAGTAAGTGGGATCACTCTGAAGAAGTCCAAGAAAACATACGTCCTGCGAAACAGGGAAAATCCGCAGAAGCTAGACGTCGCATTGAAGCGTTGAGGGAAATCAGAGAAAGTGGTCTAACTCTCGAAGAAGCAAGAGAGCTAGGCTTGATTCACTAATATTGGATAACCAGATAGGGTGGCTAAGGCCACCCTTTGTATTTTCTATCTATCCCAAATCACACCCTTTCATTTGAGTTTAATACTTCATCAATGGTATATTCTGCTCCCTTGCCAACATCAACTGACTAAATACCATGTCCCATAATTTGTCGCTTCTCCCACCCTCTGAAAAGAATAAAGTTGAACTTGATAAACAAGCTTCCTTTGTTGTGTGGCAATTAAAAGAAGCCAAAGCGGGGCCTGAAGCTATACGCGAGCAACTCGAAAAGATAGCGGATGAGGCTGAACAAGCATGGTTTGAACAGTGTGTCGACAAATACAAACGAATGATGGGAGTGATGTAAGCGCCATTCACGGCGTTCACAATTGAATTGTACCGACGATTTGATAAAATCCTCCGCGTTAAAATGAATTAGAGAGAACATCCCGATGGGAAGAAGTTTTGAAGTGCGCAAGGCCTCAATGGCCAAGACTCAGGGCGCGAAAATTAAAGTTTATTCCAAGTATGGTAAAGAGATCTATGTAGCTGCTAAGAACGGTGGTGCAGATCCAGAAATGAACCTTTCACTTAAGCACCTGATTGCTAAAGCTAAAAAGGATCAAGTTCCTGCTCACGTTATCGATAAAGCACTAGACAAAGCTAGCGGTGGTGGTGGTGAAGATTACCAGCCTGCACGTTACGAAGGGTTTGGTCCTGGTGGCGTTAGTGTCATCGTTGACTGTCTAACAGATAACGGCAACCGTACTTTCCAAGATGTTCGTCAATGCTTTGTTAAGACTGGCGCAAAGATTGGTAGCCCTGGTACTGTGGCTCACATGTTCGATCACCAAGCGGTGTTCCAGTTCAAAGGTGACGACGAAGAAGCGGTGCTTGAAGCTCTGATGATGGCAGATGTTGATGTAACTGATATTGAGCTTGAAGATGGCGTCATCACGGTATTTGCACCACATACTGAGTTCTTCAAAGCGAAAACGGCATTGAATGCAGAATACCCAGACCTAACGGTTGATGTAGAAGAAATTACGTTTGTACCGCAAACTCATACTGCAATTGCTGGTGAAGATGCTGAGAAATTCCAAAAATTCCTCGACATGCTAGATGACTGCGATGATGTTCAGCAGGTTTACCATAACGCAGAGCAATAATACGCTCGTTATGAAGAAAAAGAGTCGACATAGTCGGCTCTTTTTTATTGCCGTTTTTTCGGTTCTAAACGGCGATTGAATATGATATCTCCAGAAGCATGATCAAGGTACTTTCCCATGATCATGCTTCCTTGTTCTTGATCTTTCTTGGAGTGCATATCCATGCTGCGAAGTTTCTCACTTGAGGCAAGACCGTAAGGTTCAACAACAGAGCACATGGCCAAGCGATAAGAAAACTCTGTAGCCATATCGGTGGCCATGCGCTACTAAAGCCCATTTTGTATCCTGAGATAATACCGGACATCATGATTCCCATAGTGAGAGATGAAAGTAGGGCTGAGATCCAAAATTGTTTTCTGCTCATTGTTATTCTCCTGTTGATTTTTGTTATAAGAAGTATAAACCTATTCATAAATAGATAATATTGGGTAATTTAGAATTGTGGATTCCATATTTGGGTATATAGACGACGTCTACTTGTTTTGTAAGGTCGTGGAACACGGCTCAGTCTTAAAAACCGCTAATCTATTGGGTGTGCCTCAATCGACGGTATCAAGACGTATCTCATCGCTTGAGGAGCGTTTAGGACTACGTTTACTAGAGAAGAAGGGTAGGGAATTAGCTGCGACTGAAATTGGTAAGCTTGTTTTCGATCAACTGAGCAGTGGTATTGAGCAGATCGAAATAGGGTTAGGTAATGTAACGGAGCAAACGGAGCAGGTTGCTGGTACGGTACGTTTGTCCGCCCCTCACAGTTTCTATCATTCTTTCGTAGCACCTGTGGTTGAAGGGTATTTAAAACAATACCCTAAAGTTCACATCGATCTCGCTTTAAACCATGATCAGCTAAAACCACAAACGAATCGAGAATTGTTGATTACGTTTGACATCAGTGAGATGGATGATCTCATTGCTCGACCACTGTTTACTGCACGCCACGGCTTTTTTGCTAGCGCTGAATACTTAGCAAAATGTAGCCAAATTACCCACATTGAGCAGTTACAAGAGCTAGATTGGCTTGCCATAGATAATAGTCAGAAGCTGGCGATTTACCGTGATGACGCTCTTGAGCAAAGCATGACGATAAAACCTAGGCTTGTTGTCAATGATATCCAAGCGTTACTCGATGCAGTTGAGCGAGGCTTGGGAGTTGCATCACTACCTTTACGCCATGTGCGTGGCAACTCAAATTTAGTTCATCTGCTGCCTGAGCACTATCGTAGTGACCGACAGGCGTTTTTGGTGTACAAAGATAGGAAATACCAACCAAAGGCCGTCAAATCGCTAATAGACGCGATTTTATCTAGTGCAGATACAATGGATGCCGCGGTAAACCCCACCAGCAATTAAAGGAGTACAAATGAAAGTTAGTTTTATTGGATTAGGCGTTATGGGATACCCAATGGCTGGTCATTTGGCTAAAGCAGGATTTGAGGTTTGCGTATTTAATCGCACTACAGAAAAAGCGAAACGCTGGGCCGAAGAATACAATGGTCGATATCATGAAACAGTGGCGGATTGTGTTAGAGACGCCGATGTGGTGGCGGTATGTGTGGGCAACGATGATGACGTTAGACAGATGACCACATCCGTTTCTGGTGCCATTGCGAGCATGAAGAAAGGGGCTATTCTCGTTGATCATACGACTACATCAGCGCAGTTGGCAGAAGAGCTTGGAGCTGCGTGTGATAAAGCGAATGTCCGTTTTATGGACGCGCCCGTATCTGGAGGACAGGCTGGCGCAGAAAATGGTGTGCTGACCATCATGTGCGGTGGCGAACAAGCAACTTTTACCGCTTTGCAGCCAGTATTTGATGCTTACGGTAAGTCATCAGTCTTGATGGGGACTGTTGGTCAAGGACAACGAGCTAAAATGGTTAACCAAGTATGTATCGCTGGAGTTCTAACTGGATTGTCTGAAGGGTTAATACTCGCGCAAAAGAGTGGTTTAGATATTCCTTCATTAGTTGATTGCTTGAAAAATGGTGCGGCGGGTTCTTGGCAGATGGAAAACCGTGCCAAAACCATGGATGAAGATAAGTATGACTTTGGTTTTGCCATCGATTGGATGATTAAAGATCTCGGTTTTTGTTTGGATGAAGGGGCTCGTCAGGGCATTCGACTTCCATTGACGGAACAGACGGTCGAAAGATATAAAGCACTCTCTTCGCAAGGGGAAAATCGTTCAGATACGTCTGTTTTACTTAAAGCAGTTCGCAAAGACGCTGAATTGTAACGTTTACAGTGTAAATAAAGCGTTGAGCGGTAGTCGACTAATCAAGCCGACACCGCTCACATTGTTTCTTTCCAGTTAGCCAGCCCGATATTTGGTAGCGATTACGAGCAAATTTCAGGTATGCCCAATCGCAAACAGGCTTGAAGATTCGCCATCGTGTGAATCCGTAAAGATGTGGTTTTCCTACCAAGCTCCATGCTCTATGAGTAACGTCCAAGCCGAGAAGCAACTTTCCTTCTGTATCGTAGGCATGAAGGCGCTCTGAGGCTGCTTTAGGATCGATATCAGGGTAGGCCTCAAACTCTGGAGAGAAAATGTCGATAAGTTTAATGGCTAGTGCTTTGTCATGATGCTTTAGAGATTGCATTTCTTTGACGCAAAGTGGGCACGTACCATCAAAAAATACGATGAGCTGGGTCGCCATATCAACTCCTTTCTTTGTTTTCAGCTTTGCTCTTCTTGTATTCTTAATACTTGTTTCCAGTTCATATCGATCTGTTGGAAAGTCATTTCACATTTATCTTTTTGCTCGTCTCTATAGTCTTCTTCTATCTCATCCAGAAGCGTGGCATGGTTCTCTGGGTCACTACCATATACCAAACAAAGTGTGCTGAAATAACGTTGTAGATCAAAACTATGCTCGCCGATGTACTCGGCAAAATCGTAATAGTCGGGCCGGTCTTCGGATTCAAAGGAGAACATATCTGCAGCGCTGATAGTGGCATCGGCACCGTTTTCTACGTAGTTGAGCATTAACACTGCCGCAAAGTTATCTACGGCATCTTCTTCTTTACCTAGAATAGGAATCCCATGATCTGCTACGTAAGCATGTCCTGCTTCATGCAACAATGTATGAAGTAGAGTATCAAGCGCCCCATCTTTAGCTGGTTTGCCAAACTTCTTTTGGTAATCGTTGTTTAAAAAGTAGTTGAGTGAGTCGGTATAGAATTTATACGGAATATGCACGACATGAGCTTGAGGATCGTAAAGTGGTCCGTCATCACCGCCATATTGAATCGTTAGGTCGTTGTTAAATGGAAAGTAAGTATCGGAGAGCTGTACCACCAGCTCATTTATTTTGCTTTGTGCGATTGCAGTTTTCGCTTGTTGTTCTGACGTTGTATTTGTATCGCCATAGCTAATATTGACAGCGCTTATCGCAGCGAATGGTGTCAATAGAGCGACTGAAAAAACAGTCCTTGTTAGTATAGATTTCATTCCGTTATCCATATATTCGATGGTTCAATTAGTCGCAATGGCCTGTCTGTGGTACACTGCGCGATTAATTTAGTGTAGTTCTTCTTTTTATATTCATAAACTCAATGTAGCCAACAGGTTAACAGTGTTTCTGTTAATTAACTATGGCCACATATTTGCCGATTCTTCCCGGCACCTTAAGAAGTGATAGATAGTCTAAACAAGGTCGTTTGGTGTCTGCGTAAAGCGAGTCGCCATCTATTCTATTTCTACTACACTTTACAATTTAGTCGAACCTCATTAAGGAAGATGAGCGATAAAGCAAAAAAAGAGGTTATATGAACAACACCATCTCTGTTGGCACGTTAGAATCTTTTTTGATCGCTATCAGCGTTCTTTTTCTGGGACACATCATTAATAGTAAGCTCCCTGTTCTAAAAAAATACAACATCCCTGAACCCATCGTTGGTGGATTAATCGTTGCCCTTATCATTACGGTTTTACACTTTAACAACGTTAATCTTGAGTTCTCGTTGCCCTTGCAGAAAACATTTATGTTGATGTTTTTTAGCACCGTAGGATTGGCGGCTAACTACACCCAACTGATGAAAGGTGGCGCTAAAGTCTTTGTCTTTTTAGCGGTCGCATCGGTATATATTATTATCCAGAATAGTGTCGGAGTTGGATTAGCCACCATGCTCGGCTTAGAGCCGTTAATGGGGTTAATTGCGGGCTCTATTACCTTGTCGGGCGGACATGGTACTGGGGCTGCTTGGGCTCAAACCTTTACTGAGACTTACGGCATCAGCAACACACTAGAAATTGCGATGGCTTCTGCAACCTTTGGTCTAATTATCGGCGGTATTATTGGTAGTCCGGTTGCACAACGACTCATTGATAAGAATAACTTTGAGTCAGAGTATGGCCGAGGCAATGATACTCATGAGCGCTTCCCTGAATTGGTAACTTATAACGAGTACGAAAGAGATCGCGTGACTGCTAAAAAGGTTATTGAAGTTCTGTTTATCTTACTCATCTGTGTGACTGGAGCGAAGTATTTACATGCGTGGGTCAATACATTTGAAATATCTTGGTTAATGATTCCTGACTTCGTTTATGCGTTATTTATCGGTGTTTTCATTACCAACATCTGCGAAGTGACCAAAAGTTATAAAGTGGATGCAGAAACGGTCGATATTCTCGGTACGGTGTCATTATCGCTTTTCTTAGCAATGGCATTGATGAGTCTTCAGCTGTGGAACATCTTTGATCTGGCTATTCCTTTCTTAATCATACTGTCTGTTCAATCGGTTATTTTGGGGCTGTTTGCTTATTACATTACGTTTAGAGTGATGGGCAAAAACTACGATGGAGCGGTTATAGCCGGTGGCCACTGTGGGTTTGGTTTAGGGGCTACGCCGACAGCGGTTATGAATATGGGGTCTATTGTTAATCGATTCGGTCCATCTCCTCAAGCCTTTATGGTAGTGCCTATTGTGGGAGCGTTTTTCATTGATATTGTGAACCTAATCATCTTACAAGGATTTATCACTGTAATCGGCTAAGATTAAGCTTAAATCATTCATCAAAAAGTCTCGTATTTGCGAGACTTTTTTCGTTTTTGAGACAAACGAAAAATACTTCCCCAAAAAGTTTCATTTCGTCAACTAATCTGATATCTAAATGTAAAATAAAAGTAAAATTTCGAGCTTGGGCATATGTCCATCCGCGCAAGCAAGGCTGGCTAGAACTGATAAAAGATATTGTTTCCTGGCGTCGGAAGCAATTCAAGGAGTAAATCATGAGTGCGTTGTCTCTATTTGGGTTGGCAAAAGTGTCTGGTACGTTAGTAATAGATGCTCAAGGAAAACTCACCATCCTTCCTGAAGGAACAGAACCAAGACCTGGGGACGTTGTTATCAACGTTTTGAACGATACAGAAGTCGGAGAGGATATAGACCTTGTATTGATTCAAGAAGATGGGGAAAACCAAGAGATAGATGTCTCTGATATTGATGCCGAAGAAATCATCGCTGCCATTGAGGCCGGAGAAGATCCGACTCAAAATGAAGAACAAGCTACTGCTGCAGGTGAAGCCAATGGTTCAAGCCCAACGACTACTGGCGCTATCGAACGTGATGATTCGCAAACTCTAGCTAAAACTCAGTTCGACACCTCTGGCCTTGAGACGCAAGGACTAACCGCGACGCAATCTAATACTCTTCTTCAGGTACTCGTTAACTCAGCTCCGCAAATTCTTAGTGAAGCCTTAGCTGGAAACGTTGTGGAAGCAGGTCATAACTCTGACGGTAGTGATTTTGACGGTACGGCTGAGCTGACAGGTCAGCTTTCAGCAACCGACCTTGAATTTGACGATGCAACGTTAACATGGGATGTGATTTCTACTCCGGACAATCTATCTGACTTCGGTGAGTTTGAGCTAGCTGATAATGGGCAATGGACCTTCCGTTTAAATAATGACTCGGATGCCACACAAGCTTTAAACGTCAATGATACTGTCACACTCTCCTTTACCGTCCAAGTCACCGACCCTCTAAACTCCTCTACGTCACAGCCATTTGTAATCACTATTACTGGCACTAACGATAAACCTGTTATCAGTGCAAATAGCGAAATCAGTGGTGACGTTGTCGAAGCTGGACACAATGATGACGGTTCAGAGAACATAGGAACGGCATCGGTGAGCGGACAGTTGAATGCCACAGATGTAGACTCTCCAGTCGAAAGTTTGGTTTGGTCAAAAGACGGCGATGTGTCTTCTACATATGGCGATTTTTCGATTACAGAAGCCGGCTTCTGGACATTTGAACTAGACAACACTGCAGATGAAGTTCAAGCCTTACGAGAAGGACAATCAACTTCTCTTGAATTCAAAGTTAAAGTCACTGACGACCAAGGTGTTGATGTCTTTCAAACGATTGTTATCAATATCCAAGGTACGAACGACAAGCCAGTAATTGACTCAGAATTGGTTACAGAAGGCGAAGTAAGAGAGTCTGGGCATTTTGACAATGGTACTGAGGATGCCGGAGCACCAAGTACAGGTGGTCAACTTTCAGCGACAGATGTGGATTCTTCTAACCTAACGTGGAGCCCAGTAGGCGACGTTAGCAACCCGTACGGCACGTTCAGTATCACTAGCGATGGCTTATGGAGTTTTGTTATTGATAACGAAGCGGGTGCCGTAGAAGCGTTAGCTGAAGGTGACGAAGTTCCTCTGAGTTTTACCGTTCAAGTTGAAGACGAACAGGGCGCTGTGGTTACTCAAACTATCTCGGTGACTGTTAAAGGGACGAATGATGCGCCAGTGATTGATTCCGCCAAAGAAATTGGTCGTGTGCGTGAAGCAGGCGACGGTGTGGAAGGAAAAGACGTAACACGTGGC